>JBGTHZ010000083.1:0-35526 GCA_041745915.1 Pyrinomonadaceae bacterium | reverse complement strand
CAGAAAGGAGAAAGTAAAATGGCAAAGAAAGAAATTATGATTTATGGCGAAGACAAAATTCCTTGCTTCAACATTACGTTTTCGGTCGGAATTGGCGGGCAAAATGAAAAAGGTGATGTGATGCTGATACAAGCAATGTTTAACTTTATTGCTCTGGGCAATTTTCCGAGGCTGGGATTAAAATCAAAAAGCGATCTTCCCGCTTTAACCGGTTCGCTTCATTCCGACACCATTTTTGCAATCATCACTTTTTAACATAAATATCTGCATCTTTTATTTTCATCAATAAGCGGCTTAATTTTTCCGGCGGATTATAAAAAGAAACTTGAAGTAATAATCGGGGCAGACCGCCGCCCGCCGATGTTTTTGCTTCATCAGTTTGCCCAGGATGCCGCGGCACATTTGAATGAAACAGACTATACGACGGCAATGTTAGTCGAATTTCCCGAACTCAGATCATTTATCAAATAAAGGGAGAAAACAATGAGCAGTCAACTTATACGGATTCCACTTATGAAATATGCAATAAGTCAGAACTCCGAACGGTAGTGAGCGGGCTAGTTCAAGCAGGTCGCTACCGCTCCTTGTTCTGACCCGCTGGCATTATAGCTAATGCACATTTATCAAATGTAATCCGTATAAGTTGTGTGGGAGATTGATTTGCCCAAAGATAAAATCGAAGAAGATAATTGGTAGAACAATCTCGATTCGTAATTTTAAAATCCGTTTTAGCTTTAATCTTTCGCTTTCTGCGGAATTTCTTCGCCTTCGGGGAAAAAATCGAGCGATGCCGAATTCAGACAGTAACGCTGTCCGGTCGGCGGCGGACCATCCGGGAAAACGTGACCTTGATGCCCGTCGCAACGCGCACAGCGAATCTCGATGCGAACCATTCCGAATTGCGTATCGCGGATGTCCTTCAAATGTTCTTTGTCAAACGGTTGATAAAACGAAGCCCAACCCGTTCCCGAATTAAACTTTGAATCCGACGAAAAAAGCGGCAGACCGCACAGCCGACAGGCATAAACGCCCGCTTCCTTGTTGTCGGTCAAGTTGCCACAAAACGCCGGTTCCGTGCCGTGTTCGAGCAGAACGCGATAGGCTTCCGGGTCTAAATCCTGCGCTAAATGTTCGCGCATTGCCGCGTCAATCGGCGTAATATCATAGCCCGATGCGGACGTTTCTTTTTGTGTTTCCGGTGTCATAAAAATCTCTCCTTAAAGTTTATGATGACAAAATCGTTCGGAAAAGACAAAATTTAGTGAACAAACTTTTGTCTTTCGATTACGGTTCACCGTTTTCGGTTTAGAAAATAAACTTAAAGCCGAGTTGGAATTGGCGGCTTTCTTGCGAAGTGGATTGATTACGCGCCCGGAAATCGGGCAGTCCGCCGACTACTTCGCCGGTAGTAGGACTCGTCGCTACTCTGACGTTGGTAAATCCGACGATGCTGTTGATATTGAAAAGATTTTGGAACTCGCCGAAGACTTCGAGATTGTAACGGTCGGTGAAATTGAAGAAACGCGAATAGCGCAAATCAACATTGTATTGCGGCGGAGTTTTCCCCGAATTGCGCTTGATGCCGACCGGTCTGTCCGAAGTTAGAATGCCGTCACGGTTGAGGTCTAAACCGGAAATAATGTTGAATGTTTCGCCACTGTTGGCGGTCGCAATAATGCTGATTTGATTGTGGTTGAAGAGATAACGGAGTGGTTTGTTGGCAAAATTAAATTGCGGGCAGGCAACCAGACTCATGACAAAAGTATGGCGTTGGTCGGCAAACGAATTGCCTTTGTCCAAACGGCGGTTGGTCGGGTCTAACAAAACCAAGCCCTGAATATTGCCGGTCGTCGTATTTTGTTCGGGCGCGTCGTCGGTCGCCTTTGAGAGCGTATAGTTCGCGCTAAATTGAAGTCCGCGCGAAAACCGTTTCGCTAATTGCAAAGTCAAAGCGTCGTATTGCGACACGCCGACGGATTCGACCATCTGGATATTTTGAAACTGCGGAAAGATTCGATTTGTGCAGGGCAAAATCGTCACTGCTCCGGTCGTAGGATTAATCGTCCTCATTCCCAAAAACGGTCTTCCGTCTGCTAATGTGCCGCCCGTTGGCAAACAATTGATGTTGCGATAAATCGGGATATGACGACCGCCCGAATGGATAAACCCAATAGCGAACGAGAGATTTTCAGTAATCGCCTGTTCGAGTTGGATGTTCGAGTGAATCGCATACATCGTTTCAAAATCAGGAGCAATTGTGTCAATATCTTGCGGCGGCAAAACCGAACCGGCGGGTAATGAGCCTGAAAAAGTGTTCGGAAAGGCGGGCGCGTTGGGTGACATCGGCGTAAAACTCAAATTGAAAAATCTCGGATTCGCGTTGTTTTGCAATGCCCGACTATACATTGCCAAAAGCGGTTGGTCATAATAAATTCCGGCTCCGGCGCGAAAAATGGTCGGGCGACTTCCTTCGCGCAAAGCATACACAACGCCAAGGCGCGGCGCGAAATTGTTTTTGTCCACCTTAAATTTTTGCGAAGCCGGAAACTGCGAGGAAGCATCGGCTTCGGGAATTCGGTAAAGGTCATAGCGCAAGCCGTAATTGAACTTTAAGCGGCGCGTCAGTTTCCAATCGTCCTGCACAAAAAAATTCCAAAAACTCGCCTTGTAGCTAATTTCCTGTTCGCCGAAAGTTTCGCGGTATTCAGTATAACTGCGCCGATTTGTCCCGTTGCGGGCGGCGATGTAAGCATTTATCGAAGAAAATGTGTAGCGGCTAAAAATTGCCGAACGCTCGCTGTTGTTATAGAAATTAAAACCGCCGCCAAATTTGACGACGTGCGTTCCGAAAGTTCGCGTTAGATTGTCCTGAAATTGAGTTATCCTGAGCGGCTTGGAAATTGTATCTGCGCCTCTCGCGCCTTCGGGCGAACCGAAATTTGCCACGCCGCTAATCACGATTGATGGTCCGGTGCCGGAAAATTCGTTTCTTATGCCCGCCGAACTCGGGTTCGTGCGTTGGGCGTATTGAAAGCGAAATTCATTGAAAATTTGCGGCGTGTATGAAGCAATCTGCACTGCCAACCCGTAATCCACGGTGAACGCATCAACATTGCGCTCTAAGGTGTTGAGTCCGCCCTGAATAGAGTTTTTTATTTGCAAATCGGAATGATTAAACCGCATGGTCAGGCGATTCTTATCGTTGAGTTGCGCGTCGTGGCGAAAAATATAAAGGTCCGCTTTGCAAAAAAGGAAGGGCAATCGGAAAAATCGAAGCGGGCAAACCGGCGGCAATCAACTGCGCCCGGTTTGCCGGAGTAATTGTCAACAGCCGCACAGCAGCCGCTTTATCGTCGCGCTTGTCATTTTCGTAAGCCGCGTAAAAATGCCAACGGTCTTTGATAATCGGACCGCCGATTGCCGCCGTCCAATTATCAGCCTTATTGTCCGGTACATCTTCGGATGAAGAAAAAAAGAACGGGCGCGAATAAAACGACGAGCGGCGCAGGCGATAGCTGACCGCGCCGCCAAATGCGTTTGTTCCCGAAGGCGTAACGACATTCATAATCAAGCCCGGCGTGTTGCCGAACTCCGCCGCAAAACCGTTCGTCACCAATTGAACCTCGCTGACGTAAGTATCGGAAATCAACATAAACCGCAGCGAGCCGCGAGTGCCTTCCGTATTCGTGTTGCCGTCGAGTAGATAATTAATGCGCCGCAGATAGCCGTTGGCATTGAACATCGGATTAGCAAATCCACGGCTCGGACGACCTGTGACGTTGGCTTGCAGGAGAGCGAAATTATAAGGATTGCGCGAAATAAGCGGGAGATTCTGAACTTCGCGGGTATTCATCACGCGCCCCAAGTCGGTTTTGCCCGCATCGGCAACCAAACTATCCGACGAAACGGTAACAACTTCCCGAACTTCGCCCGTCTGCAAATACAAATCAATCGTCGCGGTTTGTCCGGTTGCCAACGTAATTCCTTCGCGGACGAGTTTTTTAAATTTAGCGGCTTCGGCGGTGAGGCGATAAGTTCCAAGCGGCAACAGCGGAAAGCGATAAACGCCGCTGTCGTCGGTCGTCACGGTTCTGGTCGCGCCGGTTTCGATGTTCGTTACCGTGACTGCCGCGTTCGATATAGCCGCCCTGTTTTCGTCTGACACCGTGCCTTCGATCTGTCCGTTCAGGGCTTGGGATTGCGCGACAGCCGACGGCATCGAAGCGGCTAATAATAAGCCGAGAGCAATACAGCAGATTAAGAGTTGTAGAGGTGTACGCTTCATTTTTCTTAGTGTCCAACTGACAGATGACATTGTCACCACCGCAAATGCTGCCTGATATTGCCCACCCAAAGGTACGAGGTCAGCACCACATCGCGTTACGCTGAAAGCGTAACGCGATGATTCTTCCACCTTCATCCCGCAAAAATCATGGTACTGAGCTCATGGCCTGTGGCAGAGGCCGAATTGCAGCATCGCGCCGTCTCTTTCAACCTGCCTCACGGCTCAAGGTTCATGCTCCGGAGCAGCTCTGCGTAACGCGGGTCTGAGCGCAGGGGGTCGAACATGGGTCGGCTCTTGAGGTGAAAGATGATCAGGATGCGCTGCTCAACACATTCTGCTAGCCGTTCGAAGGCTCGATCTTTGTCGCCAAGACCCGTGTAGATGATGGCGAAGTTATAAGGCGAGACGTATCGCTGCTTCGCCAGTCTTTGCTGCTCGTCGAGTATTTTCAGTGCCTCGTCGCGCCGGCCCGCCGCCGCGTAGGCGTAGGCCAGCAACGGGTATCTATCCCAGCGCTCCGGGGTTTTGGCGAGAGTCGCATCGAGGGCCACACCCTTTTGCATCTCAGCGACTCCCTCCGCAGGCATCCCCTTCGCCACATAAGCCTCCCCGAGTAGAACGTGCGCGTGAGCATTGTCCGGCTTTTTCTCCAGGTTCTTCCCGTACAACTCGATCGCCTTGTCGTACTGGCGCGCCAGGAAGTAAGCAAAGGCAGCTTGTCCGCCGTCAGGCATTGAGTTTAGTTCCCGAGCCCGTATCTCATACCGAAGGCCTTCATCCGCTCTCCCAACGGCGCACAGATAGTTCCAATACGCATCGTTAGCTTCAGAGGAGTTCGGGTCGAGCTCCAGCGCCCGTTTGATCTCTTTCTCTGCCCCCACCCAGTCGAAATTAATTAATCTATGCGCCCCCAGAGAGGCATGAGCCTCAGCCAGAGTGTCATCAAGCTGTAACGCCTTGAGCGCCGCCCACTCGACCTTTTGCTCGTACTCCTCCGGGGGCGCGAAGCCGCGCGACATCATGAACTGATACGAGCCGGCTAATCCGGCATAAGCCAGCGCGTAGTTCGGATCGATCTTGATTGCCTGGTTGAAAGATTCGATGCTTTTCTCAAATCCCTCTTTGGTCATCTTGCGGGCCGAATATTTGCCCAAGCTGTAAAGCAGATAGGCCTCGTTGTTCTGGGTGTACTGTTTAGCCAGTTGCTCCTTCTCTTCTCCGCTGAGCCGCAGCCGCAGCCCTTCGGTAATCTCCCTCGCGATTTCGTCCTGCACGACGAGGATGTCCGACCGCTTGCGGTTATATTGCTCGCCCCACAACTGGCGGTTGTCACTCACGTCTACCAACTTGGCGCTGATCGTCACATCGTCTCCTCGTTGTGTCATCGTGCCGATCAATACTGCCCGGACATTCTGCTCGCGCCCGACCTTCTGCGGGTCTACCTCCTGCCCCTTGTAACGCAAGACCGCTTTGAGCGTTTTGACTTTCAGGTTGGGCAGCCGCGAGAGGCTGTTGATGATGCTGTCGCTGATCCCTTCGGAGAGGTATTCGGTGTTGGGGTCGGCGCTCACGTTGACGAAAGGCAGGACCGCCACCGAGTCGATCGCCCCGCCGCCTCCGTTGCTGAATTTGGAGAAATACACGAGAGATGCGACCACGAGGATCGCCGCCGCTGAAGCAACTACCGCACTTCGCTTGTGGCTCTTGATCTTGTTGACCAGATATTCAGCGCTCGAGGTCCGATGTGTTATGGCAACGTCAGCAGTACTCGTCGCCGACGCTTGTGTGGTGTTGAGTGCTACATGCCCATCCCTCTTCGTCGCCGTTTTTCCGCCGCCAGCGTCCGGCCTGCGGAACTGCTTCATCAGGGACTCAACTTCAAGTTCCCTCCTCAGACTCTTCAGGTCAAGCGCCAAGTCGCCGGCCGTCTGGTAGCGCTCACCCCTCTCCTTGCTTAGCGCCTTTGCAACGATCCGCTCCAACTCACCCGGCACTTCCGCGTTGCGGACCAGCGGTGGCGGCTCACTCTCCATGATCGAGACGATCACATGACTGGGCGTCTCGCCCTCGAAAGGAGCGCGCCCCGTCGCCATCTCGTAGAGGACGACGCCCAAACTCCACACGTCTGTCCGCGCGTCCACCTCAGCCCCGCGCGCCTGCTCCGGCGACATGTAGCCGACAGTGCCCATGACCACTCCCGGGTTCGTATTGACCACTGATCTGGTCGGCGCTTGCTGGTCAACTAACAGCGCCTGGTGCGGCGCGAGCTTAGCTAGTCCGAAGTCGAGCACTTTCAGGATCCCGTCGCGCCGCAGCATGATGTTTTCGGGCTTGATGTCGCGGTGGACGATCCCCGCCTCGTGCGCCGCCGCGAGAGCCGAAGCCACTTGAGCAGCGACGTCGAGCACTTCACCTATCGTCATCCGCGTGTTTGCCATGTGCTCTCTGAGAGTCTCGCCCGCAACGAACTCGGTGGCAATGAAGTGGAGGGAATCCGTCTGCCCAATCTCGTGGATGGTGACAATGTTCGGGTGGTTGAGCGCGGAGGCCGCTCGCGCCTCTTGCTCGAAGCGGCGCACCCTGTCCGCGTTGATAGTGAACTGTGGCGGCAGCAGCTTGAGCGCGACCTTACGGCCGAGCCTCGTGTCGTCGGCCAGGTACACTTCCCCCATGCCGCCCGAGGCCAATACGTCCGCGATCTTGAAGTGGCCGACCATCTGCCCGGCTAGCAGCCCGGGCTGATCCTCGGCGAGCAATTCCGCCGCAAGGTCAGAGGCGGGTGTCTCGATGAAGCTCTCAGCCTGCTCGTGCGATGCAAGAAGCGACTCAACCTCATGGCGGAGAGGCCCATCGTCAGCGCACTCGCGCGCGAGGAAGGCGGAGCGCTGAGCCTGTTCATGCTCAAGGGTCGCGTGAAACAGCCCTTTGATTTGTTCCCAACGTTCGGGCGTCATAAGAGCAGCGCCAAGCTCCAAGTGCCTAGCAGGCATAGGTAATCTTCCTGTCCCCAAGCTATCCCACAAAGCTCTTACCGGATCAGCGAGAACGGGCGGTTAAACCTCTCGCACGTGCGAGAGTTGCTCCGCCTACACCTCGTGCAGTGCGCCTTCAACCTTAAATGCGACGAATGTTTCCAGAACCTCTAAGGCCGTCAGGATGTTACAGCCCTGCGGAGCCAGGCTTTGGCTAGCGTCCAATCGCGCATGACCGTGCCGGGCGAAACGGCGAGAACTTCGGCTGTCTCCTCGATGCTCAATCCGCCGAAGAACCGCAGTTCGACGATCTGGCTTTGGCGGGGATCAATCTCAGCCAGACTTTTCAGCGCGTCGTCGAGGGCCACCACGTCGGCGGCGCGCTCCTCAGAGACGATCAGCGCTTCATCCAGAGGCACTCGGTGCGCGTCGCCTCCGCGTTTGGCGTAGCCTCGCTTGCGGGCGTAGTCAACCAGGACTTGCCGCATTAGTCGAGCAGCGATGCCGAAGAAGTGGGCGCGGTCCTGCCAGTGAATGTTCTTTTGATCGACGAGCCGCAGGTAGGCTTCGTTGAGCAGGGCCGAGGTTTGCAGCGTGTGGCCGGGACGCTCTCGGCGAATGCACTGGTGGGCCAAGCGGCGCAGTTCCTCATAGACCAACGGCATTAGCTCATCATGTGCGGCCTTATCGCCGGCGCTCCAGGCGACGAGTAGTTGGGTCACTTTTTGTGATGAGGCAGCCATTCATGTCACCCCTACCTGCCTGAAACTAACCGCAAGTGGCGCTGAGTATACACGGGTGGTGCAGTCCCCCTCTCATTAGTTTGGTCGCAGGCGAAAAGGAAATGCTTATCGCGTTAGAGGTCTTTGATTCAATTCTCGCATCTGTAGACGGATACCTAAACGAGCCAGGAAGGGAAACGGAATTGTGCCGACAGCCTCCGGCACATCGGAGGGAGATCAACAAATCATGTCTGGAAAAGGAGATCAACGAATCATGCTCAAAAAAGCCTCCCAAATGCTCGCCCTGCGCGTGGCGGGACCAACGCGAACATCTATTGCTACCGGCACAAGAGGAGGAGTGCGTAAGGCACGCCTGCTCGTCTTCATCAGCATCGCAGTGGGAATGACCTTCACGTCGCTCGTCTCAGCAAAGCGCTTCGGCGACTGGGGCGTTCCGGTGAACATGGAATCGATCCCCGGCACCAGTTCGGAGCTGAATACGACGGCCAACGAAGGCTACCCGGTCCTGTCGCCCGACGGTCTCAGTCTCTACATAGTTTCAGATCGGCCCGGGGGAATGCTCGGCTTGGACATCTGGGTCACGCGCCGCGCCCATAGGGACGACCCGTGGGGAGCCCCGGAGAATCTCGGCCTGCCTGTGAACAGCAACGCTAACGACTGGGGCCCAGCGCCGGTGCCAGGCCACGGGCTATTCTTTGTCAGCAGTGGGCGGATCGACGGCTGCGGTGGGGACGACATCTACTTCACTCGCTTCAAACACGGCGCCTGGGAGGAACCGCAAAACGTCGGCTGCCAAATCAACAGTACGGCGGCCGAGTTCGGCCCTTCGTACTTCGAGGACGACAGTGGACACGCTCTCCTCTACTTCTCAAGCAACCGCACCGGCGGTTTCGAAGCCGGCGGCAACGATCAGGATATCTACTACAGCGTCGATTTCGGCCCACCGCAGCTCGCTCCCGGACTTAATACGGCATTCAACGATAGTCGACCGTACGTCCGCAAAGACGGACTTGAAATCGTCTTTGACTCGAACCGGCCCGTCGGCGGCTTCGGTCTGCTAGACATCTGGACGGCTAGCCGCGAGACCACCGGCGATGACTGGTCGACGCCAACCAATCCGGGCCCCCTGGTCAACACCGCGGCGAACGAGGCGCGGCCGACGCTCTCTCGCGACGGCTTGACCATGTTCTTCGGCTCAAACCGTCCGGGCAGTGAACCGACGCCCACCGGCCAACCGTCGAGCGACATCTACATGACAACTCGCGAGAAACTTACCGGCAACAATCACTGACGAGGAGCCGGGCGGCGAAGCGAGTCCCCCGCACAGCGAGAATGAGAAGGGTCACGCGACCCTCTCTTTCTCGATCGCGCGCGCCCCATTAGGAGAGCCAGAAAGACCTTTGCTCTTCACGAAAGGATGGTTTCATGAGAAAGCAAAAGAACATCGCTCGATTAACTATCACGATCCTCGCACTGGCGAGTTTAATGAGTGGTGCCGCGTTAATGCCGATGAGACCAGCCCGCGCCCAGACGGCTGGAGGGAGTTGGGCCCTTACGGGCAGCCTTAGCACAGCCCGCAACGGTCACACGGCGACGCTGCTCATGACCGGCAAAGTCCTGGTCGGCGGAGGTATTGGCGGCGGCTTCCTTAGCAGTGCCGAACTCTACGATCCGGCTATTGGAACCTGGAGCAATACGGGGAGCCTCAACAAGTCGCGCTCCTTTTGCACGGCTACGCCCCTTCCTGATGGCAGGGTGCTGGTTGTAGGAGGATTTACTAATAATAATCCGCCGGATTTTGGCATCACAAATACCGCAGAGTTATACGACCCGAGCAGTGAGACCTGGAGTCTGACCGGGAACCTCGGTGATGATCGCGCCTGGCATACAGCGACGCTACTTCGAAGCGGCAAGGTCCTGGTTGCGGGCGGCCTTGGCGCCGCGAACAGTGTTATCACCAAGCTGGGGGCTACGATTGGAATCGTCGTGTAAATCTGACTAGCGCGGAGCTGTATGACTTGTCGACCGGGTCATGGACCATCGCGGCTGATCTCAACACCGCGCGCGATAACCACTCAGCAACTCTTTTGCCCAGCGGAAAAGTACTGGTCGCCGGCGGACGCAATAACACTAGTGGCACTCTTGTTAGCGCCGAGCTTTACGACCCGGGTGCGGCTCCCGTGTCCAACCTGATAGACGACGCGCAGTTCTTCGTCCGGCAACATTACCGCGACTTCCTCAACCGTGAGCCGGACACGAATGGCTTGAACTTTTGGACGAACGAGATCACTCCTTGCGGTACAGATCAGTCGTGCATCGAGGCCAAGCGCGTAAACGTCTCAGCAGCCTTCTTCCTCTCGATTGAGTTTCAGCAGACGGGTTACCTCGTCTACAGGACTTACAAAGCATCGTATCGGAATCTGCCGGGTATTCCGGTAGCGATTAAGCTGAGTGAATTGCTGCCCGATACGCGGCAAATTGGTCAGGGTGTAATCGTGAACCAGACTGGTTGGGAGCAGGCGCTGGAGAACAACAAGCAGGCCTTTACGTCTGACTTTGTACAGCGGTCACGCTTTACTTCCGCCTATCCCACGTCGATGACGCCTACGGAGTTTGTCGACACGCTTTTCGCGAACGCAGGTGTCATACCTCCGGACACTGACCGTGCGGCCGCTATTAATGACTTTGCCTTGGCAACCACGACCGCTGATGTGGCAGCACGAGCGCGAGCCTTACGTCGCGTGGCCGAGAACTCAACACTGGCGCAGCAGGAGTTCAACCGCGCGTTTGTGTTGATGCAATACTCCGGCTACTTGCGCCGCAATCCAAACGACCCGCCAGAATTGGGACTAAATTTCGATGGTTATGACTTCTGGCTAACGAAGCTGACCCAGTTCAACGGCGACTACATCGGCGCCGAGATGGTCAAGGCCTTCATTACCTCAGGCGAATACCGACTTCGATTCGGACCTTGAGAGCTATGTCGAGTAGAAAGGCGTTGTTAGACCAACAACACGGCTTCCACAACGACACGACGCCGCGTTATGATGAAACTGCCGCCAAACTGGCATGGACGCGCACTCTCGAATTTTTCAACAAATACCTCCGCTAGATTGTTACGCCAGAACTAATCGATGAGAAGGTTATTCGCTGTCCTGATTTTCCTACTCTCCTCGTCGGCCGGATTATCGCCGCACGGCCAGGACGGACAAAAGTCCACGCCTGACTGGGAAAACCCGCGTGTTTTCGGTATCAATAAGGAGCCCGCTCACGCCACGTTCGTGCCTTACCCGGACGAACCCTCCGCGCGGCGTGGCGCTGTCGTGTTCGCGCCGGGTACCGCTCGAGTCGAAGGCTCGCCGTTCGTGCGCTCGCTCAACGGCATGTGGAAGTTCCACTGGGTGAAGGGGCCCTCGGCGCGGCCGGCTGACTTCTACAAGCCTGATTACGACGTCTCCTCATGGAAGGAAATCAAGGTGCCGTCGAACTGGGAACTCGAAGGCTACGGCACGCCGATTTTTCTGAACATCGTCTACCCGTTCAAACGCGAGGCTCCGAGCGTCATGGGCGACCCGCCCAAGGATTGGACCACCTATGAGGAGCGTAACCCGGTCGGCTCGTACCGGCGCGCCTTCACGGTTCCGTCCGAATGGCGCGGGCGCGAGACCTTCATCATCCTGCGCGGCGTCAACTCGGCATTCTACCTGTGGGTCAACGGCCAGAAGGTCGGTTACAGCGAGGACAGCCGGCTGCCCGCCGAGTTCAACGTGACGAAGTATGTTCGCCCGGGCGAGAACACCCTGGCGGTCGAGGTCTATCGCTTTTCGGACGGCAGCTACCTTGAAGACCAGGACTTCTGGCGATTGAGCGGCATCTTCCGCGATGTGGAGCTAGTCTCGCGCGCGCCGGTTCACGTGCGCGACTTCTACGCCCGGACCGACCTCGACGCGCAGTACCGCGACGCACGGCTCAGGCTGCACGTGAAAGTGCACAACGCCGGTGTGTCAGCCGAACCTGTCTCCATAGAGGCTAAGCTATTAGATGATCGTGGTTCGGCCGTCGGCAACCCGCTTATCGCTAAAGGGACGGCCCCTGTACGCGGCGAGATGTCACTCGACCTGGAGCGGGCGGTGACAAACCCGAAGAAGTGGTCCTCCGAGGAGCCAAACCTCTACACACTCTTGATAACGCTCAAGGACGGTCGCGGGCGAGTGCTGGAGTCGATTCCGTGGCGGCTTGGCTTCCGCAGCAGCGAGATCAAGAACGGTCAAATCGTCGTCAACGGTCGTCCCGTCGTCATCAAGGGCGTCAACCGGCACGAGCACGATCCAGACCTTGGGCACGTCATGACTCGCGAGCGGATGATCGAGGACATCGTTCTGATGAAGCGGTACAACATCAACGCGGTGCGCACGAGCCACTACCCGAACGTCGAGGAGTGGTACGCGCTCTGCGACGAGTACGGTCTCTACGTGCAGGACGAGGCGAACATCGAGTCGCACGGCTACGGCGCGAACGACGAGCAGCGCATCTCGACCGGGGAGGACTTCACCGAGGCCCACGTCGACCGCGTCCGCCGCATGATCGAACGCGACAAGAACCACGCGAGCATATTCTTGTTCTCGCTTGGCAATGAGGCCGGTTGGGGCCGCAACTTCGAGGCGGCGCGCTCGTGGGTGAAGGCCAACTACCCAGAGGTCGTACTCGTCTACGAGGCTGGAGCGAGCATCCACAGTGACGCGTTCAACCCGATGTACACGAAGCCGCAGGAGCTGGTGCCGTACTACGAACGGAAGGGCGCAGGCAAGCCGTTCTATCTCGTTGAGTATGCCCACGCACTCGGCAACAGCGTCGGGAACCTGCAGGAGTACTGGGACGTGCTCGAGTCGAAACGCGAATTTCAGGGAGGGTTCATCTGGGACTGGGTCGACCAGGTGTTCCGCAAGAAGACTCCAGACGCACGCGAGTTCTGGGCCTACGGCGGCGACTACGGCGATCGTCCGAACGACGGCAACGGCGGCGACGGGCTGGTCTTCGCAGACCGGCGAGTGCAGCCGGAACTCGATGAGGTGAAGAAGGTCTATCAGTACATCAAAGTCGAACCCGTTGACCTCGCGTCCGGTCGGATCCGCGTGCGGAACAAGCACATCTTCAGCGAGCTCTCGTTCGCTGACGGCACCTGGGAACTCGCCGAGAACGGAACGGTGATCCAAGATGGGAAGCTCCCGCGACTGCGGACCGCCGCCGGGCAGATAGAGGAGGTTACGCTCGGGCTGCGGCGTCCCGCGTTAAAGCCCGGCGCCGAGTATCTCTTGAAGGTGACCTTCGCGCTCGCGGGTGACACCCCTTGGGCGCCGAAGGGTCACGTTATCGCGTGGGACCAGTTCGTGATGCCCTACGACGTCCCTGCAATAGAAGCGCGCGACACGGCGGTGATGCCGGACCTCACGGTAGCGGTAACGGCCGACGCGATCACGATCCGCGGCCCGCGTTTCCTCGCGAGAGTCGCGAAGGCGAGCGGTGCGCTCGAGGCATACGAGGTCGATGGGCGGCCGCTAATCGCCGGTCCGCTCGCTCCTAACTTTTGGCGCGCGCCGATCGACAATGATCGCGGCAACCAGATGGCGAAGCGACTGGGCGTCTGGCGCACTGCGGCCGGCGAGCGCAAGGTCACCGGCATCGCGGTCGAGCGGCTAGGGCAGAGTGCGGCGCGCGTGACCACCGAGGCGTCGCTACCGGTCGGGAACTCGAAAACGCGGACATCGGTTACGGTTTTCAGCGACGGCACGATTGAGGTTGAGAGCGCGCTCACGCCGGGCGGCGACGTTCCCGAATTGCCACGCGTCGGGATGCAGATGCTCATCCCGGGCGAGTTTCGCACGGTGGAGTGGTACGGGCGCGGGCCCCAGGAGACCTACTGGGATCGCAAGACGGGGGCCGCGATCGGCCTCTACCGGTCTATGGTCGACGACCTCTGGACGCCATACGTCGAGCCGCAAGAGACGGGCAACCGAACCGACGTCCGCTGGGTTATGTTCACGAACACGTCCGGTGCGGGACTCCGGGCGGTCGGGCTGCCTGAACTCTACTTCAGCGCATGGCCCTTCCGAATGTCGGAACTCGAGCGGGCGAAGCACGCCGCTGAGATCCGGCTGTCAAAGGAGATCACGGTCAACCTCGACTACCGGCAGACAGGAGTCGGGGGCGACGACAGCTGGGGAGCGCAAGCGCACGCGCAATACCGTCTGCCCGCCAAGCACTACGAGTAGAAGTTTCGTTTAGAGCCGGTACGTTTCGGAGCCCCTGCGGAATAATAAGATGGTCCAAGCGCAATGATTCATTATGCCGCATCAATAAACTTCCAGGTGGTGATGAGTTGGCAGTGATTCTGGGTCCGGAAGGAGTTCCCGTCGGATTATTCAGGCCGTCCCAGTTTTAGCGATACTAACGTTTCCGACGAAAGCGGGTCTCCGAGTAAATTTCGAACGCTTTCCCGGGGCCGGCCAGCGCAAACGTTTCGATAAACTCATCGTTGCTCAGAGACCGATAAGTCTCGCGCGCGACCCAACCGGGGCTAATGTTCTCGATGGCTGTGCTGGTGAAGACGAGGCTGCGGCCGTCCTCCGAAATGCTTTCCAACGCGTACTGGACCACGAAGCCTTCAATGTGAAATTGGCGAAAAGTAAGTTTCTTTAGACTTCGGTCATAACCAAAGAAACCTAAGTCTTCGTGAGTCTCATACTAGTGCAATGACCGGCCGATCAACCACAACATCACGTCCACTTTGGAGGTGTCCCAAGTGCAGCCGGCAGTTTATCAATTCGAATATGCCACACTCATGTGGCAGGTATTCGGTCGAGAATTTTCTCGCCGGCAAAAGCCAGCATGCGATCTCACTTTACGAGCACTTCAGCGGACTAGTACTCGATTGTGGCCCAGTGCAAATAGCTCCCGCCAGGACGCGCATTGGATTTCAGGTAAGAATGATCTTTGCAGCGGTGAACAAACTGACCGATCACGGACTCGATGCCCACGTCGTCCTGACGAGGCGTTTGGAGGGGCCGCGTTTTAGACGAGTTGATACCATGACGCCGAAGTGTTTCGTTCATCACTTCAGAATCGAGTCGGTGAACGAATTGGATGACGAAGTAAAGAGCTGGTTGCGAGAGGCATACCTGGTGGGCACACAAGAACACCAGTCACGTTAATACCCAAATGAGAACAATTTCGTTCACAACATCCAACCGCACCGTGGTTCGTTTAATCGTTTGCTGTGTGATGGGCTGTTTTGTCTTTCAACTGAGCACGAACGTGCCGACGCCTTTTGCGCTTCCGCCTGCTGAACCTGCGGCCTGGAGTCTGGTGTGGAACGATGAGTTTAATGGACCCAATGGTTCTCCTGTTGACCAGAGCAAGTGGACCGCGGAGATCGGTGGGTGGGGCTGGGGCAACAACGAACTTGAGTACTATACCGCGCGCACTAACAATGCTTACCAATCAGGCGGATCACTGGTTATCAAGGCAATCAAAGAGAGATACACCGGGGCAGACAACGTTACGCGCGATTACACGTCAGCCCGCTTAATCACAAAGAACAAGTTCAACGCAACCTACGGACGTTTTGAAGCTCGCATCAAGATTCCCTACGGTCAGGGAATCTGGCCCGCCTTTTGGTTACTGGGCAGTAATATCGACAAAGTCGGTTGGCCTCAGTGCGGTGAGATCGACATTATGGAGAACATCGGAAAGGAACCGTCAGTAATACACGGTACAATTCATGGTCCGGGATTTTCTGGCGCAAATGGACTCAGTTCGTCTTACATACTTTCGAGCAATCAGCGATTCACCGACTCTTTTCACACGTTTACAGTAGAGTGGGAGCCCAATGTGATCCACTTTTACTGCGATGGGATTCTCTACAAGACCAGAACACCGGCGGATCTTCCCAAGGGTAAGGCATGGGTCTTCAATCATCCGTTCTTCATCTTGCTCAACGTGGCGGTTGGTGGCAACTGGCCGGGAAATCCAGACGGAACAACCGTGTTTCCGCAGACTATGCAGGTCGATTACGTGCGCGTTTATCAGCGAGCCACTGCGTCCAAGCCCTCCCCTCGTGTTTAGGCAGCGTCAGGATCCTTGTTCAAAGGATTGTCTGGTAGAGCAGCACCACACTAAACGTATCGCAGATGTACCAGCCAAAAACCAAGAACTATCAATTTCTGAACTTGCGTTAAAGGAAACTGAAGTTCCAATATGGACAATTAATAAGGCGAGTGTGGTTACGACCTTTGAAGACAGCTCGCCCGCAATCATTGCGAATAGATTTGGAAAGGGCGTTGTTGTTTCCATCTTTACAGACGCGTGCACGGCGGCGCGGCACTTTCCGGATCTCATGCGGGACCTGCTCCTGCCTCATCCGCCACCCACAAAGTGCACGATTTCTATCTGGTCATTTTCCTTCAGCACTGTCGAGGCCCAGTGCGCACGACGCACCACGTGCTGATTTAGTTCGATTGCTATTCGCTCGGGTGTGAGGTCGAGTTGCGTGACTAGTTCCTTGAGCGAGATATTATCTACGACTTCGCGGTGTTCCCCATTTATTAGCAGCTTCAACAGACTCGCTCGACTTTGCTCAGGCAGCGTGAATAACGCGCCGCAGTTCGGTCTCGGCACCTCCAGCCATGGCTTTGATCAGGATTGCTGCGCGGCCAGAAGTAAAGGTGGGGATTTGCACCAATACGATAGCCACGCCGTCGCGCTGTGTCTTCATGGAGTAGATCAGGGGTCTGAACGAGGTTCCTAAAACCTTGACGGAAACTACGGCGGCGTTCATTGGTTTTTCGTTGCTGCCCGATAGTTGGCTGATCATGATTCGCAGTGTCGGTGTATCGCCTGAGCGAAACTCCTGATCGTCAAGCAGACTAATTCTAATGCCCTCTTCCTCCGGAACCTGCTCACCCAGCGGCGACTGCCTTCGCGGATCGTAAACCGTGTACGCGTCCGCCGCCGGTTTTAAGCCCTCTGTCGGAAGGGTCGGGATCGCCGCGTCCTGCTTTTCCGCGGCTTCAGGTGCACCCTGCTTCTCTGCCTGCTGGGTCAGCGCGGGAGACTCACTCTCAACAGACGTCTCGACGGTGGGCAAATCGGACTCTGCAGGGGCCATGCGCCTCAGGTCCCCAACTCGTCCGGCGTGGATTGCCGCACAGATCAGCAGGTGTTGGCGCTTCAACCGTTCGCTCAGCGCCTCATCACTAAAACCCGAGGCAATCAGATCTTCGTAGCGGGAGCGCTTACTGGCAAGAATCGCACCGCCCGAATAAACGAGCGAAAGAATCAAGGGCGTATCCAGTCCCTTATCTTCCGTCTGCACATGATAGACGACGCCATCATGTTCTACGTCTGTGTTGTAGCCGGTGATCACTTTAGCTGAATCGGAATCAAATCATCCTGCCGGAGGTTCAAATCAGGTGGCCTGTCGAAAGGCTGCCCTGCACGTTAACACAGGAATTTTTGCAGGGTCAATTGTCATTTTCTGCGTGCTTTTTTGCTATATATGGTTCCTTGACACCCTCGATCAACTTCGACTACGATTCAGCTTGTACAATGATTCTCAATCTAGAGTCACTCGCGTCAGTGGCCGCGCTTTGTGGCAACAGACGCGCATCGATCTGGTTTGCGGCAGGTGCCGATTAGGATCTTCCAGATGCCTTTTCGCCTTAACGACTATTGGCCGGTTCTCTTGATGTTCGTCGTAGCTGGCGGTTTCGCCGCCGTGAACATTTTTATTTCGCAGTTTGTCGGACAGAGAAAGAGGACCAGAACGAAGTTGATGCCCTATGAATGCGGCAAGGATCCGGTTGGTACGGCACGCGAGCGCTTTTCAGTGAAGTTCTACCTGATCGCTATGATTTTTATCTTGTTTGATATTGAAGTCATCTTCCTGATTCCCTGGGCGGTGGTCTTCAAGACGCTAGCCAGTCCGGCTTACGGCCTTAAAAACGTGGTCTTCTTTGAGATGATAATTTTTATCGTGTTGCTGCTGGCCGGGTATGTCTACGTTATTAAGAAAGGTGCTTTCGACTGGAGCGATCAGGCTCGTCGCGACGCCGAGGCCGAAGGGCGGTTGCTGGCGGATATGGAAAGGCGACGGCTCGGACAAATTCGCACTGCTGCCTAGGTTTTATTAATCATGGGACTCGAAAACGTCATTAGCGCGGCCCTGCCGGAAGTGTTGACCACGCGTCTGGATTCCCTAATCAATTGGGCGCGCAAATCATCCCTATGGCCCGCGACGTTTGGCCTGGCCTGTTGCGCTATAGAAATGATGAACGCCACATCTTCTCGCAACGACCTGGCCCGTTTTGGTTCCGAAGTCTTTCGGGCCAGTCCGCGCCAGGCCGATGTGATGATTGTGTCCGGTAGGGTTTCGAGAAAGATGGCCCCGGTGCTGCGCCGTATTTACGATCAAATGCCGGAACCGAAGTGGGTGATTTCAATGGGCGCGTGTGCAACCTCCGGCGGCGTCTTCGATAACTATGCGATTGTTCAGGGTGTGGACAAGATTGTTCCGGTGGACGTTTACATTCCTGGCTGTCCGCCACGTCCGGAGATGCTGATTCACGCCGTGATGATGTTGCAAGACAAAGTGATGAACGAGTCCTCGCGTGACCGCCGAGACATTCCGGAAGACGAAGCCCGCGATGCGGTAGTACCCGGAACTCTACCCATCACAGACGGGTCAACCGCCAGACAGAACACGCTGCCGGAATCGCGGCCTTATACAATCGCTTCAAAACACGAACGCCGCCGCTCCTCGTAACTGGGCGATTCATAGAATGACAAACGGGGCAGACAACCAGCAGGCTTTGCCGGGGCAGACCCGCACAACCTCAACTCAGAATTCAACGCCGTCTCCTTTGGTGACGGCGTTGCAGCGTGAGCACCCGGAATGGATAACTGAAGTTCGAGACACCTTTGGGGAGGTAACGGCGATAGTGCGGCGGGAATACATTCAAGCGGTGTGCTCGCACCTTAAGACCTCCCCGGAAGCACGTTTTGATTTTCTCGCAGACCTTTGCGGCGTTGATCGCGGACCGGAGGAAGAACCCCGGTTTGAAGTCAATTACCACCTGTTTTCCACAACTATCCATCATCGAGTAAGACTGAAGGTTTTGTTAACCGAAGACGATTTGCACGTGCCCACGGTTACCAACGTCTGGCGAACGGCGAACTGGCACGAACGCGAAACGTTTGATTTGTTCGGCGTCATTTTCGATGGGCATCCCGACTTGAGAAGGATTCTTTTGCCTGACGACTGGCAAGGGCACGCGCTCAGAAAGGACTTCCCGTTGCGAGGCTACGAACCGTATAGCCTGAAGTGATTTTTGATTGCCGATTTTTGATTTTTGATTTGGCATTGTCAGGACGACCAGCTTTCCTTAATCGGCAATTGGCAATTGGCAATCGGAAATGGGAAGTCGAAGGTACGCTAAGGATACTCACGGTGAGCACCTCTAACGTTAACGTTCCACCGCAGTTCGATATTGTCGACCGTCCGCTCGACAGCCAGATGACCATCTCGATGGGGCCGCAGCACCCTTCTACTCACGGGGTATTGCGACTCGAGCTCGTGCTCGACGGTGAAATGGTCGTAAAGGCGACGCCTGATATTGGTTATCTACATACAGGCATGGAGAAGCTCTTTGAATACAAGAAGTATCAGCAAGGGATCGTCATCACCGATCGAATGGATTACCTGAATCCACTAGGAAACAACCTGGCATATGTGATGGCTGTCGAAAAACTTCTGGCTCTGGAGATCCCCGAGCGCGCGCAAACCATTCGTGTCTTAACCTGCGAACTCCAGCGTATTGCGTCGCACCTGGTTTGGCTGGGTACTCATGCGCTGGATTTAGGCGCGATGACGGTTTTCTTCTACTGTTTTCGCGAGCGCGAAAAGATTCTCAACTTGATCGAAGCCGCTTCGGGCGGCCGCTTGACTCCATCCTACTTCCGCATCGGGGGTTTGATGATGGATTTGCCTGCTGGCTTCGAACGTCGCGTCAAGCAATTTCAGGATAGTTTTCTCAAGTCGGTTGACGAATTCCACACCTTGCTTACTGGAAACCGAATCTTTCAGAAACGAACGCAGGGCGTCGGGATCATCTCGGCGGAGGATGCTATTGATTGGGGACTCTCGGGTCCGTGTCTGCGCGGCAGCGGCGTCGATCTCGACATTCGCCGCGCGAATCCTTACACGGGCTACGAGAAGTACGATTTTGAAGTCCCAACTGAACCGGACGGTGACGTGTGGGCCCGG
This sequence comes from Pyrinomonadaceae bacterium, assembly GCA_041745915.1. GTDB lineage: Bacteria > Acidobacteriota > Blastocatellia > Pyrinomonadales > Pyrinomonadaceae > PSRF01. Next base: position 15,207 of record JBGTHZ010000083.1, on the reverse strand, counting down.
TACATTGTGCGTATGCGCGAAATGAAGGAGTCGCACAAGATTGTCAATCAGGCTCTGGCACGATTGAAACCCGGTCCTGTCAAAGCCGACGCTCCCAAGGTGGTCCTTCCAGATCGCGAAGCAATGAAGCGCCACATGGACGCGCTGATTTACCACTTCCTGATCGTCGCGGAAGGATTTGATGTACCGGCCGGTGAGGTCTACTTTCCCATTGAGGCCTCGAAAGGTGAACTGGGCGTTTATGTCAGGTCCGACGGTGGGCCTAAGCCGTCGCGCGTGCATTTTCGCGGGCCAAGTTTCGTAAATCTCTCTGCTCTGCCCCAGATGGCTGAAGGCGCGATGATCGCCGACGTTGTCGCTATTATCGGATCGCTCGATATCGTATTGGGAGAGATTGATCGGTAGTACTTCTTCCTTGTACTTTGTACTTTGTTCTTGTGCTTGGTAGTTGAGAGTTTCGATGTGAGCACCTTGGAATACACAAACAAAGAACAAAATACAAAGCACAAAGCTCCGCTTTGAACAATGAGCACACAATTCACACAGATCCAGCCTCTTTCGCAGCCCGTCGATATTGGCGACGAGGTAGCGTCGTTCTCTCCTGAGATTGAAGCGGAGATTGATCGGCACCTGGCCAAGTATCCTGTAGTCCGTTCGGCGATTCTGCCTTTAATGTTCATTGTGCAAAGGGAGCGGGGCTATCTGGATCCTCCGGGCGTGGCATATCTTGCGAAACGATTGGGCCTTCGTATCACGGACATCTGGGAGGTTGCCACCTTCTACTCGATGATCCACACAGAGCCGATTGGTCGCTATCACATTCAGATTTGTAAGACGTTATCTTGCAAGATCAGCGGCGAGCCTCGAATTACTGAACATGTGTGCAACAAGTTGAGAATCAAGCCTGGACAAACAACTACAGACGGCAAATTTACAGTTTCGCTAGTCGAGTGTCTGGGTTCATGCGGTACCGCCCCAATGTTTCAGATTGGGTTTGATTATCACGAGAACCTGACACCGGCAAAGGTCGATCAGATTCTGGATTCACTAACGTGAAGGAGCTTTGAACTTAGAACTTTGTGCTTTGTACTTAGAGCTTTGTACTTAGGGCTTGGACCGTTTAGTCGAATCTCACAAAGTACAAGGCTCAAAGCACAAAGTTCTAAGTACAAAGCACAAAGTTCCAAGTACAAATTGATTATGTTCATCGGCGCCATCGGATGTGAACCACTGCAACTCGCGCGTGTGCACCTGGAGAACTCGCGTTCGCTTGAAGTGTATCGTCAGCACGGCGGCTATGAGGCACTCAAGAAAGTATTGACCTCGATGTCGCCGGAGGATGTCATCAACGAGGTGAAGAGGTCTGCACTGCGCGGACGTGGTGGCGCGGGTTTTCCCACCGGGATGAAGTGGAGCTTCGTCCCCAAGGATTCCCCGAAGCCAAAATACGTAGTCTGCAACGCCGATGAATCCGAGCCCGGGACTTTTAAAGATCGCTACCTGATGGAACGCGATCCTCACATGCTCATCGAAGGCATGCTGATCGCTGCATACGCGCTGGGCGCTAAGACCAACTACATCTACACCCGCGGTGAGTACAAGTACCTGATCGACATCATGGATCGCGCGTTGGATGAAGGCCGCGCGGCCGGCTTGCTGGGCCAGAATGTCCTCGACTCAAACTTCTCCAGCGAAATCTATACCCACACCGGCGCCGGCGCTTACATCTGCGGTGAGGAAACCGCGCTGCTTAGCTCGCTCGAAGGAATGCGAGGCCATCCGCGTATGAAGCCTCCCTTCCCGGCCGTGTCGGGTCTCTATGCCTGCCCGACAGTTGTTAATAATGTCGAAACGCTCACTGCGGTTCCAGACATAATCAAAATGGGTGGCGAGGCCTATCAGAAACTCGGCACCGAGAAGAGTGGCGGAACCAAACTCTGGTCGGTATCCGGTCATGTAAATCGTCCCGGAGTGTACGAGCTCCCCATGGGCTACGACGACATGGAAAAGTTCATCTTGGAAGACTGCGGGGGAATACCTGAGGGGAAAAAGCTAAAGGCCGTCATTCCCGGGGGCTCATCCGTTTACATCATGCGGGCGGAGGAAATTATTGGTCGGGATGTGCGCATGGATTACGAAGGACTGGTGGCCGGCGGTTCAATGGTCGGTTCCGGCGGCTTCATCGTGATGGACGAGACAGTAGACATCTTCGATTCAACCAAGAACCTGACAGAGTTCTACAAACACGAATCGTGTGGCTGGTGCACACCCTGCCGCGAAGGCACTGACTGGTTAGTGAAGATCTTCAAGCGCATCGATCAGGGCGAGGGCCGGGCAGACGACGCACAGTTGATGCTGGCTCTTTGCGACAACATCGAAGGCAAATCGTTCTGCCCGCTCGGTGATGCGGCAGCGTGGCCGATTCAATCGGCGATCAAGAGGTTCCCAGAGGATTTCAGGAAGCATCTCTTGGCAAGTGATGACGACGAGCAGAATCCGGCAGCTACGGCTTAGAGACGGCCGGTTGCCCGCCTGTCATTGCGCTGAAAAAAGGTGCCACGCGTGATGTAGTGCTTTATGAGAGAGGACGAATACAAACGACTTAAGCGTATACAGAACGCTATCGCAGAACAGCAGAGAAAACTTGCAGCCAATAGTCTCGAAGCGGAAAAGCGCTCTGCACCTGTTCACAAAGCGATCTCGGATTTGCTGATCGCCATCAAGAAGAGAATTACCGAAAGGGACGGCGGGCAACGCCCGCCTCTAAACGAAATATAGCGCTAGTGGTAGTTCACAGGGAGGTTTGATGAGATGGCACCGCAGCAATTCAAGGTCAGCGATTAGTTTGGCTGCGAACTGCAAAGGAGGTATTGATGATTTTCACCGTAACAATAGATAGAGATGAGGACGGCATTTGGGTGGTCGAGTGTCCTTCTATTCCCGGTTGCGTTAGCCAGGGAAATAGGAAAGAGGAAGCTTTGGAGAACATCAGGGATGCAATCAGACTTTGTCTTGAGGTCAGGGGTGAGAAAGGGCTTCCCCTTACCATCGAGACCAAGCAGGTCGAGGTGGCGGCCTGATGGCTTCGTTGCCTATTCTTAGTGGAAGCGAAGTTGTGAGAGTTTTTGAGAGTCTTGGGTGGAACGTAGCGCGACAGAGTAGTAGTCATATCATCTTGACCAAAGCAAACGAGGTCGCGACACTTTCAGTCCCAGACCACAAGGAAGTTGCGAAAGGAACGCTGCGAAGCCCTGATTCGTTCGGCAAACTTAACTATTGATGAGTTCGTTAGGGCACGTTAAAGCTAAGTAGAAATGGCCACAGACATAATCAAAGTCACAATTAACGGCAAAGACTTCCAAGTGTCCAAAGGTGCGCGACTGATCGACGTTTGCCGCGAAAAGGGATTCGATATTCCGTCGTTTTGTTATTACGCAGATCTCGCGCTGCAGGCATCATGTCGAATGTGTCTGGTGCGCATTGAGAAGATGCCCAAACTGCAAACGTCTTGCACGATCATCTGCACTGACGGCATGGTGGTCACCACTCAAAGCGAGGAGATTGAGAAGGCCCAGCGGGGAATGATGGAGTTCCTTTTGGCCAACCATCCGCTTGACTGCCCCGTGTGCGATCGTGGCGGCGAGTGCGAGCTGCAGGAGATGGCCTTTAATTGGGGCGATCTGGAAGAGCGATTCACTGAGCAAAAGAATTACTATCCTGAGAAGTATCTCTCGCCGATAGTGGCTAACGATCCGCAGCGCTGCATTCTTTGTAAGCGTTGCACGCGGGTCTGCGACGAGTGGATGGGCGAAGACGCCATCGAAGCCGGAGGTCGCGGCGCAAATACGGTCATTGGTACTTACGGCGGATGGCTGGACTGCTCCCAGTGTGGTAACTGCATTGAAGTTTGTCCTACGGGAACGCTGCTGGACGCCACTTACCGGCACCAGGCGCGTCCATGGGAACTTACGCAGACGATTTCCACTTGCACTTACTGCTCTGATGGATGCCAGATGTCACTCGGTTCGCGCGGTGGAGAACTGATGCGCATTGTGGCCCGCGATCGTTATGTGAACGGACTTAATGGGGAGTTTCTTTGCATCAAGGGACGCTTCGGTCATCCTTTCGTGAACCACGAGGAGCGCATTCGCACACCTCTAATTCGCTACCAGAAAGATGGCAAGCTGATTCCTGCGACCTGGGACGAGGCGATTCGACACGTAGCGGAAAACCTGGACGCCACCGCAAACATGCATGGTCCTAACGCGATAGGAATTATCGGCAGTCCGCGTATTACCAACGAGGCTAATTACGTCCTCCATAAGTTTGCCGCCCAGTTAGTTGGCACCAAAAATTTTACCGCCACTGACGCGTTCAACCTAAAACCGTTTTTCGACAACCTCGGTGGTTCTCTGGCAACGCACAATGACATCCGTCACGCCAGCACGATTCTGTTAATTGGTGGCGAACCTGAGGAACTGCAGCCCCTAACGGCCAAGCAGGTCCGGCAGGCAGTCCGCAATGGCGGCGCCAAGTTAACGGTAATCAATAGCGTTCGTATACGACTTACCGAACAAGCATCGCGGTTTATCCATATCCTTCCAGGAAGTTTGGATGCCGCAGTGCTCGCGTTGCAGACGCCATCGCTCGATGCACTGGTTGCCAGCAAGCTAGGTGTCGAAGAGGGTGATCTGTCCACGTTGCGACAGTCGCTCAACGAGTCGCATGGTGACCTGGTAATTATCTTCAGCCCGGAACTGGGGGCGGAAGCTCAGGCTGTGGTTGCACAACTTCCATATGCTCTGGCGGGCGAAGGGCGGCGGGTACTCTTGCATCCGCTGCCACTCTTTAACAACAGCGTGGGCGCTAACGATATGCGAATCATGGACGGGACACTGGGCGCGACTCAAATGCTCGAGGCAGCGGGCGAAGAGATCCACGCACTTTACATGGCGGGAAGTTTTCTACAGGGGCAGCTGCGCGGCCGCGAGACAGCACTTGGTAAGCTTGATTTTCTGGCGGTTCAGGAACTCTTTGAGAGCGACACAACCGCTTTTGCAGACGTAGTCTTTCCTGCAGCATCGTTCGCCGAGGTGGATGGAACCTATACCAACAACGACGGTTTTGTTCAGCGTGTGCGTCAATCGATTCCGCCGGTACATAGTTCAAAGCCAGACTGGATGATCACAGCTCAGATCGCCAATGAACTGGGTGTTGATTTTGGGTTTCAGATGTCAGCTAGCGCTGTTTTTCGTGAGATCGCTGAACGCGTCCCGGCTTACTCAGATCTTCGCTATCCGTTGCTCAAGGATGAAACACATCCCGTCCAGGCAAAACACACAATTGCCGAGCGCCGCGACCTATCGGCGACGGTGAACAGGCTGACGGCGTTGGTCGAGGTTTTGCCGGAAACTGGGGAGAAAACTCTATTAACGCCCAGAGTAGGCCACGAACTGTTCAAGATTGGGGCGCTGACCGGAAAGACCCCCCAGTTTCATCTACTGGCTGCCGGCAATCCGCGGCCAGAAACTGTGAGCATTTCGCCCCTTTATCAGATAACGATTGACGACAGTTTGCGGGCTGAGGCTTCGGTAGCGGGAGACTGATGCCGATTTTTGATTTTAGATTTCTGATTTTTGATTGTGTTTGACGAGGACTGCTGATGCTTCCCGATTGTGACTGTTGATTGCAACGGCTGGTACTTGGAAACCGCAATCGTACCGTGTACCGCCAATCAAAAATCAAAAATCGGAAATCAAAAATATCTTCATGGACTGGAATAACCCGTTTATCCATTCGGTGCTGGTGATTGTGGCGATCACCGTTGCGTTCCTCTCGGTCATGCTGCTCGTAGCTGCCACAGTGCTTGCCGAGCGGCGTGTGCTGGCTTTTATTCAGGGACGAATAGGTCCAAATCGAGTCGGCTATGGCGGAGTCCTTCAGCCTTTCGCTGACTTCATCAAGACGATGATGAAGGAAGACCTGGTCCCCGACCGTTCCACCCGATTTGTTTTCATGCTGGCGCCGATGATCGCCATAATCACCGCCATCATGGCTATCGTTGTCTACCCTTTCGGTCCTACGATAACTCTTCCGTTTACCGACTGGTCCTTTCCGCTGGTGATTGCGCAATTCGATGTTGCCTTGCTTTACGTGCTGGGCGTGACCTCAGTGGGTGTGTACGGCATCGCCCTCGCCGGCTGGTCGTCAAACAACAAATACAGTCTCATGGGCGGACTGCGATCGGCAGCCCAGATGATTTCTTATGAGCTTTCGCTCGGCCTGTCGTTGGTCGGGGTAATCCTTCTCTCAGGTACCTTGGACATTTACACGATGGTTGAGCAGCAGTCGGGCTGGTACGGGATGAACTGGAACATCATCTATCAGCCGGTGGGATTCCTCGTTTTTCTCGTTTCAGCTATTGCGGAAACAAATCGTATCCCGTTTGATTTGCCGGAAGCGGAGACCGAGCTGGTTGCGGGCTTCCATACCGAGTACAGTTCCATAAAGTTCCTGCTGTTCTTCAACGCCGAATACATAAACATGATCACGGTGTCGATGCTGGCGACAACGCTGTTTCTGGGCGGCTGGAACGTCCCTTTCGCCGAGTTTCTCTTTGGCCGTGGCACTCTGCTCTTCGGGCTGGTCAGCGTCCTGGGGTTTGCTGCCAAGATAATGTTTTTCCTTTTTCTCTATATTTGGATTCGCGGAACGTTGCCGCGATTTCGCTTCGATCAATTGATGGATTTTGGTTGGAAGGTGCTGGTGCCGGTGGCCATTCTAAATATCCTGATAACAGCTACGGTGATGTTTTTGTGGGGAACGTGAAGGATCGTCAGTGGTCAGTTGTCAGTGGTCAGTTGTTCGTTCTTTGTACTTTGTGCTTTGTACTTTGAACTTCTCATCAGCAAGTGGTGCTTCGGCGCAGGGGGCAATCTCATTTACACCTCAAAGTACAAACTGCTGCAACTGAGAACTGACCACTGACAACTGACCACTGACAACTGACTATCTTCAATGCTACCGACTCTTCTCTTCGTACTCTTCGCGGGATTGGCAATCGGCTGCGCCATCGGCATGGTAGCGCAGCGGAATCCTCTATATAGCGCCTTGTCTCTGATCGGCGTATTGCTCTCACTTGCCTGTCTGTACGTAATGCTGGCAGCTCCTTTCATTGCCGCCGTACAGGTGATCGTTTACGCCGGGGCGATCATGGTGCTGGTGGTGTTTGTGATCATGCTGCTTAACGTGGAGGACGAAGAACCTCGGCGCAAACGCCTGGGGTTCCTGGTGCCCACAGCAATCGGACTGGCCGCGATCCTGATCGCGGAAACCGCATTCATTCTGTATGCCGTCCAGGATTCTCCTTACACCCCTCGCCACGGGATTTCTAATGTTGGGTTGACGGCTTCGGTCGGCACCGGACTGTTCACGAAATACCTGCTGCCCTTCGAAATCACATCAGTGTTGCTGCTGATGGCCATTGTGGGTTCCATGTCGCTGGCGCGTCGCCGAGACACATTATCCCCCACCGCCCGCGTGGTTCCCGGAAGCCAGGTGCTGGCGATGAGTATGGTTGATCCCCGATCACTTGATGACACGACATCCGTAGAGACGAATACGACTGCGGAAGCAGCCCAACTCATGGGCGTTGAACTACCGACTGAAGCGGAAAACCGAGACTGAAGGATCCTATGGGCCCACAGCTTTCATGGTACCTGGCGCTCTCTGCCATTCTTTTCACGATTGGAGTCGTAGGCGTGATTATCCGCCGGAACGTAATCGCGATGTTCATGTGCATCGAGTTAATGCTCAATGCCGTGAACCTCACGTTCGTCGCTTTTTCGAGTTTCTTCCAGGACGTCACCGGCCAGCTCTTCGTTTTCATTGTCATGACAGTAGCGGCTGCCGAGGCGGCGGTGGGACTGGGCATTATTATCGCCATTTTCCGCAACCGCGAATCGCTGGATGTGGACGACGCTAGCGTTATGAAACTATAGGGTTCCGTCCAAGGGCAGTGGTGGTGTGCTTTGTACTTAGTGCTTTGTACTTTGCTTCTGAAATGAAACGAATCAAGTTGGGGCGAAAGAACAAAGAACAAAATACAAAGTACAGAAAATCTAAATTGTGCACGAGAACAATCTTCTAAGTTTGATCATCTTCGCGCCGCTCGCAGGCGCGGTGATCAACTGGTTTATCGGCCGGCGACTTCGTAATGAGAAGATCATCGGCATCATTGCCTGTTCGTCTGTCGGCATCTCGACCATCATCGCTTTCTATCTGGCCTTCAAGTCTGATGGCGCGCTTAGTTCCAGCCAACCTATCTTTGATCACCTCTGGACCTGGATTCAGGTGGGCCGTTTCCGTGCCGATTTCGCCCTGGCTCTGGATCGCCTGAGCGGCACCTACGCTCTCTTTGTCACTTTCGTCGGATTTTTGATCCACGTCTTTGCTGTCGGCTACATGCATGGCGACAGTGGCTTCTATCGCTTCTTTGCCTACCTGAACCTTTTCATGTTCGCCATGTTGACCCTGGTTCTGGCGGACAATTTTCTCCTAATGTTTGTGGGTTGGGAGGGCGTGGGACTCTGCTCTTATCTGCTGATTGGTTACTACACGGATCGCAAAGAGGCGGGAGACGCAGCTAAGAAAGCTTTTATTACAAACCGTGTGGGCGACTGGGGATTTGTGTTGGGCCTGATGCTCGTATTCTTCCTGACAGGTTCCGTCAGCTTCTTCACCAAACCTGAGCACGGAGTCATCAGCGCATTTCAGGCGTTCGCCGAAATGAGTGTTGACCCCTTTACCTGGAAAGCGCTATTTGCCGGCGGGGCTACGTCAGTTGCCATACTTCTCTTCATTGGCGCGGCGGGCAAGAGCGCGCAGATTCCACTTTACGTTTGGCTGCCTGATGCGATGGCCGGTCCCACGCCGGTTTCCGCACTCATTCATGCGGCCACAATGGTTACAGCCGGCGTCTACATGATCGTTCGCTGTTCGGTCATCTATACACATGCACCGACCGCAATGTTCATCGTGGCAATCATCGGTGCTGCTACAGCTATTTTTGCAGCCACCATTGCTCTCGCGCAGAACGACATTAAAAAGGTGCTGGCGTATTCAACTGTCTCTCAGCTCGGCTATATGTTTCTTGCATGTGGCGTCGGCGCCTTCACGGCCGCTATTTTCCACGTGATTACCCACGCCTTCTTCAAAGCATTACTCTTCCTCGGTTCGGGTTCAGTGATTCATGGCATGCATCACGAGCAGGACATGCGGCGCATGGGCGGGCTCAGGAAATACATGCGCATCACTTTTGTCGCCATGGTCATAGGCGGGTTGGCAATCTCAGGAATCCCATTCTTTGCCGGCTTTTTTTCGAAAGACGAGATTCTTTGGAAGACCTGGAGTGCCGGGGAATTCAGTCTGCCAAGTCCCGCTTGGAGCAAAGCGCTTTGGTTTGTCGGCGCGATTACCGCACTGCTGACCGCGGTATACATGACGCGCATGATGGTGATGACGTTTTGGGGGCCGGAGCGTTTTCGCGAGAGACAGGTCGATCATCATGAGGAAAGCGACTCAGCTCATGTCCACCACACCGTCCATGGGCCACAAGAGTCGCCGTGGGTCATGACTGTGCCGCTGATTGTCCTCGCTGTGCTTTCGACTTTTGGCGGATTTATCGGCGTGCCTTACGCGCTGGGCTCACTTATCAGCGACCATCCAGTCAATTACATCGAGGAAAAACTTGAACCGGTGGTCAGCCACATCCCGGCAAGCGTGCCTCACGGAGAAGGCACGCACACCGCTGACGAAATCCAGTGGTTGTCTCCGAAACCGCAGCAGCTCGACGGTGCGCCTGCTGTCCACGCGTTGGAAGGTCCGTCAGCCGCAAGCGCCGCCCACGCTCATTCGCCGGAGGAGATTCGTCAAGAGCGTTTGCTGGCTCTCGTGTCGGTGCTCGTTGCGGCTTTGGGAATTGGAATTGGATGGTTCATTTTTCAGAAACGCCCGTTGCTGCAGATGCCAAGCGTACTGGAGAACAAGTACTACGTTGATGAAATTTACGATGCGACCATCATCAGGCCAATCGAAGTCACCTCGCGGGAAGGTCTGTGGAAACTCTTCGACGTCGGTGTCATCGATGGTTTCCTGCACGCCCTCGGCGACGCGGTGACTGAAGGCGGGCGGCTGGTTCGTCACCTGCAGGGCGGATTTGTGCGCAGCTACGCGGCGATCATTTTGATCGGCGCCCTGGTCTTGATTGGCTTCTTCGCTTACTTTAGCGCTCACGCCATGGGTATCGTGCGTTAAATTATGCGGCAACACTTGCTCACAATTCTGATCCTGCTTCCGGTTCTCGGCGCTCTCGTCGCGGTGGCTTACAGTTTTGCACCCGGCAGGCAGGATGCTCACTTCAAGTGGATAGCGCTGGCTGTTACTACCGTCACTTTTGCTCTCTCGATTCTTTTAGTGGGTGGCGTGGGCGGGGCGGAATTCCGGTTCGAGCAGAACGTTAACTGGATCGGAGCTATCGGAGCGCGTTATCACCTGGGAGTCGACGGCATTAGTTTGTGGCTGGTGCTGTTGACCACCCTGCTCATGCCGATCGCGATTCTCTCGAGCTGGACGGCGATCGCTAAGCGCCAACTTTCTTATTATGTGTTTCTGCTGCTGCTGGAAGGCGCAATGATTGGGGTCTTCGTGTCGTTGGATCTGCTGCTCTTCTATCTTTTCTTCGAAGCTTCACTGGTGCCAATGTTTTTCCTAATCGGAATTTGGGGAGGCGAGCGAAGAATCTACGCAGCCGTGAAGTTTTTCATCTATACCGCCGTCGGCAGTCTGCTCATGCTGGTAGGTATTATCGCGCTTTACTTCATCTACGGCACGTTTGATTACTCAGCGATAGTCGCGGCCATGAGCGCGCAGCCGGCGCTGCTCTCTGCAAACGCAGAGTTCTGGTTGTTTTTGGCTTTTGCGTTTGCCTTCTGCATCAAGATACCGCTCTTTCCTTTACATACATGGCTCCCCGACGCGCACACCGAAGCACCGACCGCTGGTTCCGTTATTCTCGCCGGCGTGTTGTTGAAGATGGGAACATACGGCTTGCTGCGCTTCAACCTCGGCCTGTTTCCGAATATGTCGCGCCAGTTTGCCTGGATCATGATAACGCTGGCCGTCATCGGAATTATCTATGGAGCACTCGTGGCCATGGTCCAGCCCGACGTAAAACGGCTGGTGGCGTATTCATCGGTTAGCCACATGGGCTTTGTCGTTCTCGGCCTCTTCTCTTTCACTGAAGTGGGTATGCAGGGCGCGCTCTATCAAATGCTCAACCACGGAGTGTCTACCGGAGCGCTGTTTCTGTTTGTCGGCTTCATTTACGAACGAAGACACACCCGCCTGATTAGCGACTTCGGAGGACTTGCGACGCCCATGCCCTGGTTCTCCACTCTGTTTGTCTTTGCATCGTTGTCGTCCATCGGACTGCCTTTTCTCAATGGCTTTGTGGGTGAGTTTCTGATAATGCTCGGCGCCTGGACGTCAAACGCAATCACACACTCATGGATCGCTACCATGCTCGCTGCCACTGGAGTGATCTGGGCCGCCGTCTACATGCTGTGGATGCTGCAGCGCGTGGTTTTCGGGAAAGTCACCAATCCCTTGAATGCGACGCTCCCCGATCTCAACGCCCGCGAGATTGGTTTGCTGTTGCCTTTACTCGTCTTGATGCTGGTAATGGGCGTCGTTCCGCGGCCGTTTCTGGATCGGTCAAAGGCAAGCGTTGAAGCTATTCGCGCTCGCGTGGCTGCGCCACCGACCGGCGGATCTTTCGCGGGTGACAAGGCAGCTTCTGAGCTTCAGCCCGGTGACCTCAGTTACAAAGGCCTGGAATCCGGACGTTAGCCGCTGAGGCGCCGTCGAATCAAATGCAAATGAATCAGCTTCTGGCTTTACAATTCACGCCCCCGGACATCAGCTTCGCGCTCATCGCGCCGGAGTTGATCATCTGTATCGCCGGCGTGGTGGTTATGCTGGTCGATGCCTTTGCGCGACCCGATCAACGCTGGGTAACCGGCAGCATTTCCCTTGCCGGCTTAATCGCCGGAGCTGCCGCGACGATCTGGCTCTGGTTGTCCTGGGGAGGCGCCAGCCAGGCCTTCAACGGCATGATTGTACTCGATGAGCTGCGCCTCGGTTTTACTCTTGTCTTTCTTATTGTCTCGGCTTTGACGGTGCTGATCTCAATGGTCTGGGTCGAGAACGAGAAACTTCCTGCCGGTGAGTTTCATTCGCTCTTGATGTTCGCAACGGCCGGGATGTTGCTGATGGCCTCCGGGGGCGATCTGGTGATCATCTTCCTCGGTTTGGAAATCCTTTCAATTGCTACCTACGTCATGGCGGGTTTTCGCCGCACGGACTTGCGCTCCAACGAATCCTCACTGAAGTACTTTATCCTTGGCTCACTGTCATCCGCCTTCTTGCTCTACGGGATCGCACTTACGTATGGCGCGACCGCCACCATCAGCGGACTGCCGGGCACGACAAATGTGGCGGAGATCGCCGGCCGGATCAATGATGCGCAGTATCCGTCGCTGCTCTTCGCGGGCGCGGCCATGATGCTAGTAGGCTTTGGTTTCAAGATAGCCACCGCACCTTTTCATATCTGGACGCCTGACGTTTACGAAGGAGCACCCACTCCCGTCACGGCTTTCATGGCGGCCGGTCCAAAGGCGGCAGGCTTTGCCTCGTTCATGAGGGTCTTTGTCTTCGGATTTCCATTCGTCGCGGCCACTGCCAACACGAACATCTCAGCCGGGCTCCACAGCGCGTGGGTTTCAGTACTAGTCGTTCTGGCTATCATGACGATGACCATTGGAAACGTGGCGGCGATAGTGCAGAACAACGTCAAACGTATGCTTGCTTATTCGTCCATCGCGCATGCAGGATACGCCCTGGTGGGTTTCATTGCCGCGGGAGCAGCACCCGGCATTGAACAGCGTAACGCCGCAATTACTGCGGTGACGTTCTATCTATTGACTTATGCGGTGATGAATATCGGCGCTTTTGCTGTTGTCCAACTAATCGCTCGCGCCGGAGATCGACGGACTGAAGTGGAGGACTATAACGGCATTGGCTTCCGATCTCCGGTGCTCGCTTTCTCGCTTTCGCTCTTCCTGCTCAGTCTGTTGGGTATGCCACTGACGGCCGGGTTCATGGGCAAGATCCTGGTCTTTCGCGCCGCTCTCGATCAGGGGATGGTGATCCTTGTTGTCATCGGCGTGCTCAACACCGCAATCTCGGCTTACTATTACTTGAGGCTGATTATTGTGATGTTCTTCCGCGAGCGCACTACTTCGTGGATGGCCCCTCCGATACCGGCAAGTCTTGCGATTGCCCTCGTGATTACAGTTGCCGGAGTGTTGTATCTGGGACTCTTTCCCGGGCAGGTAATCAATGCCCTGCAAGCCAAGCCGATTGTGACTCTGTCGCTGCGTTAGCCGGAAACAGATACGGCACCCGGCAGGGATTAACTTCAAACCAATTTACCCAAGTGACGGCTGAAGAATACGCTGGACAAGTCAAAACCGAACTATCGGACGCGTGGCTGCCGCTGATTTACAGGCAACGCATTCTAAAAATGAGAACGCGTTCGTACAGTTTTGGGGCACTGACCCGGAAACCTCGTGTGGAGATTCAGCACACTCTGCTGGGTGTGGAGCTAAAAGTGGGCCAACGCCGCCTGCTCTGTCCGGACCTGGCAACCGCCCGATATCTTTCTGTCTTCGCCGGGGCGGGTTGTGAGGAAGTGGCCATTCCTTACGATATTACAAGGGTTACGCTGCTAGCCGACGAACTCGAGTCGTCCTGGCATCGCATGCTGCTTTTGGCGGATCATAAAGCCACTCAGCGGTCGGATTCATTTAGGGCTCGAATTCATGGCCTATTAATTGCTAAACTGAGAGCCGAAATTGCCGCCGCGGGCGGGGGCGCCCCGGCGCCGGAGTTTAAGCAGAGTACGAAGCAGCGGGCCGAGGGCCATTAGTTTCAACAACACTTGACGTGCTAATTGAGATGAATCCCGACATCATAGACCTTTCGCTTGAGGAGAAGCTGCCGCCCGAGGTTGCCGACACGCTTCCCTTCCCATTCAACCAGCAGACGTTTTGCCGGTATGAAACCATTGAGAAGCGCATCGAAGCGGCACGCGTGCTCGTGGTAGACAATCTTCTTCGCGACCAGGAAGACCTTTCAGAAGTTGGGCACAAGGAGTGGGGAGAGGCGGCCGCCGCGCAAATCAAGCACGAACGAACCATCGCCCAACTCGCGATTGAGAATATTCTTAACAACATCTCCCGGCTGGTTAAGAGCCCCACTACCCACGTCACCCATTTGGCTAACTTGACCGCGGCCGTCACGGAGTTTGAACCGGACGCTATTGTCCTTAGCGGCACGCTGCGTGACTTCGATTTTTATAGGCCTTCGATAATCGAGGAGTTTGGCAATTTTATTCGGTCAACAAAAGTTCCGGTGCTGGGGATTTGCGGCGGCCATCAGTTAGTCGGCTTGAGCTTCGGGGCGCAGGTGCTCACGCTCGATAGGCTTGAACAGCATCAACAGCGTGAAAACCGCCGGAATGAGTATGAGTACCGCTTCGTCCGGATCACCGATCCGCAAGACCCTATCTTTCGCGGAATCAACAATCCGGGCTCCGGCCTCTGGCAGGATTACACTAAGCAGGCACGCATTCTTCGCGTCTGGCAAAACCATGGCCTGCAGCTCGACCAGGTTCCCGCAGGTTTTAAACTCCTGGCTACGTCATACCTTTGCCGCAACCAGATGATGGTAAAGCGCGAGGACGGTCAGCTCATCTACACAGTACAGTTCCACCTCGAGAAGTCGTTCGAAGATTGGAACAAAACCCGCACCCGCTGGGAACACCAAAACGAATCACGTGACGGCAGAGTTCTTTTCGAGAATTTTATCGAACTCTCCCTGGCACACGCGCGGCCAGCCAGTTAGTCCAGGGTCCTCTTGAACAGCGCGGCATGCGCCAAACAACAATTTCACGCAAAGCACCCCAGCTCGTCTCCGACGTGCAGATACCCTGATGAAACGAGAGCGTTCGCCTGGGGATAATTGATAAGCTGGTGCCCGCTCGCAGGTCGAGAAGGCCGGTGCGTCATTGGTGCAGACTTGCCCGTC
>JBGTHZ010000082.1:0-20898 GCA_041745915.1 Pyrinomonadaceae bacterium | reverse complement strand
GGTTGCCGTTCTGACTCCTTACTGTAATCGCTTTTGATCTTTGACCGACTACCTTCGCTCATAGGCGAATGTCGCTGGTCTACTTGATATGCATTTGCTTCAGTACGATTAGAAATGCAGCCACGCTCAGTCGAAAGAATTCTTCACCCGCGCGGGAGCAAACTCAGTCATCTTCCAATGGCAACGTTAATTCAATACTCCCCAAAACGGCGGAGAGGAGGGTAAAAATGGGGCGAACGGCTGTTCGCCGAGATTGTACTAGGGTAGGGACTACCTCGCAATGGGCTTGGGCTTTCGGTAGTGTCCTGAAGTCTACGACCTCAGACGACGGTGAGGGCGGTAATTCTAACCTCTCGATTGAGATGGTTATATCCGACTTGGACTTGAGATCACTAGCAAAAAGTGTGGGTACGGTTTCCGGTCGATACCAGAATACTTGTATGGCAAGGCGTCACGATGGTTGGTTTTCCAGTGACGCCAGGCCTGAAGTACCGTTGCGAACAAAGTCGCTCCGGGAACGCCCGCTTTTTTGTTAGAACTCCCTCGTTGGCCCTCGATTTCAACTGATATTGAGGGCCGATGTCCTCTTATCGCCTACGGCGGGAGTAGCCGTAGCCGCCGCCGCCGAGTAAAAGAACTACGAGGATGATTATTATTAGTGTAGTGGTACTCATGAAGCGGCTTATATCACGGGTAGAAATGGATGTCCGTGTGTTAGCACACATAACGCTGAGGAACGGTTGAGGGACAAGCGCGTGCCAGTGATGTGGATTCTCAAACTCAGATTAGGACACTCCGGATCTGCGGACTTCGCTGGATCTGCGGAAGGGATTCGATCTGCCGCTCTAGTCGGCCAGGTGCGGTGGCATATATAACGAGTATAACGAGCCGTTAAGCCAAGGCCGCACTACTGCAACGGCACAGAAAAGTCATACATAATCCCTTGCACCATGATAAGTCTTGTGTATAAACAGCGCTTCGGGCCCCCACAACGCCCTCTTTATTTACTCGGCGAAGTGTAGGGCATGGCTAACTCAGAGATAAGTCTAATACTCCGGAAGAAAGCTGTGGAAGCTGTTCATGAGTCCACGGAAATGCTGAAACAAGCATTCGAGCTGCTAAAATCCGGGAACCGACAGCAGGCGGAAGGGCTACAAAAAGCCGCGCGGGCAAAGCGTTATAACTCAATGTGGCTGATGCGCAAGGCGAACAAGATTGAGCGCGACTCCTGATTCAACATTCACCTTAAGTCTCCGAATCTGGATCAAACACTACCTACCTCTAAATCGTTTCACCTACAACGATAGGTAATCACTGCCCTTTAAGATCTGAACATGGCATTATCAGCTTGCGAATGAACTGCGGGCTACCCCGAAAACACAGCGCGGCGTTCTGCCTTTTCTTATTCTTCCTCGTGGCGGGAAGCTTTTTCCCGCTGCAGCAATTCCAATCCCGTGCTCAGACGCAGTTAACTTCTCAGGCAACGCAGAATTCGCCCGCGTCGCCCCAGACCAAAGCGCAAGCGTTCCAAACTATCGCTCCAGGTGTGGAGTACCTACAGATTGCACGAGGCGAGTCGTCATCGGATGACACCACCGGGCCATGGTTAATAAATATGTTACGCGTCGATCCCAGTCGCGCTTCGTTAAGAGTCTTTCATGCGCTGGATGAGGGAGTGGGACTGGAGACCACGAGTTCGCTTACCGCTCGCCACAAGGCAGTCGCAGCTATCAACGGCGGGTACTTCAGGACGACCGGGCCTTTCCGCGGCGAGTCAGTCGGCTTATTAATGCTGGATGGCAAGCTGATCAGCGAGCCACATCACGACCGCGCAGCGCTGGGATTGATAACTCAACAGGAAACGACGCAGATTCTGTTGGGCCATCTTAAGTTCGTGGGAGAGATCTCAGTCGGGCGTCGTGACGGCTCAATACGCGCACAGCCCACCCGAGGAGAAGTTCGCCACACCGTGAATGGTCTCAATCGCCCGCTGGCGAAGGATGAACTATTAATTTTTACGCCAGAGTTTCACAGAACTACCTTAACGACTCCGGATGGCGCGGAAGCTGTAGTTAGAAACGGTAGTGTTTTGACGGTTCGCGATCGTCATGGCAGTAGCGAGATTCCAGCCGATGGTTTTGTAGTTTCAGCGGTGGGAAACAGTCGCGAGTGGCTATTGAGCAATGTGCGCCCCGGCGCGCAAATAAGCTTTTCCTGGCGCCTGACACCGCTTGACCTAAAGCAACAACCTCTGTGGCGCCGCGCTGATACAATTCTCGGCGGCGGCCCGCAACTCGTAAAGGGCGGCAAGGTAGAGATTACAACTGTCCAGGAGAGAGTCCTTCCAGCGTTCCGGAATGACCGTCACCCGCGGACGGCGATCGCAAAACTCACTTCGGGAAAGTTACTACTGTTCACGGTCGACGGACGGCAGCCAGGAATCAGCGTAGGTATGTCCCTCGACATGGTGGCAAACCTACTAATTGAGTTTGGCGCAGATGAAGCAATCAATCTCGATGGGGGCGGGTCGACGACAATGGTCGTCCGTGACCAGGTGGTTAATCGTCCTTCAGATCCGACTGGTGAGCGTCCGGTGAGTGATGCAATCCTCGTTTTTGTGCGGTGAGAAGGCATGGTGTTTGTCTGGTATCAAGACAATGATTCTGGACTTCACTATGGCCGGAGTTGAAACGGAATGCTTGGATGGCTTACTTCCCTGGCGGCTCTTCTATACCCATCAGCTCCACGATAAAGATTAACGTTGCCTCAGGAGGAATTACGTCTCTTGAACCGCTTGCTCCATATCCGAGTTGCGGAGGGATGACCAGGGTGGCCTGCTCACCGACACGCAGCTTCTCGATGCCTTCATCCCATCCTTTAATTACATGTCCCTCACCGAGTTTGAACTTAAACGGTTGCCCGCGGTCGAGCGAACTATCGAATTTGAAACCGCTAGTAAGCAGTCCAGTGTAGTTAACCACAACCGTTTCACCCGGGCGCGGATTCCGACCCTTGCTTCGTCTGGTGATTATGTAAATCAGGCCCGATGGCGTCGTCGTTACGGCTGAGATTTTGACGACTGGTTTGACGGGCTTAAGCGCGCTTGTTCGCCTGCTTTTGGGAGTACGTCTTTTTGTCTGTCCTTGAGCAACGGGTATGGAGGTGACTGTGCTCAACAGAATTAAGGAGGTCCAGATTGCGATCTGCTTCATGTCTTTTCTCTTCAAAATAGTTTTTCGTCCCGACGGCTTCATTCGATGGGTACTTGATTCGAAAGAAAGCTTTCGATTTCAGCCGGAGTTCCTAAGATAGTGACTGCCTCGTGCAAGAGATGATGTTTGCGAAATCATTTTTTGTGGCTCGTCAGTGTAGTTAAGCGGTCCTGAGATATCAGTGCTGAATGGCTTGAGCGAAATGGCGAACCAAGTCTCCGTCGTTCTTTTAACAAACTTAAGACGAGGGAACAAGCGAGTCGCCTTTCAGAATCTGCATTTGTCCGGCGTTCATTTGCAACCGACTACGCGGCATGGCAAACAACTTGCCTTAGTTGCACCCGGTCCTACCGGCTTCCTTGAAATCGTACAGAGCGAGCGCGCTTTCCCCGATCTGGGGAATCGCCGTGCATGTTTTCATAACAGACCGAACCTAAGAGCGAATGCAGATTTGCAATGATAGAAAGGACACAGAAATGGATAACACAGAAAAACTTCAACCAATTACTAATGAAAGATCAGGTCTCCGCCGGCTCGGCATTATTATGGGCGGCGTTGGGATAGGTGCTGTTGTCGCGTATTTGTTCTCTAGGGTGCTGAGTGGGCGCCCGGAGGAAATTGTACGACGAAGTTTCCCTGATCAACCCGTGGACGATCGGGGCACCCGACAGGATGAGGCCGCGCAGATCCTTCGCAACCTGCGCGATCGTGCCTTTCAAGCCAGCGACGAAAGGCTCGCCCTGGCACTTGGGCGGCCGACGGAGGAAATAGCAGCGTGGTACACCGGCGAAGAAGTCATCGATGATGACGTTGTCATGAAAGCGCGAGGCATAGCGATGAATCGTGGCATCCGAATCGAGTAGATTGCTATGTACACACCCTGGCTCAACGTCAAGGCAGGAATCGTTGTAAGAATCTCTCCGCGATTGTTTCAGTTCGACGGTGCGTGACGAACACCCTCGGAGGCCCTTACAAATCGACTATCATCTTGAAACCGCCATAGACCATGCGCTTAACGTCGAAGGGCATCGGTCCCTTTTCCATCATCTTCTTCATGCGCGGATCTTTCATCACCTTTGCGTTGACGCGATCGCGATCGGCGCGTGACTTGAACACAATGAACGAGATGAGCACCGTCTCCGTGGGCTTGGGCTTGATCGTTTTAGTGAACGAAACTCCAAACTTTACATCGAGGTCCTCCGCGGCGGCCTCGATGTATTCCAAGGCCCCGTGCTCCCGCCAAATCTTTCCCGCCTTCTGAGCGATGCTGCGGTAGACCTGCAGGTTCTTCTTAGGCACGGGTAAGAGAAATCCATCAACGTAGCGCATTTTGAAACCCTCCTTAGGTTGTATCTTCAATCAGAAAGCACTTAATACGGACGATTTACTAACCCACGAAGTACACAAATGTCATAGAACTTGAACGCTGCCTCGCAGTCGCCGTTGAAAAAGAGAAATGGGTTCAATTGCATCGCGCACTCCTTGCTAACACTGATTAATGTGAATGATTTATGCTGAACTTTACCTTCCGCGGTGCGGGGCCAGTCGCCAGCGGCCGTACGCCACGAATGCCGCAAGCAGTCCCACCACTAGAGGGCTGAGGGCAATCGGGAAACCATCGGCCGCGAATGTCAGTACAGTCGCCCCGATCATGATGATTACCAACCCGAAGGCGGCAAGCGGTGTCAGACCCGGCCGCGTGCGCAGGAGGCCCGGGAGAATCAAGCCGGTGGCGCCCAGCACTTCGCAGACGCCAATAAACCGGAGAAGGAGCCCCGGCAGATGTATCTGGTTAGGTGACCCCATAGACGCCAGTGTCTCGATGGGCAGAACCAGTTTGGTTCCACCAGCGAACAGAAAAAGTAACGCCAGCAGTACCTGAATAATCCACAGGGCAACGTTCATGATCGCAGTCCTTCATGGCGCAGAGGTATGAGTGCGCCAAATTTTTAATCTCGATCGACGAAGATCACTAACTTTCTTCAGCGTTTCTTTGCCTTCTTATTAAACGCCGCTTCGTTCTCGGCAATGCGGGTTTTGACGAGCTTCTTCACCAGCGCGGCGGGTAAAGGCTTGCCAATGGGGAAGCGAATAGTCCCCTTGGATGTTTTATACGCCTTCAGCTCATCTTTGTGGGCCACTATCGGTACTACGCCGGGGAACAAGCTGCAGTGGTCCTTGAAGGCGGCGAAGCCCACCAGCATTCCATGCTGCTTATACATCGGCATCTGGTAACTGATCACTTCAGTGGCCTTGGGCGCAACGGCCTTGATTGTTTTGCGAATCTTCTCCAGCGTGGCCCGCGCATCTTCCGGAAGCGCTGCCAGGTAGTCGTCTACCGTCTGCGGTATATCACCGGGTTTTACTTTTTTCATGGCCAGTCCTTTCAATTCTAATTTTCTATGGACTTATCGAGATCCTTAACTGGTAGATTCCGAAATCCTGGTAACCATGTTTTTCAAAATGCATGGCAGCCTCACTTAATCCTCCGGTAGGCCGGGGATTTCCATCACTGGTCTGATTTCGACGGTACCGAATCGTGCCGGGGGGATCCTTTCGGCGATGCGGATCGCTTCGTCGAGATCGCTAGCGTCGATTAGGTAGTAGCCTCCGAGCTGTTCGCGTGTCTCGGCAAACGGACCATCAGTAACGAGCCGTTTGCCGTCGCGCACCCGAACACTGGTCGCCGTCGAAACAGGATGGAGCGGGCTGGCATCCAGGTACTGGCCGCTTGAGTTGAGCTGTTGCGTGAGCTGCGCAGATTCTACATAACAGTGTTCCCGCTCTGCCTCGGTCATGGCCTGCTCATCGAGATAAACCAGCATCATGTATTTCATATGTGTTCCCCAGGTCCGCGCACGGTTCGTCGGTCGCCACTCCGGTTGTATCCTATGTGTTGCAGTAGGACTATTTTTTGCTCAGCCGCTTGCTTCAAAGCTTTTATGTCAAGCTTATCCATCTGAAGCATTGCCTTCATGACTCTCTTTGACTTCTCCGCATCCTTTTGGAGGAACAGCTCGGCCAAAACGGTGGGAACGATTTGCCATGACAAGCCATACTTGTCCTTAAGCCAGCCACACCTGGATTTTTCTCCGCCTTCAGAGAGCTTCTCCCAGAACTTGTCTATTTCTTCCTGCGTTTCGCAGTTCACTACAAACGAGACGGCTTCCGTGAATTTGAAATGCGAGCCACCGTTTAAAGCCGTGAATTCCTGTCCCTCGAGCTGGAATTCAACGGTCATCACTGTTCCCTTTGGCCTTCCAGCGGCTTTCGATCCCTCTTCGTCGTAGCGCGTGATGCCATTAATCTTTGAATTCTTGAAAAGCGAAACATAAAAATTCGCAGCCTCTTCGGCTTTGTCATCGAACCATAGGAATGGTGTTATCTTTTGCAAATTGTCTCCCTTTTAATTTGTTGTTTCTGCGCCTCTCTACTCACAAGTCGAACGAGCGGGAGGAAGATCGACAGGTTCGGATCTTTCTTTCGGAAATTGTTAGACCTTCTTCATGCCCAGATAATGAGTGCGTTGTTTTTTATTAAGGCGTTCAATTGCGTAACGCAGGGCAGTGCGCGGCATGGTCGGAGCATGTCTATCTAAAAAGCTCAACAGTTTCTCGGGATCTTTTTTGCCGGCCTCGCGCAGCCACCCTCCAGTCGCCTTATGGATCAAGTCGTGCTTATCGTTAAGCAACATTTCGGCGATCTTGAACGTGTCGGCCACATCGCCCTGTCTAACAGAATAGTAGGTGCTGACAATGGCAGTGCGACGTTCCCAAACATTTTTGGAACGCGCCAGCTTGTACAAAATGTCGCGCGGCTTATCAACCAAATATCCGCCGACTACATATGGAGCGCTACGATCGACCAAATCCCAGTTGTTAATGCGATCATGGCGCCGCAGATAAAGATCGAACAGTTCCTTTCGGCGTTCCTGGGTCGTCTTTTTGTTACGAGCTTGCCAATCCATGATGCTAACCGCGCCAGCCCTTGCCTCGTGGATTTCGCTTTCGAGCAGCTTCTCAATTTCGTGAGGAGGCATTTCAATAAACTCTTTGGCAAGCGCGAAAACCTGCCCCATACGCACACCGATAAACTTATCGCCCTCGCCGTACTCGCCTTCGCCGGATTTAAAATAACGCTGAATCTTCTTGAGTTCGATTGACGAGCGGTGAGCCTTTAACCTTTTAACAAAGCCCTCTGCCTTCATTTCGTTGTTGCCTCTAGCCATGAGCCCAGCCCATGGCTATCGAATGAGAAATTACTATTTAGTCTGCAACCTTCCTCCCAACCACACGCAAGGCAGAGCAAGTACGGCCAGCGCGATTGGATACCAGGCAGGAGCTATTCCCATCGGTATGGTTACTATCGCGGCGAGAGTCCCTGCCGCAGTCCCTATTATTCCGAGAATCAAAACATATCGCATTGGCTGGTTTGGAGCTAAGGCCGCGGTGATGTAGCCGCCTGCTACCGAATAAATACTACGGTAAACAGTTGCAGTCACGACCATCCAGGTAGTGTGAAATCCCTGGTCGGGTGGTGTGAAAATGCCGAGCGACTCCAGTACGAAATCTGTCGCGGTATGTGTGGCAACGATAAAGAGCATTCCGGCGAGGACGGCGCCGATACCTTTTAGAATTCTCATATTTTTTTGCTGTCGGTTGCTGTCTTTGCTTAGGGTTTGTCTGAACCATTATTGTATCGTTCTGCTCTCTGCTGCGTAGATCGACAACATGTATTTCATGATTTGTGCTATCACCAGTAAGTCGAACGGCGACAGTCTGGATCGACACTCCGCCGGGAAATATCTACCATGAGGATATGCAACTGGCAGCTAACGAGGCGGTTCAGGCGGTCTACAGCTCCGATTGGAGCCGCATTGTCGCCACCCTTATTCGATCCTTCGGCGATTTCGACCTCGCCGAAGAGGCAGCGCAGGAAGCGTTTGCCGCCGCTGTGGACCAGTGGCGTGAATCCGGGGTACCTGATTCACCACCAGCCTGGATCATTCAAACAGCCCGGCACAAAGCTATCGACCGCCTCCGGCGCCAGACGCGTTTCCAGGAGAAAGTTGAATCGTACGCCGCGTCCGGTTTGATCCGGACAGTCGAGGAACCGGATTACGACGCCAGCGAGATCCCGGACGATCGTCTACGGCTGATTTTTACTTGTTGCCATCCCGCACTCGCACTGGACGCGCAAGTCGCTCTGACTTTACGCACGCTGGGCGGTCTTCAGACCGATGAGATTGCGCGCGCGTTCCTGGTGCCCGCAACGACGATGGCCCAGCGCCTGGTCCGCGCTAAGCGCAAGATTCGCGACGCCGGCATTCCGTATTCCGTCCCCGATACGAATGACATGCCCGGGCGGCTCGACGCTGTGCTGACAGTAATCTACTTAATCTTTAATGAAGGCTACGCGCCGACGCAAGGCGGAAAGCCCGTGCGGACCGATCTCTGCGCCGAGGCCATCCGACTTGGGCGCCTGTTAAAGACTCTGATGGCGCCGAAGCCTCCTTCAGAAGCGACGGCACTCCTGGCCCTGATGCTGCTTCACGATTCCCGTCGCGAGGCGCGCCTAAACGAATCCGGGGATATCGTGGTCCTGGAAGAGCAGGATCGCAGCAGCTGGGTTCAGCGGCAAATTGACGAGGCATTGCCGCTGGTCGATCAGGCGCTTCGGAAGGAGGCTGGTCCATTCGCTTTACAGGCGGCGATCTCGTCGGTTCACTGTCGCGCGAAACGGGCAGAAGATACTGACTGGCCACAGATCGTCAGGCTTTACGACCTTCTCGAGCGTGTGCAACCCACGCCCGTCGTGTCGCTGAACCGGGCGGTCGCGGTGGCAATGGTTGATGGCCCTCAGCCGGCTCTGCGACTCATCGACGCGCTCGCCGCCACCGGTGATCTCGACGGTTATCACCTGCTGCATGCCGCGCGAGCCGATCTGCTGCGTCGTCTGGGTTTAAAGGTGGAAGCAGCCGAGAGCTATGCGCGAGCGCTTGCGTTGGTAACCAATGACAGCGAACGTCGATTTCTCGAGCGGCGATTGCGCGAAGTTCAGCTACGCGCGAGTAACGAATCCTCACGATAAACAGGCTCGAGTTCTATTTGATTGCTCCCTGGTGCCCGGCCATTCGACGCAGCAATCCCGTTTGGCCCGCGTGATAGCGAGCACTTTCTATTTGGGGATCACACGCAGGATTGGTCACTCAGAGCTCTGCTTTCTGCAGCCCTGCGAAGTCCATCCCAGCGGGGGCATATCCCCGCTGGGATCCAGTCGTCATGCCACAAGTGGCCATCTAGGGCCTGGGAGACGTCGTTGGGGCTTGGGTCATGCCGCGATTGAGAAGCATCTTAACTTCCACGCGACGATTTCGCGCGCGTCCCTCAGCCGTGGTGTTGTCAGCTACAAACTCTGTCTTACCATAGCCCATGGGCGTGATGAAACGCCGCAGGGGAATTTTATGATTCACGGCCAGGTACTGGATCACTGATTCAGCCCGCTCGCGGCTGAGCCGGAAATTCTTCGCTTCGCTACCCGTAGAATCTGTATGGCCCGCCACCTCGATCACATAGCCTTTAACATTCATGGCCCTTGCTGCCAGGTCGTCCAGTTGCTGTCTGGCTTGAGGTGAAAGCACCGCGCTGTTGACCTTGAAATTTACTGCGACAGTTTCCTGGACGTCGTAATCATCGAGGGCGGAGATGCGCTCGTTCGCCGCGCCCGCTTCGCTGCGGGCCTCAGCCGCCACGGCATAAAGCTCATCCATCTGTCCCGCAATCCGTTCCTGGTTTGCTTCTACAGGACCGACCCGAGTATCAGTGGTGATAGCGGCTCTCAGGTCCGACTCTTTGAACCTGATCTTATCGGCCACCAGCTGGCCCCCGGAATCACCACGCCCCTCGACTTCCACGATCAGGCCTCGCAAGATATCCGTTACAGCATATTTCTTACCGCCTCGAAGAAATCCTCCGTGCGTCTTGATGCTGGTGTCGTCAGTCAGGAGGACTTGATAGTCCGCTCGACTGCGATCGCGAATTGTGAATGTGTCGGAGTCGCGTCCGATTACGACACCTCTAAACTTCATCTTCGCGCCGCTTGGGACTGAGCGTATGTTTGTATTTCGGTCTCTCGTGGTGTCTGGGACTTGTCCAAAACCCGGCAATGTTCCCGCCAACAGTAAGGCCACGCCGCAAGCCAGGGTAAAAGGTCGAATTCTTTTGATTACGCGAGTGCTCATAATTGACTCCTTAAGTGACAATTTGGGTATGCGTAGCGCATCCCGCAGAGGCTTCTAGTGTCGGGTGATTAACCTGATGGGGGCAGGAGTGAAAATCGTAACCAATACGACGACAAAAATCAAAGACCACTGACTACGGACCTTTGGCGGTAAACTTTATATCACCCGAATTCTGAGCGAGTTTGATGTCGTTGCCGCTGTAGGCCTCCACGGCGCAAGTGTATGTCCCGGGCACAAGCGGTTTATCCAGCGCGAAAGAAACCCCATCGACTCGCCTCTTGATGAAGTCATACTCCGGCTTGGCTCCTGTGTCGGTGTCGGCGTAGATGCTCATCTTGTAATAGGAAGCGTCCGGATAAGAATCCCATTTCACTTCTATGTTGTTCGCGTCGGTCTTGGCGCCAGCTTTCGGGCTCACAAGTTTCAAGTCGTTCTTGAAAAGATGTGTGTCGGGCGCGAAGAACGTCTGGCCCTCTTCGATCTTGTACTTGGCTGTCTTCGCTATCCCAGCTGTTGCGAAGACGTAGTAGTTCGTATTGAATACTTTCACCGTCAGACCTTCATAAATCCGGGGCGGTACGTCTTTAATCAAATACTCGCCCTCACTGTTCGTCCGAGTTGTGAATACCTCACCGCCACACCCGCTTAGGTACTGGCTAAACGTCTCGCACAGTTTCACTTCAACATTTTCAGCTGGTTTCTCATTGAAAAAGGCTTTGCCCTGCACGTTGCCCTTGCCGGCTGCGGGCTTCTCTCTTTCTACGCCTGTTCCTGAGGGAATCGTGCCGTCGGCATTGGTTTTGACTGTCGCCACGGTTGGTTTGACTGGTTGATTCGATGAGTTGCTGTTCGCGTCTCGAGAAGACTTGCTGCAGCCCAATACGCAAATAGCCAATAGCAAAATGGAAAGAGCGGTATCGTTACCTTTCATCATCATCCGGTTGTTTCCTCCGTTCGATATCTGTATCTGCGGTCACCTGATGTTCAAAGAAGGTAAGAAGTAGGATAGAACTAAGAGCCTCTATCACGCGTTTCATACCGTCTCATCCGGATGTTTCGAGTGATCCTCTGGCGATAGCTACGGAGTCAATTCACGTTCGTCCGTCTCTGCGATCAGCAGGGCCAGTTGTCTTCGGTCCTGGTCGGACATCGACTCGAAACCGATCCCATAACCCTCCTGCCCGTGCGCGCGGATGACCCTACCGTTGAGCCGCAGCGTTTCTCCACCTGAGATCGGAATGCTGAGAGACAGAGTAGAGCCGACAGCCAGGTTTGTGTCGGTTTTCACCAGGCAGCCGCTGAGGCTAATGTTGGTGATTACCTGGTTCAGAGTGACGTCAGGACCTAAATGAGTTGGGATATCCACGTACGCGCGTAGTTTTCTCTCAGACATGATTCGAAATCCTCTCGATAAGGACGTGAACAAGGGAAAGGGGAAGAGGGTAAAAGGGATAAGAGGTAAAAGGTGGGTAAAGGAATCTTTTGCCCTTTTACCCCTTTTCCCTTTTACCCTTTCTCCCTTTCCCCTACTTCAAATGCTTCGACACAAGCTTGGTCATCTCGAACATGTTCACTGTGGCTTTGCCGCCAAATACAACCTTAAGCGCCGCGTCGGCTTTGATCATCCGTCTGTTCTTTGGGTCCTGCAGCTTGTTCTTCTTGACGTAGGCCCACAGCCGCTTGGTGACCTCAGTCCGCGGGATAGGTTTCGAACCGACGACCTCAGCTAGAGCCGCGCTAGGCGTCACTGGCTTCATGAACGCGGCGCTGGGTTTGCGCGCGGGTTTCTTCTTCGAACTCTTAACCGTTTTCTTAACCATTTAGTCTCCTTTTTAATAGACAGATCTTAGCACCCTGTCGATGGCGCGAGTTGGCGTGTCCAGATCACAATGATCGATTTACGTTGATGGAGCGCCTTCCGCGCGAATCTACGCATCTTCAACAGCGCGTTCACCTCTTCGTGACAACCGCGCTGTGAATAATACTCCTCTCCATTCCATTCTCTGATGATGTAGTCGGCCCGGGTCGGATCCACGTTGGCGATCGATCTCACGGTGGCGGGCGGTAATGTATATAGATACGTCTCGCGAGCGGGCAGAGCCGGCACGTACACGCTCCAACCTTTCTCGTCGGAGTCGTGTGCTTCACGATCCGGTATCTTAACCGATTCGATTGTATCCAGACAGAGGGTCGGCCAGCTCTCGAAGGACGGTGCGTTGGCGGCGACCAGTGCGGCGAGCGCTGGTCCGTCCAACTCGTCCGCCAACACCCACGTTGTTGAACTCGTGATCATTATCGACGGTTCATGAGACATGCGTGATCCCGGAGGCTGGGTCATAAAACAGCGCCGCCCCGGTCATCTCTTCTTCGGCTGGAAAGAAAGCGATAGCCAGTCATTTAAGGCGGCTACGCGCTCTAGACATGACCTCATCGCCAGGAAGAGATTCTAGCTCGCCCCTAAGATAAGCTTCATATCGACGCTGCGATTCTGCAATCCACAATTGTTCAACCTGACCATCTACGGTAGGGTCCAGCTCCTCGATGAGGATGCGTGCGAGCGTAGCCTTCTCTTGCGGCCTGAGCATCCGCGCTCGTTTTTCTAACTCATCAAAAAGTGGGCTCATAGTTTCGCATTATAGCCAGCAACGAGGTTGACCGCTAACGCTGGTTCAGTGGCCCTTACGAACCTTTGAAGATAGGAGTCCGCTGAATGGGCGTAAGCAGCATAAGTGATCCGTTAGGGGGCGTTTGTCTTGGTGTCTTCAATCTATGTATTTCAAATACGCAAGATCCTCGATCCTGCAGCACCGAGCTTCCGATTACTACCGCAATTCCTTCTTTCTCTAGCGTTAAGAGGGCGAAACCACCATAGACGCGCTATCCTTCATGTGTTACATTCCACGCTGTTTAGCGGCTTCAACAGTTTGCGCGCCACGTTTTTCGGTTGCGCCACCCGGCCTGGAATCTTCACGGCCCGATCCGTAGTGAAAAACCTGACTAATTGCGCGTTTATGAACAACTAGATGGCTAAGCGTGTCGGTCCCGGATCTTCTGACCCGAAGACAGAAGAAACCCCAAACGCCCGTGGTGTAGTCGATCTCGCCGACGCGCGGGTTCGTCTGCGTTCAAAGCACCCTTCCGAGGCGTCCCTTGTCGAAGAGTTGGATGAGGTCCGCTCACTTCTCGATCAGGGACTCTCCACTGAAGCTCGCACTCGTCTCACTTCGTTGATCAGTGCGGCCGCTAAAAATCCCACAATCCTGGCGCTCGCCCGTTGCTCGCTTGCCAACGCTCTGGAGATGCAGGGCCATTACCGCGAGTCGCTGGCGTCCGTTGCAATGTACGAAACTCCCGAGTCGCGTGCGGGCCTCGACGAAGAGGCGGTTCGTTGCCTGCGCGTGCAGATTGGTCTCGCTTACAACTACAACGGAGACCACCCCAAGGCGATAGCAATTCTCAAATCAGCTTTACGCGATTTTTCAGAGAGTGGAGGTGAAGCCAAACTCGGACCAATCTATGCAGCCCTTGCGCGCATCTATCGGACCATCAGCGAGTACCCAATTGCCCGCGACTACGGTCAGCGGGCTCTGGAACATTTTCGTCAGACTGGCGAATGGCGTGGGCTTGCCGAAGCATACTTTAGCGTGGCTCTCGCAGACACCCAGGAAGGAAACTACGCCGCCGGTCTCGAGAATTTTGAGCAGGCGCTCAAGCTGGTCGGCGATCATCCCGCCAGCTATCTGCTTGGAAAGATCTACGCCAACATGGCCGGCGCCTGCTGGTTTCTCAAACGCCCTCAGGAAGGCATTCGCTATCTGGAGAAGGCCATCTCTTATTATGAACGCACTGATCACAAATCCAGCGCTGCTGATGGCTACAACAATCTTGGAATCAACCTGATTCTGATCGGGCAATGGGAACGCGCCCAGGAGGCCCTGGAGCGCGCGCTCTCCCTCGCGTCGGAAGTCGACGAACGCGACGCCAAGGTACCGATGATTCTCGACTCGCTGGGCGAGCTGCACATGTTGCGCGGCGACCTGGACGAAGCCAGGTCCTACCTCGAGCGGGCAGTTGGTCTGGCCACCGAGTACGGGAACAAGTGGTATGCAGGCCAGGCTTTGCGCACCCTCGGGCGTTGTTATTTGGCAATGGAGGATGCTGCAAAAGCTCTGGTACAAGGAAAGCAAGCCCTCGCTCTGGCCGAGATCATCGGCGATCGACAGGCCCTCTGTGAATCACGTCTGCTGCTGGCGGAAGCACATTTGCGCAATCATCAGTTAGAGGAGTCCGCGACGGAGCTTCATAAGGTGACTGAGGCAGTGACGGACTCCCCGGCTGATCTCGGATTCGCCGGCGAGGCTCAGAGACTGGCAGGCCTGCTGGCGCTGGAGCAGTCTGACGCGACCGCGGCGGCCCAACACTTCGGCAGCAGTGTTTCAGTCTTCGACATGCTCGGTGACCGCTACCGCGCTGCCCGCGCTTATTATGAGCTGGGCCGCGCCTATGCGTTGACTCAGCCAAACCGGGCGATGGAACAACTGACGCGCGCATGCAACACCTTTCGGGACCTCGGCGCTCGACTAGATCTCGCACGCGCCGAGGAAGCCATCGCTCATCTCGATCAAACGGCGCTCACGCAAAATGTAGAACAGTCGGCTCTGACTCAGCTGCTGACCTTGCGTCTGGCCGAAGCGGTGGCCTCGCGAGAACTATTGTTGCGCGAGTTGGCGGCGATCATGCGCCAGGAGACTTCTGCCCAACGCGTGCTCATCACTGAACAAGGCGAACATCGCCACCCCCGCGTAGTTATCGCCCACGGGTGTACGCCGGCAGACAGCGCCCGCCTCGCCGAAGAGCTGGATCAGTTGGACACCGAAGAAGATCGTGAGCGCTATGCGAAGAAGCACGATGCCGAGATCACGTTGCTCAAATCATCAAATGCTCCGCCGGCGATTCTTTACATCTCGCCTCGCAGCCGGGCCAGACTGCCGGGTGGTATGTCGATGGAGCTGTTGCTGCGCGTGGTTGGCCTGGGGATGGATGTTTGTGCCTTGCGCGCAGGTCATCACAAAGCTGCGGGGTCGCAACAGCCGGACGAACTTACGGGCACGAGTCTAATGCCGGGTTTCATCCATTCGAGTCCGGCCATGACGCGGCTGGTGGAAGAAGTGCACAAGATCCGATCGTCGGATGTGACGGTGTTAGTTACCGGCGAGTCAGGCACCGGCAAAGAACTCGTAGCGCGGGCGATTCATGCTATTTCCACTCGTCGCTCCAAAGTCTTTGTGCCCTTCAACTGTACCGCGGTACCCAAGGAACTTTCCGAAGGCTATCTTTTCGGCTATCGACGCGGCTCGTTTACCGGCGCAGTCACGGACTCACAAGGTGTCATCCGCACCGCGGCCGGCGGCACACTCTTCCTGGACGAGATTGGAGACCTGCCTTTGGACCTGCAGCCGAAGCTGCTGCGCTTTTTGCAGGAAGGTGAGATTCAAGCTCTGGGAGAGCAAAGACCTGCCAAAGTCGATGTGCGCATCATTGCCGCGACCAACACGGATCTGGAAGAGATGGTGGCCCAGGGCCGGTTCCGCGAAGACTTGTACTATCGTCTGAACGTCATCAGGTTGCGGGTGCCGCCGCTAAGAGAGCGTCGCTCCGAGATTCCGACTATAGTTAACTACTACATCAACCACTATTCTTCGAAGTTTGGACGGAAGGATATTCAGATCACGCCGCAATCGGTGGATCTGTTGATGGTAGGCGACTGGCCCGGCAACGTGCGCCAGCTCTGCAACGAGATTCAGCGCATAGTGGCTCGCGCCGAGGACGGGACCACGATCACTCCCGAACAACTCTCGCCGGAGCTTAAGCGTACGTCCTCTCCAGTATCACCACCGGCTACGGTGGCTTCAATGCCTGCTTCCAGCCAGCATGAAACCCTTGCGGACGCCCTCGCGGAAGTTGAGCGCCGGATGATCTCCGCGGCCTTGCGCAAACACGGCGGCAACATCTCGCGCGCGGCCCGTGAACTGGGTCTCACTCGACGCGGTCTCTACCTCAAGCTGGAACGCCACTCCCTCAGCGCCAGCGCCTGAATTGTCCAAAAACCCGGCAGCTGATACCGGCTTTCTGCGTTGATGATGCTGGCTGCGGCAAGTTTCTTCTTATTGCATGGCGCTGGAATGCTTTCCGTTGACAGGTTGCTGGAGAAGCGAGCTTTTGAGATCACACTGAGGAGCGGCAATATCGGGGGTAAGCGTGGAACAAGCATTCTGCATCGACTGGTCCGAGGACGATGAAGCCTGTGGGGCACGCGAAGCGGGTTGGTCGCTCCATCTCTCCCGTGAGGATGCGACGACATACATAAGAAACCATTCGTCCCCACACTTCGGTCACGGTCAGGTCTATCTGGTGGAGGTTCCAGAAGCGGTCCATGAAGAGGTGCGTCGCACGTCTTACGGGATCTTCAAGTCCAGGCCTCGTGAATGCCCTTACCCAGCGGTCAAGGAGAACCTCGATGGTGACGAACTGTAATTGCCTCGCCTTGTACGATCTCCCTTTTTGTAGTCAGGCTTCCATTGAGAATTCCATGAAAACAGTAATTAAAGTGACCATCATCATCCTTCTGTTACCAATGGCCCTTTCTGCTCAGCGTGACGAGAGTTGGCCGTCGCTCTCGTATCTCAGGAATGATTACAGATCTGTCTCCGTCGTCGCTCACGTCCTTATCCGTGATGCTGAAATCACCGGGAAGGTCGGCGGCTACGAGAACTGGAGGGTAGCGGTTGAAGTGCTCGAATCACTCAAAGGCCGGTTCCGCAAGGGTGACGTTATCCAATACTTCCAGGGAGCGGAAGCCGGTCTCAAGAAGGAGTACTTCAAAGGAGAGAAGATCATCTTTCTGCTCGCAGAACATGAGGCAGATAAGAAAACACTAAGGCACTCGATTTTGGAAAACTCGACCTTGCCGCATACGGCAGACCGTGTCAGGAAATTGCGGATGATCAGAAGGTCTTATGCAAAGCGTCGCTCAACGCGGTGACCGAAGTCTAAGAAGAGCATGCAGCGGACGCCCACCCAGCAAGGCTTTCATCGTCAAGGTGTCGTACGCGCCGCGAAGCGCATTACCGAAGTTGATGCTGTAGCAGTGGTGGAATGATAATGGATGGCGCAATATAACCATGCACCCGACCCACACCCAACATGCCGTTAAATTCAACGGCGGCAGCGTGCGGGTGATGCGGAGGGTTAGGCAGCAACCGACTAATCCATTCTTTACCAACAGGAGGTGTTTATGTATTGCCGAACCGTGATACGCCAGTCGTTGAAAGTCGCGCTGATGTCGGGGCTGCTTCTCGCCGGAGCGTTTGCCGGGGCGCCAGTATCCGCACAGGAGCTGCCTCTAACGCGGACTGCGAAGGATCCCCAACTCAAGTGGGGGCCCTGCCCTGCGTTCCTGCCGAAGGGCTGTGAGATTTCGGTTCTTCATGGCGATCCCGCCCAAAATAACTCCGACATCTTTCTCAAAGTGCCTGCCAATTCCGTTCTTGCTCGCCACTGGCATACATCGGTGGAGCGTATGGTGTTGGTATCGGGAGAGCTTCACGTTACCTATGACGGGCACAAGACCGCGATACTCAAGCCTGGCACCTATGCGTATGGACCCGCCAAGCTGCCACATAAAGCGGAATGCAAGAAGGCTGGCCCCTGCGTTCTGTTCATCGCATTTGAGTTACCGGTGGACGCAGTGCCGAGTGAAAGCGCGTCGAAGAAATGACATTGCTGCGCGACCCGGCGCTGCGCCGGACGCCATGAAGCGCGCCGCTGAACTGTACCTCCAGACAGAACTTCAAATCTTCCATCAGCAAGTGTAGCCAGACTGGATTTGCGATTCAGGATGATCGAGTTACACGAGCGTTGTTTTGATCAGCGCGCAGCCCTTGGTTCAACAAGCTGTTGCAGCTGACGGCGCGACAGCATGTTTCTCAAGTAATCTTTTGCCGCTAAGCTTGAAAGCTGCCCGCCGCAGTTGGAGCGCGTTAGACAACAGATTGGATCGAAGAAGGAAACTGCAGGCGAGAAAAAGGACGTAAACTGAGCAGCTGTTTCTTTTGTCACTATAATGCGATTCTCCAAACGCCTCCAGATCATAGTGCTGGCCGCTGCGTTGATGATGATGGTCGTCATCTTCGCTGTGCCTACCATCACCGGTCGCGACTGGCCGGCATGGAGCGGGCTGCAGGGCAAAACAATATGGGACTTTGCCCAACTGATCGTAGTTCCCATCTCGCTGGCGTTGATAGCATATCTGTTCAGTAACAGTCAGCGTTTGGAAGAGCGCGAAATTGCTCGGGCACAACGCGAGCAGGATCTTCAGGTGGCTGAGCAGAGGCGTCGCAACGATTACGAGATCGCGCTCAACGTTGAACGGGAGGACGCGCTGCAGTCCTATCTGACTGTAATGACCGGCCTACTGCTGGATCGGGATCTAACGGATGCAAAGGTTGCGACTATTGCGCAAGCCAGAACCGTCAGCGTCCTACCCAGACTTGACGGCAGACGCCGGGCAGCAGTGCTCAGATTCCTGGCCGGAACGGGACTTATCTCAACCGAGGGTACTGTGATCAATCTATCAGGAGCAGACCTGTCCGGCATGCCGGCGGAAGGGTTGAACCTCGCGGGCGTCAAATTGATGGGCGCGAACCTCAGTGAGTCCCGATTGGCTAGTTGCAGCCTTCGCGAGAGCGACCTGCGCAGTAGCGATCTCTCTAACGTCGATCTAAGCAATGCAGATCTTTACAAAGCTGACTTCCGGGCGACAATTCTCACCGGAACAATCTTTTCCGGAGCTCTAATTTACAACGCCAACTTCAGCCCGCCGCCGCAAAAGCCACATATGAGCTTGCACGTGCAAAAAAGCCGTGCCCGGAAAGCAGAAAATGAATGGCTGGAAGCGCTCGGCGAGGCGCGGTTCGAACGCGCGCGATATGACTATTCAACCAAGTGGCCGCCGGGGTTTGATCCCGCGGGCGCGGGCGCAGTCGACGAGAGTGATTGAGGAATACCAATGAACGCGCTGCTGAACGTCGTTGGACTGGACCAGCGATCGCGTACTGCCAGGGGACATCACTACGGAGCGAGATCGAGGCGCTCGGCTCCGGTGAACAGCGGCGTTATGTGGCTTCGTCTAGAAGTGATATGGATAAAGCGAGAGAACGTCGAATTGAAATCATAAGGCGTCGACTGATTCGGAAGGGTATACCGAGAATTCAAGTCTCGCTGATTCTCTCATTAACTGCGCTTGCGGGCTTTCTTACATCTTTCTCCCTCTTACACTTAGGCGTTCCCTGGATGTGGCTGCGCTATCCGATAGCCACATTGATTGCATATTGTGTCTTCTTGCTGCTATTAGCACTCTGGCTTTGGTTGCAACGGCGTAGCCTGGATTTAGATCCATCAGTCTTAGATTTCATTCCCTCTGGGCCGTCCGGTCACGGAGAAAGTATTCAGTTTGGCGGCGCCAGCGATTTTGGAGGAGGCGGTGCAGGCGGAAGTTGGGGAGAAAGCGCTTCATCATCGTCGTCGGGAGTATCAAACGGTGATTCTGCCTCGCAGGCTGTTGGTTTTGATCTGGATTTGGAGGAAGGCTGGTTAGTGGTGATAGCCTTCGTCGCGTTAGTTGGCGGTCTTATCGCTTCCCTTTACATAGTCTACATTGCTCCGGCCCTGCTGGCGGAAATCCTGGTTGATGGGGCTTTGGTAGCCGGCTTATACAGACGGGTGAAACATATTGAACAAAGACATTGGTTGCGTGGCGCGTTGCGTCGAACGTTGTTGCCAGCCCTATTAGTCGCGCTGTTTTTTACGGTTGCGGGATACGCGTTACAGAAAGCCATTCCTGAAGCGCATACGATTGGAGAGATCTGGAATCATGTTATGCGGAGTTGAGCGATGGCTTGAACGCGCCACATAACAAGCGCTTGCAGCTGACGGCGCGATAGCGTGCTTCTCAACCAAATCCTTTTCGCGCGGCTTGAATGCCTGCGCGCGCTCCGCATCTGAAGCGCATCTATAAAGCGAGTCAAGAGAAAAAAGAGCGTACTGATCCCAGGGGTGCCGAATGGTTTTTAGTTTTTGCCTCGCAGCACCCAGTTGTGTGTTTCTGAAAATAGCTAGTTCGTGTGATCGCAGCGTTAGGCGGCACCTCGTCCTTCACTTTTCTTTTACCGCGAGCGTCATCAGCGGTTGTAGTTGGGAGACCAGAATGGAGCACGAATTTCCTGGTGCGGTGCCTGAAATACCTGTCAGTGACGTCGACACAGCTACGGCGTACTACAAGAACCAACTTGGCTTTAGCATAGATTGGGGTAGTGAGGACGGTGGGATCGCAGGAATCTCGAAAG
The DNA here is from genome assembly GCA_041745915.1 of Pyrinomonadaceae bacterium. Classification (GTDB taxonomy): domain Bacteria; phylum Acidobacteriota; class Blastocatellia; order Pyrinomonadales; family Pyrinomonadaceae; genus PSRF01. Next base: position 43 of record JBGTHZ010000082.1, on the reverse strand, counting down.
GAAGCTGCAGAATGTTCCTGACTAATCGCGCTTTCCGAGAACA
>JBGTHZ010000081.1:0-48350 GCA_041745915.1 Pyrinomonadaceae bacterium | reverse complement strand
CATATTGGCGCATGGTCCAAAAGCGGCCCCGGTACACATTGGGATAGATGCCGCGGGTAAACGGAAACTCGCCTGGGGGCCCCAGGTCCTTGTCGTAATCATGTGGGTTGGTGTTCTGAGGATTGAAATCAACGGGCAGTTCTATTCCCGATGGCGTTTCGAAGCGCTCGCGACGCTCGGCATCTGTTTTTGTCGCCATGGGCTTCCGGGGAGCAGCTCGAAACAGCCTGTTCTGAGTCAAAATAAGAAGCACTCGAAGCCTAACATAAGGCTTTAAGGGGTCGCAATTGAGTTAGCTGGTTGCGAGGTTGGCAGTAATTTGGAGTCAGCAAGGTGGACCCTGTCCCGGTCTTACGCTGAGTGGCATTCAAGCTTGTGGCGGGGACACGGTCCACCTTCCTGACTGCAAATTACCGGAGGTACACACACGCCAAAGGTTAAACGTTGACGTTTCTCGGCGCAGCAGGCTATTATCCCGTTAGTGTTCCTCAAGCTCCCCGCTTAGAGGACGCCCCGCAAAAGCAATCCGCGCTTTTCATTCTGTCTAAGATTGAAACTCAAAAAAAGCTCCTGTCTTAGACCAAATCCTCCGAATCCGTCCCGAAAAGGTGCTAGTTCTACCATGCCTGTAAAAATTGATGAATTGTTAAGAACCGCCACCAGCCAGGGTGCTTCTGACCTCCACCTCAAAGTTGGGGCTTTCCCGATGATGCGTCTGGGTGGCGAACTGCGTCCCGTTGGCGAAGCCCCGCGCTTAAAGCCCGAAGACACTTTGGATATGGCTTTCGCCATGATGACGAGTCGTCAGAAGCAGCGTTTCAAAGACGTTTCTGAAGTAGACATCGGCTATGGCCTCAACGGTGTCGGTAGATTTCGCGCCAACATCTTTCAGCAACGGGGTACCGTCAGCGTGGTCCTGCGTGTGATACCCGATGGAACGAAGAGCATTAGCGAACTGGGCCTCCCCCAGGTCCTCGATAGAATCGCCGGGGAGCGTCGTGGTCTGATCCTGGTAACCGGTTCAACCGGTTCCGGGAAGTCAACCACCCTGGCCGCAATGATCGATCAGATAAATTCGACTCGCAGCGGTCATATTGTGACTATCGAAGACCCCATCGAGTTTTTGCATCGTGATAAGCAATCGTTTGTGACGCAACGAGAGGTTGACGTAGATACGCGTTCATTCGCCGAGGCTCTCCGAGGGGCCTTGCGTCAGGATCCCGACGTGATACTGGTGGGAGAAATGCGCGACTCGGAAACCATCGAGACCGCTCTGACCGCAGCCGAGACGGGCCACCTGGTGCTTTCAACCCTCCACACTCTTGACGCAACTGAGACGATCACGCGCATCGTTTCGTCCTTCCCCTCTCATCAACAGAAGTCCGTGCGTCTCCAGTTGGCCGGCATTCTCAAAGGGGTAATTTCGATGCGTCTGGTTCGGGCTGCGAAGGGTCCGGGCCGCGTGCCGGCGATTGAAGTCCTGGTATCAACCGGCCTGATTCGCGACTACATCGTGAACGAAGACAAGACCTATCTCATTCGTGAGGCCATCGCCGCGGGAACTTCGCAGTACGGCATGCAGACTTTTGATCAGTCGCTGTTTCACCTTTTTTCGTCCGGCCTCATTTCGATTGAAGAAGCGTTGCACAATGCGAGCAATCCGGACGAGTTCAGGATGCGTTGCTCCGGGATTATGTCCTCAGAGCAAGCCATCAACAGCAACATGGGTCATACCGGAAGTTTGTCTCCCGCAGTAAAAAAAGAAGCTGACGATATGTTCGTGAGATAGACGAACTCGTCGAGACCTGCTGATCTGCATCACCCCCAGCACCTTACCCCCCGGCTGGAGTGCTGAACTTACCGAACCCTCCGCTCAGTTAACTCGCATTCGCCGCATCACGCGTACTCCTGAGCGCCACTCTTCATTTATGTCGAAGCGATACATTTCTACGTTTGGCGCAATCAAACGAGCCAGCGTCTGAAACGAGGGATGAACTCTCAGCGTGGGCGCTACCAGATAAACCAGCGGCGACTCAGGACTAATGCGGCGTTCACCAAAGAGTCTGGCCCGCCAGATGTGGCCGCGACGACGATGCGCTTCAACGCGTTGCCAGTAGTCTGCGCCCTGCATCACGTGCTCACGATCTTCAGAAACCTTTAACTCAATCACGACCAGACGTCCGTCACGCCTGAGCGCCAGCAGATCGATGGGCCTAACGCCGAGGCGTCCGCCCCTGGCCGTCCGAAACTGCGCATGCAACGGCGCGATGATCAATCCGGGATCAAGTTTCGTGATGTCGCGTCGCAGCATCGATTCAAGCCATGCCTCGCCGGCGGTTCGGTAAAGAGCGTGCCGGCGATCTGAAGCTAAGGCCGACCTATGCTCACGTAGATCGTTTAATAACACCGCCCATTCGTGGCCGCTCTTCTCCTCGAGCAGCCGCCGCCGAGAGTCTTCAATCCCGAACCATACGAACTCGGAGTCTATCAGGCGGCGCACACGAGCGAAGGGAAGTCCAAAGTAACGAAGGGTCTCGCCATGACGCGCCTGCACTACATCGATAGCCTGCGGAGCCTCGGCAATTATGGCTCGGGCCGATTCGCTGGTTGCCGGCGGAGCGACAGGTCTGAACCGGGCGAGCCGTTTCTTCCATAGTTCTTCGAGTTCGGGACAAATCATCGGGGTTAGTTCGGTCCAGGACTGGTCTAGTTCACAAACTATGATTGCGCTTCGCAAACTGGCTCGCAGCAAGGTGATGCGCACGGTCAACGGCTTCAAGAGATCCTTTTCGACCAGCAGCCAGAGTTGCTGCACATAGGGAGCCCGCGCGCGCTCGCTGGTGCGCCCGAACCAGAGCAAGGCGGATGAAAGAAACTCATCGACCTCGCTCGGCTTGCTTGCAGCCACTGAGCCCGTCACGGCGATGCGATGGTGTTTGAGTCGCAGGAGAATTCGTGCATAGCGTCCCGGTTGTCCGCGTCGCATCCCCGGGCTTAACGATGCCCGCTCGATCTTCGCTCCCGGGTGTAACCCGCATGCGAGCTGCGCCAGTTCATTACAGCGGACTTGCCGGGCTGCCCTCACTGTCGCTGCGACCGCGCTGGCCGATGCCCGCGGAATCAGCTCTATTACCGGCCGCTCAGCACCCATCCGCCGGGAAGCCTCCAGCTCCAGCTTCTCGCCGGTCCAATTCCATCCCCTAATTCGCCACGAGCGAGTTCCCTTGTCTGTCCAACAGGAAAGGATCAAGCGGCTCTGGGCGATGTTGATATCCAGTTCGTTCCTGCGAAGCGCTTCTGTTTTTCCATCACTGAGCGTGTAGAACCATTCGGCATGGGCATCAAAGAGTTCTGCAATGCGTTGTCTGGCTGTTTCCAGGACTGAATTTGTGAGGCGCTCGAACATAGCGGCAAACTCGGAAATGTGAGGTCGAGTTGAACAGTAAAACATCGGTGATCCGAAACGGCTCGGGACCACTGCTTAGTTTAGAGTTCAAGCTTTAGCTTGTGTCTTTCGCGAGCGGCAACCTAAAGGTTGAACTCTAAACTACCGGCCGCTTTGCCACCGTTTTCGACGTTAGTTCTACCGTGTGCTACCATTTCCGGTCAACTAAATTCCGACCAAATAAAAAGTTAAGTCGACTGCACGGGCATGCGTAATACCACGACCTTCCTTCACGAGTTCTTACTCGGGCTGGTTGTCTGCTCTTGCGGGTTCTTGCTGCCGGCTTGCAGAACCTCGCAAAAGCCATCGAATGTTAGCCCTGGATCTGCAGATACTCCAAAAGCCGCGTCGACCACACCGCCGTTTTCAACGAAAGAACCTGACCGCTATCAAGCTATCCGCATCACGACTTTCACTGGAACAGGGAGCACCGAGAATTCGTCATCTTCGCAAACCAACCAGGTCGTAATCGCTCGCGACGGCGAGAAACGACGCGAAGAGTACTCTGCTGGAGCGAATGGGCAAATTGTTTACCTCGAAATCCCTGCCGGGCGTTTCATTGTTCTGCCTGCCAAGAAGTTGTATGCAGATCTCAGTACAGCATCTCGGGACTCCGGACAAAGTAATCGTCCTCCTGACTCCCCAGATAAGCCTCCAGGTCTTTCGCCCGACCAACTCCTGAATGAGTCACACGCGCCTGCGACTTACGAAAAGCTCGGCACCGAAACGCTTGCAGGCCGCCTGACGACCAAATACCGCGTCGTCGTGCTAAACAACGGTGACTCACAGAATGAGACTTTAATCTGGATTGACGAAGCTCTGGGTCTACCAGTCAAATCGGAGGCAATGTCAAAGTCCAGTGGGCACTCGTCGACGATAACGATGGAACTGAAAGACATAAAGCTGGAGGTAGACCAGGGCCTGTTTTCATGGCCAGCTGACTATAAAAAGGTCGAAACGCGGCGAATTTTTGACCTGATTCGAAACCAGGAAAAACCGACGACTCCCTAACAGGAGAAGAAATAAGCCAACCTCATCCCATGCTCGAGGCATCCGAAGGGCGCACACTGAGGGCAGTGTGGTGTTTTCCAAACCCTCCGGGATGATGTAGCAAACAAGAAAGGCTCTCTTAAAGTGATAATTAGAATTCTCAGTAGCGTGTTTATCGTTGGCCTATTGCTGGTGGAATTGGCTAGTCCGGTCATCGCGCAAACCAGACGTGGCGTTGCGGCAACGTCGCGTCAGAGTCTCTTGGCCAAGCTTCCGGCATCGGACGCGGTGGCTCAAGTCAACGTTAAACGTGTACTCACGGAAGCGCTGCCCAAACTGCTTGCGGGTAACTCATCCAAGTTGGCGGAGGTTGATTCCCATATAGAACAATTTAAGACTCGCACGAGTCTCGATCTGCGTTCCTTCGATGAAATTGCTCTGGGCATGCGTTATAGCTATCCCTCGGCAGGTATTACGAAGATCGACACTGTGGCAGTGGCCCGTGGAGCTTTCAACACCGGCGCCATCGTGGCCGCTGGAAGAGTAGCGGCCGACGGCAAATACCGCGAAGAAAAATATCTCGGCAAGACGATTTATATCTTCACTCTGGACCAGCAGGTGAAACTTCTGGGCTTGCTCGACTTAAAGATTAGGGAACTCGCGGTTACTCCAATCGACGCGAATACGTTGGCCCTGGGTGATCTTGAGCGCGTTCGCAACGCCGTCGCCGCCAGCAGGGACAAGGGGCGTCCAAACGCCGAGTTGATTGCCCTGGCTACACAGGATCCAAGCGCTATCGTAGGCTTCGGGGGAAACGTTACCGCCCAGCTGATTAAAAATCTTCGCATCGGAAATGAAGCAATCGCGCAGGATGTGGCCAGCGTCCGACAGGCTTACGGATCTCTCGGTATGACTGACAAGGACCTGGAGCTGTTAGTTGCTGCTCGTACGGTAGATGTGAGTTCGGCACGCAGCCTGGGAGATACCGTGGAAGGACTGAAACAGTTTGGAGCTCTTTTTACAAACCGGCTGTCGGGGAGCAGAGGGGTTCTGGCCAGGAGCGCTTTGGGGAATTTGAGGATCACCACTCAAGGCAATGAACTTAAGATCCGCACAGCGGTCGCTCAGTCAGATGTCGCTCCGTTGGTGGGGGGAAGGTGACCAGAGCAGTTACTTTACGGGGAAAGGAAATCGCGGCTGAGGTGCTGCGGCGGCAGGCTCGCTCTCTTCCAAAGCGGTCAGCACGTCCTTGTAGACTCTTATTTTGCCCGTCCGTTTCATGTCCTCCTGCACCCTGGTGATGTAGTCGTCCCAGAGTTGGTTCTGGCGCTGAGTTAGCAGACTCTGGGTCATCTGGGGTCGCCGTGAAGCAAACGCTGCCAGGTCCGCGTCGACGCGGTTGGTGGCCCCCAGGATCACCCAGTTGTCTCCAATCTTAATCGGAGTCTTAGTTAACTCCCCGGCTTTCAATGCATAGGCTGCTTCGTCCAGCGACGGACTGGTGCCGGCCTTGCCGATCACGCTGCCAATCTTCCAATCTTCTTCAGTTCCCACTTCAAAACCAGCTTTTTCCCCTACTGATTTGACATCAGCGACAGTTTTCACTGTTGAGGCTAAGTCTTTGGCCTTTTGTTCCAATTGCTCTTTCGCTTTTTGTTGTTTGAGCGTCTGTGCAAGCCGGTCCTTAATTTCCTCGAGCTCCGGAATGCGCGGCTCTTTCTTCTCAACGAACATCGGAATTGCAAAGCCGCCCTTCACGCCTGTCCGTTCGCCTACGTCGTTCGGATTATTCAAAGGCGCAATCGCTGCTTCAAATTGTTGGTTGCTTCCGATTTCCGGAACATCGTCTCCCGGTTTGATATAAGGGGTTTCTCTGACCATCTCAGCAGGGCTCATGTTAGCTTCAGCGGCTAATTCCTGCGCTACCTTCTTTGGATCTTTGGTCTCGTTCAAACGGGCCTGCGCCCGCTCGGCGAGCTTCGCCGCAACCACATAGGCCCGGCGGTTACGCGATGATACGAGAAGGGTGGGCTTGGCTTCTTCGAAGGTCTGTTGCACGGACTCGTCTCGCCGCAGAATGTACCAGTTGCCTGCATATTTAATGGGAATATCGGAGATGTCGCCGGGCTGCATATCAACAGCGCGATCGTAAAGACTGTCAGGCTTGTTCGGATTCTTCTTGATTAGTCGAGTCAGAAAGCCGCCATTTTTTGCTGTTGCTGGATCTTCGGAGTTGCCTCGAGCGAGCTCGGCGAAAGTTTCCTTAGTCGTCTGACCCGACGTTCCCCTCGCTCTCGTGATTAAGTCTTTGGCCTTTTCTTCTACCTGCTGATCCAGATCCTTGCGCGCAACTTTTAGAAGGATCTGCTGGACCTTAACTCCTGCCTGCTTATTTTCTGCCGGCATTCGTTCAAATTCCTCGCGCAGTTCCTTGTCGGTAACCTGGAGCTTCGAGCCTGCCTTTTCCGTGTTGATGAAGACGTAACGAATTTTCTTCTGGGGCTCGAGAATCCTGTAGTCAGTCTTCTTTTGCTCGTAATGGTTTCTTAGCTCATCGTCTGACACTTGGATCTTCTCTGCCAGTTTGTCGGGGGACAAGAGCGCATAGGACAAGCTTATGGTAGTTGACTCGCGTTTGTAGTTTTCCTGCACCTCATCATCAGAAACGCTAACACTCGCGGTAACGAATGCTTTGAGCTTTTCCTGGGCTATTGCGTCGCGAACATTTCGTTCAAACGTTTCCACATCACCGTACCGGGCCATGATGGATTCTTTGTATCGCTCCAGGCCCACGAACTGGCCCGAGGCATCGGTAAATTGCTTGCGAATCCTCTCGGCCACCTCTGCGTCGCTGGCTGCAAGTTCCAGACGCGTCGCTTCCTGCGCAATCACACGATCTCGAATCAAACCATCAAGGAAGCGCTTATTACCTCCGAGTTGGGCCAGGCTCATTTGGCCTCCCAGCATCTGCTGATAGTTCTCTCGGAGGCGCGCAAGGTCCGCTACAGTAATCTCATCACCGGCAACCTTGGCGAGGACCTCGGTGTTTCTCGCAGGATCCAGAGATCCAGCGGATCGTCCAGGCCCGTAGAAGACTACTAAACTAAAGGCCATGACGAGCGCAAAAGCGACAATAATTAAGCTGCGCGTCCGTTCGAGCCGTCCTAATTGTTTGAGCATGTTTTATACTTCTCCAGCAAATGGCGGATTGTAAAGGACGGGGCGTGGCTCTGCAACTTAAGAAGGGTGTCAAGTGTCGGGTGCCAGGTATTGGTATCCCCGATTGGCACCTGACACCCGGCACCTGGCACCTGACACCTGACCCCCGACAATGCTATTTTACTGACCTCAAATGAACCCGATGGGCAGCTCAACATGGTTATGGATTGGCTTCTCCGCATTTATCCTGCTCATGATGAGTCTGGATCTCGGACTCTTAAATCGTAAAGCCCACGTAATAAAATACCGCGAAGCAGCGACCTGGAGCGCTGTCTGGGTCACCCTGGCGTTGATCTTTGCTGGGCTTGTCTTCTACTACCAGGGCACTGATCGCGGGCTCGAGTTTCTCACGGGCTACCTAATTGAGCTATCGCTATCAGTAGATAATCTCTTCGTCTTTCTGCTCATCTTCTCCTACTTCAAGGTGCCCGCCAAATACCAGCATCGGGTCCTTTTCTGGGGCGTCATGGGGGCGCTGGTAATGCGCCTGACGATGATCTTTATCGGCGCAGTACTGATTCAACGCTTCCACTGGGTTATTTATATCTTCGGCGTTTTCCTGGTCTACACGGGCATAAAAATGTTCAAGCAGGAAGAACTGGACATCCAGCCCGAAGATAATCCTCTGGTGAAATTGGTGACTCGCTATATTCCAATTACTCGCCACTACGAAGAGGAGAAATTTTTCACTCGAGTAAACGGCAGGCTAACGGGCACTCTGTTGTTACTGGTACTGGTGATCGTGGAAGTCACCGATCTTGTTTTCGCAGTGGATTCGATTCCGGCAATCTTTGCCATCACCACCAACACGTTCATCGTCTACACCTCAAACGTTTTTGCCATCCTCGGTCTGCGATCAATGTACTTCCTGCTGGCGGGGGTAGTGGAGAAGTTCCAGTACCTCAAAATGGGGCTCGCGATTGTGCTCACGTTTATCGGCGTTAAGATGTTGGTCGTCGCCGTTCACGTGCATATTCCGATTTGGTTCTCACTCATATTCGTGGCTGTTGTGCTGCTCAGCTCCGTGATTGCTTCGCTAATATGGCCCAAAGACTGCGAGATGGATATTGACGTGGATCTCCCGGAAGGATTCGGCGCCCCTTTCGAAGACGTCGAATTCGCCACTCCCCAGGAGCTGAAAGCCGGGAAAGAAGTTGAGACGGCTAATTTCGGCGAAGAAGTATCTGAAGAAGAACCGGAGAGCGTCGAGCGCCGCTGATGCGATATCCGTTAAGGTCGACAATGCAGATTCGCCGGGTTATTATGCCTTCCGACTCAGGAAGCTTAGCCGATATATCGGCAATGAACACATACCGATCACTTACCAAACTCCTCCTAACGGTGCCGCTTCTGCGTCGCGCGTTCTAGCGCTGTTTTGTCGGGGCGGCGAATTCTTACAACCAAATACCAGCAAGCCGCGTCGGGTTGATTGAAGCGCATCAACGCTCAAAACGAATTTTTGTGCGTTCGGTCAAATCGGTGATTCAGGGTAAATTAGCTTGGGGACAACAGCGATGGACGAAAAGTACTTTCCGGAAGTAATTGAAAAGAAATGGCAGGAGCGTTGGGATGAGGGGCGTGTGTTTGAAGTCAGTAATGACGACCCGCGTCCGAAGTTCTACTGCCTTGAAATGTTGCCCTACCCGTCGGGCTTCCTGCACATGGGCCATGTGCGCAACTACTCAATTGGCGACGCCCTCGCCTGGTACAAGCGTCTGCAAGGGTTCAACGTGCTGCACCCGATCGGCTGGGACAGCTTTGGTCAGCCAGCCGAACAGGCCGCGATAAAACGCGGCGTAAACCCGCGGGCCTGGACCGAAGAAAACATCACGCACATGCGCGGCCAGCTCAAGCGCCTTGGGATCAGCTACGACTGGTCGCGCGAGATTGCCGCGCATAGACCTGACTATTACAAGTGGGACCAGTGGTTCTTCCTGAAGATGTTTGAGCGCGGTCTGGCTTACAAAAAACAGTCGCCGGTTAACTGGTGTCCCCAAGAGGGCACGGTACTCTCGAATGAACAGTCATCGGGCGGCGTCTGTTGGCGGTGTGGCGCGGCGGTGGAGAAGCGCAACCTCGAACAATGGTTTATACGTATCACCGAATACGCAGAACAACTCGTCGAACAGATCGAACAGATAGAAGCCACCTGGCCTGAGAAGGTACTGAAGCGCCAGCGCGATTGGGTCGGTCGCAGCGAAGGCGCTTACATCGACTTCGCCGTTAAAGATTCTGACAAAAAGATTCGGGTTTTTACCACGCGCATTGACACGATTTTTGGCGCTACCGCAATCGTACTGGCGCCTGACCATCCGTTAGTCGCGCAACTGCTGGAACACTCAGCTTTGAAGAGCGACGTCCTGAAGTTTGCAGATAAGGTGTTGGTCGCACGCGCCCGGCGCACCGATCCGGCTGAGGAAGAAGTTAAAGAAGGACTCAATACCGGAGTGCTGGCAATCAATCCATTCAGTGGCGAGAACATTCCGGTTTGGGTGGCAAATTATGTCCTGATGGACTATGGCACGGGCGCGGTGATGAGTGTGCCCGCTCATGACGAACGCGATTTTGAATTTGCGCAAAAGTATTCTTTGCCGATTCGACAAGTCATTGCTCCGGTATCCCACGCCCAGCCGGTGGCGGAGCCGGTATCAAAAACTGGAACGGACCAGTCTGGTGAAATGCACCAGGCGTTCACGGATTATGGCGTGCTGATCAATAGCGGCGAGTGGGGCGGAAAACTCTCCGAAGTGGCGATACGCGAGATGGCCCAATATGCGCAGCGGCATGAATTCGGCGGTGGAGCGGTTACATACCGGTTGCGCGACTGGGGAGTTTCGCGACAAAGGTTCTGGGGAGCGCCGGTGCCAATCATTAACTGTGAGCATTGCGGCGCAGTGGCTGTACCTTACGAGGATCTTCCAGTCGTGCTTCCGGAGACGGCCGAGTTCACAGGCAGCGGTCAGTCGCCACTGGCAGGGGTGCCGGAGTTTGTGAACACAACATGTCCCAGGTGCAAACGTCCCGCACGCCGAGAGACCGACACGATGGACACGTTTGTCGATTCCTCGTGGTACTTCTTTCGTTACTGTGACCCCCACAACGATTCCGCGCCGTTTGCTCCGGCAATTGTGGCCCAATGGACACCTGTCGATCAGTACATTGGTGGCGACTCGCATGCGGTGATGCACCTGATTTACACACGCTTTTGGACCAAGTTCATGCGCGATATCGGACTGGTTTCGTTTGATGAACCCGTGAAAAGACTGCTTACGCAGGGAATGGTAACGAACCTCGTGGAGGGCACGGATGAGTGGAAGGCGATGTCTAAGAGTCTCGGCAACGGGATTGATCCTGACGAGATGATCGCCGCGTTTGGCGCCGATGCCGCGCGCCTTTTCGTTCTCTTTGCCGCCCCGGTCGAAAACGAACTGCGCTGGATCGAGACGGGGATTGAAGGAGCAGTTCGTTTTCTGCGAAAAGTATATTCGATGGTGTGGCGATGGCATGAGCGCCTCTCGGATTCGTCGCAAAGAAAGGACGCTACGAGCGCTGATCAATTTAGTGCAGGAGCTCTGGCTGTGCGTCGGAAGACGCACCAGACAATTGCCCGGGTGACCAACGACTTTGAGCACATGCATCTCAACACGAGCGTGGCCGCATTGATGGAACTATTCAATGAGCTAAGCGATTTTAGCGTGCAGCCTGCTACCGCATCCGCAGCGGATCTTTTTGTCGTGCGCGAGGCTCTGGAGTGCCTAACTCTGATGCTAGCACCTTTTAGTCCGCACATCGCCGAAGAGATGTGGGAGCGTTTGGGCCACGCGGGCGGTCTTCAGAATCTCGGCCAGAGTGCAAAATGGCCAAAAGCGAATGCTGAATTGGCGCGACGGGCCGAGCTGGAGATTCCTATACAGGTTAACGGCAAGCTTCGGTCGCGCGTGCTGGCCTCGCCAGAGGTGACCGAAGATGAGTTGCGTGCGGCGGCTGTGGCTGATGAGAAGGTGCGACCATTTACGGAGGGTCGCGAAGTTGTGAGGATTATTGTGGTACCGCAGCGGCTCGTCAATATAGTTGTTCGTTAGAATTTCGGATTGCGGATTTCGAATTTCGTCTGGCGAAGGTTGCAGATCAAGTCCATCGACACACGCTGTGCGAAGACGAAGTTCGCAATTCGAAATCCTCAATCCAAAATTCACCGTCAAGTTGCTTGCTGCCTTACGGTTAGTTAGAATCAGGCGGCGCGTTCTGAACCATCCAACAGGGAAGGTGTGTCGGGCGTCCTTGTATTATCTGTACCCAAAAAGCGGGCCGGGGTTCTCAGGGTACGAGCTCTAATGCTTCCCGCACGATCGCAGAGAATTTGTTCCGGCCGAAGTCGCTGCGCCAGCTAGTCGAGGGATACCTTACCGAGTCGTTCAATGAAAGAGTGTCCAGCCTGTAGGCGTTGTTTCCCCGACGATGTCAATCACTGTCCGCAAGACGGGGATGTGACCACGCACTCGCTGCTGGGCGAGCCCATCCTTGATGCGCGCTACCAGTTGGAGAAACGACTGGGGCAGGGGGGTATGGGTGTCGTTTTCCAGGCCCGCCACATTTTTCTCAAGACCGCACATGCTATCAAGGTGATCCTGCCGGATCTTGTGGGCAATGATCCGATGCTGGTGACGCGTTTCCGTCAGGAGGCGCTGGCTGCAGCTGCGATCCGACATCCCAACATCATAGCGGTTACGGACTTCGGAGTCGTGCGAGGCACAATGCCTTTCCTGGTGATGGAGTTTGTGAATGGCATATCTCTTCAGGACATGCTTGCCGAGGAAGGCACGATGCCGCCAGCGCGAGCTCTGGAGATTATTTGCGCGATTGGCGCCGGGGTGGCGGCTGCCCACAAACAAAATATTGTCCATCGGGATTTGAAACCCCTCAACATCATGGCGCAGAACAACGTGCCCATTTCAGAGGGCCTCAAGATACTCGACTTCGGTTTGGCTAAAATCAAATCCGGGGAGCTCCTCGGCTCGTTTGTTCAGGCCAAGACAAGCGGTCTGATGGGTTCGCCTTTTTATATGGCGCCTGAGCAATGGTCCGATGAGGAACCTGACTCGCGTGCCGATATCTACAGTTTGGGTATCATTCTTTATCAGATGCTTGCCGGTGATGTTCCCTTCAAGGGTTCCTCAATCCCTTCGATCATGAAGAAGCACCTGACACTGCCGCCGGCGAGTTTCCAATCGCTGGGTATCCATGTGCCGCCTCGTATGGAAGCAGTTGTGCGCCATGCGCTCGAGAAAGAGGTAGAAGCAAGGATTCCTACAGTCGCCGATTTCCTGGACGATCTTAGAGCGGCAGTAAACTCATCTGGCGCTGCCCCGCCCAGGCGTCGCGAAACCGGCTCGATAGATCCTAACCAGACCTTCATCTCACCGCTATCTCCGACAACTACACCTCCTGGAAACGAACAGACGAATCTGTCTCAGCCGGCATTTGACTCCCTGGCCGGCACAATCAATTCGGCAGCTCTGGACGGAGAAGTTCGCGAAGAAATCTCAACCGCCGCCGAAGCACACCGCTGGGAACAGGAGCAGCGCGACAGGGTTGCGCGCGAGGAAATAGCACGCGAGGCAGAGGCGCGCCGTGCGGCCGAAGCGGAACGAGTCCGAAAACGAAAAGAGGAAGAGGATCGCTTAGCAAAGGAAAAGGCAGACCGAGAAGAACAGGAACGGAAACACCGAGAACAATTAGATCGGGTTGCTCGCCAGGCTAGCGATCTGGAGGAACGTCTCTCCCGGCTAGCCACGAGCATGCCGCCGCACGCCACCGTTATCGATCCTGAGGCCACCCAGATCAGTCAGAAAATCAAGCGCGAGCAGGTTGGCAACAATAGTTTTTCCGGCGATGCCGCGGTAATTGATCGAAGCCAGCAGAGGTTCGTCGAAGTCGCACCGAAGCCTAAGATTAACCCGATGCTATTCGTTGGAGCGGCGGTAGTAGCCCTATTACTAGTCGGAGGCGCAATTGGCGCCTATGTGTTGCTGAAACCGAACCCAAGCCCACCGATAACTAACAACGACGGACCTGTAAACAACCCATCTCCAAAACCACCGGTCGAGCTGGTCTTGATCCCCGGCGGAACGTTTGGAATGGGCCGCAATGATGGCGCACCTCAGGAGCGGCCCCAACACCAGGTGACGGTCCAGCCGTTTCTTATGGACCGAACGGAAGTTACCAATGAGGAATACGAAGAATTTGTTCGCGACAGCAATTACGAAGGCCCAAGTCACTGGTTGCGAGGCAAGCCTTTACCCTTACAGGAGAAATGGCCGGTTGTGAACGTATCTGCGCGCGACGCTGAGGCCTTCGCGGCGTGGCGCTCACGCCGGGATGGTGTGGCTTACCGTTTGCCGACCGAAGAGGAGTGGGAATATGCAGCGCGCAGCGGCGGCGTCTACAAACTCTACCCCTGGGGAGATCGGTGGGAAGACAAGCGCGCCGTGGTCAAAGCAGCTGACGCACGACGGGTCGGATCTATCCCGGAAGGCGCGAATAGCTGGGGCGTTGTCGATTTGATCGGAAACGTGTGGGAGTGGACATCTTCCAAAGCTTCTCTTTATCAGGGAAACAGCCGTGTGATTACCTCCCAGTACAAAGAGTGGGTTGTAGCCCGGGGTGGGGCTTATTCGAGTGATCCGGACGACGAGCAAATCCCCATTTCAGCGACTTACCGCGATTGGTACGACCCGCAGTTGAAGCATCCGAGTTTTGGCTTCCGCCTCGTGCGGGACGCCCCGTGAGGCAAACGCGCAGGATCCACTTAAACCGCAATTAGATTATCCAGCCACGATTGATCTACAATCCGCCGCAACGGTTGTTGCCCATTAGACTTCCGTCAAGATGAGAGTTAGCCTAAACAAACGCGGGTCGGCGTAGGTAACTCCGGGCACATATTTCCACCATAGTGAGAATTTAGGAGAAGACCGATGAAAGCTTATGCAATGGTGCGCGCTGCACTTACATTCGTTGCGCTGTGTTTGAGCTTGCTTTTGAACGGCACCGCCGCGTTTGGGCAGGATGTGGGCGCGGATGTGGGTGGCGGCGCGGGCATCTTCCGACCTCGGAACCCCGAGACCAAGAAAAGTGGGGCGAAGCCTATGACGCCGGTAACTAAACCTTCAACCAGACCGAGTTCCCGCAGCAACCGGGGAGCGGCCGCCGCGGCCGCAGTGGCTGAGGAGCGAGTCGAAGACTTACTGGCCAAGGGCAACGAATTTCGCGATGCGAGGCGTTTCGCGGAGGCCGAGGAAGCTTATCAGGCCGCGCTTAAGATAAAGCCACGAGATGCGCGAGCCGCCTATGGTTTGGGAAACGTTTACACGGACCAGCAACGTTGGGAAAGCGCTGAGTCTGCTTACCGCAACGCCGCACAGTGGGGTCCTTCCAATGTCGATGCGCTGGTGGCCCTCAGCGTGGTTCTGGTTCAACCCAGGACGGGCGCGGATAACGCCAGACGTTTTGCCGACGCCGAAGCCTTCGCCCGTAAAGCTGTGCAATTGCAGCCGAAGAATGCCGTGGCCTGGGACCTACTAGGTGTCGCGTTGCAGTCGCGAGGATCTTTCACGAACGAAACAGAGCAGGCCTATCGCCGTGCGGTCGAGCTTGACCCTCAGTTCGCTGTTGCCTACGTCCATCTGGGTCGGGTCTTAAAACGGCTGGGCCGGAATAGCGAGGCGGCGCCGTTGTACGATCAGGCAATCAGTTTGGCGAAGGATGCGCCCACGCTTAATCTGATTGCCGAATCGCTACAAGCCGAACAACAGTGGGAGCAATCCGGTCCCGTACTAAAACGCGCCCTGGCTATTGACGAACGCAATCCTACGGCGCTGCTTCTGATGGGCAGAATGTTGGTCGTCTTGAAGAGGTATCAGGAGGCTGAGCCTTATTTGAAAACTTCGACAGAAGTTAGTCCCCGGGCTTTCCAGCCTTTCAACTTGCTCGGCCGCACTTACCTGGCCCTGGAGCGTTTCGCGGATGCGGAGATTACTTATGAACGGGCGGCATCGTTTGCTCCCGCTGGAGATCGCAAACAACTCGCCGGGGCGTTCGGATTCCAGGGCGTTGGCGATGGTTATCTCAAAGCCAGGGAGCAGGCCAACGCCGCTCGAGCTTACCAGCGGGCGTTGGAGCTTGATCCTGGCAACAAAGAGATAGAGCAGAAACTTGCGAAGGCGCGGTCGCGTTGATCCGAGAGCTGAAGACAACAAGAGAGGTCCCTCAATGAAGCGTTGCCCGAAATGCAGTCGAACATTTCCAGATGAGAGCCAGAAGTTTTGCACCGTTGACGGCGGTCTCCTGATTTCCGATCCGGTTTTTGACCCTAACATGACCATCCGAGCCACCGCTGCGGATGTAGCGCCACCACTGCCGCCGGCGCAGGAGGGTGCTGCTACCAGCCGCGAGCTTCCAGATCTCAATGCGACTATTGCTACCATGACGAATGCGCCAACCGTCGCTTTTCCGCGCAACACCGGACCAACAGGGGCCACCACCTCTTCTGATATACCTCCCGCCCCGCGCGGGAGCTCGACGTTGCCAGGAACCACTACTCATCCTTCGCAAGCAAAAAAGAAATCAAAACTGCCTCTGATTCTCGGGGCCGTGGCCCTGGTCCTGTTATTGGGCGTCGCTGGTCTGGCCGGAGTTTTCTTTTATGTCATCAAACCGCGGCTGCAGGAATTTCAAGGGGGTCAAGATCGTCCGGTAGTCGTTCAGGAAGCACCACCGGCGTCAGAAACAAACACGAACACGACGGCAGAAAATACAAATACCAGTAGCACAACCGAAGATACCGAAGTAGCCTTTGTGCCCCCTGCGGGCACATTGATATTTGCCAACTCGACAGCAAACCTGGACGGGAAGCTGGCAGAGCATTACATCGACTTCTCTTTCTATTATCCGGAAACCTGGGAGAAGGATGCGAAGGCTGGGGTGGCGGGAGCCAGCAATTTCGTTAAAGTCGAACGGCGGCTGCCGCCTGACTTCACGCAAGAGAATTTTGCCGTCGGTTGGTACACGAGTAAGGGCAGCTTCGAAGCGGACAGTCCGACATTCCCGCGCTTAGTTGAGCTGGTGGGCACAAATCTTGCGAATAGCTTTCCAGGGTACCGAAAGGTTTCCGAGGGGCCAACGAAAGTAAACTCGCTCGACGGTTATGAGTTTCGGTTTGTGAGTTTGTCTAAAGGAACTGAGAAAGGCGATCTTCAGGTATGGGGCCGTGTGATCTTTCTGCCCACAGGCATTGAAGAGCAAACCGCCGGGGCAACGCTGATCATGCTGGCCACTTCGCTGGCGCCCGAACTGTCAGGAGTCGAAGAAGTGGGCGAAAAAGGCGAAATGCCGGTAATTCTCGAATCGTTTAGATTTGCCAAGAAGTGACTCGCAATCGGTCGCAGACGACGGTGTTGCCAGAGCAGAATGGCTGGCAAGTAATGAATATTAAGATGTCAAAAGAAACCCGTGAAAGAAACGATTACTTAACCCCTGCGCGCATGGCTTTAACTGTTCTGGTACTGTCGCTTGTCGCGGCCTTTGGGGTTTCGAGCTGCAACTCTACGGATGGGAGCGGGAATCCAGGACCCGTCTCAATTAACCCAGCCAAGCCGGCGCCGGGCGTTCCAGGGGCTCCGAGCGCGATGGTAGCGCTATCTCCCCTGGTGCTTAATACTGAGTTGAAATCCGTGAACGGGCCGCCCATCAAACTTTCGAACTATACCGGAAAGGTTTTGGTGGTGAACCTGTGGGCCACATGGTGCGGCCCCTGCCGCATGGAAATTCCAGAATTGGTAAAGTTTCACAAGGAATATCGAGCGAAGGGTTTGGAGGTGGTTGGTCTTTCAACCGAAAACCCGGAAGCTTCGGCGGAGGGTGTGCGACGCTTTGTGCAGGATTACAAGATGGAATATCCCGTGGGTTGGGTCACTGCCGACGTGGCCATCGCTCTGATGCAGGGTCGGGACGCGATTCCTCAGAGCTTTGTAATTTCGCGCGATGGCCGCATTTTGAAACGGTTCGTTGGATTCAGCGCGGCGGCCACGCCTCAACAAATGAGAGATGCTATCGAAGAAGCATTGAAAGGATAGGATTCATCAGGGCGCCTTCTTTTCATTTTCGGCTTCCTTTGCAGCCTTCAAACCACGTTCACCTTCTTGCTTGAGCTTTTTAGCCTCCCCCTCCAGTTTCTTGTCTTGCAGTCCGTGGGCAACTTGCTCTTTCGCTTTGCCTTCAATTACCTTCATTTCAGCTTCGACACGATCTTCAACCTGATCGATCGGAGCGGGCTCATTCATTTCGTCCTGCGTCCTAATCTTGTTCTTGTCTATCCCCATAATAAACTTCTCCCAATACCCTCGGTTCTATGTGATCTCTACTTTCGTGAACTCAGTCTAGCTAAAGTCTAGCACCGGGGCCAGATCTCAAGCTGCTCGATTCCCGGAACGTGATAAAAAGATCACAATCCTCAAAAGAACTGGTCCTTTGCAGGCTATCAAGGTCGGGGTAGACAAACGACGACCAGAACCGTTAGACTCCGACCTGATGATGCGGACCCTGACCTCAACCAGAATTGTGCGATTTGTGCTGGCGCCGTTGCTTAGCCTTTGGATAGCTGGCGCCGGTTGCATCATCGGATGTGAAGGGATGGTCGCGGCTGCGGCTACAGTAGCAAGCTCCATCTCGAAAACGCATTCGGCTCACCATTCGGAGCAGAAAACCACGAGAGTTGCTTCAGGTCACGCCTGCTCGTCAGGTGGCGCAAAGAATGCTAGTGAAACGAAATCCCCAGCTAAGCAAACCAGCAAGTCTGAGACCGCCCTGCTGACTGTCGATGGATCTTCATCCGGCATGATGAAAGACTGCCCGCTCGCAGTGAATAGGGCCGTTATTGCTGGTAAGATCCGAAACAATGAGATCGCTGCCGCTCCGCAACTCGCTCATTCGATTCTGCCGGCTGAGAATGCGCTGGAGCGAACCTCGCCGCTTTCTACTCCAGCTCCGTTACCCAATCGAGGGCATATCTACCTCCGCTGTTGTGTCTTCCTAATCTAGAGATCTGCATGTTTTCAAACAGACTTCTGGTCTGTTCTGCATAACGTATCAGTGTGTATCGCTGATATCAGGCAATGATCTTTTAGTTTAGGAGAACAAAATGAAAAACCTTAGAGGATTTGCCCTGGGCCTCGCCTTGGGGCTCGCTGCCGCAATTTCAACTGTTGGGCTCGCTCAGAACTCAACACCAAAAGACCAACAAACAAAGTCTGAATCGTGTTGCGCGATGGAGTCGTGCTGCTGCAAGGGTGATTCGTGCACGATGAAGCACGACGCCTCGATGAAGCACGACGCGAAGGACCATTCATCCAAAGATGGGTGCTGCTGCTGCAGTGGTGATTCCTGCAACATCAAGATGAAGGACAAGCACAAGCAAGGTTAAGTCGGCGCCAGGTGCCCGCATCTCGATTTCGTGGGGCCGAGTTCTTCTGCGCCATCCCGGGGTGCGGGCCCCTCGAAGTTGTCTTGCTGGAAAGCTTGCATAGAGGAAAGCATTAAGAGAGTTGCTCCCTCGTCCAAGGAGTGAGGTTGTTATGAAGAGTCGATTTTCTGAATTCAGGCAAGGGATAGTGTTGTCTATAGCCGTGTTAATCTGCCTGGTTTCAGCACCGGATGTGATCGCGCAACATGAGGGCCACACCATGCCCGGCGTGACTAAGTCAAAAACGAAACCTAAGGCAACACCAAAGCGGAAGGCGAAGCCTAAAGCAAAAAGGAAGCCTGCTGCGCGCTCACCGAGATCTGCCAAACCTTCCAGTACTCCGATTCCTCCGGTGCACACGGGACATACACCGGGAATGGTGATGCCCGCCGCTACACCGGCTCGAACAACAGCTTCGCCTCATAAGCACACAGGTGGAAAGCCAGAGCCGTCTGGTTCACCGTCGGCCGACCCACAGACGACGCCGGCGCACAACATGCATATGCCGACGCCCGCTTCACCGCCCACGAACCAGCCGGGGAAGCCGGCGCAACACGACAGGCATATTCATCAGCCGGGGACAACACCTTCGCCTGCTGCTTCTCCGCACGAGATGGAAATGCATAAGCCAACCTCTAATCCTTCGCCCGATCCGGCAAAGCAAACGCATGATTCGATGGGCCATACAAAAACCGGTGAGCCAACACCAACCGGCTCGCCGTCAGGAACACACAACCAGGGCGGTCACATCATGAACATGGGCCCGCTGATGGTCATGTCTGGTGATGATATGAGCATCCGAGTGGGCGCAAGCGAAACAAATCTAATGCCCATGGGTCAGATGGGTTCGGGAACGTCATGGCAGCCGGCTTCCACGCGCACGAACATGCTGCACAAGACATCAGGTGACTGGTTATTGATGCTTCACTACAACGCCGTGGTCGGCGTTAACTCGCAGGGTGGACCGCGAGGAGTAACGAAGTTTGAATCAGCAAACTGGTTTATGCCTATGGCGTTCCGGAAGGTAGGCCCGGGCACACTGGAACTTCGCGGGATGTTCAGCTTAGAGCCTTTTACGTTTCCGCCAGGAGGCTCGCCGCTCTTGTTTCAGACCGGGGAAACTTATCAAGGCCGTCCGATTATTGACGCTCAACACCCCCACGATCTCTTCATGGAGCTTTCAGCGTCTTACACAATGCCGCTAGGCGATCGCGCCACCTGGTTTACCTACTTTGGCTATCCCGGCGAACCCGCTCTTGGTCCCACAGCTTTTATGCATCGCGCCTCAGCTTCGGAGAATCCTGCGGCGGCTCTGTCGCATCACCTTCAGGATTCATCACATATATCGTTTGGTGTGCTTACTACGGGATTCACGTATCGGAGGTTCAAGTTTGAAGGATCGGTTTTTAACGGCCGCGAGCCGGGTGAAAATAGATACAACTTCGAAGCAAACCCATGGAATTCGCGTTCGGCTCGGCTGTCATTCGCTCCTAACAGCAACTGGTCGATGCAAATAAGCCACGGCTTCCTGCGTAATCCGGAAGCGCTGGAACCGGGCGACTTGCACCGCACCACCGCGTCGATCAGTTACAACAAGGTGTTGAATAAAGGTAACTGGGCCACGAGTCTAATCTGGGGAAGGAATCACGAGAACCACAGCGGGGAGATCTTCAACTTAAACGGCTACGTCGCAGAGTCGACCGTGAACTTTCTAGACAAGAACTATCTGTACACCCGGTTGGAGCTGGTCGACAAAAATGCGCTCCTGCGCGACGAGGATCCCGTTCTTCTAGGCATCACAGACCATCATCCTTCGTTCCGCATTGGCGCTTATACTTTCGGAGCCGCACGCGACATTTGGAGCAAAGAAAAGTTGCAGATGGCGATTGGCGGCGACGTGACGTTCTATTCGAAGCCTGCGATCCTTGATGCTATTTACGGGAAAAATCCGACGTCGTATCGCTTCTTCCTCCGTTTTCGACCCGGCAAAACCAAGATGGCGCATGACACGCATTAGGAGGTACGGGAGTAGCTGTATGATGGCCCAAGGAGGCTTACGGTAATTTGCAAGGTTGGGAAGGGTGGCTTGCCCCCGCTTGAGGTTCAATACCACTCAAGACGGAATCGGCCTACCAGGCTGAGAGAATTTGAAACTTAGGCGGGGGCAAGCCACCCTTCCCAACCTGCAAATTGGTGAGGTTTGAGCCGCTGTTAGGAATATGGATCAATCAGCCAGCTTAAAAAAATCCGAACCCAATAGGACATCGGCGCCTGTGGTTGATCCGGTCTGCGGAATGACTGTCAAACCGGAGTCGGCGGCGGGGTCGTTCGTCCACGATAACGAAACATATTATTTCTGCAGCAAGCATTGCCTTAAGAAATTCAGTGAGAACCCGGAGCGCTTCACCAAAAACTCTGCTGAACCGGTGTCAGTAGTACCGATCGGAATTCAGCCGCGGAAGCTGCCCGCGAACGGGCTACGGCAATCCACCGGCTACACCTGCCCCATGCATCCCGAAGTGCGTTCGGACAAGCCTGGCTCCTGTCCTAATTGCGGGATGGCACTCGATCCCGTGACAATCGCGCCACCCAAACAACAAATTGAATACACCTGTCCCATGCATCCCGAGATCGTTCGTGATGTGCCGGGCAAGTGCCCGATTTGCGGAATGGCGCTCGAGCTGCGCACAGTTTCATTAGACGAAGAAGAGAATCCCGAACTCGAAGATATGCGCCAACGGTTCTGGGTAAGTGTGTTTCTGGCGACCCCGGTTTTTTTGATAGGCATGAGCGAAGTGATTCCGGGGTCGCCGCTCCAACAGCTGGTTCCCATGCGTACGCTGGGATGGGTTCAACTAGCGCTAGCCTCCCCGGTCGTACTTTGGGGCGGGTGGCCTTTCTTTGTGCGGGGTTGGCAGTCCGTAGTGAATCGCAGCTTGAACATGTTCACTTTGATTGGACTGGGTGTGGCCGTCTCGTATCTGTATAGCGTCATTGCCACAACCTTTCCCGAGGTCTTCCCACATTCGTTTCGAGATCACGGCGGAAGCGTTCCCGTTTACTTTGAAGCCGCGGCGGTAATTACCACGCTCGTTTTGCTGGGCCAGGTGCTGGAACTCAAAGCCCGGAGCCAGACCAGCTCGGCAATCAAGGCGCTTCTTGGCCTGGCGCCCAAAATCGCACGGCGTATCGGCCCTGATAGGACAGAAGTGGATGTCCCCCTGGATCAGGTACAACCAGGCGACCACCTGCGCGTGCGTCCGGGCGAGAAGATTCCTGTGGATGGAGTTGTGGTTGAAGGCGCCAGCGCGGTCGACGAATCGATGGTAACTGGTGAGTCGATTCCGGTGGAGAAGCGACCGGGAGAGCGGGTTATCGGCGCCACCGTAAACGGAACGGGAATGCTGATCATGAAAGCGGAACGCGTTGGCGCCGAGACTTTGCTGTCTCAGATCGTGCAAATGGTTGCGGATGCACAGCGCAGCCGGGCTCCAATTCAAAAGCTGGCAGATCGAGTCTCTGCTTACTTCGTCCCGGCGGTGATATTGATGGCAATCGCCACCTTCTTCGTTTGGGCCGCTTTCGGACCCGAGCCGCGCATGGCCTACGGTCTGATCAATTCCGTCGCAGTTCTGATCATCGCCTGTCCATGTGCACTTGGTCTGGCGACGCCGATGTCGATTATGGTCGCCACAGGGAAAGGCGCTCAGATTGGCGTGCTGTTCAAGAACGCTGAAGCGATCGAGATCCTTCGTGAAATCGATACGCTCGTGGTCGATAAAACTGGAACACTGACGGAAGGTAAGCCGAAGTTACGGTCAGTTGTAACGGAGTCGGGATGGACTGAGGAAGAACTGATTCGGTTGGCTGCAAGCCTCGAGCGTGCGAGCGAACATCCGTTGGCCGCGGCGATTGTCGCCGGAGCCCGGGAGAGAGGTGTCGAAGTAAGCAATACGGACTCGTTTGAATCGATCACCGGCAAGGGAGTTACCGGCCACGTTGATGAACACCTGATCAGTTTAGGAAATAGAAGTTTGCTGCAAGACCTGGGCATTGATCCGGGAGAACTCGCTACTAAGGCAGAAGATTTACGGTTGGACGGCCAGACTGTGATGTTTGTGGCAATTGAGGGAAAGGTCGCCGGCTTGATTGGTGTTGCCGATCCGATCAAGGAAACAACTGCCGAGGCTATCAAACAACTTCACGAACAAGGCATACGTATCATCATGCTTACCGGTGATAGTCGCACTACTGCCCAGGCGGTGGCGAGTAAGCTTGTCATCGACGAGTTGGTCGCTGAGATCCTGCCTAACCAGAAAGCGGACATCATTAAACGCTACCAGGCTGAAGGCCGAAAAGTGGCAATGGCCGGCGATGGTATCAACGATGCACCGGCCCTGGCCCAGGCGCACGTGGGCATAGCAATGGGAACTGGCACTGACGTAGCCATGGAAAGCGCGAGCATAACGCTGGTCAAAGGGGACTTGCGTGGCATAGTGCGCGCGATACGTTTGAGCCGGGCGACAATGAAAAACATCAAAGAGAACCTTTTCTTTGCCTTTGTATACAATGCGTTTGGCGTACCCATAGCCGCTGGTGCGCTCTATCCATTCTTGGGTATCCTGCTTAGTCCCATGATAGCGGCTGCCGCAATGAGCTTTAGCTCAGTCTCGGTCATTGGTAATGCGCTGCGACTGCGTAACGCACGCTTGTAAATTGTAGGGGTGTCTTTCCGTGGGCGCCTCAAGTCGGGATAGCAACAACAACGAGCATTAAAGCCTGGTTTTTGGAGATTATCGATAAAATGAAAACGAAGTTCCTACTTATAATTATCGTCATCCTGGCGCTGGGCGCCGGGACTCTGGTGATGTTGAAACCCGGAGATAACGCCGCCGAGATAGCGTACAAACCTGCGAATCTCGCAGCACCGGCGGCTAATACGGACGCGGCCGCCCATAACCATGCCCCTCCGCGAATCCCGGCGTTTCAAACGGCTGCTGAAGTCGGAAGCCTTCCTCCAACCCTGGCGTCCTCAGAGTTCTTCGGTAAGGCGCGAGAAGCGTATGACGTAGCCAAAAAGATTCCCGAGACCCTGGCTCAGCTGCCTTGTTATTGCGAGTGCGATAAAGCGTTCGGACACAAGAGCTTGCACACTTGTTTCGTGGATGACCATGCCTCCCACTGCGCCGTCTGTGTCGATGAAGCCCTGTTAGCTTACCAGTTGCAAAAAAACGAGAGGCTGACACCCGAGCAGGTGCGCGAAAGGATTATTGAGAAGTACTCAGCCGAACAGCACCAGCATTGAGGTCTCGGGTATGAAGCGCTTGACCTTCGTGATTCGGAATAGGAAGTGATCATAATGACCTCGCAGCGATGTTATCCATTACGCGTCCTTTCAAATCTTCTGATCGTGACAGCGCTCGTGGCCCTCGCGAGCTCCGCCGCAAGCTCACAGGAATCCGCGACAAAGAGGGTGACGCTGGAAGGGCAGCTCGTATGTTCCGAGTGTTGGTTTGAAGCTGATCGGAAGACTACCGCCTATGGCACCCCGGCCGATATTCAATGCGCCTCCGACTGTGCGGTGAAGGGCGTTCCTCCCGCTGTGGCGGTCAAACATGGAGACGAATTCAAGCTGTACCTGATCGAAGCGGGACAATTCAAACAAAACAGCGAAGAGTGGTTGACGTACATCGGAAAGTGGGTTCAGGTTTCAGGACTACTCACTCCGAAGAAAGACAAACAGTATTTGGCGGTCGACGAGTTCAAAGTTCTAGCCCCTGCCAAGGAAAAGGCGCAGCAGACATCCGTGCTCGGCACCGATCCAGAACTCACGCTAAAGGATCTGTTCGGCGTAGACCAGCACCTCAGCGGATATCGCGGCAAGATTGTAGTGTTGAATTTCTGGGCCACGTGGTGCATTCCCTGCCGCACAGAGATGCCGGATCTGGCGGCGATTCAAAACGACTATGCGGCTTTGGGAGTGCAGGTCATTGGCGCCGGCGCTGATACACTTGCAGACAGATCAAAGGTACTGCAGTTTGTAAAGGAGACTCGGATCAACTTCCCGGTTTGGCTCGGCGCCACGACGGATGATATGAAGCGCTTTGGATTAGGGCCCGCCCTGCCGGGAACGGCGATCATCGGTCGTGACGGCAAGATTGTCGCGCTTCAACCCGCGACAGTTACCCGCATCGAGCTGAAAAAACAAATTGATACCCTGCTAGCCCACGATGCGAAGTTGATAAAAGGCGAGATCGCCTCCAGGCGCGCTCATGTCGAGGCTTCTCTCGTGCCGAGTTGACCTCTTTGACCTGGCGAGGGCCGCGCCGTGAGCGGGGCAGCGAATGACAGCAAGCATAGATGGACGCTGGGTGTGCGCCTGCTCGCGAACCAGATCCCCCGCGCCGCAGTGCGCACAACGCTCACGTATAGATTTCACCCGCGCTTGCAACTGGGCATTGAGTACAATCCCCGCGCCGGAGAGTTCGCACCGCTCGCAAATCTTCTGGTATTGACTGAAACCAGGCGACGGCCGGCTTTGATGCTGGGAACGAGCACTGATCGCATCGGCACTCCCTCAGGCCAGTCGTTCTTCGCGACCTTCAGCAAGAATCTGCGTCGCGAAACCGGCTTGCCGATTGCTCCTTACGTCGGGGCAACTTACGGTACCTACGAGCATCGCGTACGCCCCATTGGCGGATTGAGTGTTTCCTTAAACAAGAACTTTTCTATTCTGGCCACCTACAACGGAGTCAACGTTCACCCGCTGCTTATCTTCTCCCACGAGCGCCACGCGCTGTCATTGATCATGGTGAAAGGCCGCGATCCGGGGATGAGCTACAGCTTGACGTTCTGAGTCTTCGCCCTGAGTCAGGACAAGCAGACAGCTATTAGCTATGCCGAGCTAACGTGTAGTATTAACTGAAAGCTCAAGCGGCAGAAGAACCTTAACTCTCGCTAAAGGACATACCATGCCGGTAAAGACACTGGCCTTCATTCCTTATTTGAAGTTCCCAGTCTGCGTCCTCGTGATGCTGACGCTGCTACAAGGTGCCTCTCTCCCGGCTCGCGGTCATCAGCGGGTGGATGATCCGGAGCGTGCGCGCGCGCTGAAGCTTTATGAGTCCAGCAACTACGTCGAGGCAGTGCCGCTGCTTGAAAAAATTGTCGTGGCTAATCCTAATGACGTGTTCATCCTCTCCCGTCTCGGCTTTGCCCTCTATGCGACCGCAACCGCGATGAAAGACAACGTAGCTCGCAAGGTAGTGCTCGAGCGTGCCCGGCAGATTCTAATTAAGTCGAACGAGTTGGGCGACGACAGTAACCTCACGAGGGTGACGCTAGATGCGCTCGCGTCCGCCGATCCAACTGACACGCCCTTCTCGAACCTTCGTGAAGCGGAGAAGGCGATCCGCGAGGGCGAGGAAGCGTTTGTACGGGGCGAGCTCGACAAAGCGCTGGCTGCCTATGAGCGTGCTCTCAGAATTGATCCGAGACTTTATGAAGCGGCGCTATACGCTGGCGACATGTACTTCAAAAAGGGACACGCCGCAACCGAGGCACGTGAGAAATACGAGTTGATGGAGAAGGCGGGAAGGTGGTTCGCCAGGGCCGTCGAGATTAACCCAAATCGCGAGACAGGCTACCGTTATTGGGGCGATGCCCTGATGATGGGACAGAGCAAGCGCGAGGAGTCACGCCAGAAGTTCGTCGGGGCCATTGTTGCGGAGCCCTACAACCGCCGGGCCTGGGTTGGTCTCACTCAATGGGCGAACCAGTACGGTGTCACGCTTGGTCATCCACGCATCGATGTACCGACCAATGTCTCACCGCTCAAAGACAATAAGATGACTATCACAATCGACCCGAAGTCTCTCAGCGATAAAGCTGACGGGTCGTCCGCCTGGATGTTCTACGGCATCACGCGAGCAACCTGGGGGACGGAGAAGTTTGCCAAAGAGTTTCCAAATGAAAAGAGCTACCGCCACAGTTTGCGTGAAGAGGCGGAAGCGCTAAGCAATGTCGCTGGTTTGGTAAAGGATCAGCTCAAAGAAGGTAAAATCAGGCAGCTCGACCCGATGCTTGATCGCTTGGTTATGCTCCATGATAAGGGCCTGATCGAAGCTTACGTGCTATTTGCTCGCGCGAATCCGGACATCGCGATGGACTACCCGGCTTACCGCAAAGCAAACCGGGACAAGTTGCGCCGCTACCTTTTGGAATACGTCTCTGCGAACCAGTGACTGAGGTTCGCCATCTAGACGAAGGATGTCCAACAACTTCTTCGCGTTCGTACGTGGGGTTTCGTAGATCGTTTGTTCGACCAGCCAACCTCTCAACTTAGAACCACACACAACGGCTCCGCTACCGTAATCACGTCCCTGCGTGTACTATTACAGCAAACAGACGAGCGGATCTTTACGCGAAACAGCGAAATGATTCTCCCTTTCGCTCGCTGGATAACCAGATGTCTGAAGGGAGTATTAGTTATGAACTTTTCAATTCGAAGAAATATAACCGTGGCGGTCAGTATGGCCATTTTACTGGCGCTTTCTACAGTTTCGGTGCCGGCGCAGAAAAAATCGAGGACCGCGGACGCGGCGCGTCATGCAAGCACGGCGGCGAAGACATTTACCGAGATCATGAACGTCAGAGATAAAGCGATTCCCAAGGAGTTGCTGGATAAGGCTGAGGCTATTGCGGTCTTCCCGGGTGTGATTAAAGCGGCATTCATTGTGGGTGGACGCGGCGGGCAGGGAGTAATTACCAGACGCGTAAGACGAGGCTGGAGCGCCCCTGCGTTCTTCAACCTGGGCGGCGGAAGCTTTGGGGCGCAGATAGGTGCGCAAAAGAATGACTACGTGTTTTTGATCATGAACGAAGAAGGTTTAAAGGGCCTGCTCGAAGATAAGTTTGAAATGGGCGGCGAAGCCGGCATTGTCGCTGGTCCGGTTGGTCGCGAAGTTGGGGCATCCACAAACACCACCCTCGATGCCGGAATCCTCTCCTACTCACGCAGCAAGGGCGCCTTCATTGGCGCGGCATTGAAGGGTGCAGTGATAAATCCCGACAATGATCTTAACGAAGCTGTCTACGGTATGAAGGCGACCGAGATACTAACTGGAAAGCCGATGCCGTTAAGCAAGATGCCTCCCAGTGTCCGCATTTTGCCGAGGACACTTTCGCGCTACTCGGTCCGTTAACAAATTGCAACCATAATGTATTGTTTGATCGGCACAAAGGCTTGACGCCTTTGTTTGTGCGACCTAGAATGCCTCGTTGTCTTTTCGGATTGTTCTTCATCAATTAACCATCAGGTATCTGGCGGCGGCACACTCGAACTCATGCTCCCACGCACGCAACGACAAAAAGAGATACTTGATTATCTCACTCGCTTTCTCGAGCGACATGGTCACGAGCCTTCCTACGCCCAGATAGCCAGACACTTCGGAGTTAAGTCGAGAGCAACAATTGCCAAGCATGTTGCCGCTCTCGAGAAGCGCGGATTGCTGACACGCAAGAATGAAGACGGCGCCTTTGCTCTAACTGTTAAGGTTGATGACAGCGATGCGCTTTGTGAGGTCAGACTCCTGGGCCAAGTGGCTGCCGGTGCACCCATTGATGTGGTCGAAAATGCGGAAACGATCCCGGTGCCGCGTTTCCTGCTCGGACGCGTGCGTCCGGAGCGAGTCTATGCGCTGCGCGTGAAAGGCGATTCGATGATCGATGAGCACATATGCGACGGCGATATTGCGTTGATCGAGAACCGCACCGACGCCCGCGATGGTGAAATTGTCGTGGCCCTACTTATCGACGAGAACCAGGCGACACTCAAGCGCCTCTTTCGACGTGGCCCCAACGTCGAACTCCATCCAGCCAACTCTCAACTCCAACCGATGACTCTGCCGGCAAAACAAATTGCGGTGCAGGGAATCTTCCGCGGTCTGCTGCGTCCCTCCAGCTAACTTGATGACTTTACAGTGGTTAACGCGTTACCAGCTCGTTGAGACGGTGCTGAGCCGCTCTTTCAACAATTCCTGAAACCCAGTTTGGCCCGAAGACTGAAAACACCGTAACGACGGGATTTCCTTACCGTCTGGATTTGCGGGCGGTCTTAGTCAGAACCTGATCGGTGTCGCGCTTTATCTCGAAGACGCAATCCTCAGGCTTCTTGTCTTGACGCAGACCCAGGAAAACCGGGTGGCGCATTCTTTCGTCGGCTGTCCACTCGGAAAACTTGACCTGAGCTACCAGCTTGGGTTTTACCCACTGAACAGGTTCGTTGGTCTTGGGTTTGTTAACGAAGGGGCAGTCGTTGGTCTTGAGGGGCTGCATTAGCTTGTAAGTTTGCGCTAGCGTCTGATGGTTAAAACCTCCACCGATATGCGCAACATAATGGAGTCGGCCATCGCGGTAAAGGCCGACGACGAGCGCACCGAAATATTCGCGTGAGTTTCGCGGTTCCGTGTAGCCGCCGATGACCACCTCCGATTGTTGGATAGATTTTATTTTAAGCCAATCGGCGCTGCGTCGTTGCGCGTAAGTGCTCTCCAGGCGTTTGGCGATCACTCCTTCCAGGGGGACTTTCGCGACCTCTTCGAAAAGCTTCTCGCCCTCACCAACGATGTGGTCGGAGTATCTGACGTTTTTTGAGGGCTTGAGTATTCCTTCCAGCGTGGTCTTGCGGTTGATCAGTTTGCATCCCATCAGATCGAAACCGTCATGATGGAGGATGTCGAAGACGTAAAATGCAATCCTGGTAGTTGCTGCAAGTCGTCTAATGTCACCGGCATTCTTTCGTCCAAGTCGCGGTTGCAGTAACTGAAACCTCGAAACGCCCTTGGCGTCCAGGGCCACAATCTCGCCGTCGAGAATTACACTCGTGCCACGGATACTTTGAGCGATGTCCGCTAACTCGGGATATTGCGATGTCATCTCGATTTGATTTCTGGAGATGAAGCGTGCTTTACCGTTTCTGATAAAACAGATCGCGCGGACACCATCCCACTTGGTTTCGAACAGCCAGTCAGGATCCGAAAAGGCTTCGTCGAGAAGCGTCGCCAGCATCGGTTTGATAGCCGCCGGCATCGCGCCTTTGCGCGCGCCGTCACAAATTGTTTGCGGAGCTTTAGCGCGCTTAGACTTAATCGCCATGGGCCAGATGATAACCGATCTTTTCTCTGTGTCTCTCTATGGCCCTCATTCAGATTTGGCGACCAGTCAGGTTGGTAAAAGCCCTGAGAAGAGGCGCGAGACTGGTCAGGAGTCAGAAGGTCCGATTTTACCGGCATGCAATGGTGCGACAACCGGGAAGGAGTCCGCCAATAGCAAGAGCGCTGCCAAGCTTCTGGGCCAGATCAGAGTCGAGCGGTCGGAGAGTTCTTTGCTGATTCTCAGCTTCCCTTCGATTACCGTTGGAAAGGTAGGCTATTGCAAGCGCGTAATAGGCTGCCGCATTCTTGCGGTTCAGGGCCACCACTTGTCTTAGTTCATCAATTGAGTCGGAGAAACGCTTCAAATTCAGGTAGGCGATTCCCATACCGTAGTGCAGTTGTTCAAGCGACGGATAAGCCTGCGTTGCTTTTCGGTCAGGATCGATGCTTTGGGCTTTAATGATTTGGAGAGCCTGCTTGAAGGCTTTGAGTGCCTCCGAAGTCTTCTCAAGCGCCAGATAAGAGTGGCCCCACATGTAGTAAGCAGGCGCACTGAGCACGCTTCTATCGATTTGACGTGCCATTTCGTAGACGGGGATCGCGTCTTTGTGTTTGAGCATCGCAGAATACGCCATTCCAAGTCTCGCATAGGAATCAGCATCGTTGGGATTCAGTTTGACGGCTTGATTGAATGCCTCAGCCGCTTCTGCAAAACGGCCTGATGCTTGGAATTTCACACCTTTGTCGTAAAAGGGCCTGGCCGCCTCCAAATAATTTTCCGAGGCCTTCGGTTCCGATTCAACGACAGCGGCTCTCTCAGGAATCGGCGCTACCTCTGGTTTGCGGTCGACAGGTATCGGCGGATTTCTATCGATTGTCGGACCCGTCGCGAGGGCTGTTTCGCTGACTGGAGTTGGCGGGACAAAGTCA
The DNA here is from genome assembly GCA_041745915.1 of Pyrinomonadaceae bacterium. GTDB lineage: Bacteria > Acidobacteriota > Blastocatellia > Pyrinomonadales > Pyrinomonadaceae > PSRF01. The sequence continues at coordinate 17,098 of JBGTHZ010000081.1, read as the reverse complement.
TAACGTATTACGCCATAAACTCTTGTTGCACTACCAGTGGCTTTAATGAGTGAGAAGCGCGCCCTACGCGCTGCGGCTTCTGCTGCCGCTCCCAGGAGAGGGTGACCAGAAGTTGCTTGAGCATTCGTAACATTGCCGTTCTCATCGACCAATATCTGGACTGTTACTCTCCCGCTGGCTCGGGCAAGCAAGGCCGCATCTGAATACTCAGGCTTGGGTAAATCTATGGCCGCATTGCGCAGGACATCTTCTGCAACATGTTGAACTACACTTTTTGCCGGGGCCTCAACAGGAGTCGTACGGGTCTCGCTTGTTGTTGCGCTTGGGGTGGCTGCATCAGTGCTGCTCTTGTCTGCCGCAACTGAAGCAGGCGCTGAAACTGGCTCTCTAATAGCGCGGGCATTCGCGGCGTCTGACGCCGGTTGAATAGTAGCGCTTCCCGCGGCGGCGCTAGGTGTCGAAGGGCGAGGAGACCCTGACGGCGATCCGCTTGAGACTGGGGGAAGTGTGGAATTACTCGCCGCCGATTTTCCCTGAGGCTTAATTGAAGGGGAGTTGAGTTTCTCGATTGCTTGACTGTAATAATAGCTGATAGCGCGATAGGTGATCTGAGTCGGTTCGAAAGTAATTTTCCCGTTTTCATATACAGCGACTGAACTGCTCATTTTTGTCCAATTACCCAACTGGTCAAATTCATACTTGTAGGCCTCTTTGCTGAGTATAGAACCCTCGCTGCTCCGTAAGATCATCTCCACGACGTTTCCTTTATCATCATGAAGATACTGCTCTTTGCCCGATACGGTGCTGCCTTCCACGGGATAGGCGACGTCGTCAATCTTTTTTCCTGCCGAATCGTAAGTTGTGATTCCGATCACTTCGCGCGGTCCCTCAACCCAGTTGCCCCCTTTCGGAATGACCTTTGCGGTTTCCACTCTAACGCGGCGGACTGGACCATTTAGTCCATCCTGTAGCCTATTGCCCTCTGCCACGACTGAAACTGGGGTGCGAGTCGTGTTGTCTTGGGCGAAGGTGGATAGGCTAAGACCTAGTGCCAGGACAGAAAACACCAGGGCGAATGTAAGAGTGTTTTTCATGGGAGAACTCCTTTGTGACTCACTTGGCTGTTCGCTTCCGTTGGTATCCGCTGCGTAGCGAGATATTCAAGAGGGCCCCACATTCGATCATACTGGGGCAGGCTGGGCTGATGCTGTATGATCTAGTGCGGAAGACCTGTGGAGCCGGCTGCCGGAATTGAACCGGCGACCTTCTAATTACGAATCAGACGCTCTACCAGCTGAGCTAAGCCGGCTTTTCAAGCTAAACGGGGTGCCTTTTCAAGAATTGCACTATACGAATGCGCAGTTCGTAGTGTCAAGCAGCCGACCAAAACGGAGGAGAAGATATGGGTAGGGAACAGATGCGAAACCTTGATACTTCCAGAATCGGGGGCGGTCAGGTTAACGAGTTTGAGTATCAGAAAAACCAGGGCGAGCTCACCGAACAACTGGATCAGCACTCGATTGGCGGCAAGGAGGAAAAGCGTCCAACCCAGGCGGAGCGGGTAAAGCAGATAATGGAAGCCGCGCGCAAGAAGGTCGAGAAGAAGAGGAAGAAAGAAGCTGCGGCAACCGGAAAAAAGAAGTCGTCAACAAAGTCAGCAGCCAAGAGTGGTAATAAAGGCGCGGGGAAGACCGCTGGGAAGAAGTGATCCCGAATAACGAGACAGTGCTTCAAGGGCACAACTGGAGTCGGCCACGCAGGTTGCTATGCCTCGGTCTGAGTGGCCTGCGGACCGCAGCGATACTAGCCGTCGTCATAAGCTGCCTAGCCGATTCGCTTCTTGCTCAGAAGAAGGCAATACGCGCGCGGAAATTACCTTCGGCCGAGAAGGTTGTAGACAACTACCTCAAAGCGGGCGGTGGTAAGAAACGAATCGCGGCCATCCGCGACGCTGCTTACGATTGGATTATTCAACTTAGTGATCAACCGATGGGAACAGCCAGGACGCAGATAAAGGCGCCTGGTTCAAATCGTACCGAGATGACGTTTGGTAACGGCCAGATCATTTCGGCCGCAAATACACGTTCGGCTTGGGTGTACGGTTTGGACGGGCAATTGCGCACTCTTACCGGCTCCGAGGCCTCGGCCGCGAAGCTTAAGTCGCTGTTGGATGCGAACCGTCTGGTTGACTACAAGAAGCTGAATGTCATGGCCCGGGTCGTTTCGCTGAGCGATTTGGCTTCTGATCCCGCCTACGTCGTCGAATTTTCCACCCGCAATGGAGCCACGCTTCGCTACTGGTTTAGCGCGAAAACCAAATTGCTCGAGAAAATTGAAGACCAAGCGCACAGAACGACTACGCGCTTCGCCGACTATCGTATGGCCGGAGCCTCCGGCCATATTCTTGAACCACATCGAGTCAGTTTGACCACGGATGGATCCGGAGAACTGACTTTCGTACTTCAGCGGGTAAATTACAACACGATGATTCCTGAGACAGCTTTCGATCCTCCGGTCGCTGTGGAATCGCTGGATGTGGCGGCTCTGCTGCGCGAAGTCGGACGCAATCAGGAATTGGTGGAGAAGCGGGTCTCGGAGTACGCCTTCATGCAAAAGGAGACTGACAGAGAGATCAACGGCAAGGGTGAGGTCAAAAAGGAGACAGTCAAGGTTTTTGAAGTATTTCCCCTGACCGACCGAGAACCGATTACGAAACTGGTAAGCGAGAACGGTGTGCCGCTTTCCGGTGAACGTGCAGCGAAGGAATCAAAGCGTGTTACAGAGGAATTTTTGAAAGCGGACCGCGATCGTGAGAAGAACGGAGAGAAAGCAGTGCGCCGTCGCGCAGAACGATTGCGAAAAAGGGCGACGCCGGCGAAGGCAGACGAGGACGATGACCCTGTCATCTCGCAGTTCTTAAAGGTTTGCGAGTTTGTATCTCCGCGCCACGAACGGTTTCGCGAACGTGATGCTGTTGTCTTCGATTTCCGGCCTCGTCCTGGCTACCGCCCCCGTAACCGCCAGGAGAACCTGATCTCGAAAGTTGTCGGCGTAGTCTGGATTGATCCGGTTGATAAGCAAGTCATGCGACTTGAAGCGCGACTCGCGGAGAGCTTCAAGATGGCAGGGGGCCTGCTGCTTTCGCTGCGCCCGGGTGCGGGATTCGTGATTGAGCAGACGCGAATGGAGGAGGGAGTCTGGCTGCCGCGCCTCGCCCAGATCAACCTGTCCGTAAAAGTGCTCCTGTTCGCGGGAGGCGATGTGAACAAAACCATCGAGTGGAGCGATTATAAACATTTCAAAGGCAACGTGGGTGATTACAAACTTGACGCGCCGAAAGCTGTTGAACCGGAGAAGAAGCCGTAATGGTCGATGTCATAGTCATCGGCGGCGGACTGGCTGGAGTTGAAGCTGCGTGGCAAGCGGCTCGCGCGGGGGCGCAGGTACGTCTCTTCGAAATGCGGCCGGTCCTCCAAACACCGGCCCATCGAACGGATAAGCTGGCTGAAATTGTCTGCTCAAACTCACTGAAGACTGACGAGCCGGGAACCGCTCCTTATTTACTCAAGGAAGAATTAAGACGGGCAGAATCTTTGGTTATGGAAGCTGCAACCGCCACCCGCGTGCCTGCCGGATCCGCCCTCGCCGTCGATCGGCAGTTGTTCGCTGAGTACGTCACCGAAAAAATTGAAGGGGAACCGAATATCGAACTGGTTCGCGAAGAAGTTACCCTAATTCCCGAAGGCGCAATTGTGATCATCGCTACAGGGCCGCTCTCATCTGAGGCGCTTACGTCCGAGATCATGAAAATCACCGGCAATGATCAGCTTTATTTCTACGATGCGATTGCGCCGATAGTCACTGCCGATTCAGTTGATCGTTCGATTGCATTCCCAGCTGCTCGTTACGGTAAAGGTGGCGACGATTATCTTAACTGCCCATTTGATCGCGAGCAGTATGCTGTCTTCTATCAGGCGCTGATTGAAGCGAAGAGTGTTCCGCTGCAACGCTTTGAAGAAACGCGGTGGTTTGAATCGTGCCTGCCCATTGAGGAGTTGGCAAGACGAGGTGTTGACACACTTCGCTATGGACCAATGAAACCCGTGGGACTTGTGGATCCGCGCACCGGCCGGGAGCCCTATGCGGTGGTGCAGTTGCGTCAGGAAAATTTAATGGCTGACGCGTACAGCCTGGTTGGCTTCCAGAATCATCTACGATACGGAGAGCAATCGAGAGTCTTGCGCCTGATTCCCGGAATGGAAAGTGCCGAGTTTTTACAGTTTGGACAAATTCATCGAAATACTTACATCTGTTCACCACGTGTGCTCAGGCCGACGATGCAGATGCGTGAACGACCGGAGATCTTTTTCGCTGGGCAGATAACCGGAGTTGAGGGGTATGTGGAGTCGGTAGCGATGGGATGGTTGGCGGGAGTGAATGCAGCCAGACTCGCAACCAGCCAACCGCTCATTGAAGCTCCAACTCGAAGCGCCACCGGAGCGCTGGCGCGTTATGTCGCAAATGCGGAAACTAAGAATTTCCAGCCTGTTAATATTACTTTCGCTTTGCTGGAGCCGTTAGATGAACAAGATCGACACCGCTTTCGTAGAAAGCGTGATCGCCATCAATTCCAGGTCGAATTGGCCCTGAAAGAGTGGAGCGCTTGGCTTCAAGAAACAAATCATCACCTAACAGTATTGCAGGCGGCGCGGTGACGCCGGCCTTCCGGCGAGAGCAAGCGGAGTCATTCATTAAGATTGTTCTAATTGCACTTGCCCTGACCTTTACGTCGGTTTTGTCAGCGAGCGCCGACCAGTCGGGGCGGATGAAGGACCCAAAGCCCAAGCCGAAACCTGGTCAAGGTCCCATCGTCCGGCCTTCTCAGCCACCCACTTCACAAAAACCTCCACTTCCGATCCTTTCAGCTGACCCGCAGAGCGAAGCAGGGGACCATGTCGATCCCGGGGACGTTGTACACATCTCATCGAACCTGGTACCGATACCAGCCTCGGTAATCGACACCCGAGGTCATGCGGTAAGCGGTTTGAAGCTCGAGGATTTTGAGTTATGGGTTGATGGTCAGCTTAAGTCGATTAGCGATATTACTCGCTCGGAGTTGCCTGTTCGGCTGGCAATGCTTTTCGACAATAGTGGCAGTACCATTTCTGCGCGAGAGTTCGAGAAGCAAGCTGCCATACATTTTTTTCGCAGAGTGATGCGCCCTTCGGATGGGGCGGCGATATTCTCCGTTGAAACGCGCAGTTATCTCGCTCAACCCATGACCAGCGATATAGGAAGGTTGGAAGCGACGATCTCCAGCTTCGGTAATCCAGAAGGTGGGACCTCACTCTTCGACGCTATAATAGATGCGGCTGCTTACCTGCGGCCATACGTGGGACGTAGAGTTATTCTCATAGTTTCTGATGGAATCGAAACGACCAGTGACGCCAACTTTGAAACGACGCTGCGGCGCGTCCTGGCGGACGATTGCCAGGTTTTCGTGGTGCAAACGGGTCTGTACGAGGGTGCAAACCTGCGCGCCCTTGCTGCCGAACGACGCATGGAGCAACTAGCAGTACAGACCGGTGGATCTGCGTTCATTCCCAGAACAAGTTCGGACCTCGAGGCAGCATTTAGACAAATCGCTGCTGATCTGGCACAACAATACATCTTGAGTTATTACCAGCCGGAGGCGCAGAGAGATGGGCGCTATCACGTCATCGACCTGCAAGTAAAATCTCGAAAAGATGTTAGCGTGCGTGCCCGCAAGGTTTACTATTCGCGGAAGAGATCCACCGCCGGATCTGGTGATTGGTAAGGGAGTCTCTGGTGAAAGAAACAGCCGCGGATTTACGAGGATGAACGCGGATCAGAACCGAACAAAGATCCGTTCGTTGAATGCAATTTTCATTGCGCGGTTTTCCTCTTATCTGAGGACGTTTTTTTGTTTTCTCAGATCTGCGTTCATCCGCGCAAATCCGCGGCTAGATCGCTCTTACTAATCTCATGGAGCAACTGTTAGCCCAGTTCGTCGATCACCTGCGTTACGAACGCAACGTCAGCGAACACACGTTGCGTAATTACCGGAGCGACCTCAACCAGTTTCTCGATTACCTAGCTCCCGCTGATCGACGTTCGGGTAAGAGAAACGCACCTGACATCCACGAAATCGATCACATCACAATTCGTGATTGGCTTTCAACTCTTCATTCGGCCCAAAAGAAAAAGACCTCGGTGGCTCGCAAGCTTGCGGCCCTGCGCACCTTCTTCCAGTTTCTGGTGCGGGAGGGTCTGATCGAGGTTAACCCGGCGAAGCTCGTCTCGACGCCGCGTCTGGAGAAAAGACTGCCGCGACATCTCTCAATTGAGGAAGCCATCAAGTTCATCGAGACACCGGACACGGAAACCGATCTGGGCAAGCGCGATCGGGCCATGCTGGAATTGATGTACGCGACGGGCATGCGCGTCTCGGAACTTACCAAAATGGATCTATCCGACGTGGACTTCAAGAATAAATTAATTCGCGTGACCGGCAAACGACGAAAGGAACGCATCGTTCCTTTCGGCGATCCTGCGAGCGAAGCGTTGAAGGGCTATTTGGGCGCCCGCGATCGCTTTCTCAACCAGGCGGCAGTTTCTGAGCGCGAGCCGCAGGCGATATTTCTGAACTACCAGGGCACGAGAATTACGACACGCTCGGTTGGCAGGATGGTCGAAAAATACATTCGCATCTGCGCCGGCATGCACGACATCAGCCCGCACGCCCTGCGCCATTCCTTTGCGACTCATCTGCTCGACAGTGGCGCGGACTTGCGTGACATTCAGGAGCTCCTGGGCCACGCCCGTCTCTCCTCGACGCAGATCTACACGCATGTCTCGATGGAGAAACTGATCAAGGTCTACGACAAAGCTCACCCGAAGGCTTGAGGTCAAGTGGCACAAACTTTAGTCTGTGATTTCTAGCATCGATAGTTGGGGGGTTGAATGAGGCAAGGTGTCACAGACTAAAGTCTGTGCTACCTAGAGTGTGGATGTTTCGTCGTCTCCGTTGGCGGCTTCGATAGCCGCCTGGCAGGCCGCGCAGTATCTAGCGGTGGGCAAAGCTTCAAGCCGGCGCTCTTCGATGTGCTTACCGCAACGAGCACATACGCCGTAACTTCCTTCTCTGATTCTTAAGAGCGCTTGATCAATATCAGCAACCATCTGAGACTCACGTTCGCCAAGTTGCAAGGCAAGTTCTTTATTGACGTCCATCATTGAGAGATCGCTACTGTCCTTCACTCCGTCATCCGACAATTCAAGAGCGGCAGCCTGATCTTCCCAAATATGTTCATTGAGCTGTGGGAGTTGTGAGACCAGAAGGGTGCGAAAATGTTCAAGTTTCTTTGCGTCCATCGAGTGATCTACTTTCCTTCACGCTTCGTGCACATGCTTCTTTTTACAGCTTGGTTTCTGATCGAGCGCGGGGATTATAACCTACGTCCGTGAAGATCGGAATTACTGAAGCTTATGCAGAGTCACTTCGCGGGTGGCCACTTCTATCCTGATTCTCTTTCATCTGTCGGACAATCCCTAGAATTCAAACTTAAAGCCGGCTTGTACTCCTCGCGGCGGTCCTGGTAGCAGGCCACGGGCCCGGTCAGCGACATACAGACGGTCAAAAAGATTCTTGGCTGTCACAAACAGTGTAGTGTGCAATCTTTCCAACTTGTAGTTAGCCGTGGCGTTCCAGATTGTGTAGCTGGGAATAAGCCCGGTTTGCCCGTTGGCTGTAATGGGATTAATGCGGTTCAAGTCTTCGCTAAACTGCGAACCTACGTAGACCGCCTCCAGAAAAGTATCAATACCGCTTGAGTGAGTGTAACCGATGCTCGTATTGAGAAGGTGTTCCGGAGCATATGGAAGGCGATTCCCAGACACACTGACACTGGTGAAGCCGGGCACGCTGCTGAACCGGATCGCGCTAAAGTCCGCCACCGACAAAAAGGTGTAAGCAGACCGCAGATACAGATTGTATCGTCGTCTTAAAATGGTGGCCGTATCAAATGCGAGGGAGACTTCAACTCCCTGGTGGAGCGTCTTACCTCCATTTGTGAATGTGGAACCGACACCACCAGCGAGACTTGCCGGCACAATCTGATTCTCGTAATCCATGCGAAAGAACGTGCTCTCGAGGCTCACGGCGGAATGCGGCCTGGCCCGCATTCCGCCTTCGTAGTTCCAACTCAGCTCAGGGTCGAGGTCGACACTGCCGCCCGTTGAGTTGTTAATAACGTCTTCGGTGCGAGGAGGGGCAAAGCCGCGATGTGCTCCTGCAAAAATCGTTAGCCTATCGCCAGGGCGATAGGAAACTCCCAATCCAGGCACCAGTTGCGTCAGTTCGGTTTTGCCTTTTACGGCAAGGAGCCGGTTCGTGCGCTGATACTTCACGTGCTCAATGCGGAGCCCTGGCGTGACTGTCATGTTTCCGAAAACAAGCCGATGCTGTACAAACCCCGAATACGCCTGATTCCTGCGCTCATTGTTTTCAACGACGACCCCGTCCCTGGAGGTTGGTCGGTCGCCGTTTTTTTGCACCCGCTCTTGATCTTCGACATGCACCCTGAAGCCGACGTCTAGTTCACTCCTCAGACCAAAAACACGTTTTGTAATGTGGACCCGGGGCTCGAGGCCTGCGAACAAGTAGCGCCGCAGGCGTCCCTGGTTGCCGCAGGTAGTGTTGAGATTACTCATGCCGCCGCAGAGCGGGTCGGCGGCGTCATTAGGACGTTCGTTCGAGTTCGACGATTGCCGCCACCAGTGACGGCGAAAATAGGATCCATAGAGGTTGGTCGTCAGCACAACTTCAGGATTAAACACGTAGGCATGGGTAAGGGAAGCGCCGGCACGACGGCCGTAAAAGAAATCGTTGCGAAAGGGATTCTGCCGTGGGTTGGCGCGGAACTCGTCCTCTCGTAAACCTGAGTAGCCGACGTTCGACTCTTCTCCGTAGTAATTGAACTTGAAAGTCAGGGCCTGTTTAGAACTGAGACTAGTGACAGATTTGAAGTTAAGATCATTAAGACCTGACCGATTATTTTCGCGGGACCCCTTTCCCTGCTTGCGCGTGAATCCGAAAAGCAATCCCGTATTGCTCAGGGTATCGCCATGGTTCAAGTGGGAGTTGAAATAGTGACGGTTCCCGCCCGTGACACTGATCGAGCCCTCGCGCTTTTGCGGGGGTAGAGGCGTGAGATAGTTAATGACTCCGCCAACCGTTTGCGGACCGTAGGCTATCTGGCCCGAACCCTTGAGCACCTCAATACTTTCAAAACGATCGATGGGCGGATGATAGTAAGAGGCGTTATCGCCATAGGGGGCGTAGGTAAGAGGTATGCCGTCTTCGAGCAGCAGGAGTTTGGTGGATCGCGTGGGATTCATACCACGAATCCCAATGTTTGGCCGCAAGCCGAAACCCTCTTCATCCCGTACGTTAACGCCGGCAACTTTGCGTAAAACTTCGGTGGAGGTCAGAGCTCGGCTCCGCTCAAGTACCTGTGCATCAACAATACCGAATGACCCTGGAGTCCTTTCCATCGATTCAGGTGTCGTTAGCAGATGGCTGCTGGTGATCAGTACGGATTCCGCTATTGGAGCCGTTTGAAGCAGAACTTCGATCGCGTCATTTCCGGTCCCTATAACCTTGATAACTGTTTCAGAAGTAGTAAACCCCGCTTGCTTGATAACGAGGCGATACTCAGCAGCTACCAGACCCTCGAAACGAAACCGCCCACTCTCGTCAGTGATAACCGCGAGTTCGCTGAGGGAATTGGTTGCGTTTAAGGTAACTCTCGCACCGCTTATGGCCGCTGAATTCTGATCCAGCACCCGTCCCGAAATTGAGCTACTGCTGGACTGCGCTGAGGCGCAAATTGGTAGCACGAGCCACATGGCCCAGATGCGAAGAGAGCAGGGGCCCAAGCTTTTATTAATCATTATTGTTGTCTCTGGTAATGGCTAATTGAAAATGACTTTCAATTTCGGCTACAAGATTAGAATTTGAAGGCGGCGCTGTCAAGAGATCTCTAACCAGTTACGAATTTATTTTTGACTTCGGAGGCTGAGCTTCAGTGTTTGGGTTGCAAACTAGGTGCGGACAAGCCAGGCGGGAATTCTGAACTGAACCCAACAAATCGGCAGGAGAAGTGAAAACATTCAACCCTTCCTTAAGCCAAGGCGTTACAGTGCAGTAAGTTACTTGCGCTCCAACTGCAATACCCAAGTCGACTCCAACCGAAACAATCGGGCCGCGCCGCAAATCCGTTTTGCGCCGGTCACCACATCCTGTCTTCGCCCTTTCGTCTGCTAACACAATCAGTTTTCTCACGTAGATCCAGACCTTTGATCTAGGTTTGAGATCAGTCCGGATCATGACCGGACAAAGGTATGCGCTTTGCAAATCTACGAACTCGACTGACAACTTTGATGTTGGAGGGAAATTCAGTGACCTGGGAAGTAAAGCTCTTCGCAAGAACACGACTCGGCGCTTATCAGAATTGCCTCGATCTCATTTCTGCCTATTCAGACTTCGCGCCCTGGTGGGAACGAGTGCTACTTGCTTTTTATGCCGGCGTTGGACCACCACTGGCTAGATGTTTTGGCAGCAACACCGGGAATCTCTGGCAGCACGCCGATGCGGTTGTGGGAGATGTGCTGGCAGCTTCTGGAATGTCGCCGAATGAGATTGCAAAATCACTGCGCCAGTACGTCCAACTGAAACGCGCGGAGAACCACCATCTCTCGTTTGCGGAAGCGCGAGAGCGTATTTACGATCAGCCGTTCTATCCACTGGTAACTCACTTCACTCTCGCATTTCAGCCTTCCGCGGTTGCTCGCATGAGCTTTGTGCGACGTGTCGTCGAGTCGGTCGAATCTCCCAAGGCAATTGTGGCTGATCTGGGCTGTGGCTCAGGGGCAATGCTTTGTGAAGTCTTAAGAGTAAGACCAACCTGGACAGGTTACGGTCTCGATATTAGCGAAGCTGCGATTACCTATGCGCGGCGATTGGCCGCACATAAAGCTGTTGCGGCGCGCGCGCAATTTCAGACCGGCTGTTTGATGAATCTTCCTTTTGCCAGCAACTCCCTGGACGTTGTAATCGCTTCGGAAGTGGTTGAGCACTTGCCTCACCCTGAACGCGTTTTCGAAGAATTATCCAGAGTGCTGGCGCCGGGTGGGGTGCTACTGGTGACTGTGCCGGCTGAAAGCCACACGCCGGCACATATACAAGCACTCAACAGCGCTTGGGATGTTTGCGGGTTGATCGAGCGAGCGGGACTCACGGTCGCTAGCGTCGAAAGGAAATGGCATGTGAGCTATGGAGACGACCGAAAGCACATATTTGCCGTGGCTCGGGCCAGGCGGGAGAGCGTGCTTGATGCAGAGCCGGTCTATTCCTTCTCGCTGCCGCAGATCAGTTCGGCGGCCAGTAGCGGAATAGTTAGTTCGTGATGACCCGTAATTGAATAGCCTCGACCGGCGCCCCCGGCTGTGGGCCGGCGCACCACGTTGGTAAGCGGACGATAAGATTGGATGAAGTCGAAGTTGGCGGTCGTGATGTCCGTCAATTCGTGGCCCAGGTTGCGGACCAGAGTAACAGCCTTTAAGAAAAGTTCCGGCAAGACGACGGCTGAGCCGACATTTAGATAGACTCCGCCTCCGTTCATACGGCGCACGAGTTCACCTAGTAAACGGAAATCCGTATGGGACGTCGCCCCGAGTGCAGCGCCGTCGGCCTTCGGATGATAATGAACAATGTCGCCACCAATCGTAATGTGAGCGGTGAAGGGTGTACGGCTATGGTAAGCGGCGCACAGCAAGGAGTAGTCGCGATGCCTGGGCTTTAGGGCTAACAGTCCGCGTCCGAGTGCCTCTCCAAGACCAATGCCATCCCTCATACCTTCACGTGCCGCGGTGTTGAGCAAGAGTCCTGTCTCTTCGGAGGCTCCAAATGCCCCTTCCCCTATCGTCGCGTCCACATCTTCCGAAGTTGATCCCACCAAAGCTATCTCAGCGTCATGGATCAGCACGGAACCGTTGGCCGCAATGGCGGTGACGAAACCATGCCTCATGAGGTCCATGATTACTGGCGCCAAACCCACCTTAATCACGTGTCCGCCCAGACCCCAGATGATCGGTTTCCCGGCCTGTTTTGCTCTGCGAATGCGGCCCGACAGCTCGCGCAGGCTTTGCACGCCGAGAATATTTGGCAGACTCTTGAGAAAGTCGGCGAGCGATGAGGACGCCTCAATGGGACTAGCGAAATCAACAAGTGAAATCTTACTTGGGCGCGAAGCCAGAGGATACGTGCTTACGTCCTCCAGGCTCAAAGGCATCAAGTTGTTGTCGTGTATCGAGGGCAAGTTTGGCCCGTTCCGAGGGTTACAAGTATTCCAAGTCGGCTAAGTCCTGGAGCCTGCCACAGGCTGCCTTGTTTCGCTTGAGCATTTCCCTTGAAATAAATGGGACACTCAACCCATCGAGATCACCTTGCTCGCGAGAAGCCCACGCTTCGTCGAAACTGACGCCAGAAAGAAATGTCATGACATCAATACGGTTTGGAGGAACACCAAACTGAATAACCTGATCCTCGTGTGAGAAGTCTTCCACCGTTAACTTCAAATCGGCAAAGCCAAACTGCTGCACGGCTTGCCAAACACGTTTTGCATTTTCTTTCGAACGGTCGACAAAGAGGTCAATATCAGACGTGTAACGGAAATAGCCGTGATAGGCGACCGCGAAAGCGCCGACGATCAGGAAGCGAACGTCAAGAGCGTTTAATGACTCGATAAACTCTCTTAAATCCTTCTGTAGCGTCATTAGGGTAGGGCCGATTCTGGTCTCTCAGGATCAGCAGCATCTCGATTCTCTGGGCTGGAGTAAGAGCGCGATAGTACTCCTTATCGGCGTTCTCTGCTTCTGCAAAGGATTTGAAAATCCGAACAGTCTTTTTCATATCCCAGTGATTATATCATGCGATCTTCTTGTGCTCGCGGCGGGCGTTGCCGTTGCGGGCAAGCTGGCAATTAAGCAGATGTCGCAGCGCTTGACCCGTATGAGATCGGCGCGAGCGCGCGACCTCCTCGGGAGTGCCGGTGGCCACCACCCGACCGCCATGTTCGCCACCCTCCGGTCCGAGATCGATAATGTGGTCTGCGCTCTTGATCACATCAAGATTGTGCTCAATCACCAGCACCGAGTTGCCCAGCGAGACGAGTCGCTGCAACACATCCAGTAGTTTGTGAACGTCGGCGAAGTGAAGACCAGTGGTTGGTTCGTCGAGAATGTACACTGTTCTGCCAGTTGCCCGTTTTGAAAGTTCTTTCGCGAGCTTAATGCGCTGTGCTTCGCCCCCGGACAATGTAGTCGCGGATTGGCCCAGTTTGATGTAGCCGAGCCCTACGTCCAGCAGCGTCTGCAACTTTTGATGAATCTGAGGAATATTCTCCAGGAGCGGCAACGCCTCATCGACAGTGGTGTCCAATAATTCGGCAATTGACTTGCCTTTGAATTTCACTGACAGCGTTTCCCGGTTGTAGCGAGCGCCCCGACAAACATCGCAGAGGACATAAACGTCTGGGAGGAAGTTCATCTCGATTCGTTTCATACCATCGCCCTCGCAGGCTTCACAGCGGCCACCTTTGACGTTGAAAGAAAAACGCCCAGGCTTGTAGCCGCGTTCACGCGACTCCGGTAACATCGCGTAGAGTTCGCGCAGCGGGGTGAACAATCCCGTGTAAGTCGCGGGGTTGGAACGTGGCGTGCGGCCGATAGCCGACTGGTCGATCTCAATTACTTTATCCACATTGTCGAGGCCTTCAATCGCGGTGTAAGGTCCGGCCTCTGCTAATGAACCATAGAGGTGACGCGCCAGAGCGGGGTAGAGAATATCGCCCACGAGCGTCGACTTACCGGAGCCGGAAACGCCCGTAACTACAGTCAGCAAACCGAGCGGGAATGATACGTTAATATCCTTCAGGTTATTTGCGCGCGCGCCATGAATGGTGAGGGACTTGCCGTTTGGTGAGCGGCGCTGCTTCGGCACATTGATTTTCTTCAAACCTCGAATGTAGAGTCCCGTTATCGATTTGGGATTATTTGCCACGTCTTCCGCAGTCCCGCAAGCGACCAGCTCGCCACCATGAGCACCGGCGCCTGGTCCCAGGTCGATGACGTAATCAGCTCGACGAATCGTTTCTTCGTCGTGTTCGACAACCAGTACAGTGTTACCAAGGTCGCGAAGCGCGCACAATGTCCCCAGTAATTTCTGATTGTCGCGTGGATGAAGACCGATGGACGGTTCATCCAGAACGTAAAGCACACCTCGAAGTTGTGATCCAATCTGGGTGGCCAGGCGGATGCGCTGACCCTCGCCCCCGGACAGCGTAGACGACACACGATCAAGAGTGATATAGCCGAGCCCAACGGTGTTCAGGAAGCGAAGCCGGTTAACTATTTCTCTGAGTATCGGACCGGCAATTTTTTCCTCGCGCGGAGTCAGTTTTATCTCGGCAAAAACGTTAGTCGCGTCTTCGATCGGCAAGGTCGTATAGTCCGCAATTCCCCGTCCTCCCAGCCGCACCGCCAGCGAGTCTGCTCGCAAGCGCCTTCCCTTGCAGTCCGGGCAGGTTCCCGGGGAAACAAGTTCTTCCAGCGCTAAACGGACTTTCTCAGAGGGCGCTTCATTAAGACGCTCACGCAGCCAATGTAATGCGCCTTTCCAGCGGCTCTGATAAGAATAAGCACCCTGGCGAAAGTTCAACTGGCCAGTCAGTCCTTCGAAAAAGCCGTCACGAATTTCGCGCAGTAATTCGTTGAAAGGGCTCTTGGCATTGCCTTTGAAGTGACTGATAACCGCCAACAGAGCGTTCTTTAGATATGCAGAGCCCTGACGATCCGCCGATCCCATGAAAGCCAGTTTGTCAGCAGCAGTGTTCGTATCAGGAATAAGCTTCGCCGGATCGACTTCGAGCACCGAACCCAACCCGTGACATCGCTTACAGGCCCCGTAAGCCGAGTTGAAGGAGAACGATCGCGGCTCCAGGGGTGGAACATTGATACCGCAAATGACGCAAGCCATGCGCTCCGAATAAAGCTTCTCTTCGCCATCGACAACCGATACCAACACAGCTCCGCCCGTCAGCTTTAAGGCCGTGCGGACCGATTCCGAGAGTCGCTCGTTGATTCCCCGTTTGATTAACAAACGATCGACGACTGCTTCAATGGTATGGTTCCGCCGCTTATCAAGTTTGATCTCTTCGTCCAGGGAGAGCAGTTCATTATCGACGCGCGCCCGCAGAAATCCGTCCTTTGCAAGTTTTTCGAGTTCCTTCTTGAACTCACCTTTACGTCCTCTGACTATGGGAGCCAGGATCATCACGCGTTCGCCCTCAGGTAGCGAAAGGACGTTTTGCACTATTTGCTCCACACTCTGCCGCGTGATGGCCGCTCCGCATTCCTGACAGTGGGGCTGACCGATCGAAGAAAAGAGCAAACGCATGTAGTCGTAGATCTCGGTTACCGTGCCCACCGTAGAGCGAGGGCTGCGCGACACGGTTTTCTGTTCGATTGAAATTGCCGGGGAAAGGCCATCGACTGAATCGACATCGGGTTTCTCGAGCTGGTCCAGAAACTGCCGCGCGTAAGCCGACAGCGACTCAACGTAGCGACGCTGGCCCTCAGCATAGATAGTATCGAATGCGAGCGATGACTTGCCGGAACCGGAGAGACCGGTGACCACTGTGAACCGATCCCGGGGTATTTCTACGTTAATGTTCTTGAGGTTATGCTGACGGGCCCCTCTTACAGTTATGCGGTCGATTGCCATTGTACTTAGCGAGCCCCACTACGGATATGAATATCACACGGCGAAGAAACCATGATTCTAGCCGAGCACAAACTATTTGAGCAAGTTGCGAATTGGTTATCTTGACACTGTTTCCGAGCGAGTCATACACTCCCAGCAATCGCACGCACGAACTGTGTTTTTGGTTGCTTTTCCTTTGGGCGGTATAAGTTTGAATCTGCCAAACGCGTTAACACTGCTGCGTATTTTCATCGTTCCGCTTCTGGTTGTGGTTCTTCTGACGCCTTTCTCTGAAAAGTGGTTCGGGGTACCGCGTCAAATATTAGGCGTAGCGCTTTTTCTGGGTGCGGCCCTTACCGACTTTTTGGATGGACACTTCGCCCGCAGCCGCGATCAGGTGACGCGTTTGGGACAGTTGCTCGATCCGATTGCCGACAAGCTACTCATTTCCGCGGCCCTAATCTCCCTCGTTGAGAACCAACTCGCTCCAGCGTGGGCGGTGGTGATCATCATCGGACGCGAATTTGCAGTGACTGGTCTACGATCAATCGCGGCCGCTGATGGTGTAGTGATAGCGGCGTCAAAGATGGGTAAATTTAAGATGCTGGTGCAGGTGGTAACTGTTGCGTTGCTAATTGCGTCCAGCGTTTCCGGAAAGCCCCCTGTGGCAAACTTCGGCAGGCCATTTCCGGCAATCGACTTCTGGTCGGTGCCTGAATTGAGGGCGGCGTTTCAACACCTTTTCGGCGCAGGCCCGACTACGGGAAATGACTGGCAGGTTTTGGTCTATACCAGCGGGCGGGCGCTGTTGTGGCTGGTAGTAATCTCAGCGTGTCTGTCGATGTACGGGTATTTTCGTTCGTTCTACGCCTCGGTTCTTTCGTCTCGCGCTGAGAGACGCAAAGGCGAGAGCGCGAGGATCGCTACCGTGGCCGACTAGCCTAGCCTTTGAAGTTCAGCCCGATTTTAGAAAGTGATAACAAAGCTCATAGTCGAGCGGAATTCGCCAGTAATGAAGCTAATGCCCTTTGGAAACTTGGATCTGGTCGTCCTCACTCCGGCCAAGAGCCAAGAGCTATGTCTAACTCCGTCTGCGACTTGCGTTTTCGTTTTCCTGTTGGTAGTATCCGCCTTTTGTCGGAATGCGCTATTGCAATCTATAGCGGGCCGGCGTAGCTCAGTTGGTAGAGCATCTGATTTGTAATCAGAGGGTCGGGGGTTCAAGTCCCTTCGCCGGCTCCATTAGGCACTTGA
>JBGTHZ010000080.1:0-36731 GCA_041745915.1 Pyrinomonadaceae bacterium | reverse complement strand
GCCGCTCTGGGCAGCGTCGGCGCTGGGCTGCGGATCGTCGAGCCGCGGCCCGCCGCCGCGGACCGGATCGTACGCCGCCGGATCGTACGGCGCGGGATCGTACGGCGCGGGATTGTCACCGCTTGGGCCAGAGTTCCCAGGGTCGTGGCCGGGCATCGGGGCCGTCTCCGTCGTTGGCGGACCACGTCCGGGCGGCATTGCCGCAGCGGGTTGCGCAGTCGGAGGCGGCTGAACGGGAATCAACTGCTCCTCGCCGCGCGATGTCAGTAAGTCCTTCACATACTGCTGGTCGGCCTCGATCAAATCGAAAAAAGGAACGGTAATCGGCCCGCCAGCCCGCGTCAGAACAACATTCCCATTGAAAACGCGGACGAACTTGCCCGTCGTCTGACGGCCTTGGTTGTCGGTCCAAGCGCGGTTGACGGGCGTCTTCGGTTTCTTGGCGAGCGGCGGCGGGTCGCCAGCAGGCGTCACGTCCGCCGGCTTGGGCTCAGCGACCGGCTCTTTTCGCGCGGGTTTTCCGGCGAACGGATCGTCCGACCGCGGAGCGAACGGGTCTCCTGCTGCCGGAGCGGGTACCGGGTCGTCTGGCACGTCCTTTCCCGCGGCCAGATCGCGGACGATCTGCTGATCCCGCTCGCTCAGGCGGCCTAGCGGCACGGTCTGCAGCTTGCCCTCGACCAGAAACGTCGCCTCGCCATCCAACTCGCGGACGAACTCGCCCCGCATGGTGCGGCCGTCAGCGTCCGTCCAGGTTCGCTCCTTGGCCGCCGTCATGGCTGCAATCGATACCAGCAGGGCCAAGCACAGCCATCCACGTCGATGCATGATCCCCTCCGGCTCTAGCGAGCGCGACCCAGAGGCCTAGTAGTCGGACAATTTCCCTCAGTCTGGCAGGCCGCTCGGACGGAGTCAAACAGCCTGCTGGCGACGCCGCGGGGCCACCGCGTATTCGCCCCGAACCCGGGACGATTGGCCCTGTCGCCCTGGATATCCTTCATTTTGCAGCCAGGGGTAGCTCTCAGCCGCGGCCTGTAGGTATAAGAAAGAGGATCGCGAGAGTGGCGGAATTGGCAGACGCGCCAGACTTAGGATCTGGTGTCGAAAGACGTGCAGGTTCAAGTCCTGTCTCTCGCACTGGCAGTTCAATTTGCCATTTGGCGGCTAAGAACGATGGTGGGTCAGGGTGGATAGTCCGCAATCGCAAACAATAGGCCCCGTCCGCGAAGACGGGGCCGCAATTCACAAGGCTGAAGCGTAAGCGAAGCAATCCGCCTGAAGCGCAGTCCGAATTGCTTCGCTTGCGCTTCAGGCTTCAAACTTTTTCGCGCGATTGGCTAGTTGTTATTGTCGTTGTTGCCGCGGCGACCGCGGCCGCCGCGTCCGCTGAGTTGGGCCACGTCGAACGGCTTGCCCTTCAGGGCCGCGAACTTTTCCTTCTGCCCGGCGTCGAGCACCTCGGTGGCTTGGGCCAGCGTCTTGGCATTGGCTTCGCGGACCTTGGTCATCGCTTCCTCGGCATTGCCGTCGCGGGCACCCGCGAACAACTCGCGAGTCGCCTTCTGGCCCTCTTCGTTGATGGCGGCGATCTTCTTCGATTGCTCGTCCGAGAGGCCCAGTTCTTTTGCCACGGCCGCATCGGCAAACGCGGCCACGCCGGCGGCCTGAACCTTGATTTCGCCCAGCCGGTTGAACTGCTCAGCCGTCAGGGCTTCTTTCAGCTTCGGTTCGAGCTTTTCGTTGACCTTTTTGGTGGCCTCGGCCGACTTGGTCGCAAGTTCACGCATTTTGGCGGCCCGCTCGGCCTCAGGCAGGTCGCGCAGCCCGCCGAAATCGACCCCGGCAGTCTGCAATTCTGCTCGCACGGCATCGCCGTATTCTTCCGACAGTGCCGTGACCTTGCTGGCGTCGGTCAGGCCGATGTCCTTCTGGACGGCTTCTCGGCGGGCCAGGCTAAAGAGCGTTTCCTGTCCACGGCCAAATCCGCGGCCGCTGCGGCCTTGTTGAGCGCTGGCCGGCGCTGCAACGAGTGCGATGCCCAACAGCCCCAACCCCATTACCGTCAAGAACTTGCGACTCATGATCGAACTCCTGTTTGTAAACCTGCTGCGAAAACCAAGATCGCCCCCAGCGGAGGAGTATCGAAACGCCCGTCATGGGCACACCCCGACCGCAAAACGCACTTGCCCGCGTCTGCCGATTGAACCGCCTCCCGCTCGGAAGGTTTCGCCCAGGCGTTAGGGACTTGCCGGAATAACTCCCCGGCCCCGCAGCCATGCCAGGCACGCAGCCGGCCAGGCGTCGGTTCCCGGAACATCCTTGCCCAGGCCGACACCATGTCGCCCCTTCTCGAAAATGTGCAACTCCGCCGGCACCTTGTGGGCGATCAGCGCGGAATAGAACACGATGCTGTTCTCGGGTGGCACCCCTTTGTCCTCGGCCGTGTGCCACAGGAAGCACGGCGGCGTTTGGTCGGTCACTTGCTTCTCACTCGACATGCTGGCGACCAGTTCCGCAGCCGCGTCCTTGCCCAGCAGGTTGGTTTGCGATCCCTTGTGGGTGAACGGCTGGTCGAAGGCGATGACCGGATAGCACAGCACGCCGAAATCGGGGCGCGAGCTCGCCCGCTCGATTTCGTCCTCGGCGTCGGGCTTGCCGGCGTCGAAATGGGTCAGGGCCGACGACGTCAAATGGCCGCCCGCCGAGAAGCCCAGGATGCCGATTTTGCTCGGCTCGACGCCGAACTCCTTGGCTCTGGTTCGCACGGTGCGAACGGCCCGCTGGGCATCCTGCAGCGGCGCGGGATGGCCATAGCCCTTGCCCCGGTGGCGATAGTCGCAAATGAAGCCGGCGATGCCGTGCTCGTTGAGCCAGCGGCCGATCTGGTGTCCCTCGTGGTCCATCGCCAGGCCGCCATATCCGCCACCGGGACAAATCACCATGCCGGCCCCGTTGGGCTTCTCCGGCAGATAGATGATCAGCGTCGGCTTGTCCTTGGCCTCGTCGCCCAGAGCTTCCGGCGCTCCGTTGGGCCAGAGCAACTCCGCCTTGGGCTCGGCAGCCAATGCCGAGGCTGTCAATGCCGAGGCTGACAGAGTGATTCCTACAAGGGCCACTAATTGTAAAGATCTCGTCATCATCGTCGCTCCTCGGGGTGCGTCAGTTGTCGGAAGGGTAGTGGGCCAGGGACTCCTATGCACGCATATCCGCGCATTTTTCTACGCGAGCAGAACTGACGTAACTACTTTAGCAATAGTCACTTGCGTCCGAAACAGTGGCTATGCGGCTATGCAGATTATGGTGCGTCAGGCCAAGTCTGACGGGTCTTGTTAGTTGAAAGGAACTGACCATGGTAACTGCTCGTTGGCCATGTAGCCGACCGGGCGTTGCGCGGGGCGACCCGCCGTGACGAAGCCCTGGAAGGCGAAGCTGTCAGCCGCGGGCGCAAGTGAACCTGATTCGGCCTCGTGAGATAAATCGAGAGCGGCCAACCTACCATAAGTGGCGAAGCCAGCACGGACTGCGAAGCAACGAGCGTGTGCAGCGGTCCGGCTCTCCGGGGTGGTTGAGGACGGCGGATAGCAACAGACCCGTGAGGAACCTGAGAGACCCGGCGTGGTGCTCCTGCTCGGCAGCGGCAACGGACCACGGGAATGAATAACTGTGGCCCGGCTACGTCGGGAGTCGGAGGGGTTCATAGTAGCGTGGAAACCGGGTAACTCTGGTGGAGCGAAGGAACCCTGCCGGAGATTCGTGGCGCAAGAGGAAGCGTGCTCCGCTTGGCTTCGGCCCGTAACGGACTTAAGCCCGCTTCTGAGGCAACCACTGGTTGATGATCCAAACGGCGGTGATCTCCGTGCATGTTCATCAATGAGTGTCTCCGGGCAAGCCGGATGCGGGAAATCTGCACGTCCGGTTCGAGGAGGGGGGAGTGGGCCGCATCACGTCGCCTTCTCCCCTACTCTACTGCGAATTCGTGGATCGTTGCCTTCTTTATCTTTAGTAACACTCTCTCAGGTTGCAGGAAAATTCCTTCGCAAGTCGACATTCGACTTCTGCTGCGGCATAATTCATCCCTAACCCACTTACCAAGAAATCATGTCACAGCTAACCGAACAACTGATACTCGATGCTCTGCGCCAGATCCAGGATCCGGATCTTCACAAAGACATCGTTACGCTCGGATTCATCAAAGATCTCAAAATCGATGGTGGCAATGTTTCGTTTCGCATCGTGCTGACAACTCCGGCGTGCCCGGTGAAGGAAGAGATGGAAGGTGCGGCGAAGGAACTTGTAATTGCTATCCCGGGTGTGCAATCGGTCAACGTGAAGATGGATGCCGAAGTGCCCAAAGGGCGCGGCATCGGAGAAAAGGTTTCCGTGCCTGGTGTCCGTAACATTATCGCGGTTTCGTCTGGAAAAGGGGGAGTCGGTAAATCGACGGTGGCCGTCAATGTCGCGGTCTCGCTGGCCCTCGACGGCGCGCGCGTGGGGTTGATGGACATGGACGTCTATGGCCCCAACGTGCCGATCATGTTGGGCGCCAGCGAAGCGCGCCCGGAAGTGGACGTTAACAAACTTATTCCCATTGAGGCTTTCGGCGTTCGGATCATGTCGATGGCTTTCCTGCAGCCCGGCGATAAACCTATGATTGTGCGTGGACCGATCCTGCATGGCCTTGTAAAACAGTTTCTTTCTGACGTGAAGTGGGGAGAACTGGACTATCTCATAGTGGATATGCCTCCCGGCACTGGCGATGTCCAGTTGTCACTCGCGCAACTCGTCCCGGTTCAGGGAGCTGTATTAGTCACGACGCCACAGGATGTGGCTATCGCAGATGTGCGCCGGGCGTTGCGGATGTTTGAAACGGTGGCCATACCGATTCTGGGTGTGGTGGAAAACATGAGCTACTTCATTGCGCCGGACACCGGCAACCGCTACGACATTTTTGGCGAGGGCGGGGGAGCAAAGCTCGCCGCCATGTACGGCGTGCCTTTCCTCGGTTCGGTTCCACTGGGTATTGAAGTGCGCGAAGGCGGAGATAACGGTGTGCCGATCGTGGTCAGCCAACCCGATTCCCCGCAGGCGCAGGCTTTCCGGCGAGTGGCCGAGGAGATTGCCCGACAAGTCTCGATCGAGGCGATGAAGCCGGAACTTGTCGTTTTAGGTAAAGGTCAGTAAGATGAATTTGGAATTTGGTTTGCGGATTTAGGACAAAGGACCATTTATTAAGGGAGATTTAAGGAATGTCTACACAAACAACTTCTACTGAAACACCTGGTGTTGCAACTGCGGCTCCAAATATCACATTGAACGTTACCGAGCCAGCTGCCGTCGAAATTAAGAAGTTTATGGCCAGCGAAGAGGGATTGCCCGAAACATCGGGACTGCGCGTCCGTGTGGTACCAGGCGGTTGCTCTGGCTTTCAGTACAGCCTGAATATCGAAGAGGAATCACGTCAGGGCGACTTCGTTCTCAATGAACATGGAGTGCGCCTGTTCGTCGATATGTTCAGCGCTCAATATCTGAACGGTGTTCAAATCGACTATGTGACCGGCGTCATGGGTTCCGGATTCACCTTCACGAATCCAAACGCAACCGGAAGTTGTGGATGTGGCACTTCCTTTACTGCTTAGTTCAAAGGCGCGGTGCATCATTGGGAAGGCCGGGTAGTCTATAGAGACTACCGGCCTTCTTTCGTTATGTCGCCTGCTCGGCGCTTTTTGAGATTCATCTGAGTTTCCCGGTGAACATAGTTCAAGCACAATCTCCCGAAGACATCGACCGCGCGCGCGAATTGTTCGAAGAGTACGCGGCCGGGCTGGGGATAAATCTCTGTTTTCAGAACTTCGAAAAGGAACTTGCAGAACTCCCCGGTGAATATGTGGCGCCGGCGGGCCGTCTGTTCCTCGCTTTGGAAGGTGATCAGGTTGCCGGTTGCGTTGCACTACGAGGGCTTGGAGACGGAGTGTGCGAGATCAAACGCCTTTACGTGCGGCCAGACTTTCGTGGCAAGGGTTTGGGACGTGAACTAACCGAAGCGGCAATTGACGCGGCCCGGCAAATTGGTTACCAGCGGATGCGCCTCGATACATTGCCAGGCAAGATGGACAGGGCGATCGCCATGTACGGGTCTCTGGGGTTTCGAGAAATTGAGGCTTACTATCGCAATCCAGTTGCGGGCGCGACGTTCATGGAATTGTCTCTCACCCGAAAAAGTTAAGGATGGGAACTGGTTTAGGTTTGGTCATGGGACCTCTGATTCACACCGGCGCTTTAGCCCGGTTGGTAAAACACAACTCCATCTCTCCTGAACCGTTTCAACGGTTCGCCACGGCCCCACGTGATTGCTGCCCAAAGGAAAACCGTTGAAACGGTTATCCGTCCATACGTTGGGCGTTGACACCGGGCTGAAGCCACGGTGTGAATGAGAGGGTCAAAGTGTGGACGCCGGCTAAACTTCTTGCTCGCTTGCCCAACTCAGATACTTGTGCCAAATTCTACGAGCTATCAGAACCTAAAAGCTGGAGTCAATAGACTGATGCCGAAGATCGAAGCAGAGACTGCAAACGGAACCGTGGCCTTCGAAGCGCCCAAAGGTAATAAGCTAGTGTTAGCTATTGAGGATGCGGGCATCGACATCCTGCATCGCTGTGGAGGCAACGCCCGCTGCACCACCTGTCGCGTGGAGATACTCACGGGAGACCCCGGCGAAATGGGCGAGCTCGAACGCAATCGTCTGGCCATGGAGTCTGAACTCGCCGACAACGTGCGCCTGTCCTGTCAAATACGCACCAATGACGATCTGAAGGTCCGGGTAATCAACCAGGTCAGTGTGCGGGGCATGGATGCGGGGCCCCGACCCCTGGAAGATTAACCTCACCTAACCGCAATTCGACATTATTGCGTCTCAAGAGCGTCTGGGTGTAATCTTCGCGCGTAATTCCAACAACTCAGGTGAATTCGACAGATGAGTTGTCTGTCGCACTTAACATCTCGGAGGGCCTAATGCTAATCGAGTCAACTGTTAATCTCCCCGTCAGTCTGGCTATGTTTCAGGACATCTTTCACGCTCCCGATAGCGAGGCATTCCTGAGGATTGTCCTTCGCTGGGCACACTTCGTCGCAGGTATCCTTTGGATCGGCTTGCTCTATTTTTTCAACCTGGTAAACGTTCCATTTCAGAAAGCGCTTGATCCTGACACCAAGAAGAAGGTCAATCCAGATCTTCTCTCGCGTGCTCTTTGGTACTTTCGCTGGGGCGCAGTCGTCACGGTGCTGTCGGGTCTGGCTTACTTCGCGATGTACACACTCAAAGCCGATGTCAACAACGCGAACGTAGTTGGTGGCGGGAATGTCAATCTCTGGTGGGTGTTATTTGCGTGGCTAACCTATCCGATTGTTTTGTTCATCGTGGAATTCCTGATCATCAAGAAGGTGGCGGCGCTAACGAAAGATGGAAGGCTGTTCGCGATCGTGATGCTCGTGCTGGTGTCCATAATTACCTGGGGCCTGGTGAAGTTTTTCATAGGGATGCTGACTGTCGGTGGCGAGAGCTGGGCCAGCAACAAGACCATTTCGATTGGGGTGGGGGGCGCTTACGGCATAGTCATGATGCTGAACGTTTGGGGCATCATCTGGCCGAACAATAAGCGGATAATCGCGGCCACGGCCGGCACCGGACCCGCGGCGCCGCCCGAGTTGGCTCGCCAGGCTTTTCTTGCATCGCGAACGAACGCCTGGCTGTCGCTTCCACTGCTCCTGTTCATGGGCACATCGCACGGCGACTGGGTAGTTTTCGGGAAGAACTAGAAAAGCCAGGAGGCAGACGGCAGATGGCAGACGGCAGGAATTGGCAAGTTTTTCTCCTGCCGACTGCCTCCTGCTCCTGCCTCCTGGTATTAGGGAGGTGAGCAATGAGTACAATGGATTCTTACAAGGCCAGACAGTTTAATCTCAGCGGTTTGAAGGGCATCTCGGATGAGACGTTGGAACTGCACTTCAAACTCTACGAAGGTTACGTCAAAGAGACCAACAACCTGACGGAAAAAATTTGGCAGTTTATTGAAGATGGGAAGGTCGATCAGGAAGAGATGCCGGCTTATTCCGAGCTAACCCGTCGTCTCGGTTTTGAATACAACGGAATGGTCCTGCACGAGTACTATTTCGAGAATCTCAAGAAGGGCACAGGAACAGGGGTGCCGGAGAGTTCGTCCAAATTCCGGAAAGCGGCGGAAGCGAGTTTCGGTAGCTACGACATCTGGAAAACCGATTTTCAGGGTATAGGCAAGATGCGCGGTGTGGGCTGGGCCATCTGTTACGAGAACCCCGCCAACAACCGGCTTTCAAATCATTGGATCTCGCTCCATGAAACAGGCAATGTCGCCGGCTTCAATCCCATACTTGTGATGGACGTTTGGGAACACGCTTATCTGCTCGACTTTAAAACTGAGCGGCCCAAATATATCGAAGCGTTTTTCTCAAACATCGACTGGAGCGCTGTGGATGGGCGCGTATCGCAAGGCACGCCGGCACGAAAGCAAGCGGCGACAAGCTAATCGATCAGAAGTTTTAGAAGCCCTCGTGCAGAGGCAATTCCCGAAGTGATGCCGACAGTGCGGTGATCATCCGCGGTGTCCAGATCAAGCAGCGATGAGCGCCTCCGGTCAGCCGTGAGTTGTTCTTGCCGCAGCTGCCTGCGTTGCTCTTCGAGCGCCATTTTCTCTTTCGCACGGGCGGCATCGAGTCCGCCCGCGCGAATGAACTCGACGATGCGCGTGAGTTCATCGCGGTCGAACCAGCTTCCGTGGCCCTTACAAATATCTACAATCACACCCGAGCAGCGTGCAAAGTTGATGCGGTTCATTAACTGGCTGCATTCCGGGCAGGGCGCATAACGGACTTTCCCTCCTTCGCTGAGTTCGCCCCGCGGAGCAGGCGAAGCAGCACCCAGCACCGCCGCCTGTTGTTCTCGGTCCGCGCAGATCTTCTCAAACGACGACACATCCACCCAAAGACCGAAACAACCTTCACATTCTCGGACCGTAGTTGATCCGATTGCTACCGCTTGCATCTCGGTGCGGCAACGTGGGCAACTGCGGGGCGCCAAAAGTCCGCTCTCTCTCGCTGCGGCTGCTGCTCCACACCGAGGGCAGTGCCTGCTCCCCAAAAACATCATCCCAAAGCAAGAGGCGCAGGCGATGGTGGCTAGTCGGGCACTGCAGTATTTGCAGAGCGGCTCGTCGGTTGATGTGGCTGCGCCGCACATTGGGCAGTTGAGTGTTTCCGCATTCATAAGGCACATTCTAACAGCTGAGGCGGGCCGGTAGTTCACGGTTCAAGGAACTTTGCTTAAATAGCCTTCCGGGCCGACTTTTTGGTAGTGCTCCACTACCGAGTTTTGGGCAGGTTCAACACCCTTGGAGCAAAACTCGTTGGATGGACACCACAGCCAACAAATAGCCAGAATCGCCAACTCAAAGCTGTTGACCAGTGATTCGCTAGGGGTAGAATGCCCGGCACTCAGTCGTACGCGTCATCCAATTCATATTCCGATCGAAGCAAAAGATAACTGGTTGATATCACAAAAAGAATTATGAAGAGTGGACTACAAAGCACTCCAATGGTACAAATGCAATTCGAAATGGAAACATTTCACTCTGAAAGCGGCGAGATTCCGAAGATGTCAACGCAAATAACGCAAGTTACCGAAGTTCCACCCAATGTATCGGAGACCGGCGCTTCGAGCTACGAGCCACTGAGCAGCGTATGGCAAGGCAGCGACGGAGATTTGCTCGAAGCGATGCTCAAGTTTTATGCGACGATTCCGTCAGAGCCTATCTTGGACGCCACCTACAACGCAGGTCGAATGTGGAAGGGCTCAAAGCGGCAGGTTGTGTCCATGGACATTGACCCCAAATACAAGCCGATGATCGTTGGTGACAATCGAGAGATGACTGACGTGCTGTCCGCAACATACGGAACGGTTATTTATGACCCCCCGCACGTCGGGCCACAAGGGAGAGATAAGAGCAAGAAGCGATTTGATGTGGATTTCGGAGCCACGATGGAGTGCGGCAAAGAACACGACTGGAACCTGAGCTACCTATATCCGCGATTCTTAAAACAGGCCAAGAGAGTCTTGAAACCCGATGGCCTATTGCTGGCTAAGATCACAGACATGGTGAACAATCACAAGTCGAAATGGCCGCACTGTGATTTCATGCGAATGGCAGAAGAAGCCGGGTTTACGGTTTGCGATTTGATCGTAAAAATTCGCAATGGGCCAATGGTTTCCAACAAATGGAAAGAGGCTCACCACGCGAGAAAGCGTCACTGCTTTTGGATCGTATGCCGCAATGGGGATGCCTGCGAACGTGAGGTCAAAGTTGTTTCAGCGGGAAAAGTACGTCCCAACGGCTAATTCGTTCGGTTCCTGGGCGTCCCTTACCGGGCGTCTTACTGCCAAAGCCGCTAAAGTTCCATTCGGGTTTATAGTGAACCACTACTGCAAACTCAGCGGCGAAAACCCACCACTCGCTTGCAAAAGTCAGATAACGGCACCGCATCTCCGTCAATTCGATGTTTTGGCGCTTTTTGATTTTACCGACATGCTCGTTAAGGCGACTGCGTAAAGTTCGCTTGCTCTTCGTCATTTCTTTGGTCGCCTTGCCGGCGTATACGAGACTACCCTTGTGATAAAGCGCGTAAATACCACTGAGTGCCGGGCCAACATTTTTCTCTAGCGGGAGAAGCGGACTTGCGTCTAGCTTCTCAACAACCTGCAAACGGATTCCGCGATCGAGGTCAAAATCGAAATAGTGAGGATCGACGGTAGAGGCTTCCGCCGCGACGGCATTAACCAAAGGTTCTAGTACCCTTGACCTTGGCTTTCTTTGGCGGTTTTGTGGACGCACGGACTTCTGCAGCTTTGTAGTCCAATAAGTACTTTTCAAGCGCCGCTCGCTTTTCCCTAGGCGTTAACTCACGAGCGGGAAACAGCGTCTCCAAATCCTTACGCAGCGCCTTAAATCGTGCTAGTGCCTTTTTCTCAGTGCGGGTACGGAGAATCTCTTGACCACGCATCGTGACAAGGTAAGTACCGTCACGTTCTTTGTTTAAATGTAGATCGCCTGGCAGAAACGATAGCTTAATGAAGAACCGGCCTCACCGGTCAGGCGCGGCGATGCTATCATTGAGAGAACTCTTGGGGCAACACGCCGACTTCTTGGGCGAACCAGACTATTAGGCAAAGCCGGTTCAAGGTTTAAGTCTTCCATCACGCTTAACTTGGTTGCCGGCTTGGCTGCCAACGGTCCGGCCAGCAAAGCTCGCAACAGTCGAAGACTGAAGTGCCGTAATAGAAAAGAAGCAGAGCCATTTGAGGTCAAGCTGGACTATGAGAGGTTGCCTGTGCGATTCTTTCGGCGAACTTCAACGGTTGTCCCGATAGATCTTTAATCAACAATTCGAGGTCGCAGGATATCTCCTGCGTCCAAAACCCAGACCACCTAAGATGAGCAGCGTGCTGGATGAGGTCCTTGAGGCGTTTGAGCCATCGCCTGAGCTTATCTCAGTGATGGCAGGATCTAAGTCGGCGGCCGTCCTGGCGGTGGATATCGGTACATCCGGGGTGCGCGCTTCGCTGTTCGACGAACGGGGCCGAGAGATCGATGGCGACACTGTGCGCATTCCGCAACCTCTCTCTGGAATTGGTGAACTGGCAGTGACGGACGCTGAAGCGACCTTTGAATTGGTTACCCAAACGATCGATGCACTACTGGATCTGCGTTATCTAATCGGCGCGCAGATTCAGTTGATCGCCATCTCCTGTTTCTGGCACAGCCTTATGGGCGTGGATGCGCAAGGCCTGCCCACTACGCCGGTTTTCGGCTGGGCCGATATGCGTGCCGCCGCCGCGGTCAAGGAATTGCAAAGCCGTCTTGATGAAACGGCCGTGCGCGCCCGCACCGGGTGCCGCTTTCATCCCAGCTACTGGCCGGCGAAACTGCTCTGGCTGAGAAGTGCGCACCCCCACGCAGTTGCCTCTACCCGTCACTGGTTATCTTTTGGGGAGTATGTGGTGCTCCGTTTGACTGGAGAGATTGAGGCCAGCGTCTCTATGGCCTCTGGAACGGGCTTATTCAATCAGCGGTTGCTTGAATGGGACCATGAATTGGTCGAGGCGCTCGGCATGCCGCCTGAGAGTCTTCCGGAAATCTCCAACACCGGCCAGGCATCCCGCCACCTGAAGGCTGAGTTTGCCGAACGTTGGCCAGTCTTGAGTGAAGCTTGGATTTCTCCTCCAATCGGTGATGGTGCGGCTAACTCCATAGGCAGTGGCTGCACCAAGCGGGAGCAAGCAGCGCTGATGATCGGTACGTCAGGGGCGATGCGCGTACTTTACGAGGGTGAGCCACCTGCTGAACTGCCTAGCGCGCTTTGGTGTTATCGAGCAGATCGTAAAAGAGTGGTGGTCGGCGGCGCATTGTCTGATGGTGGGGGTCTCCATCGCTGGATCAAAGAACTGCTCTTGCCTAATGACGACTCGGAATCAATCGAGGCCGCGCTCGAAGTATTCGAACCGGATTCCCACGGCTTAACTGTGTTGCCTTTCTGGGCAGGTGAACGCAGCACTGGCTGGTCAACCGACGCTCGGGGTGCGATCCTCGGTCTCACCCTCCGTACCGAGCCAATAGAAATTCTACGCGCCGCTATGGAAGCAGTCGCCTATCGCTTTGCTTTAATTGCGAAGGCCCTTGAGCATCTGGCGCCAGGTGCGAACATTATTGCGTCAGGCACGGCGCTATGCTCTTCTCCGGTTTGGACACAGATTATCGCAGATGTTTTCGGGCGCCCGGTTGTGCTTTCCGAACCACGAGAAGCATCTGTTCGTGGAGCCGCCTTGCTTGCGCTGGAAGCCGCGGGCAAAATACGAAGTATCACAGAATTGCCAGTGCGCGTGGAACATACATTTGAGCCGAACATGTCATGCCATGCGCGATACCGGGAAGGCCTCAAACGGCAACAACGGATTTATGAACGTGTGATCGGATCACCTCAAATTGGAGATAAGGAAACCTATTAATGAGCGCGCCAATGCAGAAGCAGCCAGACAATACACCCGAGCTTGATCAACTTTGCATTAATACGATTAGAACTCTCTCCCTTGACGCAGTGCAGAAAGCAGAGTCAGGCCACCCTGGTTTGCCCCTGGGCGCCGCTCCGATGGCCTATGTGCTTTGGACGCGTTTTCTTCGTCACAATCCAAAGGATCCCAAGTGGGAGAATCGCGATCGCTTTTTGCTGTCGGCCGGACACGGCTCGATGCTGCTCTATTCGCTGCTATATCTCAGCGGTTACGATCTTTCGCTTGATGAAATAAAGAACTTCCGTCAGTGGGGCTCAAAGACGCCGGGACATCCGGAGAACATTTTGACACCGGGAGTGGAGATCACTACCGGGCCTTTAGGCCAGGGTTTTGCGAACGGTGTGGGCATGGCTATGGCCGGGGCCCACCTCGCAGCCCGGTTCAACAAAGAGGGATTTCCAGTCATCGATCATAATATCTACGCTATCGTTTCCGACGGCGACCTAATGGAAGGAGTCGCTTCAGAAACGGCATCTCTTGCCGGCCATCTCAAGCTGGGCAAGCTAATTTACCTGTACGACGACAACAAGGTCACCATCGAGGGCTTCACCGATCTCGCTTTCACCGAAGACGTGCCAAAGAGATTTGAATCATATGGCTGGCACACAATCACGGTGGAGGACGGTAATGATCTGGACGGCATCGAAGCGGCAATTCGCGAAGCTCAATCAGTCGGCACCAAACCATCGTTGATTTCCGTCAAAACCATAATTGGTTACGGAATGCCAACGGCCGGAACTCGCAAGGCCCACAGCGATGCGCCGGGAGAGGAGGCAGTGCGCGAAACAAAACGGCATCTGGGTTGGCCTGAAGACAAACAATTCTACGTTCCGGATCAGGCGCTGGCCCACTTCCGTCAGGCAATCGAACGTGGCGCACGACAGCAACAAGAATGGAAAGCTCAGGTCAGGAAGTATCAGGAGAAGTACACCGATCTCGGTAAAACGTGGCAGGAAACCATGAGCGGCGAATTGCCGGCAGGTTGGGAGGAGCATCTCCCGGACTTTGCAGATGCGAAGCCGATGGCTACCCGCGCCGCCAGTGGCGAAGTAATCAATGCGCTGGCGCCACACATGCCGATTCTGATTGGGGGCTCGGCCGATCTCGGCGTCTCGAATAACACGGATATCAAGGGGGGTGGTGATTTTGAAGCCGGGTCTTATGAGGGACGGATCATCCACTTCGGTGTGCGCGAGCATGCCATGGGC
Organism: Pyrinomonadaceae bacterium; assembly: GCA_041745915.1. Taxonomy (GTDB): domain Bacteria; phylum Acidobacteriota; class Blastocatellia; order Pyrinomonadales; family Pyrinomonadaceae; genus PSRF01. The sequence continues at coordinate 22,373 of JBGTHZ010000080.1, read as the reverse complement.
TCAACTCTCACCGGCATGTCTCTAAACGGTGGCTTGATTCCGTTCGGTGGAACTTTTCTCACCTTCTCCGACTACATGCGACCCGCCATTCGTCTGGCCGCGCTGTCCGAGGTCCAGGTGATTTACGTTTTCACGCACGACTCGGTCGGTTTGGGCGAAGATGGGCCGACACATCAACCAGTCGAACACCTGTCTGCCCTTCGAGCGATACCACATCTGGCGGTGATTCGGCCGGCGGATAGTCACGAGGTGCGAGAGGCCTGGCGTATCGCGATTCTTCGTCGCCATGCGCCGACGGCGTTGGCTTTAACCCGTCAGAAGGTACCGCTGATTGATCGCAGCCTCTTCGCTTCCGCCGAAGGACTGCGCCGCGGAGCTTATATTCTTGCTGAGGCGGAGGCGGTGAACCGACCCTTAGGAAGAGTTCAAGGCGACGTTACGCCGCAACTCATCCTGATCGCTACTGGTTCTGAGGTTTCCCTTGCTCTGGAAGCGCGTGACAAACTGCAAAAGGAAGGCATCGCCACGCGAGTCGTATCGATGCCTTGTTGGGAGATCTTCGAAGACCAGTCTAAAGCTTATCGTAACTCGGTTCTTCCACCTTCGATAAGTGCGCGGCTGGCGGTGGAGGCAGGCGTTCGACAGGGTTGGGATCGTTATGTCGGAGCGAAAGGCGACGCGATTTGTCTCGATCGCTTTGGAGCCTCTTCGCCCGGTGACGTGGCTCTGCGAAACCTCGGATTTAATGTCGATAACATCCGGAAGCGGGCAAAATCACTCTTACGAGGGACGGATCGTGCCGGCCAATAAATGACGTCGAAGGTTCCCATGCGAATCGCAGTTGGTGCAGATCATGGAGGATACCCGCTCAATGAGCGTGTGATTAAAGAATTGCGCTCCGCCGGGCATGAGATTACCGACTTCGGCACACATGATGGATCGATCTCAGACGACTACCCGGATTATGCGCGTGACGTGGGACAAGCCATCCAACTGGGCGCAGTCGAAATAGGAATTATAATCTGCGGCAGCGGAGTGGGAGCGGCAGTCGCCGCCAACAAACTCAGAGGTGTCCGGGCCGCACTCTGCGGCGATACTTACTCGGCACATCAATCACGCGAACATGACGACTGCAATATCCTTTGCCTGGGTGCGCGCGTTACGGGCGTTGAATTGGCACTGGAAATTGTACGCGCGTTTGTGGCGGCAAGGTTTACGGGCGAGGAGCGTCACGTGCGGCGCCTGAAGAAAGTCGCCGAGCTTGAATCTCACGCAACTCAGAGCGGGGGTAAAACGCCCTTCCCAACCTGCAAATAAGAGCTAGCGGAATAGCACGACTCACGGCCGAGATCTCGCAGGTTGGGAAGGGCGGTTTACCCCCGCTGACTTTTCGATTCGTTCAACAGTCCGCCGCTATAATACCAAGGCCACGATTCTTAGAGCGCCAGGCATAATGCGAAACTCAACTGGCGTCCTCCCACGCACGTTGCCGTCGGCTTCGATCAGCATTCCGTCCTTACGGGAAAATGTCTCAATGAGAACTTTCTGACCCTGCGTGATTCTTACCTTCGGGTTTTTCACATGTCCGCCACTATGAATGCGCGGCAGCTCGCGAATGACTGCCGCGCGTGACAGGCCCGAAGCCGTCACAACGTCGAGTCTCCCATCATCAAGCCGCGCTGTGGGAGACATCATCATACCCCCGCCGCAATAGATACCGTTGGCAACCGCAACCAGGTTCATCCCACCTTCTATCACTACGCTTGCGTCTATTGACACGCGCACGGGCCGTTCGCGCCAGGCGCCCAGGGCGCCCACAGCCGCCGCGGCAAAGCGCGACTCTCCGGAAAACCTTCGCATGAAACCGCCTTGCGCTGCGACGCGCGATGCAGTCTCACCCCCGATTCCCATCGTCGATCCATTGAGACAAATGAACCTGCCTGCATAACTGTCGCACGTGCCATCCATGACATCGATCAGGCGCGTGCTTTGCTCATAGTCCTCCTGGCAATGTGAGATCAGTAATTCAGTCCAATGCTTGAGCGGCGCGCGGCGTCCCAAGAGACCACGCGCAAAATCGTCACCGGTTCCGGCCGGAAGAATCGCCAACGCGGCGCGGACGTTGATCGGCGAATGCGGCATCTCGGGTTGATCACCGAGTTCAAAAAAGCCTTCTGCCGCTTCGCTCAGAGTTCCATCACCTCCAACTACGGCAATGGTCGTTACGCCGGCTCTGAGTGCGTCACGGGTTCGCGAGGCAGCATCGCCAGGTTGAGTTGTTTCGTAGGAATCAAAATGGATGCCGGCCGCTTCCAACTGCTTACAAATAATTGGCCAGGAGCGTCGAGCCCTGGCCGCAGCATTGTTAATTATGATTAGTGTCCGAGGTTGGTTGACCACGCGGGGATGGTAGAGGGTAAATCGAGAATGGTAAATGTTTGCGTGGTTAGCAGAAACCGGTCGGATGTGGGCTGTGTTGAAAACCAAAGAGGGGACTCGGTGACTTGCAAGTCAGGAAGCGAAATCTATTTTCCATATCTCATTTGACATTTCTCATAAATTTTCACTGGTCATTTTTCTGATCTGGTTTCGTGTTACTTCGTGGATCGCTTGTGTTACTTCGTGGATCGCTTGTTTGGCTGAGAAGAACCATCCACGAAATTACACGAACGGACACGAACAAGAAGTAACGGCCGAATGAGAAATGGCCGAATGAAAAATGACATCTGGGCTCGCCTTCGCAACCTTAAAGTTTGCGTGAGCGAGCCGTTTCTATACCACGGCGTACATTTACCATTATTCACTGACGATTTAACATTCCGCTATGAAAGCCGTAACAATCGTCAGACATGGTGGCGTTGAAGGACTCCAAGTTCGCGAAGTCGAGACTCCCGCAAAACCGACAGCGGACCGGGTGCGCGTACGCGTGCGCGCCGCTGCTTTGAATCGCGCAGACATCCTGCAGCGCCTGGGCTACTATCCCGCGCCAGCGGGGTTTCCGCGCGATATACCGGGTTTGGAGTTTGCCGGCGAGGTCGAATCAGTCGGCGATGAAGTAGGTCTATGGAAGCCAGGCCAGCGTGTCTTTGGGATCATTGGCGGGGGAGCGCAGGCAGAATTCGTGCTAGTGCCTGAGAACCAGTTGGCTGCCATTCCTTCAAATCTGGATTGGGTGCCAGCGGCAGCAGTGCCGGAAGCTTTTATCACCGCTCATGACGCTTTGTTCACGCAGGCGGAACTAAAAATGGGTGAAACATTACTGGTACACGCGGCAGGTTCTGGAGTAGGTACCGCCGCAATTCAACTGGGTCGGGCGGCAGGCGCCAATGTCTTCGGGACTTCGCGCACGGCTGACAAACTGGACCGGTCGAAACCATACGGACTCAGAGGGTATGTTGTTATCAAAGACGACCCAGCGGTCTTAATCGATGCTGTTCACGAGTGGACCCGCGGCCGAGGCGTAAATGTCATCCTTGATCTGGTCGGAGCGGAATATCTGGAAGCTAACTTGAGCGCCCTCGCATCACGCGGGCGGATGATGATGGTGGGCACAACATCGGGCTCCAAAGCGGTTCTCGATTTCGGCAAGGTGATGGGCAAGAGGGCCAGGATTATTGGCACAATTCTTCGTGCTCGTTCCGCGGAAGAGAAGGCGAAAGCGACCCGCCTCTTTGGCACCCATGTTGTGCCGCTGTTGGCTAGCGGTGAGGTAGTGCCCGTGATCGATTCTGTTTACAAGTTGGATCAGGTTCGCGAGGCCCACAACCGGATGGAATCGAACAAGAGTTTTGGCAAGATTGTCTTGTTCATTGAATAAAGACAAAAATGCCGCGAGTAGAATCGAGAAGATCAATCTACGCGGCTTTCAACGGCTGATACTACTCAATACAGAACCGGTCGCTACCGCTCTCGGTTCTGTAGCCTGTGGCCTGAAGCTATTCGGTTCGTGCCTTGGCGCGTCTGGCCGCCTGCGCGAGTTCTCGGGCCCGAGGCAGTGCATCTACGCCCCTGGCAATCTGCGGATCGCTCTCGTTGAGGACTTGCAAGGCCGCCATCATTCCGAAAGCTGCGGTTGCCAGCTCAAATCGAAGCTGCCTCTCGACAAAGGGACGCGAGCGCTCCAATTGTTCCGGCGTAGCTTTAAACTCCGGCTTGCCGGCGACAAAGCGCTTCAGTTCTTTGAACAGAGCATCCGTGATTGGGAAGTCTGTGGCTTTCAGTTCGTGTCTAAACTCGATCGGCTTTTGGACTTTGTAGTTCTCAAAACCGGCGACGCGAGCGGTAGTTAATTCAAGAGCAAATGCAAAGATCGAATCCGCCAGCTTTGCTTCGGTGGGAGTAATCTTCGCGGGCTTAGCGACCTCGTCCGGCGCGATGCCCCCGCCACCATAGACGGCGCGACCGCCATCGGTCCGGCTCTCCGGTCCCAAAGGAGCCGCCTTTTGACCATCCGCTCCCTGAGATTTGTCGTTGGCAATTCCCCCGTGCGTGTAGTAGTCGTAGACACCACCGGTAGAGTAATCGCGCTGAATCAGCCGGCCTGAGGGCATAAAGTATTTTGCGATAGTAAGTAGCAGCGCGGAGTCATATTCGAGCTGAATCGGTAATTGCACAATCCCTTTACCGAAAGTGTTTTCACCGACAATTAGCGCCCGGTCGTGATCTTGCAATGCGCCCGCCACGATCTCAGCGGCCGAGGCTGAATCGCCATTTACCAAAACAACTAGAGGCGTCTGATCCGGGGAGTCATTTACTGCCCTGAAGTTTTCGGAGCTGCCTCTAATCCGGCCTTCTTGCTTGACTATGAGTTGGCCGCGCTGCAGGAATGTGTTGGCTACGCGGACGGCCTGAATCAAGAGGCCGCCACGATTTCCGCGCAAGTCCAGGATCAGCATATTCATGCCTTTGGAATGTAGATCCTGAAGGGCTTCCTGAAACTCATCAGAGGTCGTCTGATTAAATCCGCCGGTCATTGCCACATAACCAACGCCAGGCCTGACAATGTAGGCTTGCGGAATCGATGGTAGAGGCACGGCATCGCGAGTGATGGTTACCGTCTCTGTTTGGAGTGAAGCTGCGTGTTCAACGGTGACCTTCACTATCGTACCGCGTTGGCCCAGCAAAAACTTTCGCACCTCTGGATAGGCCTTGCCTTTCATCGACTTCCCATCGACCTCGACAATCCGGTCACCGAAGCGAAGCCCGGCGCGGGCGGCGGGTGCATCCTCAAAGGTCGCGCGAATGTAGGTGTTGACCATGTCGCCCTGACGGAGATCGCCGATGGTCGCTCCTATACCGAAGTACTCGGAGCGTTGTTCGGTCCTGAACGAAGCGTACTCAACCGGATCGAAATAGGTTGAGTGCGGATCGAGCACGTTCAGCATCCCGTTGATGGATGACTTGAAGACTGAGTTGTAATCCAGCTTCTTCCCGTCAATGTAATTGGCCTGAATCACGGAAAGTGCCTCGCCAACGTCAGATCTTATCATCGTAGGCGAGGCGACTGATTTGTTTGCGGGGGCGTTGACGCCGGGTGTCGGCCGCTCCGGATTGTTGCGTCGAGCTGACGGGTTTTGCTGGGCAAAGATGATTACGGGGAGTGACAGGGCAATAGCCAGAAACAAAACGCCAGGCAAAGAAGATCTTCTACTCACAAACCCTCCTAAAATTCCGTTCGCTCCACGAATTTTGTACCCTCACCCGGCTGACGCAGATTGGTCGGCAAAAACGGGCTGTCAGAATAGCACGAACAACCAGACGCTTTGAAATATACGCCACCGCCGCGGGCGAAGTTCATCGCCTCGGGTGAGACCCTGGCGCCTTGCGACCGGGACTGGAGGTTGTCGAAAACAGGGAAATACGCGCTTCTTTGGCTCGGAAGTCGTTCGGCTTCCGCCATTAGTGATTCAGCGCTCGATAAACGTTGCCCCATCCGTTGGGTCGAAAATTTGAGAAAAGAGTGAGGGGCGCAAGTTCAACTGGTTAGGCGAACGGCTTGATCTGCCCCGGGATGTATTCCTTGGAGAGCGGCAGTCTGATCCGGGACAAACCGATCGCGCCACATTTTTTCGTGACAAAAGCGTCCTGTCTTGTGCACTATTAGGCACCAATAGCAACAATTCAGCAGGTAATGGTCTCAACTTATGGGGAGGATTGAGAATGGCTAAACAACTGCAACGGGATGAGCTTTTCTCGTTTGCCAAGAATCATAGAGACGAATACGAAGAGCTGCTGCGCCAGTTTGTTGAGACACCTACCGTGTCTGTCGACCCGGCTCACGCTGAAGACATCCGCAAAGGTGTTGACCTGACGGTGGAAACGCTGCGCCGTTTTGGCGGCAAGGTCGAGGTCTATTCGGTCAACAAAGGGAATCCAGTAGTTCACGGTGTCTTCGGGGAGGATAAGACTCGGCCGACGGTTACTGTCTACAACCACATCGATGTTCAACCTGCGTCGAAGGAAACTGAACCGTGGGAAACCGAACCCTTTGTTATGACTAAAAAGGGCGATAGCTATTTTGGACGTGGTACGACTGATGATAAAGGCCCGGCTCTCGCGGCTTTGTATGGCGCACGTGCCGCGATCGAGGCCGGTGTGCCAATCAATATTCGCTTCCTCTGGGAGTTTGAAGAAGAGATCGGTTCACCGAATTTCGAAAAGATTATTTCAGGTTCTGCATCAGATCTACGTACCGAATCCGTAGTCGTGTCCGACACGGTCTGGGTCTCAAGGGAGCGGCCGGCGAACTCTGCGGGCTTGCGTGGGTTGATGGGATTTCTGCTTGCCCTGGAAACCGCTACTGTCGATGCACATTCAGGAGAAGTGGGCGGCGCCGCGCGAAATCCACTCGGCGAACTGATGAGACTCGTCTGCGACCTCTACGATCCGATCACCGGCAAAGTGAAGATTAAAGGTTTTTACGACGATGTGATTCCGCCGTCTAGGAAGGAACTTCGCGACTGGGCCAACTCAGGCTTTTCTGCCAGAGGTTTTAAGAAGGCGCACAAACTCAAGTCAATGCGAACAGAAGATGACCTGGAAGTGATGAAACGCATTTGGGGCATGCCGACCTTTGAAGTGCACGGGGTCGCCGGCGGTTACCAGGGACCCGGAGTGAAGTCGATTGTGCCGCCGCGAGGCGAAGTAAAAGCGTCGTGCCGTCTCGTTCCTGGCCAGGATCCAAAGAAAATTGCGCAGTTGCTGAAGGCCGCTGTTAAAGCCAGCAATCCCGACGTCCAGATTCACTTCGAGTCGATGGCTCCGGCTTTCCAAACCTCGGTGGAAGGGCCACTGCCGGACGCACTTAAGCGAGCGGTGAAGTTTGCATTCAAGCGTGACTCAGTGTTCGTGCGCGATGGCGGCACCATTGGAGCGATGACCAGTATTAAAAAGGTCCTGCGGTGCCCGATCATGTTTCTGGGACTATCGTTACCTGAGCACGGTTACCATGCGCCAAACGAGAACTTCGACTGGCAACAAGCTTCGGGAGGCATGGTGGCATTCGCGAAATACTTTGAGGAGATTTCCAACCTGCCACGGTAGGGATGCGGGTCTTTGGTCTTTGTACTTAGTGCTTTGTACTTTGATCTTTGTGCTTAAATCTCTGTAGGGCCCACAAAGAACAAAGCACAAAGATCAAAGTACAAAGACCCAAAACCAAAGACCAAAGTTCCAATTTTTCAAATCACGCAGGCCAGGCGTTCTTCATTCAGGGGTTGGAATCCAAGTCGCTCATAAAACGCGCGCGCTTCCGGGTTCTGAAGGTGTACGGCCACGTCTATGCGCTTTACGGATTCCTTTGTCAGCTGTGACTTGAGGGCGTTTATCAATACTGTGCCGATGCCTTCTCCGCGACGATCTGGTTTTACCGACACGTCATCCAGTTTTGCTACCAGTGCTCCCATCGACGTGGAGACCGCGTAGCAAACCACGCAGATGCCGGCCGCGCCGTCATCGTCGTACGCCATCCAGACGAACCCCAGATCCGGATGTTCGAGAAACAGGTAGAGCGCGTCATTTAAACCCTGGATGCCGCGATCACCATAGGCCTGGCTGCTGGCCCGATAGTGTTCGTCTTCTCTTAGAAACGCACTCAGCATGTGGAAGGCGTCCGTGACATCAGGTGCGGTCATCTTGCGGCAGGTGATCAAATAAAAACTCCTATCGTCCGGCGTCTAGTTGCTTCGTATCATGCCACATTATGCTCCCGGTGCTATAATCCCGCCGTTCACATCCAGGCAAGCAATTCCACCTTCAGAAAATCGAGGTTAGAAGTCATGAAGAAGATCTTCCTAGCTACTCTGGCGCTGATTATTGGGCTCTCGTCATTCGCGTTTGGCCGCGAAGCAAGACTCGTGCGTTATCCGCACTACCATGATGGTCGGATCGTTTTCAGTTATCTCGGCGACATCTGGACGGCCAACGAGAATGGCCAGAACGTCCAGCGGCTGACCGTCAATCGCGCCCGGGATGTCTATGGGCGCTTCTCGCCCGACGGGAAGTGGATCGCTTTCTCCAGCGAACGCAACGGCAACCTCGACGTTTTCATCATTCCGTCCGAGGGTGGTGCGGCGAAGCAGTTGACCTTCCACTCATCCGACGACACCGTCCTTGGTTGGCGCCCTGACTCCCGCGCCGTGCTTTTCAGTGCCAACCGCGGCGAAGACTTTACGCCGCAACTCTATCTGGTAAACGTTGAAGGTGGAATGCCGACGAAGGCAGGCACGGACATGGGCGTGCAAGCCGCGTATTCGCCCGACGGCCGCCGCCTGGCCTACAACCCGAAGTCGCAGGTTTACTGGCGCAAGTATTATCGCGGCGCCACTCAGAGCGACGTCATGGTGATGGACATAGCTGCTAAAAAGTTCACTCAGCTAACCGATTTTGATGGACACGATTCGTGGCCGATGTGGGGACACGATGGAGCAATTTATTTTGTCAGCGATCGTGATGGCAATGGTCTCACGAATATCTGGCGCATCCCCGATAGCGGTGGCAAAGCGGAGCGGGTTACATCATTCAAGAGTGGCGACGTTCGCTGGCCGTCAGTTAGTGCTGACGGAAGGGTGATTGTCTTTGAGCATGACTTCGGCATCTGGAAACTCGATCTGACCAGCCGCAAGACTACTCCCATCACGCTCAACATAGCTGCCGAGACCCAGGAGAATCTCTCCGAAGTGCAGACTTTCAGCTCCCAGGCGGATGATTATGACCTCGCGCCGTCTTCGCGACGCGTGGCGCTGTCGATTCACGGCGAAATTTTTACCGCGCCGGTGGAAGAAGGCGACCTGAAACAGGTAACCGAAGGTCCCGCTCGTGATCGGTCGGTCGCATATGCGCCCGACGGCAAGTCACTTTCATTTGTCTCTGACCGCAGCGGAAGGGAAGAGCTCTATGTTACGTCTACGGATGGAACCGGTGAAGCGAGACAGATCACTGATATTGACACCTTGAAGTTTGGCTACAACTGGTCTCCTGATTCGAAAGAAATTGCCTTTACCACTTCGGATGGTAAACTGCGCAAAGTAGACACCACCACCAAACAAGTTGCGGTCCTGGATTCCTCGAATTATGGAAACATCGGTGCGCCGGTCTGGTCGCCTGACGGCAAGTGGATCGCGTATTCGAAGTCTGACGTCACTCGCACCTCTGATATTTACGTGATTGCTTCATCCGGCGCCGAGAAGGAGCCTCACAAATTGACCTTTGATTCAAACTCCGAAGCGAACCCAAGGTTCGCTCCCGACGGGCGTAAACTCTTCTTCCAAAGGATTGAAGCCTCAGGTGGAGCCATTCCCACTTCGGTTCAGATCTACTCCGTGGCCCTTGAGCGTCTCGATCGGGACCCTGATGATCCGGAAGAACGAGCGGAGCCGGAAGTGTCTCCCGCCGGGACCGGAGAGGCAGGCGCTGAAGGTGCAACGCCTACTCGCCGTGGACCAGCTGAGCGACGTCAGCCGCCAAGAGAAATCAAGATGGATTGGCCGGGGCTTAAACGTCGCACACGGCAAATCACCCGCATGCCGTTCCCCATTTCTACTTACAACGTTGCCCCCGATAGCCGCACCCTTATCTTCGTCACCAGTGAACCCGCCGGTCCAGCCAGTGTGCCCGTGATCTATTCCATTCAGGACGATGGTAAACGACTGACGCGTATCACCTCCGGCCAACCGCCGACTGAAGGCGGACAAGGTGGACCAGGCGGCGGGTTTGGCGGCGGGATATCAGCACTAAATATCTCGCGCGATGGTCGAACTCTTTTCTTCCTCGAGCGAGACGGTATCTATTCGGTTCCCCTTCCGGCATCGCCTCCACCCGGTGCGGCAGCTGCTGCAGCCGCAGCGAGTGCCGGGCGGGGAGAAGGAACACGCAGGCGGATCAATTTCAACGTGAGAGTTCGCGTCGAACGGCCGGCCGAGTGGGCGGAGATGTTTGACGATGCCTGGCGGACAATGAAGTATCGCTTTTATGACCCGAAGATGCATGGCATCGACTGGGATGCCGCGCGCGCAAAGTATCGACCATTAGTTGAATTCGTGGGCGACCGGCAGGAGTTGCTCAACATCATCAACGAAATGATTGGCGAATTAAATGCCTCGCACACCGGCGCAGCGCCTCCTCCGCGCGGAGCGGCAAGTGGCTTATCTACTGGCCATCTCGGCGTGGAGCTGGAGTCAGACAGCGCCGCGGGGCGTTATCGAGTTACCCATGTTTATGAAGATGGTCCTGCCGACAAGGATTGGGTTCGTGTCAGCGTCGGGGATTACCTGATGGCTATCAACGGCAAGCCGGTGCGCGCCGGCGATAACTATTGGCAGTTGCTCAACAACCGTCTCAACCGCAAGAGTGAAGTCACCTTCAACAATAAGCCGGGCGAAGAAGGAGCCTGGCAAACTCGAATCGAGACCATTTCGCCGAATGCCTACAGCGGGTTGCGCTACGAGCGTTGGGTGAAAGAGCGCCGCAAGAAAGTGGATGAACTTTCGGGCGGCCGCATTGGTTACCTTCACATTCAAGCGATGAACCAACCGTCTCTAAGAAAATTTGAAAAGGAGATTCGCGAGTTTCGCAACAAGGAAGCCCTGGTCATCGACCAGCGCTGGAACGGCGGCGGTAATATTGAACAGGAGTTGCTGGCGATTCTGGTCCAAAGGCAATACCAGGTCTGGCAGCCGCGCGGGACGGAACCTGCCGGAAGACCTTTTGCCGGTTTCTTCGGACCGAAAATCGTTTTGCAAAACTGGCGCTCAGCATCAAACGCCGAGATGTTTCCGGCTGGGTTCCGGGCGCTGGGACTGGGCAAAGTAGTCGGGACACCAACGGCGGGAGCGGTAATCGGAACCGGCAGCTATAGATTGATTGACGGCTCGACCGTGCGCACTCCGGGCGTGGGAGTTTTCCTCGCCGATCCCAAACGTACCAACATGGAAAACTATGGCGTGCAACCGGACATGCTGGTGGACAATTTGCCCGAGGACAATCTGGCCGGGCGCGACCGCCAACTCGAGACCGCCGTGGGGGAGTTGATGAAACAACTACAAGGCCCCAAGCGCAACGTGGCCAGTAACGAGTAATCTACGCCGTGTCGGTCAGAGCAAGAAAACTAGCCGCGGATTCACGCGGATAAACGCGGATTCGATCAAAGCGAAGTCAGTAATATTGAAGTTCAACTTTTCGGAGTACGGCTCACGCTCCGTTAAATGGCAGGTGAGGAAGGTGGGCCCTGTCCCCGCTCTTGCTGAGTGGAATCAAGCTTGAGGCGGGGACAGGGTCCACCTTCCTCACCTGCGAATTAGCGTAGGTGGCTTCGGTTTTTCACATACCTCGGATTTTAACAAATGATGTTTTGTCTGAATCCTCAAAAATGAAGAAGTTCCCTCCTAAAGGCACAGCCTATCCGCAAGGGGGGCGGCAGAGCCGCGGTCAGGGATTAAGTTTAAAATCGACGGGTACGAACTCAAGGGAGCGAATGGTTCCTCCAGTCCTGGCTCGCGCATCGTTTACGGGTAGGTAAGAAACGACGACGGCGTTCTCGGGCTTGCGCACTCCGCACGTTATTTCGCCAGCAACATCCGGCGCGAAGGTCGTGATATCAATCTCCTCGAAACTGGCAGTTTTGAGTCTGAGAAGGCCATCGCCCGACTTGAGTGTGAAAATGATCCCTTTTGCGGCGCAGTCAATCCGCACCAGTACCCCTTGAACTTGCCTCTCGCCTGCTTCAGGTTTTCTCAGCGCTTCCCGCAGGTGAGAAGCAGGATCGTAATTCGTGACTACGTCTTTCTGCTGATCGACAACAATATCCGCTGCTCGCTCTCCTCTACCCGGGCGAAATCGCGCCATGGCTTCTTGCATCGAGGATATCGATGCGAGCATTGAGCGGGCTCTGGATCGAATTTGCGGGTCGGCGCCAGTGGCAGCCAACGGTTCAAGCACTGTTCGTGCTCCTTCAATGTCCTGTTTGCGGGTGTAGAGCTGGGCCAAAACGAACAGGAAGTCTTCACTACCCGGCGAAAGCGCAACCGCACGTTTAATCATCACGATCGATTCATCCAATTGCTCACCGGTAACCAGGTTGACGAACGCCAACAGGTGATAGGACTCGGGAAAATCGGGTTTGAGTTCGATCGCTTTGACCAGCTCGGCGCGCATTCTCCGGGCGGTTTCCGCCGGGTACTCGTGAACCGTTTGCCCTTCGGTCATAAATTCACGACTCAACGTATAGGCATAGTAGTAGTGAGCCAGGTAGTTCGTGGAGTTTCCAGCGACGGCTTGCTGTAAATGTTCCTTCGCTTCGGAGAACTTCTTTTCCTGCATGAGCACCATCCCGAGTGATGCATGGGCCATGGCGAGTTTGGGATCGAGGGCCAGCGCTTGTTCCAGTTTCGTCTTCGCATCGGCAGGGCGCCGGATATGAAAGAGCAGATCGCCGAGGAAGGCCTGGGCCTCTGCCTCGGTGATTGGTGCGGTCTTCATCTCGGCGCTTATTTGGAGTTTCTGTTTGAGGGTCAAAATCTGTCCATAAAGGGAGTGCCGCTGGATGTAGTCTTTTAATTCCCTCTGCATAACAACATAGTCGGTTTGAAAAGCGTGGCGAAAGGCTTTTTCTGCCGGAATGTTTTGCCTTAGCTGATCCAAAAATATGCCGAGCTGACGGGCTCGCTTTCCTTCGTTGCCACGGATCAGGTAGTGAATTAGAGCCCACGACTGTGCATAGAAGAGTCCGCGCACATCGTGTTTGTTACGGTCCAGCGAGTAGTAGTCAATGGCAAATAGTTTATCGAGAGGGATCAGCTGGCTGTTTCGTAACAGATGAATATGAGAATTGATTAGTCTGCCAAGGTGGATCTCTTGATCATCTTCAATATCGAAAGTGCTGTAGTACTCAGCCAGGCCTTCGTTGAACCAGGTGGGAATACTGGTCCGGCCCAAAGTGTTGTTTACAAGTAGATGAACATACTCGTGAAAAATAACTGCGTAAGGGTTCTCCTGGCGCTTTTCGGTGGTCAGCGTAATGTAGTTTACGTCACTCCCAGATTGAAAATAGCCGGATACCGCGAGGGTCTTGCCGTCAACCACCGGCTTGAAGGGTTTGTAGGAGCTGTCACTCTTAAACACAACGACAGTTGTAGGGATTGGCGAAGTGAAAGTCGTTCGCGGAAACAGGCGTGCGAACACTTCGTGAAACTGCTCGAGTCGCGTGGCCACTTGCCGCACTTCTTTCTCCCCGGCATTACCGACGAGAAAGAAGTTTTTCGAGCGCACGCTCACCCACGTGTCTTTGGCAAGCGCTGAATGGCTGGCCGGCAGAGCCGCAAGAGAATAGAGGAAGATTGCGAGAACAACGGTAAATCGTTTCGTCATTGCTTACACTGCTTGTGGAGACCGGGACGCGGGCTATAACACAGGCGCTGGATTGTTGTGAACACGCCTGGAGAGAGACGCGCGCTCAAGTTCCCAGACTATACAAAGCAGTATTGGTTGCTGTCAAACTTGATGGCTCAACACAAAGGCGCGTCCGAAACTCTCGGAACGCGCCCTCGGGGGTGGGGAGACTATTGCTACAGGTTAGTTTGGCATCAAGACATTTCAACCTCTAAGAACACCAAGAGGCGGACTCCGGTGCCCGCCTCTAAACTTTCCACAACATGCGTTTGCAGATTACTCTTCCGGACCGGTACAGGATGGCCCATGAAGGGCAGGAATCTTTTGACTGATCACTGGATACTTTGGTGCTTCATCGATATTGATCTGCGTCCAGTGCGCATAATTCTCAGGCACGTTAGTGTCGGCGAAGATTGCTTCTACGGGACACTCAGGCACACAGGCATCGCAATCGATGCAGGTGTCGGCATTGATGTAAAGGCGATCCGTCAATTCGTGAAACGCTTCAACGGGACACACCGCAGCGCAATCTGTGTACTTGCAGTCGACACATAACTCCACTACCACATAGGTCATAGGGGAAGAAGCTCCTTTCGAGAATGGCAAATGTTTATATGTAACGCGTGGAATGTCAACAGAAAACTTTCAAGGCGCAACATTGGAACATATTGAACTACGACGCGTCTAACAAGAACAACTGCTTCATCTGGTGCTCTGCCGAAAGGATAGTCATGAGTCGAGTAATTCTTTATGTCAGTGTTGCGTCAATCGCGTTCATCGTGGGGGTCGCAGCCAACTGGAGTGTGAATACGTTTGGCGGTTTTGCAGTTGACGATTTCGACTATGCTGCGCCAGTCGAATTGAAGACGTCCACCATACTTCCTGGCGAACGATCCTTTGCTTTGCCTGTACACAGCTGTGGCCCACTCGTTGTTTCTGTAACTGACAATGGCGCGCTCAATTTGAATGACATGCCGAAGGGATTCCTGAACGACACAAGTGCTTTGAGTGCATCGTTAAGAACAATATTTGAGCGGCGTGAGGAGTTGCACGTATACGTGGACCCGCTTGAGTTATCTTCGAGAGTGCCCGAGCACCGGCAAATAGAAAAGACTGTTTACATCAAAGCCCCGCGCAGTATGAGCTACGGCGAAGTCGCGGATCTGATTGCAGCCGTAAAGGAGGCCGGATCAGATCCGGTCGGACTAATAGCCGACCTCCCCAGCCCCAGGCCTTGACTAGGCGCCTCCTGGATCTCTTCTCTGCACGGAGCCGGGCCCGTTTACCGTTTGACTGACCTCCGGGTCGCCGTCATAGATCACCTGAGAAGGACCAGAGACCGTAACCCTGAGCACGTCGCTGGCGAAAACCTCAACCTTCGCCACGCCCTTCGATTCTACTCCAGCTCTGGATGCGCGGAGTTTGTGGGCATCGACGTGACCGGCGCCATTAGCGTCGATTTCCAGCTCTTTGGTTTCGCCGGACACGCGGATTGTCGGCGCGCCATTAGAATCAATATCAAACTTTTCATTCTTCAGACGCGATACCACGATCGTGCCGGCGCCGTTTGCCGTGATGCCTTCGATGTTTGGCACCGAGATCTTTATCTTGATCGGTGTACGAGTAGAGAAGCTGCCAGAATTATTGATGCGCAGCACTCCGTTGGAAACCTCGGTGCTCACCATGGGCAGAAGATTGTCGTCACCTTCGATTTCCAGGGTTTGGGGTTGTTGGCAAACGACGTCGATCTCGAATGCTCCGTCGGTAGCAATGGACGTAAATGGTTTCAACTCTCGCTTTTCGACTTTGCGTACCCCGGAACCAGTGACGCCGTTCATTTTCACGGCATAGTGACAACCGCTAGCCAGCGAGCAAAGAATTACGATCAGTAAAATCCTCTTCATCTCCGATCTCCTATTGGCTGCGCGGCCGCCGGCGTTCATCACGCGAGTATTCAAGCGTGCGGGTTGTGTTTTCGGTAACGCTGCCCGCCGGCTCAGCTAGCGATAACGGTTGAGGGGCGCGAAACTCAGCCTGCATCACGGGCGGGGCGACCATTGCCATTGGCTCTCGCTTAGTATTTGTGAGCCGGCCCAACTGCCGGTAAAGGAAAATCTCTGAGAAGGCGCAAATAAGAAAAGTCAGGAACATGAAAAGAACAATCAGTTCTTCGCCAAATCCGCCCTCTCTCTTTTAACGCTATTGGTCCCCCGAGGAGAAGACCCATGGCCGCCAGGGCCACCAGCACCATCGCGGTCACTAACGCACTAATGGCGCCAGTCTGTGTGGACTCGTGGCGTTCTTTCAGGCTGGTGCCGCAGCGATTACAGAAACTCAGTCCCGGCGCGATCGGGCTACCACAACCTGAACAGTACATAGGTTATCCTTTCATTAATGAAAAAGACTGCGCGGCGGTAGGCGCTTTGTCGTTCACCAGTGTAGAACGGATGAGCGCAAGATTAGGTTCCCACCAACTCAGGGACTGATGCATTTGGCATGCGAAAAGGGTTGCCACTCTAATTACAGAAAATATGAGCGGTAGCGACCAAGGATGGTGCCGATACTTTAAAGTCGTACGAAGTTAGCGCACGCAGAAAGCAGCAGGCGCACTCTACCGTGTACAGAACCGAGAGCGGTAGCGACCGGATGCCACACGCAACTGAGAGTGAATTCGATAGACGCGGCACGGTGGCGTGTGGCATCCGGTCGCTACCGCTCTCGGTTCTGTAATGCCTTGATTGTTTACCGACCCGGCACATATGTAAGCCAGAAATAGATCGCCTGGCCAACCCCAATTAAGAAACCGATTACCGCGCCAAATAGTTCAATCGTCTTCAAGTGCTGCGCCGCGACCGATAGCACCAGCGACTCGAGCTTTTCAATAGGGTACTCGGAAACCTTGTTGCGAACGAGGCCGCCAACATCGAATTCTGCAATGGCCGTGGGCAAACGCTCGCGGGCGGCTGCGGTGATCCGCTCAACCAGGGCCGCATTCGCGCGCTTTACCGAGTGCTCCGAAAGGTGATCTCCCAGCCGGCCAATCGGCGCTATCAACAACCGCTCGATCTGCGCGGTGAGGACGGCGTTGATCGTTCGTGCGGTATCTTCGTGCGACACGAGATCGAGCAGACTGGTGGTCAGAAAGTTCTTGAGACGCGCTGGGGAATCAGGGTTCAATCGCTTGAGGGCAGAATCCAGCGTCTGCGAACGCAAACTTACGAGCGCATCTTTTACATAGGCCGAAACCGATCTTGTCAATTCCGGACTCTGGGCCAGCTCGAGAATTCGATCCGCCACTTGTGTCTTCATCAACTCAAACTTCTCCGGCTCTATCTGACCGATAATTTCATTCAGCGGACGTTGGAGTAGACTGTCGATAGTCGAGTTCAGAAACGCTTCGGCTTCCTGCGCGAACGCCGGACCGCGCAGATATTCCTCCACGCGTTTGGGTAGCGTCTTATTGATCAACTCATCCACTTCGCGGTGAATACGCTCGCGGGAAATGAAGATCTTTTTGAATAGTGAAAGCTGCTGGTAATAGTCGTCGACCTCGCGTTTGATCAGCGCGCCCATCTGCTGGCGGGTGTTCTGGCTGGTAGCAATATCGGCAAGATGATGGACGATAGGTGGAACTTGCTGGTCCAGGCGCTTCTTGATGAAAGCAACAGTTTCGGGCGTGAATGTATCAGCGAGCGTGGCCTCACTCCGGGCGAGATCGTCCAAACGTCCCGAGATGAACTCCCGCACTTTTCGCTTGAAGACTTCTTCGCTAACCAGATTTTGAAAGCGTTCCTCTACAAAGCGTGAGATTTGTTCGAGGGCATCATCGCTTAAAGTGGCGTCAATCCGGCGGGCCAGTAGCTGGTCGATTTGTCGATCCACAAAACCCGTAATCGCTGTGGCTGTCTCGTCGCTCTTGAGCATCGCAGCAATATATTCAGCCAGGCGGTACTGCAAGGCGGAAATTGTATCGAGTACAGGCGCGCGGGCGCCGGTCGGCAGGGCATCGATGAATGATGGGTAAACGGTGGCCAGGAGCTCCGCAGTGTAGGCATTGACGACGTCCTCGACCTTGCGCTGGAAAAAATCTGTCTCGAACAGGGCATTGAAAACTGTTTCCTGCGAAACCAGCTCGTTTCCGACGGCGTTGCCTATAGACTGGGCCAGCCGCTCGCGGTGCCGTGGGATCATTCCTTGCGGCCAGACCGTTATACCCAGAACCTTAGCTGGTTGATAAGGATGAAAGAGCATCCAGATCGCCAGCCAGGCGGCGCCATAGCCGTGAATTGTCGCAATCACGATGATGGCAATGCCGATTAATAACTTGAATGTGAAGGGATCGATGGCTTGACCTCTGTTTAGGAGGACTAATCTTCAGGTGGAACAATCAGGATGCTAAACGGAGGCAGGGACAGGCGTCAAACGGTGTCAACAACGTACTAACTGAGCTGTGATTGGCAGAGCCGTCCCGGAATTCAAGAAGGCCATACGGTAAATTGCAAGTCAGGAAGGTGGACCCAGTCCCCGCTCTTCGGACTTGAGTGACGTTCAAGCTTGGGGCGGGGACAGGGTCCACCTTCCTGACTTGCAATTTACCGTAGCTAGTTTTGTAGTTCCTTCGTAGAGTCACACCTCACTTCTCGTTTTCACCTGGAATCTCAACCTCATAGCCGGCGTCAATCCACGCGCCAGTGCCGCCGGTTACATTTAAGAGGTTGGCGAAGCCATGTTGCTGCAGGATGCTGGTGGCGGCGCTCGAGCGGAAGCCGCCGGCACAGATTACGGCGGTGAGTTTTGACGGTTCGAGTTTCAGTACCGGAATCCGCTCTTTCAGGTTGGAGAGTGGTTCAGAGATGGCCCCGGGCACATGACCGAGGGTGTACTCAGGCAGGCGACGCACATCGAGAACCTGGAAATCGGTCTGACTCGATATCAAATCGTTCAATTGATCGACCGTGATTTGTCGTACTGACGCCACTTCCAGGCCCGCCTTGCGCCAGGCTTCGATGCCGCCACGTAGATAGCCTTTAGCGCTTTCAATCCCAACGCGCGCCAGCCGCATGACGGCCTCATCCACCCTTCCTTCTGAGTCGGCTGTGATCACCATCGGGGTATCCATCGAGATTAGCGACGCAGCCCAGATCGCAAACTGACCACCCAGACCGATGTTTATCGAACCCGGCACGTGACCAGCTCCAAAGTCCGCCGCCGAACGGACATCCAGCACCACATAACCCTGCGCCGCCATCCCCGCGAACTCGTGCGGCTCCATGCTTGCGGGTCGCGGCACCATGTCCAACTCGCTGGCGCCGGTACGATTGATCTCTGCATCTTTCGCAAAGTAGGCGGGCGCTTCAGGCAAGTCGCTGGTCATCATGCGAACAAATACTTCTTTCGACATTGGCTGGAGCGCGTAGTTGAATTTCTTTTGCTCGCCTATGGTCGAAGAAGTTTGCTTCGAGATGTTTCGTCCGCACATCGAACCGGCGCCGTGCGCGGGATAAACCTCGACCTCATCTGAAAGCAGCAGCAATTTCTGGTGCAGGCTGTCGTACATCATTCCGGCCATCATCTGTGGTGTGTAGCCTTTCCCACCCGCGAGATCGGGACGACCAACGTCGCCGACGAAGAGGGTATCGCCGGTTAGGACTTTTTGCGGCTGCGGCGAAACTTCCGTGTCGGTGACAAGCACCGAGACGCTCTCCGGTGTGTGGCCGGGAGTTTCGATTATTCGGAGCACTACCTTGCCGATTTTGATTTCGTCGCCTTCTCTTACTGCGCGATGGGGGAACGTTGCTCCCGCTTTTTCACTGAAAACAATCTCGGCGCCGGTGCGGGCCGCAAGCTCTCGATGGCCGCTTACAAAATCTGCATGCAGGTGAGTTTCGATTACGTACTTGATCTTCAAGCTGTTCGCTTCGGCTTCGCTGAGGTATTGATCTATGTCGCGCTGAGGGTCAACAACCACTGCCTCACCTTGCGAGCCGATGAGGTACGAAGCATGCGCCAAACAGCCAAGATAGAATTGCTTGAAGTACATAATGATTAACGTGATTTGAACTTTTTACTTTGAACTTCGACCTATTGATTCTAAGCGCGCCCAACCCGGACAACGGTAAGAGTTCAAGGCACTCAGTAATTGAGTTGGTGAAGTTTTACCCAATTTGAGGTCTTCTACGCAAGGGGAGCAAGCCAGCCTAAGGCAAGAGGAGTGAACAGGGAGACAGACGGCAGGCGGAGAAGCTCCACATTGAAAGCATCCACGAAGACACACGAAGGTACCCGAAACGGATGCCGTAATTCGTGTTACTCAGTGTGATTTCGTAGAGCGCTTTTTCGGTTGAAGCTAAATGGTTATGGCAGCGCGCACATTAGGCATTTGAGAAACCAACATTTCAGGGCTACCGGAAACCGAAGGCGTGAGTGGCTTCCTGATGATGTATAGCAAAACTTCGCACGTCTGGCGCGAGCCGGTTCCGATTGTCTTTCCCTTCTCATCCTGTAGCACGTAAATCTTGCCCTGAGAGTCGAACGGAAACATCATAGGAATTGTGTACATTTTTTACCTGCGCTCGTACAAAGTTGCTACTTCCCGTAGTTTGAAACAGGCAATGAGACCTGGTTTCCAGAATCAAGGCAGGTAGTCCCCGGAGAGTTTGATCTCTATGACTTGATGCTGCCGGTCTCGTTTTCACGCGGCAGGCGGTAAAACTCCCTGGCCGGCTTCAAGGGACGCAGCATCCAGTAAGGCCGGCGCGTCCCGTCTGGTGAGTGTGTGTCGGCAGGTCTCGTCATGGCCAACCATTTCCGGTAAACGTCGCGCGACTTGTTTGTATCGACCGAAATGTCGCCGTATTTGTCTTCCTCCCGGGCTTTCTTAACCCGCACGGCCTGATGCCAGCAGTGCATCCCGGAGACGGGATCGGGATGAACCGGAAACGTCAAATTCTGATGTACGCCCACGTCGCTCCACCAGATGCGCAACGTGTCGGGATCGCTTGATGGATATGGTTCGACACCTTTCTCGCGTTGTAAGCCCCATTCAGTGTTCCGGTGATCCAGTTTGACGGTGGCCATCATCTGCCGGGCTCCCTGCTCATGAGTTTTCCAGCGGCCCATGTGATGACTGCAGGCGACGACCTCGGGTCGGATTCCTTCGGTCACCCACGCGTGCACGACAAAGTGACCAATCTCGGTCTCAACGCGAACCAGGTCGCCCGTGACGACTCCAATGCGCTTCGCAAAAGAAGGATGAATCCAAAGAGGATTCGTATGTGCAATCTCATTCAACCACTTCGCATTCGAACTGCGCGTATGGATCTGCATCGCCAGGCGAAACGTCGAAATAAGAACACTCTGATCCCCGGCCATGTTTTCAGGGTGAACGTGGCTGCGAATGTATGTGGGAATGGCAACGTCGCGCCAGCCCCAGTCGGCGAGTGTGCTCGAAAAGAATTCGAGCCGGCCACTGGGAGTGGGAAACCCGCGTTTGAACGTGCCCTCAATATTCACCCCGGCAAACCTTCGGCCCTCCGGATCAGGATCAATGGTCGGCAAAGGCACAATGTTTGGCGAAGCAGGTTTAGCGGTCGTGGTATAGACACGTCCAAACGGATCCTGACGCCCATCTTCGATTTCGTCGAGCGGGATTGTCTCTTCATGAAGCGCGCCGACCTTGCTGGCAATTTCGAACGCGCCGTAACGCCGCATGTATTCCAGCGGCTTCAAACCTTCGGCCGCAGCTTTCTGAGGCAGTCCGGGAACTGAATTCTCAAAAATCCACTCGTAGTATTCATCAACACTCAGCCGCTCGCCTGGACTTTTCTTCGACTCGACGTACTGGCGAATTCCTAACTGCCCATCGGGATCGATGCGCCAGCTAAGTTCGAGCCAGAATTCATTTTCTTCCCAAACTTCGCCTGGATTCACTTCACGGGTGTCAGCGACTTCTTCTCCCGAGCGCTCACGGGCGACTTTCATCACGGGCTGGCGAAAACCCAGCCACTGAGAGTCGTGAGTTTCGTAAGAGTGAATATCGTGACGCTCAGAGCCGAGACCCATCGGCAGAATGTAATCTGCGAAGTACGACGTCTCATTCCAGACCGGAGTGAGCGCGACATGACAGCCAATCAGATCGTGATCAGTAAGCGCTTCGATCCAGGAGAAGCCGTCGGGGTTGGTCCAAACCGGGTTGTAGACTCGGGTGAAGTAAACATCCAACTTGGCGCGGCCGTCTTTCAGGAGATGCGGGAGCAGGAAAGAAAGCTCGTTCATCGAGAGCGGATACTCTCGAGGCCAGGTGGTCTCATTCCACATCCTCGGGTGCGGCGGAGTATAGATTGGTCTGGGCACGAACTTGTTCCAGGCATTGGGAAAAACGCTGCCTTCCGTAGCTATGGCGCCCATCAGCGCGTTTAGCATGAAGAGGCATCGGGCCACTTGCCATCCGCCGCTGTTACCGGACGAGGCGCTGCGCCAGTTATGCGTGCTCA
>JBGTHZ010000079.1:0-33032 GCA_041745915.1 Pyrinomonadaceae bacterium | reverse complement strand
GTCGTTTATCGTCGCTCAATACGTTGCTCATGGCGCCGCAGGCTACAATGCCTCACGGCGACGTCAACGTCCCGGGCGACTACTTCTCATTGGCCGGTTTTGAGGTGTTCATGTATGGCCGGTTTTGGGTGTTCACCGAGGATCCCGGTAGGCAGAATCAGATTTATCTAGACTCGGCTAATGGCAATTTCGGGGACGGTGCATTCGGACCAGCGGTTTTATGTGGCCGAGTGAAACACGAGCTGGCACACTTAATAGGACTCGCTAACTTAGATCAGACGTGTGATTCCATTATGGATGGAAGTTTTTCTAATGGGAACCGACATTCAAATACAATTAAGCCTGGTGACGTAGCTCAGGTAAACAAAAACTTTAGCGGTTCCAGTCGGCCTAACTGTGAAACGAATACCGCGTCAGATACCAGTGGGGACCAAGTGTGTACGGACGCAGACGGCGACCAGATTTGTGCCGAAAATGACTGTGATGATTTCGATTATAACCCAACCAACGTATGTGACCCGCCGCCACCACCACCTTGTCTCGCGGACGGTAATACGTGCTTTAGTGCCTGGGAGTGTTGTAGCGAATGGTGTAATCCTTATGGGAATCAGTGTCAAGAGTGTCCTGGGCAACTCTATAACGGACTATGTACGGAGACACCTATAGTGATCGACGTGCTCGGGAATGGCTTTAACCTTACTAATCTAGAGGGTGGAGTGACCTTTGACCTGAACGCTGATGGGACGGCTGAGCATCTATCTTGGACCTCGGCTAGCAGCGATGATGCTTGGCTTGCGCTCGACCGCAATGGCAATGGCACCATTGATGACGGCACTGAGTTGTTTGGCGAGTTTGCGCCACAGCCTGACCCTCCCGCAGGTGAGTCAAGGAATGGTTTTATTGCCTTGGCTGAGTTTGATAAGCCGGCGAACGGTGGTAACGGTGATGGCGAAATAGACCAAAGCGATGGGATTTTCTCATCTCTGCGCCTATGGCAGGACAGTAATCACAACGGTATCTCTGACTCAGGGGAGCTTTACGCGTTATCGGCGCTAGGTCTGACGACGTTGGAATTGGATTATAGAACTTCTAAGCGAGTAGACGAGCATGGAAATCGGTTCCGTTACCGTGCTAAAGTAAAAGATACACATGACGCGCAGCTGGGCCGATGGGCTTGGGATGTGTTTTTGGTTACTGCCCCTTGAAACTTTGCTCCGACAACTAGATTAGGTCAATTCGCTTTTTCTCTTCCAAAAAGAAAAGAGAGCAGGGGATTAAGTTCCTGCTCTCCGTGTTCTTTTCTGAAGCGCGCTATCACTTCACTCCACGGTCCTGGGCTAAAATGCAGATCTCGCTCGATCGGTAAATTCCAAGGGCCGCTCACACTTTCGAGATCGGAAAGTGCTGAGTAGCCCCATTCCTCCTCAAACCCAATTACGTAGCCAAAGAAAAGAAAGTGGTCTCCCTCTGGGCCGCCCTCAGTAATAAACCATGTCCAGTTTGAATCGGGCGTGAAGAACTTGGCGTAAACGGTTGGGTTTGGATTGTCGTCTTGGACGTAAAGTGGAGGAAGCGTAGCGGCAACTCCTGAGTTAGAAAACACTCGCCTCTAGGGCCCAGCCGATCTGAGATCTACCTGGGTTCGCCCTGAAGCAGAAACGCTGCCCAGTAATATGGAGCTTGCCATCGGCCGCCTTTCCAAAGAGCTAACTGAGCTTTTCTGAGAGCGGATGCGGGACTGAGCCGTTCTGGTCCAAGCATGCCTCGATAGAAGTGGACCATCAGTCTGGCAGAGGCTTCATCGGAGACATCCCACAAACTCACTACGATTCGAGCGGACCCGGCGTACATGAATCCCCGTGTGAGTCCCAACAATCCTTCGCCTTTTATCTCTTTTCCGAGGCCGGTGCGACAACCGCTCAGGACAACTAACTCCGCCGGCAACTTCAAGTTGAATATTTCATGAACGCGCAAATACCCATCCTGTGCGCGACCCTGCCGATCAAACATGGACAGCACTATTCCCGACAACTCCGGATGCGCACTATCCAGAAGCCCATGTGTGCCGAAATGAACGAAACGATAGCGACTCAGTTCAGGGCTGACGGCCGTCATCCGGCTGGCGTCAAAATCGAGTGCCTGCAGGCGGTCCGCTTTCGGTACCAGGGAAAGGATTTCTACTGCCTCCCGTCGTGTGAAAGGCAGACGCTGAATACGGTTGGCTTCGTCTGCCGCCGCCAAATCTTGAATGCTGTCGCCTGGTAAGCTCTCTCCCGAGGCATACACCTCGACTATCTCATTATTTCGGCTCTGAGTTAGCTGAACAACTTTGCCATTTCTTATTCTCTCATCGTTCTTTTCAAATACGGGATCAGCTAGAACAGCCAGCGTCTTGTCCGCGAGCTTTCGACCGGCTGTTTCGCGTCGCAGCGCATCAAGCGTCGAGGCCGACGGCAAACTCACAATCTCATGCTCGACTATGAGCGGCAAAGCAGGGACGCTGGGACGCGGAGACGGGGAGACGCTGAGGTCAGACGGGTTGTTATTTATCGCCGCATCTCTGCGTCGCCCCTTCTCCGTGTTTCTATCGGGTATTGGCAGGGCCGCGAACGGCACATAATTCAGAGCTCCGTCGCTAACTATTAATAGACGCTTCTTCCCGCCCTTTCCCAAATGAGCCAGAGCCGGACCGAGGAGCACCTGACTGAGGGCGGTCGCTCTCCGAGAATACTCAACGTCGGCTGCGGCAATTCGCTTTTGCCGCTCGGCTGCTGTTTCGAATTTCACACGGCGGTTGCGCTCAATCAGTAACTCGTAGACGCGCCGACTGGCAAACTCTATTTCCGAGCGTGGCGGAAGTTCGCTACTCTTCAACGAACTGGAAGTTGCCATCCATAGATAACTCCTATCAGTGCCCAATGCGTACTCGAGTAGTAGTGTATCGGGATCCAGTACCCGCTTCTGAATCTCTCTGAGGCTCAATGGGGATGGTTGCGTAAGGGCCGCATAGCGTGGACTGTTGATTCTTATCTGAGCTTCAAGGTCATGATATTGTTCGAGGAGTGATTTGATTTCTTTTCTTACGGCAGACAGCTGGTCAGCGTTATAGCTGTCTTGTATCAGCTGGTTCTGCGACGTAGCCTTGGTATTAAGCAACTGCTGCAGTGAGCGTTCGCGTTGTAAGAGTTCCGGATCGACTCCTTGTCGGATACTCGCCTTGGCTTCATTCAGCATCTCGATCAGACTCCGGGCCCGAGCACGCTCACTGACTTGCAGCGCACGACTGTCATGTCCTTCGCCAGGATGACGTTTGTGCAACTGCATGAGAAGGTCAATGTAAGTCTCGAAATATTGATGGGAAGAAGCGAAGTAAGAAGCACGTAGTTCCTGGCTCGCAATCTTGGTGCGTAGGGATTCGATGATATGCAGCGCGGCTTCGATTTGGTTGCGAGCCTCTACCAGATTACCGCGGTCTCGTTCGACCAGAGCAATCCTCCGTAGAATCGAGGCTTCCAGGCTTCGGTCTTCAACCGATCTGCTCAAGGAAAGAGCCTGGTTGTAATAGTCCAACGCCGTCAACCGCTGGTCCGAAGAGGCGTAATAATGACCGATGTCGGCAAGGGTGGTTGCTTCGCCCTGGCGGTCTCCGACGACCCTTCTGAGGGCAAGCGAGCTCTGGAAGTATTCAAGCGCCTTCTGCTGTTCGCTTAGTGCCGTATATACGAGTCCGATATTGTTTAGAGTAATGGCTTCGACGCGACGGTCGCCCACGAGTCGCAAGATGGGCAGCGCTTGATTGAAGTATTCAAGCGCTCTCACTTGTTCGCCGAGAGACTCGTAAACATGGCCGACATTATTTATGGTGATGGCTTCCACGCGTTGGTCGCCAACAGCGCGCAAGATCGGGAGCGCGCGGCCAAAGTATTCGAGAGCTCTCTCTCTCTCTCCCAATGTATTGTAGACAAAGCCAATATTATTCAGAGTCGTGGCCGCGGCTCGCCGATCACCTACCGCTTGCAGCACCTGGAGTGCTTTCCCGTAATTGTCCAAAGCTTTCTGCTTCTCACCCAAAGAGTCATACACCAGGGCAATATTATTTAGCGTGTAGGCCTCAACTCGGCGGTCACCAGCTGTTCGTAGGAGAGGCATTGCCTGATTGTAGAACTTAAGCGCCTCCTGTTTCTCACCGAGTGAGTCATGGATCAAACCGATATTGTTGAGGGTGGTAGCCTCGCCGGAGTCGTCCTCAACAACCCGTAGGAGTGGCAGCGCCTGATTGTAGAAGTCAAGCGCCTTCAACTTTTCTCCCAGCAGGTCATGGCCCTTACCCAGTTCGCTAAGCGTGACAGCTTCCGCTCGACGATCCTCAACCAGGCGCCAGAGAGCAAGCGCCTCATGAAATTTGTCTATTGCCTTGCGCAACGACGATGCGGTTGCTTGAGCGAAGAGTACCTGCCCCTCTGCGACGAACCGATAAGCCGCCAGACGATTCCTATCTTGGGTTATGGCCAGTCGCCTTTCGTCGATTCTCACCTCATAGCCGCCCGAGAGAATCTGCTCGTCACTCGAATAAATATCGAGACGATAATTTCCGGCCACCTCACTTATGAACAGAACGCGCTCCGGCCCCTTGCCTGCATTTCGACTATCAATTTCGGCAATCTGCCTACCTGTGGGCCCGAAGACCGCAACGGTCACATTAATTCCTATCTGCTCGACGACAATGTGTAGAAATTCATGAACTGTGAGATCGATTTGATAGGAGTGACGCTCGGCTCTGGCAAGTTTGCGTTGAATCGACTTCCCGACTTCGAGGACCGGGAGATCCGGTGAACGTTGGGAATCGTTGGTGGTAACAGTTGGGTGGGCTCGAGATTGTGCTGAGGCGCTCAAACTTATTACCCCTGTCAAAAAACCTGCAAGAATAATGAGCATCAAGAGGTGCAAAGTTCGTGTCCTTTTAAAAATGCATCTTCAGCGCGAGTTTTACAGAGCGTGGGCCTCCGAGTTGGTAGAGCGGGCTTAACCCTCCGTTGCCTCCGCCGCTGCCCAAGCTTCTGCCCAACATTGAGGTTGAGTGTCCAAAAAAACCGCTGCCGAGGTTGCCAACCGGATCTCCGAAATTCGGATGATTGAAGAGATTAATTAATTCGGCTCTGACCTGAAAATTGATTCGTTCATTCAGTTTCAGGCCGCGGCGTAAAGCTAGATTCACCTGCGTTACTGGAAATCCTCGCAGCGCGTTTCGTCCTAATGTGCCCTGTAGAGAATTCTGGGGGATGGCGAATGCAGTGCTATTGATGATCCTGCCGCCAGGGGCAGAGAGGTCCTCAAGGTAAAGAGGAACCCCTTCAATCAGATCTGGACGAAAGTTGAACGAGCCAAAGCCCATGTCTCGTCCAATAAAAACATCTACTGGTGTAGCCGTGCGCGCCATAAGCATCGTATCAAGAGACCAATTGCGAAGCAGTCGATTCGCGAGTCCGTAAAGGTTTGGTGTGGGAAGGTCCAAAGTTACTGAGCCACCGAATGAGTGACGCACGTCGAAATCGGACGGACCACGATCAAGACGAGGATCGACTTTGCCGGAAGGAATATTGCTGAATGAATCATTGGAGTTGATGTCGATCGAATTAGACCAGGTATAAGCCGCGAGGGCCTGGAGCCTCCTGGTCAAGCGACTCTGATACTGAAGCTGGAAAGCGTGGTAGTCTGATGTGGCATCGTTCGTAACAATGAAGACCTGTTGGAAATTCGGATTGGGGTTGACCAGGCCTTCCGAGCGCAGCAATCGACGTCCGGCAGCACCAACGTAAGAAGCAGACAGAGTCTGGCTGGAACCGAGTGACTGGTCGATGGTCATGTTCCACTGGATCGTTAAGGGCAGTTTGAAATCAGGTTCAAAAACACGAACTGTGCTAAACGGAGGATTAAGGTTGAAAGGGCGGGCCTCACCAGCAGAGTCATCCAGCGGGTACGCAACGTTAGCTAAGCTCTTACGCCGCAAATATGGGAAATAGCTGGCTGAATTGGCAACCAGTCCCGCTCCGAGATCATAGAACATGCCCATGCCGGCTCGAAGTACGGTTTCTTTTCCCGGCCGCTGAAAAAGTTGATACGCCAGACCTGCCCGGGGTGCAAAGTTGCCGGGTGAAAGGTTGTAATGCGGTGTGCCGAGTGGTGCGAGCGAGAGATTTACCGGATCGTTCACTCCCAATGCGGTGAATAGATCTCGACCATCATCGCCGGACGGTGAGGGGTTCATTTCCCAGCGCACGCCATAAGTGAGTGTCAGTCGAGGTTTGAGTCGCCAGGTATCCTGCGCGTACGCAGAGAGATTTGTGAAGTTAAGGCTGACCCGATCCTGGGTCACGATCGATACGGACGATGCGGTTTCAGATAATGCTCCCGGCACCCCGTTGAAACTCGCGACCTGGTTGTATCTGCGTTGACCGTAGACGGGCAGAAGTTGCCGATAATCTAGCCCCACTTTCAAAGTGTGGCTGCCTCTCCAGATGGACAAATTGTCCACAAGATTGACCTGGCGTTGGAGATTATCAATATCTCTACCGACGAAAAATGAGGAACCATTGCCCAGGCTAAAGCCATACATGGAGTCCTGACGCGAGATCGAGGCAGGAAAGAAAGCTGAATCCGGAGGAATCAGCGCACCGCCCAGGTCGTCGAGCAAAAACTCTTTGCAAGCTGTCATTCGACTGTAATTGAACCGGAAGTCGTTGGTGACTCCAGAGGAGAGGGTCAGCGTTACGCCGGCGGTTATAGTTTGCGCCTCAAAAGAGGTGCGAACAGATGAGTTAAGGCTGCTCGAGACGCCACGCTGAGTAGCTGAAGACGGCGAATAGTTATATCGGCCAAAGAGAGTCACGGCTTCACTGACCTTATAATCAATGCGGAGACCGGTTGTATTCACAGTCGTTGCATCTGAGTACCCGGCCGTAAATCTCGCTAGTCCGTTTCTGGTGACTTCGCCGTTCGGAACTGGAAACGCGTTCAGAAAGGATCTCATCCGTATCGGAGCGGTCTGGCGCGCAGCCAGTGACGGCACCTCTCGAGTTGCGACCTGGGGTGAACTTAAACGTAATCCTTCATAAGAGAGAAAAAAGAAAGCGCGGTCCATCACCAGAGGTCCGCCCAGAACTGCTCCAAAATCATGATGACGGAGACGCGCATTTTGCAAGCGATTGCTGTTTGCAAACCAGTCGTTGGCTTCCAAAGCATCATGCCGAAAATATTCAAATACAGTTCCCCGGAACTGGTTCGTTCCTCGTCGCGTGCTGATCGATACCTGGGCGCCGGGTGTGCGACCGAACTCGGGTGCATAAGCAGAAGTCTGAATCTTAAACTCTTGTAAGGCATCCATTGAAAAAAGACTGTTAGTGCCGCCGACTATGCTTAGACCGGGCAATGAGCCGGCGCCCGATTGCCCGAGGCCGGCGCCGGCCGCCACCCCAATGTTTGCGCTGACGCCATCTACCAAAAAATAATTGGCATTAGCTCTTTGTCCATTGACGCTAAATTGTCCTTGCTCAGCAAAAGTTGATTTGGTTAAGACCGTACCCGGTGTAAGTGAAATTAAGGGCTGCAAGGTTCTTCCGCTCAGTGGTAAATTCTCGACAAATTTACCGTCGATGTTGGTCACGATTTCAGGCGACTGCCGGAGAGTACTGTGGTGAGAATCGACCGTGACGGTTTCACCGACACTGCCAACTCTCAATTGAATTTTCAGCGCGAGTCGCTCGTTGACTTTTAGGATTACATCCTTGATCTCAGCACGGACAAAGCCCAGGTGCTGAACTGAGACGGTGTAATTTGCGGGCGCCAGCAGTTGAACCGCAAAGCTGCCGTGGCGGTCTGTTGTCAATTGCGTCTTGAACCTGCGGTTGACGTCCGTTACCAGCACCGCGGCATTGGGGACTACCGCATCTCGTTCGTCCACTACTGTGCCGTTAAGCATGGAGTTTGGTGAAAAAGCGTGAGCACTAAGTGCGGTCGTAAAAGACCCGTTGCTTTGGGCGTAATCGGGAGAGACGTTCAAAACAAGAAGACAGAAGAGTGTGAGAGTCAGTCTGGGACTTGATCTGTAACACCTGGTTGACATGGACGTTCCTCACTAGGTCGTGTAGTGAGTCCTGGTGTGCAACGCACCCGATGGACCTTTACTGCCCTCTAATAAGGATCATCGAGCACCCGGTTTGATACATCCTGGGAGTAACAAAAAACCGAAGTACGCAACGGCGATGCCAAAAGCTCACCATCAAAAGCAAACGTGTTTCACTAATATTACACCCATCATCGGATTCGAAACGTAGTTTTACTTATCCAAAAAAACAAACACTTATACAACTTCATGGATTGTTGGTTGCCGGCAGATAACTATATGTGGGTTAGGGCACAGACGAACGTGTTTGCGTCGTTTATGCTGGGCATCCTGGCTATTTCTGTCTACGCATATTGGCATGACCACACAGCGACCAGTCAAACTCATCAAGAACGAGGCAAGTAAAGAACCTCAGATTCCAGCCGAGCAATCGGCTGCTGACTCAAATAAATGGACCAAAGAGGTTCGCTCATGGGTTGTTGAAACTCAACAAAACCGTACCGTTGAATCGCTCCAAGCCTTCGACAGTCTGTTCAAGGACGAGTCGCCGGAGACAGAACCGGGGGTTGAATTGTCTCTTACAACGGTTCCAGAAGAGAAAAGTAAGGGCTGACCAGCGGCTGTGGTCGAGACTTGAACGGGATTCTTGAAAAGCCCAGATGAAGTGAGGAGCAAGCTCGTGTCAGAAGAAGTAGTTGTTCTGCAACAGCAATGGCTTAAGCGGCCTTGGGAATCTTGCTCACCAGACGACTGATAAGACTCCTTAGTTGATTGAAGTTGTCGGGCCGGGTGACATACACATTTTGACCGATTGCGACTTCATCACCCTCAGCCACCTCTCCAATGCAAAAGACTACAATCGGTACTCCTTCTCCGACCTCCGCGCGTTCGCGGATTCGACGGGCCGTGGCGGTAACCTCACTCGATAACCCGGCCAGGCTCAACAAAATGAGGTCAGGCGTCTTAAGCCGAGCGCTTTCTATAGCGTCCTGTTCATCTCTGGCTACTGCCACACGATAACCGTCCGCCTTCAGCAACCTTTCAATGCCGTCGCGGGTTTCAGCGACATCCTCTACTACCAGGACAACAAGGTTTAAGTCAGTTATTCTATTCATCAAACGATTTCTGAACTTCAGTTTTGCCATGGCGACCCATGGTGCATAACCCTAAGTGTATACAACCTGAAACTTCAGCCTTCCGTGCGACAACGTACATACGCGGATAAATGCACATATAAAGGGTCAGGCAAATGGCAGAAGCCCGATGGCTGGCACTGATGGTGCCGGTAACCGGACCCTTGTCGGTTCGTCGTTCGAGCGCTCGTCGGCGTCATCAGGAGATATACAAGAAATGTCGCAAGCGAGGCACGACTAAAGCGAGGGCTAACACGTCGAAACTGGAGTTGTCCGCCTTATCGGCACTCGCCCGTTGCGCAATAGTAATCACCAGGTTCCTTATCACTGGCAAGGCGCGAGTGCGCACGGCATTAGACACACCGGAAGCAAGGAACTCACACAAGCGAACCTACTCTCTGATTTGCGCCAGATAGGTCCTCAATTATACTTGCCAACGGTCGTCTCAAGTGTTTCCCAACAATGAACGGCGTGAACGATGCAGTGTTCGATCACCATCTCAGAAATACCGCGCCAACGCCGGAAGGCACCGCGCCGAGGAACGCGACTTACCGGGGCACTCGTGCCATTTGTGCTGCTCATCGCGGTCCTCCAGGTCCAAGCACAGACAAGGAATATCAGCGACATCAATCTCAGCCGTTTAGCTGAAGCCGCTGAGGCAATTAGCCAGGGCCAGTTATCAAAAGCTGAGAGTCTCCTCAATTCCGTGCTCGCCTCATCGCCACGCGACGCGGACGCCCTCAATCTGCTTGGCGTAGTGCGCGCACAAGAACAAAAACCCGCTGAGGCTGAACGGCTCTTTCGACGTGCCGCCGCCGCTTCGGCAACGCATATAGGAGCGCGCGTCAATCTTGGCAAGCTGCACCTGACGAGGAATCAAACGTCTGAGGCTCTGCAGACATTCCTGGCTGCGCATCGGCTCGCACCCGATCGCGCTGAGATCAATTTAAACCTGGCAAGGCTTTATGCAGACACTGGCGATCACCAACGGGCGCTCGAGTTTCTGCGACTTGTTCCACGCCCGGCCGTGTCCGACGACTACTTCTCGTTGATGCTGAGATCGCTTCTTGGTCTAAAACGGCTCGAGGAAGCGCGGGGGCTGGCGCGCGAGTTTAGTGAGTTGGCCTCGAGTAAGCCGGAGGTTCAGGCGGAATTCGCGATGCTGCTTGCAAAAGGCGGATTGAGCGATGAAGCGCTTGAGCTGTTGGAGGCGGCCCGCGGGCGAAACCCTGGATCGTTTCCCGTGCTGTACGGACTCGGTGTAATAAACGCCGCGCGTAAGCGATATGACAAGGCCGAGGAGCATCTGTCGGAAGCATTGAAAGCAAAGCCTGATGACGTTACCACACTACGCGCACTGGCGAATGTTGCGCGGGCAACCGGAAATCTGGAGAAATCGCTCGCCCACATGGTACAAGCTCGCCGCCTCGCCCCTGAAGCTCCCGGCGTGCTTTATGACTTTGGCGTAACCACTCTGCAGATGGATCTACTTCTCGATGCCTTACCGGTTTTTGAACAGTTGCACCGCGCCTACCCTCGTCAGCCAACTTATCTCTACGCGCTGGCGGCAGTGCGCTGGAGAAAGGGCGAGTCGATTGAGACGGCGCGCCTGATGCGGCACTACGTCACTTTGCAACCACAGGATGCCTCAGGCTTCTACTTACTCGGTGCGGCATTGCTCCGCCAGGATCTATTTAAGGAAGCGCGGTCAGCACTTCAAAATAGTCTCAGTCTAAAATCGGATCCCGACACGGAATACCTGCTGGGCACGAGTTTTGAGAAAGAGGGAAACCGGGCTGCGGCTATCGAGACGTTTCGTAGCGTGATTCGCTCACGCCCTGATCACGCGTCGGCCCATGCGGCGCTCGGAGCCGCCTATCGCGAAGCGGGCAGTTACATGAAGGCCCGTTCCGCACTCGAGCGTGCTATCGAACTTGATGCCAACGATCTACGCGCGAATTATCAGCTGGGACTGGTCTATGCGAAGCTGGGAAAAAAGGAAGCGGCAAAGAGAATGTTTGCCCGCGCCGACGACTTGCGTAGCCAGCATCGGAATCAGGAAAGCGTAATCCTGAAGTTGATCGAGCCACCGCTACAGTAGTTTAGCTGCCGGCTCCCGGCTTGCGCTTACACTGACCCACCTGTTATCCAAGTTGTGAAAAATTCAGTTCGCCCGGATACTAATCAGCATTCGGAAATTTGCAGGTTGGGAAGGGCGGTTTACCCCCGCTCAAGATTCGCAGCCATTCATCCTGGAATTACTACTTCATTGTTGAGTGGCTGCGAATCTTGAGCGGGAGGTAAACCGCCCTTCCCAACCTGCGAATTTCTGTCGCTTGAGTGGTATATGTGGTCGAGTTTCTATTTTTTCACAGCTTCTATCGCGGCGTGAGACCGACCAGAAGATTTGACCTCCTCATCGCGAGTCCATAATATGCGGGCGGTTGAAGAAATTGACCCATGCGCTTTCCGCGCGCGAGCGGTTGCTTTATCACGAGCAGCGCTGTCTACGCTAACCTCGCCTTGTGGTGGAACGGAGCGCTACTCACTTTGAGGTCGCAGCTCCTATCTCTTACAGCACACCCTGGGAATAAATGGCCGACGAACCCTCTGCTACGGAGCGACGCGCCCAGTTGATTTTGCAGGAACTTCTGCGCGCCGGTAAGGTCTCTGTCCGTCCGCTGGCTAAGCGCTTGAAAGTGTCGCCGGCAACGATCCGCCGAGATCTGGGCGAGCTCGAGCAACGCGGGCTGTTGCGGCGAAGCCACGGCGGCGCCGTCCCCGTCCAGCCGATGCTCTATGAACCCTTTCGTCACACCTCCTACTATCACGAGCAGGAGCGCCAGCGCGGCGCGGAGAAACGTCGGATTGGTCTGGTCGCGGCTGAACTCATAAGTGATGGTGACATCCTTGCCATCGGCGCCGGAACGACAGCGACGCAGGTTGCCCGTAGCGTCTGTCTCCATAAGGGGATTACCGTTCTAACAAATGCTGTGAACGTGGCGATGGAGCTAAGTCATCGCGATGACTTGAAAGTCATCGTTACGGGCGGATTCCTGAGCGGGGACTGGTTTGCGCTGGTGGGGCCGGCATCTATCGAAAGCGTCGGCGAGATCTTTGTGGACAAGGTATTCATCGGCGTCGACGGGATCCACATCGAGCACGGCCTGACAACAAACTACCCGGACCAGGCCACGATTCATCGTGCCATGATGCGTCAGGCGCGTCAGAAAATCATTGTGGCCGACCATCGGAAAATCGGAGCCATCGGCACAGCGCTAATCTGCCCGCTCGAAGAAATAGACATCCTTATTACGGACAAGGGCGCCACGGACGAAGCCATCGCTCCGTTCATTGCCAGAGGAATCGTTGTACACCGGGCCTAATGTCTAGGTAATGGGATGATCGCGCTCGACATGGTGGGCCAACCTGCTGAATCCCAAAAAATAGGCGCGATCCGGAGAGTCGGTACGCCTCGTCGCTCTATATCGTAGGAGTGGTAGACCAGTGTTTCGCCTTTTTTGTCTTGCAAGACCGCGCAATGACCTGGTCCAACCCATCGCCCGTCG
The DNA here is from genome assembly GCA_041745915.1 of Pyrinomonadaceae bacterium. Classification (GTDB taxonomy): domain Bacteria; phylum Acidobacteriota; class Blastocatellia; order Pyrinomonadales; family Pyrinomonadaceae; genus PSRF01. Next base: position 20,211 of record JBGTHZ010000079.1, on the reverse strand, counting down.
CCTGCCACGACCAGCGTGCCGCCGCCCTCCATCATGGGTTTGCCGCTCCGATCAATGTAGGGACCAGTGACGCGCCGCGCCCTGCCGACGCGAATGTTGTAAGTGCTGTCCTTCCCACGACAACAAAAGTCAAAAGAAACGAAGAGGTAGTAGTAGCCGTTCTTCCGAACGATTGCCGGAGCTTCAATTGCGCCCGGCAATTGTGCAGTTCGTGGCCGGCTGGCAAGAGCGTATAGCGTCTGATCGTGTGAGGAGAGTTTGCCGGTGCCGGCGTCGAGCTTGCGAAGTTTTAAGCCTCCCCAAAAGCTCCCGAACGACATCCAGGGCTGGTCTTCTTCGTCCAGCACGATGTTGGGGTCAATCGCGTTCCAGTCGTCTGCAGGATATGAACTGATTACTTTCCCCTGGTCCACCCATCTATACTTATCGCTCGCTGGATCGAGCGTCTCATTCGTCACCAGACCGATGCTGGAACGATTGCTGCCGAAGGTTGATACCGAATAGTAGAGGTGATATTTGCCATTAAAGTAAGACACGTCCGGCGCCCATAGACCTCTGACGCCAGCAACATCCTGCACGGCCCACTGGGGCAGATGACCAAAGACATCGCCGCACAGCCGCCAGCCGATGAGATCTTTCGAACATCGGATGGCAATACCTGCCCTCGTTGAAAAGAGATAATAGGTGTCCCCCTGCTTAATGATTGTTGGGTCATGAACCTGTTGGATGTCCCCCTGAAGTTCCTGCTGCCTGGCAGGAGACTGCTGCTCTCCCCAAACCATTGCTGGGAATGTGAGGAGAATCCATGAGACGAAAATGAAATTAACCGAACCGAACTTGTTTGTGGGCATGAAAGCTTGTTGCTATTCGTTTGTGATATCGAAAGGAAGGGAGTTTACCACGCCGTGATATCACGGTGTGTCGTGGTGCTTCGTGTGATTTGGTGGATGTTTGCCGGCCGAGGGAACCGAACGATCACTTCCCCAAACATCGACTAGTGTCGCGAGGTCAACGAGAGGTAAGTCCAATTGGTAAAATTGGACACTAATCCGAGAGATTATCCTTGACTGATGCTCATTTGTAGTGTAAACGAACATAACTTCTAATCGATTCGGAAAGCTTTACTCATGGCATGTGAATTTTTTAACTCCCCTTAATCTTGGCTTTAGGTAAAGTTATTAATCGAGTTTCGATCTGTTCTGACTCTTTGTTTATCGACTTTTTTGTCTTTAGATGTTCGGCTCCAGAGTAATTCCGAGAGGCTCGCCGCCGCTCTCAAAATGCTCGCAAAGGTCGTTCACGGCCGGAATTCTAAGGGCTCCAGCTCCTTCAATCAAATTCTGGGTTGGGTTCTCTTTTCTGGAGGTTGCAATGAAAGTTCGTAATCTAACAATGGCCGGCCTGGCAGTGCTTGTGCTCGCGTGGGCTTCACCGATTCTCGCTCAAAGCGATCGCGGTGGCATAACCGGCAGGGTGACGGACCAGGCAGGGGCAGTGGTTCGGGATGCAAAGGTGACTGTCGCGAATGTTGAAACCAGCGACCTGCGCGAGGCTGTCACAAATGATGAGGGAAACTTCAGCATCCCCCAGTTGCAAGCAGCGAGTTACAGGCTAAAGGTGGAGGCGCCCGGCTTCAAAACTGCCTCGATCGAAGATGTCAAAATCGCGGTGCAAATCACCCGCACGGTCGATGTCACGCTCGAAGTCGGGGAAATTGGCGACACGGTGATGATCTCTGCTGACAGTGGCCCGGTGCTGCAGACCGAGACGCCGGCGAGCCAACTCAACGTTTCCGAGCGACAAGTGCGTGAACTACCGCTGCTGGTTGCCTCAGAGAGCGGCGGGCGATCTCCGCTGTCATTCATCTTCCTCGACAGCAGCGTGGTGTCGAACGACCGCGGAACGGGCGCGACCACCGGCAGCACTGGCACCAACGCCACCAACTTCCGTATCAATGGCGGCCAGGGACTGGGCGCGGACATCCTGATTGACGGAGCACAGACGCGGCGTGGTGAGAACGGCACGTTCTTCTCAGAGGTTGCACCAGGGCCAAACGCCTTCCAGGAGTTCACACTCTCAACGAGCAGCTACTCCGCGGAGTTTGGTAACTCATCGGGTGGGGTCGTCAACTTTACGATCAAGACCGGCAGCAACGACTTCCATGGTGAGGCCTACCTTTTTCACATTAACGATGCTCTGAACGCTAACATCGACCGCAACAGGATCCTGGGGCTTCAGAAACCGCTTGACCGGCAGTTCGATTACGGCTTCAGCGTCGGTGGGCCTCTTTACCTGCCGCGATTCGGCGAGGGTGGTCCATCAACCTGGAGCGGCAAGAACAAGACGTTTTTCTTCTTCAACTATGGCGGCTATCGCACGTCACAGTCGGAGAATGTACAGTTAACCGTTCCAACCCAGAGGATGCGCAACGGCGATTTCGGAGAACTGTTGACCGACCCATACGTGCTTCAGTTTTTCGGCGGCCCCGTTCAGATTTTCGACCCCTCGCAGCCGGTGGGAGCGCGCACCGCTATCCCCGGTAACCGGCTGGATCAGTACCTGGGGGGCGCGCGAATCTCTCCCATAGGTCGCAACATCGTCAACCTCTTTCCGATGCCTACCCAGCCAGGGGTCTTCCGTAATTACCTGGCTTCGACCAACGCGACCGCGCGGACGAACTACTACGTGACGAAGCTCACCCATAACATGACCGACCGGCAAACGCTGAACTTTAGCTACACGTTCCGCAAATTACCGAGCGTCAAGGGCGGCTTCCCGCGTTTCCCCGAGCCTTTCGTTGCGCAAGGGGTTTGGAGACAGGTGTTCAAGTCTTACTACGCGCGCCTGCAGCACGACTGGACCTTAACGCCGACAATCATCAACCACTTCAACGCCGGCTTCTCGCGCTCGGACGTTCAGAACCGTAACTTCACGAGCGGCATTCCCGCCAGTACGCTCGGTTTCCGCCCGGATGCGACGCAGAATTTTGGACTCCCGCTCGTAGGATTTCCCGGCTACGGCGATCCAGTGACCTCTACTGACCCACGCGCATACCAGGCCGGCGGTTCCACCTTCTTCGACAACAGGGTCGGCGACAACTCGGTCCACCTGAGTGACTCAGCGACTGTCATCGGGGGCCGGCACACGGTGAAGTTTGGTGGCGAAGTGCGAATCCAGCAGTTGAATAACGACGCACACTTCGATATCGGTGGCAACTTCAACTTCCGCAGCAATCAGACCGGCAACGTGAACGACTTCAGAGAGGGGTGGCCCATCGCCAGCCTTATCACTGGCAGGCCGGAGTTCTCCTTTAACAGCAACCAGACGATTGACCCTGCCTTACGCTTTTTCTCCTACGCGATGTTTGTCCAGGACGACATCAAGGTGACTCCTAAACTAACCGTGAACATTGGCATGCGATACGACTTCGGTCGCCCGCGCGAGGAATCGCGCGGCTTCCTGCGTGGCTTCGATCCGGACACGCCGAACCCGGCGGCGGGCGGGCGCCTCGGCGCCGTTGTTGGAGCGATCGGGCAGGGTGGCCTGGCGTCGCCTAACTTTGGACTCGTCAACCCGGATAGAACAAACTTTGGTCCACGCATCGGCTTCGCATACTCGCTCAACGACTTAACCGTCGTGCGCGGCGGCTACGGCATTTACTACGCGCCCGTTGTCTACAACGACTTCGGCAACACCGGCGTCCTCGGTTACAGCCCCGGCGCCCTGAACATCAACGGTGGTCTCGACGCCTTTATCACGCTCGACAACTACCCGTCGGTACCCGCGGCCAACCCGAACGACCAGGCGGTGGGCCAGCTGGACCGAAACGACCTCGACTACTTCGACAAAGATTTCAAGACCGGACGCACCGTGCAGTACAGCCTCGACCTCCAGCGCCAACTGCCTTGGAACTTTGCTGTGCAAGTCAGCTACATCGGGAGCAAGGGCACGCGCCTGCGATCAAACTTCGACCCGATCAACAAGCTGCCGCTCAACGCGCTCAAGCTTGGCCTGCCGCTCTTGGAAAAACGGCTGGCCGACGTTACGCCACTCGAACGTGCATTCGCGGCCAGTGTGGGTGTCCCGCTCGCTGCCAGTCCTGACGCCGTCTATCCCGGCTTTGGCACCCAGGGTGGTGCGTTTTCCCAATCGGTATCGCAATCGCTCCGGGCGTTTCCGCAGTATGGGATTATCAACAACAGGCTGGAGAGCCAGGGACAGAGCTTCTATAACGCGGGCAAGCTTGATATCACCCGGCGCTTCTCGCAGGGCATTCAGGCCGGACTTTCATACACCTTCGCGAAACTGATTACAGACGCGGGCGAAGATATCTTCGGTGACTCTCCGCTTAACGGAGTAATCCAAAACCCGTTCGACCGCTCGCATCTGCGTTCGGTCTCTCCGAACATCCCCCCGCACTCGTTAGTCTTCAACTACATCTTCGAATTGCCGTTCGGAAAGGGCAAACGTTTCCTCGATGAGGGCGGTTGGGTCGACCGAGTAGTTGGAGGGTTTCAATTTACTGCGATCCACCGGTACCGGAACGGTCCGGCCTTAACACCCTTCATCGCCGGTGGCCAGAGGGAGTTTCTCCAGCGCGTCGGCTACCTGGGCAACCTGCGACCCAACGTGACGGGTCAACCGTTCTACACCGAAATCCCTTCAGGTGGCGTCAACTACCGTTACCTCAATTCCGCGGCCTTTTCTCGCCCGCTGGATTTCCGTACGGCGCCCGCGTTCTCGCTGGATGGCGGCCTGACGGTAAACCCGGCATATTCTGCCTACTATGCTGACCCGCTTCGCTTCTTCGGCAACGCCGCCCCGACTTACTCCGGACTGCGCGCGCAGCCGTTCTATACGGAAGATTTCAGCATCATGAAGAAGACGAAGCTTACCGAAACGACCTACTTCGAGATACGCGCCGAATTCTTCAATCTCTTCAACCGTGGGCGTTTTGGAATACCAAACATCAACCTTGACGATGGGAACTACGGCATCTCGGCACGCAACGGCGATATCTTCCAGCCGCGCCGAATTCAAGTCGGCGGACGATTCGTCTTTTAGTTTCGCAACGCGCGAACTACGGCGAGGGCGCAGCAGAAATCCGAACGGACTGCGCCCTCGTTCGGTTTTGCAGTTCCCCCGTTCGACTCAACTTACAATTCCACCTCGCATGGGCCATGTTCATTGCGCGCCAGCTTAAATCGTATCAGCCGCTCCTGCTGCTTGCCATAATCGCAGTCACGACGTTCACGGTTGATCAAGGCGTGTGCCGCGCCCAGACGGTTTCTGCCTCGGCCAGGACCCTCCCGCCCCGCGTTCAACAAGAAAAGCAACTTATCACTGACGGATTAACTGCGTTCGAGCGCGGCGATAATGCTTCCGCCCGTGATTCCTTCCAGAGAGCTCTCGGCCTCAATCCTGACGAAGTGACGGCCCACACGTACCTCGGCATCATCGCTGACAGCGTTGGCGACCTGAAAGAGGCCGAAAGACATTTTTCCGCAGCGGCTAAGGCTGATCCTCAACGCGCCTCGGCGCGAAACAACTACGGGGCGATATTGATGCGGACGGGTCGGCCCACACTCGCCGCCGCCGAGTTCGAGGCGTCGCTCAGGCTCGATCGTGATCAACTGAACGCGCTGGTTAATCTCGCACAGATACGCTTCGCGGGTGGCACATCTGAGGATCTGCGTGCGTCTGCCGAGTTGTTCAAGCGTGCTTTCGCGATCAAGCCGGATGTCGAAGTCGCTCGCGCTTTGACCGTCATCTCATTACGTCTCCAGAACTATCCCGCCGCATCCGCTCATCACCGTAACTACGCTGAGCGTTTGAATGTGGAAAGCGGAACGCCCGCTCACGCAGCCGCCGCGCGAGCTGAACTTGGCACCGCACTTTTGGAAGCCGGACTGTTGAAGGAAGCAGAGTCTGAGTTGACCGCCGCGGTGAAGATCGATCCGGCGGACCAGGAATCGATAGTGCAGCTGGCACGCGTTTACCTTGCGGGCAAGGACTTAAAGGCGGCCGGGCGAACGCTCGAAACGGCAGTGGCGCGCGGAGTGGAAGCCGCGCCGGTCTACGCTCTGCTCGCCGAAGTTTATGAGCAGAGCAGTCATCTAGAGAACGCGATTCCGGCGATGCGTTTGGCGATCGCGCAGGATCCGCAATCGGAAAAATACCGTTTCGCATACGGGATATTATTGACGAACGCCTACGCCCCCGCTGCCGCAGTGATCCGGCTCGAACAAGCGCTCAGAACATTTCCTGATTCATCGCGCTTATGGTTCGCACTCGGGCTGGCGCACTTTAAGCAGAACAAGAACGACGAAGCGGCACGGGCGCTGCTGCGCGCCATGGAGTTGGATCCGAAGTTCGCCGCGCCAATCGCTTATCTCGGAGTTACACACGTTGCGGTGGGACAATATACGGAGGGTGTGGCGCTTTATGAGAAAGCTTTGCGAATAGATCCACAACTCGCAGTCGTCCATTACCTCATCGCTGATGCGCTCCTTAAGCAGACGGAATCCGACCGCGCGCGCATCGAGTCTCATCTCAGGCGCGCGATCGAAATGGACGCGGCATTCGCTCCGGCGCGGCTCGCGCTCGCCAAAGTATTCGTCCGGGCCGAGCGCTGGGCCGAAGCCGTCGCCGAATTGGAAAAAATAATAAAACTCGATCCGAACCTGGCGGAGGCCTACTATCAACTCGGGCGCGCTTACGTTCGCTTAAAACGTCCAGCCGAGGCGCAAAGCGCGCTGGCAACTTTCAAGCTTCTGAGCGAAACGCAGAAGGAGCAGTCGCAGAACGAGCAACGCGAGATCGTGCGCCGGTTAGCCAATGTGCGCTTCTGAAATATGGAGGCGCGTGGAGTGTTAAGCATATGAGACTGAACGCCGCCGCGAGAACGCTCGCCATCGCAGGCATGCTCCTAGCCATCGCCAACCGGGGTGTTGCGCAACAAACCTCGCCGCCGCAAAACCAAAGTACTCCTGCGACGCAGACCCCGACCGCGCAACCAGCAATCGAGGAGTGGGGCGACGATTTCGACGGCGAGAAGCTCGACGAGTCCAAGTGGGAGGCTTACACGTTCGAGGGTGGTGGCGGCGGCAAGATCGAAGTTAAAGACAAACAACTCAAGATGCGAGGCGCTGGAAGTTCTCGTTCGGGCGTGCGCAGCAAGCAATCCTTTCGCTCCGAACGTTTCTATGTGGAGGCCACGCTCGCCAAAGTTGGGCCACGCACGCCGCAGCAGGGGGAACAGGCCTTTCCGCCAGGATTCGCAATAGTAGCAGTACTGTTCGACGGAAACCCCGCTAACCGTATTGAATGGCTTTTAAGGAGCGACGGAATCTTCGAGGCGTGGCAGAGCGTTGATGGCAGGATGACGCGGGTTGATAACGGTAAGCTGGCGACGAAGGAGAAAACTCCAAAGCTGGGCATCGCCCGGCGGGGCGAGAAAGTTTTCTTCATGCTCAACCGCGAGGTGGGACTCGAGAGCACGATCCGTGGTGTCTCTCCGAACTTCAAGGTCATGCTTTATGGCTACGGTTCTTCGGAGAACGCCTGGGACTCGTTCGCAGTGCAGACTTTGAAACAGTGACACTACCCAATCTCAAGACAAAGGAGATTAGTCTCGGTGATCAAAGTGAAACGACGCGAATTCTTACGCGACGCCTTGGCGGTTAGCGCGGGGCTGATAGTGGCTCGCACGAGCGGCTTTGCCCAGACCACGCGTGCCGCTGATTCGCGTATCGAGGTGCTTCTAGGCGAAGAAATTGGCGCCATCAACCCGGATATCTACGGGCATTTCGCCGAACACCTCGGCGGTGTCGTCTACGACGGCATGTGGGTCGGCGAGAACTCGAAAGTCCCGAACACCGGTGGCATCCGAACGGCGCTCGTCGACGCATTGAAGCGCATCAAGGCCCCGGTGATCCGGTGGCCCGGCGGCTGCTTCGCAGATAGTTACGACTGGCGCGACGGCACTGGCCCGCGCGACAAGCGCCCGCGCCGCACGAACTTTTGGGTGGACGCGCCGGAGTGGCCGGCGGGCGCGCCCAATGGGCCATGGAAGTACGAGCCCAACCACTTCGGAATTAACGAGTTCATGCGGTTCTGCCAGTTGAGCGGCGCCGAGGCGTACCTGGCGGCTAACGTAAGGGGCCTGGCCGCGCAGCGGTTTTATGAGTGGATCGAGTACGTCAATTCTCCGGCGGGAACGACCACGTGGGCCGATATGCGTGCAAACGGTCCCGCGGGCAACCGCGATCCCTACAAGGTTCGGTTCTGGGGCGTGGGTAACGAGTCGTGGGGCTGTGGCGGCAACTTCACGCCCGAGGAGTACGCCGCTGAATACCGGCGCTTTACGGCTGCCGTCCCTGGTTACGGGGTCGATCTGAAGTTTATCGCTTCGGGCGCCAACGTCGACGACTTCAACTGGACCCGCGGCTTCTTTTCGAAAACTGCCGAGAAGGGTGCGTTTCTTTTCAACCGCATCTACGGCTGGGGCCTCCACCATTACGCCTGGAATCTGGGTCTCGGGCGGACCAACGATTGGTTTGCCGCCAAGGGTGACGCGCTGAAGTTCGACACCGCCGAGTACTACGAGCTGCTCCGTGAGGGCGATCGCATGGAGTCTCTCATCAATCAGCACTGGACCATCATGGGCCAGTATGACCGCCAGCACCGCGTTAAGCTCGTCGTCGATGAGTGGGGTGCGTGGTACAAAAAAGGGTCGGAGGTACACCCGTCGCACCTGCTGGGCCAGCAGTCGACGATGCGCGACGCAGTGCTCGCCGGACTCACCCTCGACACGTTCAACCGTCACGCCGACAAAGTCGCGATGGCGAACGTCGCCCAACTTGTCAACTGCCTCCACGCGCTCTTCCTTGCGCACGAGGACAAGTTCATCCTGACGCCGACCTTCCACGTCTTCGAAATGTTCATGCCGCATATGGGCGGGCAGGCCGTGCGCTCTCTTTTCAGTGCGCCGGAAGTGCGCTACACGCGCGTCGACAAGCCGGCCGAGTTCTGGGGGTTGGGGGGATCGGCCTCGGTGAACGGCAAGCAGTTGACGCTGACCGTGACTAACCCGCACGCAAGCGAGGCGCGCGAGGCTGAGATTATGGTGCGCGGCGCGCGCGCCGCTTCTGCGCAGGCGCGGGTGCTGACAGCGACCGATGTTCATGCGCACAACACGTTCGAAAACCCCAGGGCCGTGGAACCGCGCAACGAGCAGGTAACTGTTACCGCCGGGGCCATCTCTTTCCGCTTCCCGCCCGCTTCGGTGACTCGCTTGCTGATTGGGCTGGTCTAATGAGTCATTGCTAGGGGTAATTTGCAGGTCAGGAAGGGTGGTTTATCCCCGCTGGCCTTTAATGAGAGACAGGCGGGTGTAAACCACCCTTCCTGACCTGCAAATTAGCCCCGCTAGTCGTTCCATTTGTCGGCTAAACAAACTATGTACTGGGAAGAGCGCTGGCATCCATTGCGCGAGGAGTGGGTAATCGTGGCCGCTCACAGGCAGAATCGCCCGTGGAGCGGCGAGACGGTTAAACACGCCGAAGAGCCCTTGCCTGAGTACCTTGCAGATTGTTATTTATGCCCACGCAATCTGCGCGTCAGCGGCACCCGAAACGACAATTACACCGGCACGTTCGTCTTTGACAACGATCATCCGAGCGTCGGCTTCGATGCTCCGCAGTCGCTCCAGCGTCCCCCTGGCATTTACCGCAATCAGCCCGCGCGTGGCATCGCGCGAGTTGTATGCTACAGCCCGAACCACAGCCTCGCGCTGGCCGAGCTTGAGCCGCGTGAGATCGAAAACCTGCTCGCCGTCTGGCAGGAACAATACCGGGAACTGGCCGACCGCGAGGAAATCAAACACGTGCTGATCTTCGAAAACAAAGGCGAAGCGGTCGGCGTTTCAAATCCGCACCCTCACTGTCAGATTTACGCAACCAACTTTGTTTTCAAGACCATCGAGACCGAAGCGCGTGCCAGCCAGCGACATCTCGCAGAAACTGGACGTGTTCTTTTCCAGGACGTAATCCAGGCCGAGATCGAAGACGGCCGGCGCGTCATCTTCGAGAACGAATCAGCGATCGCTTTTCTCCCGTACTTCGCCCGTTATGCTTATGAGGTCTTCGTGGCGCCAAAGGCGACGCATCCTGGTATCGCCACGCTCTCGCCGGATGAACTCCGCGACTTCGCTGCTTTGCTCAAGCAAGTTTTGGTCAGCTTCGATAATCTGTGGCAGATGCCTTTCCCCTATGTGATGCCGTTGCACCAGGCCCCAACCGACGACGACGACTACTCCGGCTTCCATTTCCATATCGAATTCCACCCGCCGCTGCGTCGCCCGAATCTCCTTAAGTACCTGGCGGGCCCGGAAATTGGAGGGGGCAACTTTCTCTCCGACACCGCGCCGGAGGAAAAGGCGGCCGAACTACGCGCGCAACCGGATGTACACTACAAGCACGTCCTGCAGGAGCAGTCATGACCAGCGCAGCGCTCGACGCCAGGGAGTTACTCGGGCCGATTCGCCGCATTCACGAGCGGGTGCGCGACGCTGTGGTCGCAGAGTGTGAGAAGGCCGCGGTAGAGCAACTCGCTGAAGTCTCAGACGACGAGTCTGAGGGCGATACGATTTACGCGGTTGACCGTGTCAGTGAAGAATTGCTTGTCGAATTGTTTGAACACGAGGTGGCGAGTCGCGCGCCGCTGGTGCTGGTTGCAGAAGGAATCGAGGATGGCCAGCTGGTGCTGCCAAGAGGCGCCGCAGAGAGCGAAGCCGTTTGGCGTGTGGTGGTCGATCCGATTGACGGAACCCGCGGTCTCATGTATCAGAAAAGAAGCGCGTGGGTCTTAACGGGAGTGGCTCGAAATCGTGGCCCCGAGACGAACCTGCAAGAGATAGAACTCGCTGTACAGACCGAGATACCGCTGGTTAAGCAACACCTCAGCGATATGCTGTGGGCCCTCCGTGGGGAAGGCGCCCACGCTGAACGATTCAACCGTCTTACGGGTGGGCATCAGGCTGTGGCGTTGAGACCATCCCGCGCCACGACTATCCGGCATGGATTTGCAATGATCGCGCGCTTCTTTCCTGGCGCGCGCGATGAATTGGCGGCTATTGACGAAGAGATCGTGAGCGGGGCGCTCGGCCCAGTCGAGTCCGGCAAGGCGCATTGCTTCGAGGATCAGTATCTCGCGTCGGGCGGCCAGCTTTACGAGTTGATGATGGGACACGATCGCTTCGTGGCGGATTTGCGACCCTTGATTGAAATGGTGCTAAACCGCCGCGGACTTGCGCTTGGCATTTGTTGTCATCCATATGACATGTGTACGGAACTGATTGCCCGTGAGGCAGGCGTCATTGTAACGGATGCGCTGGGCGGACTTTTGAGTACCCCACTCAGAGTTGAGCCTGACATTGCCTGGGCCGGATATGCCAACGACGCGATCCGCCGCGAGATCGAACCATTGTTACTCGATGCTTTGAAGCGGCGCGGTCTGTTGGTCCATTGACGTTTGATTCGTCATGTTTTGAATCCCATTTAGTGGAACGGACACGAACAAAATCGTTCCAAATCGCAAATGAAAAATGCTCTCCGATGGTGGTAATCCAGAGCGAGATGTTCTCATGCAGGGAGAAGAGCTGGAGACAGCCTACGAAATCATTCGCGGCGACGCCCGTCACCTCCCTGACGTGTCCGCGTTTATCGAGACGCTGACCAAGCTCGACATTAATCCAGCGCCGGAGGCGCGCACGCTCTTTGAACCGCAGGCGGAACTCATCGTTGCCCGCGCTCCCGGCAGGCTTGACGTGATGGGAGGCATCGCCGACTACTCAGGCTCACTTGTGCTTGAATTGCCGATTGCCGAAGCGACGTTCGTGGCATTGCAGAAGGACGAGACGCGGCGACTACGCGTCGTTAGCCTGATGGAAAACGAAACGCGAGTCGCAAGTTTCGAAATGCCATTCGCTGACCTGGAGCGTGAAGGCGAGGCGATTGAGTACGATCAAGCACAGAGGTATTTCAAAGGCGACACCACGCCGCATTGGGCTGCTTACGTGGCGGGTGTCTTCCTGGTGCTGATGCGCGAGCTGAGCGTGCGCTTCAATGATGGAGTTCGCTTGCTCGTCTGGTCGCGTGTGCCGGAAGGCAAAGGCGTTAGTTCGTCCGCCGCGCTCGAGGTAAGTACGATGAGCGCGGTAGCGGCGGCCTTCGACCTTGACGTTGCGCCGCGGGAATTAGCGCTGCTGTGCCAGCGTGTCGAGAACCTGGTCGTCGGAGCGCCGTGCGGTGTCATGGACCAGATGACGTCCGCGTGTGGTGAGGAGAATGAGCTACTCGCCCTTTTGTGTCAGCCTGCGGAACTACTGGGAACGATTTTGTTGCCGGACGATCTGGGTGTATGGGGGCTTGATTCAGGCGTACGCCATTCAGTGGGCGGAGGTGATTACGGCTCAGTGCGTGTGGGCGCGTTCATGGGTTACCGAATCATTGCCGAACTCTCCGGGCTGCCAGTTGAGCAGGCTGGCGACACAGTTGTTATTCGTGACCCGAGTTGGGGCGGTTACCTGGCGAATCTCGCACTTTTGGAGTTTGAAGAAAAGTTTGTCAACAGGCTGCCCGTGAGCGTGCTCGGAGAGGAGTTCGTCGCGCGCTACGGAGGAACAACAGACACTGTGACGATCATCGAGCCGTGGCGGACCTACGCAGTAAGGGCGCCCACGGCCCACGCCGTCTACGAGAATTCACGCGTAGAGAGGTTTGCGGAATTGCTGCGTCACAATCACGGCGGTTCCGGGAAACGGGAGCATGAGATATTAGGTGAATTGATGTACGAGTCGCATGCGAGCTATTCGGCTTGCGGCCTTGGATCAGCGGGCACGGACGACCTGGTCGAACTGGTGAGAGCGGCGGGAGTGGTCCGTGGGCTCTACGGCGCAAAAATTACCGGGGGCGGCAGCGGCGGCACTGTGGCAGTACTCGGAAGGCGCGACGCCGGGGCAGCTGTTGCGAAGGTGGCCCAGAAATATGCGGAAAAGACTGGGCACAAGCCCTACATCTTCAGCGGCTCATCCTCTGGAAGCGCGTCGTTTGGGCACCTGATAGTACGGCGCAGTTAAGAGATTTACAGATGTCGCGGGCCGTAGTTCTGCTACTGCTTGAGTTGAATTCAAGAAGTTCAGAGTTCAAGCTTTAGCTTGTGTCTTGGGAAGGCGCAACCTGAAGGTTGAACTCTAAACTTCCGGCGCTATTGGGTTGCTGAGTTTCTGCGACTGCTTGAGTTGAATTCAAAGAAGTTCAGAGTTCAAGCTTTAGCTTGTGTCTTGGGAACGCGCAACCTAAAGGTTGAACTCTAAACTTCCGGCACTATGGGGGGGTCTGGTACTGCTTGAGTTGAATTTAAGAAGTTCAGAGTTCAAGCTTTAGCTTGTGTCTTGGGAACGCGCAACCTAAAGGTTGAACTCTAAACTTCCGGCGCTATTGGTTTGCTGAGTTTCTGCTACTGCTTGAGTTGAATTCAAGAAGTTCAGAGTTCAAGCTTTAGCTTGTGTCTTGGGAAGGCGCAACCTGAAGGTTGAACTCTAAACTTCCGGCACTATTGGTTTGCTGGGAGTCTCATTTGTAGCATTTGGAGGGTTATGGCAATCCTGGTAACGGGCGGCGCGGGTTATATCGGCAGTGTCACCACCGAGTTCTTGCGCGCACGTGGTGAGCAGGTCGTTGTGCTGGATAATTTGTCCCGTGGGCACCGGCTCGCAGTCGCACCCGAGGTACCGTTTTACGAAGGAAGCATTGGGAATCCCGAGTTAGTCGCACGCATCACGCGCGAGCATGACATTGATGCGTGCGTCCATTTCGCCGCGTATGCTTACGTGGGAGAGTCTGTCACTCAACCTGCACTCTATTACGAGAATAATCTGGAGCAGGGCATCCGATTGCTCGGCGCGCTCATAGCCGCGGGGGTCCGGCGCGTGGTGTTTTCTTCGACATGCGCCACTTATGGGGAGCCGCAACGCATTCCGATCGACGAAGGACACCCCCAACTCCCTGCAAATCCATACGGCTGGTCAAAACTCTTCGTCGAGCGCATCATGACGGACTACGACCGAGCTTATGATCTAAAGTTCGTCGCCTTGCGTTACTTCAACGCTTCAGGCGCGACCCCGGAACGCGGCGAACACCACCAGCCAGAAACCCACTTAATCCCGCTGGTGCTCAAGGCAGCGCAGGGAGAAATCGAGCACGTCGCTGTTTTCGGCAACGACTACGCGACCACCGACGGGACGTGTGTGCGCGACTACATCCACGTTACCGACCTGGCTGCGGCGCATGCGCTTTCACTCGAATACCTACGCTCGGGCAATGAGTCAACCGCCATCAACCTGGGCAACGGGCAAGGCTATTCGGTGCTGGAGGTCGTAGAGGCAGCGCGCGAAGTCACCGGAAGAGAGATCCCGGTCGAGATGCAGGGGCGACGCCCAGGCGACCCGTCCCATCTGGTGGCTGATTCGGCCCGTGCCCGTACAGTGCTTGGCTGGCAACCGCAGTATCCAGACCTCGCGGCGATAATCGGCTCAGCGTGGGAATGGCACGCGGGACATCCTCAAGGCTATGCCGAGAGTTCAAAATCTAATCGGAGGAGAGCATGAAAATAATATTTCGCAGCGCGCTTATCTGTGCGTGTTTGATGTTAATCGTATCGTGTCAGGGCAGCGGAGGTTCCAGCGGCAGCGGCAGTGGGAGTGGGTCCGCAAACCTGCGTCTGGCTTTCGTTACCAACAACGCATCGGATTTCTGGACCATCGCACGCAAGGGAACGGAGAAGGCCGACAGCGAACTGAACGACGCGACTGTTGAGTTTAGGATCCCTTCAGACGGAACGGCCGCCGAACAAAAAAGGCTGATTGACGACTTGCTGGCCAAGGGCGTGGAAGGCATCGCCCTCAGCCCGGTTGACCCGGACAACCAGACGCAGATGATCAATGACACGGCTAAACGTGTGCTGGTAGTCACGCAGGATTCGGATGCCCCCAAGAGCGACCGCGCCTTTTATGTGGGCACCGACAACGTCGCCGCGGGACGACAGGCGGGCGGCTTGATTAAGGAGGCTTTGCCGCAGGGTGGAAAGATCATGGTATTTGTCGGCAAGCTTGACGCGCGCAACGCCCAGGAGCGCTTGCAGGGGATACGCGAAACATTGCAGGGGTCGAATGTTGAGATCCTTGATGTCAGAACCGACGACACCGATCGCGTGCGCGCCAAGTCGAACGTGTCGGACACGATCGTGCGCTACCCTGATGTTGTAGGTCTCGTAGGTCTTTGGAGCTACAACGGTCCGGCCATCCTCAACGCTGTGAAAGAGGCTAACAAGGCAGGGCAAATAAGAATCATTGCTTTTGACGAAGAAGACGAGACGCTTGCGGGAGTGAAACAAGGCGCAATCTTCGCGACAGTCGTACAGCAGCCCTACGAATTCGGCTACCAGGCCATTAAACTGATGCACCAATATCTTAAAGGCGACAAATCAGCGGCACCCGCGAACAAACAGGTGTTTGTCCCAACCCTGATTATCAAGCAAGACAGCGTAGATGAGTTCACTCAGAAGATTAACCAGCTCCGCGGTCGTTAGCGTGAGACGCGGCGACACGGAGACGCGGGGACACGGAGACGCGGGGACACGGGGACACGGAGACACGGGGACACGGGGACACGGAGACGGGGGGACGCGGAGATGCGGGGACACGGGGACACGGAGACGGGGGGACGCGGAGATGCGGGGACGCGGAGATGGGGAGACACGCGTACGACGAGACTACGAGATTTTCTGCCTTCTCCGTGTTCCGTGGCCGCGTCCCCGCGTCTCCGTGTCCCCGCGTCTCCGTGTCGCCGTGTCTCGTACCGGGGGGTGATTAAATGACAGTTCCCATCCTACAAATGCGAGGGGTCGAGAAACGCTTTGGAGGCGTGCGTGCTCTCAAGGGTGTGGATTTTGAGATCAGCGCGGGTGAGGTGGTTGCGCTCGCTGGTGAGAACGGCGCCGGTAAGTCAACCCTGATGAAAATCCTTGGCGGGGTCTATCAACCGGACGCCGGGAAAATCCTCATAAACGGTGAGCCGGTAGCAATCAAATCGGTCGCGGATGCCACCCGCTATGGCATCAGTTTCATTCATCAGGAACTTAACGTGTTTGATAACCTGGATGTGGCGGCGAATGTCTTCCTGGGCCGCGAACCATTGCGAGGCGGCCCGCTTCGTTTGATTGACCGCAAGAAAATGCATCGAGACTCGGGCGTTTATCTTAAACGCCTGGGTCTGGACGTTCCGACTAACACGCTGCTGTCACGTCTTTCCATCGCCCGTCAACAAATGGTCGAAATCGCCAAGGCCCTTTCGCTCAACGCCCGGATCCTCATCATGGACGAGCCGACATCGAGTTTGACGCTTACTGAAACTGCGCGTCTGCTCCAGGTAGTCCACGAATTGAGGACGGAAGGCGTTGCCATCATCTACATCTCTCACCGTCTGACTGAAATTGAAAAGATTGCCGACCGCGTCGTTGTCCTGCGCGACGGCGCAAACGTTGGCGCTCTCGCGCGTGAAGAGATCACCCACGAGCAGATGGTGAAAATGATGGTCGGGCGCGACCTCGAAAAATTCTACCAGCAACCTCAGACTGAAAAGGTGCCTGGCTACTTCGAAATTGAAGAACTCCACACCAACCGGTACCCAAACCAAAAGGTTACCTTCGGTGTTGGCAAAGGCGAGATCGTCGGACTCGCTGGACTTGTCGGGGCCGGGCGCACGGAAGTAGCGCAAGCGCTCTTTGGCATTGACGGCGCAATCGAAGCGAAAGTCCAGCTCGACCGTCAGGTATTGCAAATCAGTTCACCGCAGGATGCCATCAAGCACGGGATTTATCTTGTCCCTGAAGACCGCCGCAACGCCGGACTAATTATTGAGATTCCCATCCGCGAAAACGTCACGCTTCCTTCGTTGGAGCGTTACGCAAAGGGTGGACTCATCGCCTTCGAACGTGAGCGGGTGGCTGCGACTGACATCTGCCGCAAGATGAACGTCAAAGCTCCTTCGGTCGAGGAGCGCGTTGTCAATTTGAGCGGCGGCAATCAACAAAAAGTTGTGCTGGCAAAGTGGCTCTCGCTCGAGCCGAAGGTCCTGATCTTCGACGAGCCGACTCGCGGTGTAGATGTCGGTGCTAAGGCCGAGATTTATGCCCTGATGCGGCAACTTGCAGAGAGCGGCGTAGCAATTCTAATGATCTCGTCCGACATGGAAGAGGTGCTGCACATTAGTGATCGGGTGGCCGTAATGCACGAAGGCGTGCTAACCGGCATCCTTGAACGCTCTGAGTGTGCGGAAGAAAACATAATGCGCCTGGCCGTCGGCAAGCGCGCAGCTGCCGTGGTAGGAGCGAACTAAGTGATTGACACGAGGGTGACATACTTGAATCTTAAAAGGGACGATCCACGAAACCACACGAACCAACACGAATAATTTAGTGCCATTTCGTGTGATTTCGTGGATCGTATTATCGCACTTCCTAATGAGACACGCAGACGCTGAAAACATGACACGAACCATGAGCACTACCATTTTTCAAAAAAGCGCTCAGCGAAGAGGCAGGTTCGTCCTGTTGATTGTCTTAGGTATCGTGGTCGCGACTCCGTGTCTCTCCGGACCACTTCAAAGAGCGAAGGCGCGCATCGACAAGCGTGCTTTTGGCAAACTAGAAGACGGCACGCCGGTTGACTTCTACACTTTGAAAAACCGCAAAGGGTTGCAGGTCGAGATCACCAATTTTGGCGGGGCCGTGGTTTCGATCAGGACTCCGGATCGCCGTGGTCGCATGGGTGATATCGCCCTGGGTTACGACGACCTGCGCGGCTACCTGGCGGACACGGCCTACTTTGGCGCGCTTATCGGACGTTACGCGAACCGCATCGCGGGAGGAAAGTTCACGCTGAATGGCGTCGAGTACCAGCTGGCGCAAAATAACGGCGTCAACCACCTGCACGGCGGAGTTCGAGGCTTCAACAAGGTTGTGTGGCAGGCACGTGAGGTGGACCACGCCGACGGAGTCGCGCTCGAGCTCACCTATCTCAGTAAGGACAATGAGGAACGATATCCAGGCAATCTGACGGTGACCGCGACCTACGTCCTCTCTCACGCCAACGAGTTGCGCGTTGAATACACAGCAATGACCGATAAGGAAACGGTTGTCAATCTCACACACCACTCTTACTTCAACCTCGCCGGCGCCGGTGCGGGTGACGTTCTCCGTCACGAGGTGAAGATTAACGCGGACAGATTCACACCCGTCGATGAGACTCTGATCCCGACCGGAGAGTTAAGAGCGGTTAAGGGCACACCGTTCGACTTCAACCGCGCGACTGCTATCGGCAGTCGTATCAACCAGGCCGACGAACAGTTGGTCCTCGGTAAGGGGTACGACCACAACTTCGTTCTGAACAAGAAGGGGCAGGAATTATCGCTCGCGGCTAGCGTCTACGAACCCGCAAGTGGCCGCGAAATGGAGATGTGGACCACCGAGCCGGGTATGCAGCTCTATACAGGAAACTTTCTCGATAAGGTTCGCGGTAAAGCGGGCAAGGTTTACAACCGGCGTGGCGGTTTTTGTCTTGAGGCGCAACATTTTCCCGACTCGCCGAACCAGCCTGCGTTCCCGGTGACGGTCCTGAAACCAGGAGAGCGTTACACGCAAACGACGGTATACAAATTCATGGTCAGAGGAGCCAAGGAGAAGCCTTGAAGAAAGAACTCGGCACTTTCATCCTGCTCGTGTTGTTGTGTGTGGCGGTCGCAATACTCGAACCGCAATTCCTGTCAGCAGCTAATCTGCAAAACATGGCACGACAGATTGGTATGTATGGCATCTTCAGCCTCGGTATCGGGATCGTGATCATCACCGGCGGCATCGATCTTTCAGTTGGTTCGGTCTTCGCACTGCTGGGCGTCCTGCTCTCGATGATGTTGACTGAGTGGGTCTGGCCGGCGGTACTTGTGGTCCTGGCAATCTTCGGTATCGCCATGGCGATCGGAGCGCTGCACGGCCTGTTAATCACGAAGCTTCGCATTCAGCCGTTCATTGTGACGCTCTGCGGACTACTGTTCTACAGAGGGCTGGCGCGCTTCGTCGCAAACGATGAAACAAAGGGTCTCGGCGGCTCCGGCAACTTCGATTGGCTGCGCGAGCTTGCCACCGGTGTATTGTTCGGCATTCCGATGCCCTTCATTCTGCTCATCGTTATTAGCGCCGCCATGTGGGTCCTGTTGCATCGCTCAGTTTATGGCCGCTACCTCTACGCCGTTGGCCGCAACGAAATGGCGGCGCGTTATTCAGGCATCAACTCGGCACGAATTGTGGCCAGCGCCTACATCATCCTGGGATTGCTGGCAGGCGTCTCAGCCATCCTCTTCGCCTTTTACACCAACTCGATTTCGCCCTCGTCACACGGCACTGCATATGAACTGTACGGCATTGCGGCGGCAGTGCTGGGTGGATGTTCTTTACGCGGCGGCGAAGGCTCGATCATAGGCATCTTGATCGGAGCGGCGCTGCTCCAGGTCTTGCAGAATCTCGTGAACCTGCTGGGCATACCCAGTTCGCTAAACTTCGCGGTAATGGGCGCAGTAATTTTGCTGGGCGTCATCGCCGACCAACTACTGCAACGACGTACTGCTCGCGCGACGTGATGTCCAGTGCTTTTGTCGTATCTCATGTATCTCATTTGAAATTTCCCAGGATTTGACAGGTCTCATTTATTTTTTGGATCTCATTTCGTGATGCTTCGTGTTTGTTCGTGGATCGTTCTCTTGGCGGCGCGATTAGAACGATCCACGAAGTCACACGAACGAACACGAACAAAGTCAAAAATCACGAATGAGAAATGCCAAATGACATATGAAAAATAATGGACACCTCTATCAGGGGTCACCGGTTGCCGACGAGGAGAAAATGCATTGGTGCTTTTATCGTTATCACATTCCCGACCCTGTTTATTTTCAGAAGGACGTGCGCGTGACAATCCAGCAGATCGGTTATCTCGCGCCTCACAGCCGGCCGCCGATCATCGAGAACAATCGTCGACTCTATCGGGCCGGCCCCGGTCTGTTGGAAATGGATACTTCGAAGGACGGCAAGTTTGAGAGACAT
>JBGTHZ010000078.1:0-10355 GCA_041745915.1 Pyrinomonadaceae bacterium | reverse complement strand
TGGTATCTTTGTTCACGGGCAAGCTGCGTATAGTTCATTTGTGTGCTTCTTTGACTTGGTGGTTGGAAAAGCACGCTTACGCTATCGCAGCTTGCTCTTAACCACTAATCTCAAAGTTGCACTTCAAGTTGAATCCACCATTCGTCATTTTCTGACGTCATTTCGTGTCCGTTCGTGTTACTTCGTGGATCGTTTGTTGGCCTAAGAGATGAAGAACGATCCACGAACTACACGAACGGGCACAATGCGCAAGAGAATCACTATTTCTGATTGACCGGCCTAAGGGCCGTCTTGAAAACTCCGGATCGGACGTATAATACTGCGCTGTTTTCCGTTTCAGCACATCGGTGTCGATACATCGACGCTGGATTGAGCTGCTAAGCCTAATTGAAGTGGCTCCGTTGCCTGAACTGACGACCCAATCACAAACATCGAAGGGCATCCAACATGCAGGACTTTGAGAAACTTGGTGTGTTTTATCTCGGTCGCCCGTACGACTTGAAGAACAAAAAGCCGAAAGAAGGCTGGCTGCTCTACGATTCAAAAGATCTCGTCACGCACGCCGTCTGCGTGGGGATGACTGGCAGCGGCAAGACTGGACTCTGTATCTCATTACTTGAAGAGGCGGCCATCGACGGTGTTCCCTCAATCGTCATCGACCCCAAAGGCGATCTCGCCAACCTGCTTTTAACTTTTCCCGATTTAAAGGGGGAAGATTTCGCACCCTGGGTTAATGAAGAAGACGCCCAAAAGAAGGGCCTGTCGGCTGCAGAATATGCCGCCCAACAAGCCGAGTTCTGGAAAAAAGGACTGGCTGATTGGGGCCAGGATGGCGCCCGAATCAAGCTCTTCAAAGAAAAGGCAGACCTGCGCGTCTATACGCCCGGCAGCAATGCCGGCATCCAGGTGTCAATTCTCAAGTCGTTCGCTGCTCCGCCTCCTTCAATCCGGGAAGACAACGAGCTGATGCATGAGCGAGTGAACACGACGGTCACCAGCCTGCTTGGTCTGCTGGGAATCGATGCGGATCCGCTCAGGAGCCGCGAGCACATACTGCTCTCAAACATACTCAACAATGCGTGGATGGCTGGAAACGATCTGGACATCGCCGCCCTGATTCAGCAAATTCAAACGCCGCCGATGACCAGGGTGGGCGTGATGGATCTCGACTCGTTCTTTCCTTCCAAGGATCGCTTCGAGCTGGCGCTTGCTCTCAACAACCTGCTCGCAGCACCGGCCTTCGCCAGCTGGATGGAAGGCGAACCACTAGACGTTCAGC
The DNA here is from genome assembly GCA_041745915.1 of Pyrinomonadaceae bacterium. Classification (GTDB taxonomy): domain Bacteria; phylum Acidobacteriota; class Blastocatellia; order Pyrinomonadales; family Pyrinomonadaceae; genus PSRF01. The sequence goes on along the minus strand of JBGTHZ010000078.1, from coordinate 9,076 downwards.
AGATCCTGCACTCGGTGGACGGAAAACCGAGAATATCAATCTTCTCCATCGCGCACCTGAACGATGCCGAGCGCATGTTCTTCGTCACGCTCTTGCTTAATCAGATTCTGGGGTGGATGAGAACACAATCAGGCACTAACAGCCTGCGGGCCATACTCTACATGGACGAAATCTTCGGCTACTTCCCGCCCGTCGCTAATCCGCCCTCCAAACTGCCGCTGTTGATCCTGCTCAAGCAAGCACGCGCATTTGGTCTGGGCGTAGTGCTGGTTACTCAGAATCCGGTGGACCTGGATTACAAGGGACTCTCGAATACGGGCACCTGGTTCATTGGTCGACTACAAACCGAGCGCGATAAGATCCGGGTTCTGGAAGGACTTGAAGGTGTGGCCGCCGGCACGGGCCTGAAGTTTGATCGGCAGGAGATGGAGCAAATATTAGCGGGACTCGAAAGCAGGATCTTCGTGCTGAACAATGTTCACGAAGACTCTCCAGAGGTCTTCCAAAGCCGTTGGGCCATGTCGTACTTGCGAGGGCCGTTAACCCGAACGCAAATCAAGACTCTGATGGATCCAGTGAAAGCGCAAACGATGTCGATGCCGGCGCTGGCCGCTACCATGGCGGCCGGCGTAGCTGCTGCTCCCGCCCCAAGTGGCCTGTCCGGCCCCTCGCCTAATACCAGGATCAGCGTAGAGCAAAGTCCGGGCGCCCGACCGGTGTTGCCGCCGGAAATATCTCAATACTTCATTCCACTTCGAAGCCAAGGCTCGATGGGAGCCAGGTTGGTTTATCAGCCGGTAGTGCTTTCCGCCGCGCAGGTGCGGTTCAGTAACAAGAAGATCGACATCGCGGAGGAGTTGACGGCGGTGGCTCCCATCAACGACGGTGTGATACCGGTGGAATGGGAACGGGCGACGATCGTTGACCTGCCCGTTGCGGACCTCGAGCAGTCGACACCAGAGAATGCTCAATTCGCGGAGTTACCGGCGGCGGCGGGAAAAGCAAAGAGCTATGCTGCGTGGCGGAAGGACTTTGCCGGTTGGCTCTATCGGAATCAGAGGCTCGAGTTGTTCAACTGCCCGCGCCTGAAAGAGATCTCAAACCCTCATGAGTCAGAACGCGACTTCCGGGTGAGACTGCAACAGACCGCAAGAGAACATCGTGACGAAGCGGTCGAGCGACTAAGGCAAAAATATGCTCCGAAGATTTCGGCTCTGGAAGAAAAGCTGCGACGCGCCGAGCAAGCCGTGGACCGCGAAGCCGAACAAGCCAAAGGCGAGAAGATGCAAACGGCAATATCATTTGGCTCGACCTTGCTTTCATCGTTCCTGGGACGCAAGTCGCTCAGCCTGACGACGCTCGGCCGGGCCACCACCGCCGCTCGCGGCGTCGGACGTTCAAGGAAAGAAGCCCAAGACGTCGACCGGGCACAGGAAACTGTCGTCGCCATCAATCAAAGCCTGGCTGATCTTGATGCGCAATTTAAAGCGGAAACAGAAGCTGTTGAAAAATCGTTCGATCCTGAAACTGAAGCGTTGGAAACAATTATCGTAAAACCGACCAAAGCAAACATCACTGTGAGGCTGGCAAGTCTCGCATGGGCGCCTTACTGGCACGACTCGGACGGCCACGCCACACCAGCTTGGCAGTGAAAACTACATCCTGCTTTGTAAGGTGTTCAGCCTGCGAAGCAGGCGAAAGCATAAACCTAAGGCGTGAGTCACAGGTTAGATGGCAAGGAATCACTAGCCCGTGAAACGGGCGACAGCGGTTTGACTTGTTACTTTTCCGAGCCCCGTGCATGCGCGATCATAGATAATGTCCAGATCACGTAGAACATCGGACATATTTCGCCGAGTTGATTTCAAGGCGCAGCATCACTTCCGAATCAGTCCGGGGTTCTCTCATAAAATCTCTATAGGCTTCCGGCGGGACCGTCCCAAAGGCTCCCTTACCATCTTTGGAGTACGTTTGTTCGTGCCCGGTTTCGGAATATAGACCCGCTTCACTCGTTGCGACCGATAACTCATGCGCCCCAACCGCTCACTTAACTCCTTGAGATTGTTCTCAAGGTTGGCTGCATATTCTTCTTTCCCTACTCCGTCTTCCCGGCGCGCTATTCGCGCTCAGGTCCGCCTGGCAGGCTCCCAGATGCCCTTGGTCGGTCACATAATGAGATCTCTCTCGGCAAGGCACACGATCCACGAAAATCACACGAAGCAACACGAAGCAACACGAAAGATGCCTGGAAAATAGCAATAAGCAATTCAAATGACCCGTGGAAAATTGTTCAGCACTCTCATTTGTTAGATCTCCGCGGTTTCGGGATCCGTACCACCAGCAGCCAACTTCTCTTCCATTTCTCTTACCCGTTCGCGTAGCTCTTTAAGCTCTTCTCTCATCTGCGGCAATCGGCCCATGTGAGCATTAAGTCGCTTATATTCATCGAGCGGTTGAATCGGAATCCCCCACCAAACACCGGGGCGCACAATCTTGCCCGGCAACACTCCCGCCTTCGAGCCGATGACTGCGCCACTTTGCACGCGCACGTGATCCCCAAACCCGACCTGACCGCCAATCACTGCGTCGTCTTCAATAATCACGCTGCCGCTGATTCCGGTTTGCGCGGCAATCACGACCCGTTCACCAATGTCGCAGTTATGACCAACATGAACGAGGTTGTCGATCTTGGTCCCACGTCCGATTCTGGTTTGTCCCAACGCCGCTCGGTCAACGCAAGTGTGTGCTCCCAGCTCGACATCGTCTTCTATAATCACTGTTCCCTGCTGCGGAAACTTGTGATAGTCGCCGATCTTCTCGCCGTCGCGTACGTAGCCAAACCCGTCGGCGCCGATGACGACGCCAGCATGCAAAATTACGCGATCGCCAATCGTTACACCGTCGTAAAGCGTAACGCCCGGGTGAAGCACGCAGTCGACGCCCACAGTAACGTAATCTCCAATGACCACCCCGGCCTCTATTCTGGTTCCGGCTCCGATGTGCGCATTTTCACCGATGGAAACGTGTGGCCCAACGTAGGCCGTGAGCGCGACGTCGGCGCCCCCGGCAATCACTGCGGTCGGATGAATAGTAGGTTCGCGCTGCTTGGGTGGCCGCAATAGCTTTGCAATCAGCGCAAAAGCGAGCTTCGGACGCGCGACTTCGATTAGAACCTGCGCGGAATGCGGGCTTCCATCAACGCCCGTCCTGGTTGGACTTGACGATTCGAAACCTGGCGGCACGATTAGACAAGACGCCCGACTGGTTTCTGCCGCTGCGAAGTGTTTGGGATCCTCGACGTAAGCAATCGTCTCATCGCCGGCAGTTTCGAGACTGGCGATTCCCTGGACCCTGATCTGGCCGTCCCCAATGACTCGACCCGAGACCTGCTTCGCAAGTTCAGTGACAGATCGTGACGTTGATTCGTTGTTCATACTTTGTTCTTCAAAGGAAGGAGAAAGTACTCAATTGACTCATCAGACTGATACAGGTGGTACCGACCTTCAAGGGTCCCACTCGAATTCAGGAGTCAGGGAAATCCGAGACCCAGAGTTCCTTCTTGCCTCCGTGGTATCGAACCCAAACGATCTGCCCGGTAAGCGACACATCGAAGAAATCGCCGATCGGATCCAGCGGTCGCAGGTCAGCGACGTGCTTTTCCCCTTTGCCATCGCGCGTAATGGACCAGAGCTGTTCTCCGTCTCTGAGATCACTGGCGCGATAAAAGTAAACGAGTGACCCGTCGCTTGACCAATGCGGGGAGTACCCTCGCGCCACCTTGCTACACGGCCCAACGTCGAAAGGGCACAACACGACGTCGGCCAGCGACCAGTTGCCCGATTGAACATCGACACCCATGATGAACTCACCATCGCGCGACCAACGTGGTTGGCGAAGTAGCATCCGAAAGGTCGTGTTTCTCCCGGTTTCTATGTCACGAATCATCGTGGCGACCGGGTTGCCTTGATCCAGTCTCGTGTAAATGATCCGCCTGCCCTCGGGATCCACTTTGCCGCCATTTTGAGAGGCCCACTCCCAGCCCTGAATGAGTTCAGTCGAGCTGCCATCGCGAAGCGAAAACTTGCGGAACGACATGGATGGCCGTTGCTGGTAGTAATAAACTGCCGACCCGTCCGACGACCACTGCGGGTGGATATTCTGCTGTTCCTTCCCTCGCGTTAGTTGCGTGGGGCTGCCGCCATCAGAGTTGACTGTGTAGAGGTGCACGCCGCCCCCCTCGGCAAACCCAAAGAAGACGATTCTGTCACCTTGAAGAGAGAAGGATGGGTCAACCAGGGGTGTGCGAGACTGGTACAAGTCCTTTTGCTGCCCGTTGGCCGGGTCGGTTAGTGTGACTGTAAAGCTGTTGCGTGTGTTGGTATAGATCAGTTGCCGTCCATCGCGCGAGATTTCGGGATCGGTGTCCTCGCCCGCGCTCAAGAGAACCGGCTGGGGTTCTCCGCCTGCCACCGGAACCTTCCACAACGTCATGCTTCCGGCGCGCTGGGAAGGAAAGACAACGAAGCGACCGTCTGGCGTCCATGTCGGCGCTCCGCCGAGGGAGTCGTCAGATGTCAATCGGCGGGCTTGGCCCCCCGCCGTAGGGATGACCCAGTAATCCCCCATCGGGCCCTTTGCCTTTTGGAAAAAGGCGATGAGCGAACCACCCGGCGCAAAGGCCGGCATCCGGTCGGCCAGCAGGAGATCGGTCGGCGGGACGCCCTCGACCTTGCGCTGATCTCCACCGTCGGAGTTTGCCGTCCAGAGGGCGTAGCCTCGTTCAAATACCAATCGCGCACCATCCCAGGACCAATTTGGGTTGCGTCCTCCTTCGATCAACTTGCGCGGCTCGCCGCCCTGCGGCGGCACAGACCAGATGCTATGCGTCCCCTGCGATCGGCGGACATAAACGATCAGGTCGCCGCGTGGAGACCAACGCGGGCGCTGAGCCGGATCTTCAGCGAAGGTGATCTGAACGGGCTCACCTTGCGACAGGTTTTTGACCCAGACCTGGGACACGCCGTCAGACGAATTGACGAACGCAATCATTTTTCCGTCCGGCGAGAAGCTGGCTGAGCGATGCGAGCCGGGAAACGTCGAAATCAGCCGTTGCTCTGACGGCGTGTTCCGCTGTGACGACGTTAACCAGTCGTAACCGGCTATCAGGCCCACAACGACAAGCGCCGCCCCGGCCACCAGGGATGCAATTACGAACGGCCTTTCAGTCCACCATCCTGATATTCCGAACAGCCCACGTCGCCGTGGTGGAACATAGGGCGTCATCACACCGAGTCGCGCGCCGGACGAGCTGAACACGTGGTCCAGCCCGCCGGCTTCGGCGACTACGCGACGCAAGTCCGCGCTCATATCTTCCATGGACGGGTAGCGCTCTGCGGGATCCTTAGCCAGCGCCCGATCGATTATCGCCGACAGTCGCGTCGGTATTTCTTTGTTCAGTTGTGCGGCGGGCGTGTGCGGCTCCTTGAGCAAGGCGCTTACCACCTCGGCGCGAGATTTCCCACTGAAGGGAATCTGGCCAGTTGCCATTTCGTACATCACGACACCAAACGAGAAGATGTCGCTGCGATGATCCACTCGCTCGCCCCGAGCCTGTTCCGGCGACATCGCGGCGGGCGTGCCCATCACTTCGCCAGTCATCGTCAGGTGTGTCTCAGCCTCGTCCTCCGCCTTTTCCAACAGCTTGGCCAGACCGAAGTCGAGCACCTTCGCCTGCCCTCGCGCCGTGATGATGATGTTGCCCGGCTTGATGTCGCGATGGATTATGCCTTCTTCGTGCGCCAATGCCAGCGCGTCAGAAACTTGCATGCTGATGGAGAGCAGGCTGTCCAATGCTAGCGGTCGCCCACCGATTACTTGTCTTAGAGTCTGCCCGTCGACGTACTGCATGGCGATGAACAGACGGCCCGCCGCCTCGCCAACTTCGTGGATGGTACAGATGTTCGGGTGGTCGAGTGAGGAGGCCAATCGCGCTTCTCGGATAAAGCGCGTGCGCGTGTAGTTCTCGCTGGTGAGACCGGGGTCGAGCAGCTTAAGAGCCACTTTACGGCCCAGCCTCATGTCGTGGGCCAGGTACACACTCCCCATGCCACCGGCGCCGAGCTGGGCGGTGAGCCGGTAGGGGCCGATGGTTTTCCCTGTGTCGGACGTGGAATGTTTATCCGCGACCAATTCGGGCGCGATCTCAAGCGCCGGCGACTCGATAAAGCCGCCTGCCTGTTCGTCTGAAGCTAGCAGGGCCTCCACTTCACCGCGCAAGGCTGCGTCGTCGGCGCAGGCTTCATCCAGGAAGGCGGTGCGTTCGACGGAGTCGCGCGCGAGGGCCGCTTGAAAGATCCTGTCTATCTGCTGGTTCCGCTCACGCTTCAACTTGGACTCCCCTCACTGAGCGCGCGGTAGAGCCAGGCCTTGGCCGACCTCCACTCACGCTGCACCGTCGTGGGCGAAATCTTCAACACTTCTGCCGTCTCTTCGATGTTGAGTCCGCCGAAGAAACGCAGTTCGACGATCTTGCCTTTGCGCAGATCCCAGGATTCGAGTTCAGTCAGCGCGTCGTCAACAGCGATCACCTCCGCCGAACGCCCCTCGGAAACGAACGCCGCCTCGTCGAGTGACACGTGGCGCGCTCCCCCACCGCGCTTTGCATAGTTCCGACTGCGGGCGTTTTCGACAAGGATGCGGCGCATCACCTGCGCGGCGACGGCGAAGAAATGCGCCCGGCCCTGCCAGCCCATCTTTCGGTAGTCGACCAGCCGCAGGTACGCCTCGTTGACCAGCGCCGTAGTCTGGAGAGTGTGGCCTGCCCGCTCCCGCCGCATGTAGTGGTGCGCCAGCCGGCGCAGTACCGGATAAACGACTGGGAGCAACTTGTCGAGCGCCGCATTATCGCCGCCGCCCCAATCCAGGAGCAGTTGGCTCACTTCTTCTGGCGCAGGTGTCGTCATGTCAACAAGTTGATGGGGCGCGAACTGTCAGGCGAGGGGCGCCCGGATTATACCACCTTCCGGGAAACGCTCATCCGCCGGGAAGACTCTCGAAAAAAAATTCAAGAGGCATGGAGGGATTCCTCACCGTTTCTCGCCATACGAGGTGAGGGCGGTGACGTGCATGCCCAGAAGCTATGTCGGCAGGTGGCCGAATCAACCCCGAATGGAACGCCAATCAAGGTGAAAGAATCATGAACACAAGAAACACTCCGACAAAACTGATTGCTGTCGCGATGGCTCTGGTCGTGCTGGCGCTCAGCGAGGAAGCAATCGCCGACTCTAAACTGAAAGCCCCACGCAAAGTGATTGTGGTGAATTGCCACGAAGGACAAACGATCTCGAAAGCGCTGCGTAAGGCGGCACCCGGCGACACCATCCTCGTCAATGGGACTTGTCACGAAAAACTGACGATTACGAAAGACCGGATCGCGCTCGACGGACAAGGCAACGCGATTCTCGACGGCGGGCACGGGACGGGGACCGACTTTGACGGACTGGTGATTATTGACGGCGCTTCCGGCGTGACCGTCACCGGGTTCACCGTCCAGAACGGCGCGAGCGGGATCGTCGGCCGGCGCGGCGCGTCCTTCGCGGTACACAACACGACCGTCCAGGACAATACCGTCACGGGCATCGTCGTCGCCGACGGCTCAACGGCTGACCTCACCGATTGCACTATGCAGCGCAACCGGCTCGGTCTGGACGTGGTGACCGGCTCCAGCGCCATCTTAAAGGGCGACATCAACATTACCCACAACGCCGGCAACGGTGTGGACGTCAATGGCGGGTCGGTGCTGGAAGTCCGTGGCGCGACAGTTCAGGCTAGTAACAATGGGGCATTTGGCTTGGCGGTCGGAAGCGGACAACTGGCTACTTTCAATTTCCCGGAATCGCAGGGAAGCACCATCATCGCCAGTCATAACGGGGGTGGTGGCATTTTACTCGCCGATTCGACTTTTGTCATATTTGGCAATCCCACCACAGTCACGGCGATGAATAATCCGGTGGGATTCTTTGTCCCCGGCAACGGCCACATTTCGAGTCCGTTAGGACGGGGAAAATTCCTAATCCAGAACAACGGCATCGGCATGAACTTCGGCGACGGCTCCGGAGCCGTGTTTATCGGCGGGCTGACCGTGCAGAATAACGGGACCGGGGTGTTGGCCGATGCTGCCGGCACGCTCACCTTTGTCTCAATACCACCGAACCCGTCAAGCATCACTGGCAATACCATCACCGACGTCGACCTCCGCTTCGGGACCCGCGCGACCTTCGGCGGAGTCACCATCGGCACTATCAAATGCGACGGGACCGTCCTGAGTCGCGGCGGCCCCACCGTATGTCCGTAGCGGTCTCAAAGCACAACAACGACGCATGAAGAAAAGGAGAAAAGTCATGAAGATACGAAATAGATTGCTTACAACGCTCGCCCTGGGCGCCGCCATTGCCACCCTCAGCGCCGGCCTCTACGCCCTCTCGGTCGCCGGCCAGACCCGCGACGACGGCGACAGGACGCGCCGACATGTCAACGCCCTCCCGCCGGTCGGCATCACCGTGGGGGAGTCGCTGCGGGTCACCTTCCTGAACCTGGGTAACGACTCCTTCGTTATAAACCCCTGTGTTCTCGACGCTGACGGCGCGGTGGTCAAAGAAGGCACCCCGCTCACCATCGGGCCCGGTCAGTTTCGCTCGTTCGATCTGAGCCACAGCGAGGCGGGCGTGCCCGGTGGGACAGGGGGTCGCGTGCAGGTGCGTGTGGTGGTGACGCCGATTCCTGACGATGGCAGGCCGGCGGACGGGTCGGTCTTGAGGGGCCTGGTGGTGACGGGCGAGGTGATCGAGGATGCGACTGGCAAGAGCAGCATCCACCTGCGGGGGCTGGCGCCGCGCGCAGGCATCGACCCGCAACCGTTTTAACCCGACCACGAGCCTTCGGGCATCACCGGCAAATTTGGAGCGCGGCGGCAAGGCTTTGCGCGACGCCGCTTTGGATTCTTCAAATCGATAGGGCTGGCCAATCCAAAGCGGCGTCGCGCAAAGCCTGGCCGCCGCACTCCAAATTTCGCTGTTTT
>JBGTHZ010000077.1:0-26720 GCA_041745915.1 Pyrinomonadaceae bacterium | reverse complement strand
TATGTCGAAGTCGGTCAAAAAGCTTACGAACAAAAGTATCAGGAGCGCCGCTTTGCCAATCTGCGAAGAAAAGCAAAATCGCTCGGTTTCCAACTCGTACCCTGCGAGGCAACGTAGAAGTTTCTAAGAAGACGCAAAGGGGGCAAAGACGCAAAGAAGAATACCTGCCAGACTTTGCCGTCTTTGCCCCCTTTGCGTGATCATTTCGCCTTCCGCGATGCGCCGCGTGCTCTCAGAGCTAAGCGTCAGGAGTTAGACGTGAGGCCTTCGAGTTCCTCGGCGGTTCGGGGCCAGTCGGCTCGGAGGAGACGCGAGAGGGCCCGGTCCGCGAGGAGCTTTCCGCCAGTTTGGCAGACGGGACAATAGTTAGTCTCGTTAGAGGCGTAGCGGATACGCTGTACCTTCGAATTGCAGCGCGGGCATGGCTGCCCGTAGCGACCGTGAACGGCCATCTCCGGACGAAACGCGGTCACCTTCTCGGGAAAGCGTCGAGACGCCACATCTTTCGAACGAGCGCCTGCATTGGCAGGTCCGCCAGCCGCGGAGCCTTTGCCTGGCCTCTTCTCTACTTCGGCGCGTAAGATTTCCACCCATTGATTTAGAGTCGCCCGGGTTGAGTTGAACAGTCGTTGGATTTCCTCTGAGTTGAGCTTTTGCGTGAGCGCGATTGGTGACAACTGAGCGTGCCAAAGGATTTCGTCTGAATAAGCATTGCCGATGCCGCTGAATAGTCGGGGATCGGTGAGCGCGCGCTTCAAAGTGTGGTTCGCGGACTGCAAAGCCTTCGCGAAGCTTTCCAGGTCGCTCTCAAAAATCTCCAGACCGCCTGGATTGAGTCGCTGAAGGCCGGCCTCGCCCTGGATTAGGTGGAGTGAAGCACGCCGCTGGGTACCGGCTTCAGTGAGTGAGAGTGTGCCGTTCGGGAAATCGAAAACTGCTAATCGGGCCCGCGAAGCTTTTACCGGCCGCTCGTGCCAATGAAGCCGGCCGGCAATCATCAGATGGAGCACCAGCCAGAGATCTTTTTCGAGACCGATACAGATGCGTTTACCCAAGCGACGCAATTCAATAACCTTGCGACCTTCTACCGTGGTGAGTGGTGGTTGTGCCGTGCGCACGAGGAAAGGCGACCCCAGCTGCACGCGTTGGAGTGTCTGACCCAGAATGCGCTGCTCCAGGGCTTCGATATAAAGGATGATGTCCGGGAATTCAGGCATGAACTCAAGCTCAGTCAGATCCATCTGCAGATTACAGATTACACGGATTTGCACAAGATGGTCGCAATAACTACTATCGCACATTAGTGAAACAGACTTTCATACGTCAGGAGGAATGACTGAATGGCGCTGATTGCAGCCAATGAGCTAAAACGAAAAATGCTGATTGCTGTTGACTCTCAGCCCTACGTGGTGCTCGAGGTTTTCTTTGCGTCGCCAACAGCGCGAGGCGCGGCGACGATGGTACGCACACGGTTGCGTCAACTGTTAACTGGCGCCGTCATGGAAAGGAGTTTTCGTTCCAGCGAAAAATTTGAGGAGCCTGACATCGAGCTGTCGCCAGCCTCATTCCTCTACAACGATGCGCACGGGTTTCATTTTATGGACGAGAAGAATTACGAGCAGTTTACCTTTTCGGATGAAGCCGTCGAGGCCGATCGTGCGTATCTTAAAGAAGGAGTTTCGCTCCAGGTTTTGAAGTACAACGGCGCTCCCGTTTCGCTGCAACTCCCACAATACGTCGAGCTGGCGGTTGTTTCCGCGGACCTGGGAATGAAGGGTGACACCGCGGCCGGGGCGCCACTAAACAGGCGACGCTTGAGACGGGTCTTTCCGTGCGCGTGCCGCTCTTTATCAAGGAGGGCGAACTGGTCCGCGTGAACACACAGACAGGCGAAGTGGCGGGACGAGCCTAATTGCAGCTCACATATATGATATGCTTTGCCGCAAATGTGAGGTTGCGGTTGCCTCACGTGCGGACACAGGCCAAGCGCCAGATTTCCGCTTCCGCGCCGATTGTTTCTTTCAAGAGCGGCAGCGGCATGGATTGTACACATGTCTGTATCCATTAGCTCTAACGCTCCAATCGAGAACCACCTGCTCGCCGCACTTCCGAGTGCTGAGTATGAACGCCTCCATCCGCAACTCCAGCCAGTCACATTGTCTCTCGGTGAAGTCGTTTATGAGTTCGGAGGGCAACTGGATTACGTCTATTTCCCGACGACTTCAATCGTCTCTTTGCTCTACACCATGGAAAACGGGTCCAGCGCTGAAATGGGGTTGACAGGTAATGATGGCATCGTCGGGATTGCCCTCTTCATGGGTGGAGGGACCATGCCCAACCGTGCTGTCGTACAAAGTGCCGGCGGCGCCATCCGGATGAAGGCAAAGCTGTTGCAAGAAGAATTCGCGCGGGGTGGAAAATTCCAACAGTTGCTGTTGCGGTATACGCAAGCCTTAATCACTCAGATATCACAGACTGCCGTCTGCAACCGTCTGCACTCAGTTGAGCAGCAACTTTGCCGTTGGTTGTTGCTAAGTCACGACCGTGTGAAGGTAGATGAGTTGATCATGACTCAAGAACTAATTGCCGACATGTTGGGCGTTCGCCGGGAGGGCGTTACCGTAGCCGCCGGTCGCCTGCAGGATTCCGGGGCGATTAGTTACGTTCGCGGTCACATCAAGATCCTCGATCGCCAGAAGCTGGAAGATACAGTCTGTGAGTGTTACCTGGTGGTCAAGAATGAGTTTGATCGATTGCTCGGATAGAACGATATGTGTGTTAGCGTACGGACAGTCCCAGCCTGCAGTGGTATTCCTACCCTAGTTGTTCGTTAGAACAAACCCCATTCGACACCAGGATCTGGCCGCAGCCCCCTTTCCTGGCTTATCTGTGTTTTTCCCAGAGATGATCGGAGAAGAGAAACCGCTGAAGTTGGCGTCCACAATTATCCCAAGTGGTCAGTTGCAGTGGCCGTTGCAATACCGTAAGGGTTTTAAATTGCAGTGCTGGTTGCGCAGTAAGAACACGGACGACTGCCTACTGACACTGACCTCTAACCACCTGTATATAACGTACAGAAGCAATGATTCAGGCGAGCGCCGAGGCAGGCAGGAGGCGGACACTCTCTATGCGGGTGTGACATAGAAGCTAATGGAAACGCGGTGATAAGGCCGCGTTTCTAATCAGGTAGATACAAGAAGGAGAAAATTTATGGATAGGAATGAAGAAACCGTACAAAAGCACATCGTTGTTAATACTCCTGGCCAGCGCAGCGAGGTTATAACCGAAAGAACACAGAGAGGCCCCGAGGACACCGGGGTTTCAACCGGTACCATAGCTATAGTGGCGGTTCTCGCGATCACGGCAGTCGCCGTCATTTTCTTTATCGTTAGCAACAGAAACCAGAATGAATCAGCCAACAGAAATGCGAACATCGATCTAGCCAGCCAGGCGCCACCGACTACCGTAATTCAGCAGCCGGCGCAACAAGCGCCCGTGATCATACAGCAGCCCGCGCCGTACCAGCAGGCGCCGGTGATTATTCAGCAACCTGCCGAGCCAAGCCAAAGAGAGTTTACCAGCGCCAATGAAGACGCGAACATGCAGGACATTGCCACCAAAAGGCTGACCGCGAATCAGGATATGTCTGGAGTGATTATGACCATTACCGATGCACGAGCAGTCTTAACCGGAACAGTGAATTCAGCGGCCGCAAAAGCGAAGGCCGAGCAGATAGTAAAGGCTGTTCGAGGCGTCAGATCTGTCGACAATCAGATTGTCGTCATGGGCTGAAGCGCTTCAATTCAGATTAGCTAAAGGCCTGGCGTAGCGCTGGGCTATACTTCCCACTACGGTAGCTAATTCGACTGGCTCGACGGGCTTCGGAATGTGCATCTGATAGCCCGCCGAGAGTACCCGCATCCGGTCTTCGACTCCGGCGTAGGCCGTCAATGCCGCGGCTGGAATTCTGCCCCCGCGCTCCGACGGAAGCTGGCGTATTTTCTCAATCAGCGCATACCCGTCCATCTGGGGCATCCCAATATCGCTCACCAGCACATCGAATGATCGCTTCTCCATTTCTTCCAGTGCTTCACCGGCTGATCCGACAGAGACGACATTGGCGCCGCGCCCAGTGAGCACCGCAGCGACAAGCTCGCGCGCGTCCGGTTCATCGTCAACGACGAGCACCCGAAGATCATTAAGCGATGGCTGCCTATCCGTCAGCATGCGACTCCCGATCAAGGGGCGGGTCATCTCTACGTCGTGCAGTTCGTGATGTACGCTCAGCAGTGGGAACACTACCTTCACCGTTGTGCCCTCTCCTGGACCGGGGCTGTCGGCTGTCACTGTCCCGCCGTGCAGTTCGACCAACTGCCGCACGATGGAAAGCCCGAGTCCAAGCCCGCCGTGCCTTCGAGTACTTGACGAGTCGGATTGGCGAAAGCGGTCGAAGACGTGAGGCAGAAGCTCAGGGGCAATGCCTTGCCCTGTATCTTTAACGGTGATTTCGACATGAGACTCGACGCGCTCAAACCACACTTGCACGCGGCCCTCTTTGGGTGTGAATTTGATGGCGTTGGTCAATAAATTCCAAATAATCTGTTGGAGCCGGTCGGGGTCGCCGAGGATCGGGCTTGTTCGTGGATCAAACGCTATTTGGAGATGAATGTTTTTGGCATCTGCCGCCGGGCGCGCAGTGTCAACCACGGCCTCGATTATCGACGCGAGTTTTACAGGTTGGACCTCGAGGCGGAGCTTGCCAGTGATGATGCGCGAGATGTCGAGCAAATCGTCAATGAGTTGTTTTTGCGCGCGGGCGTTGCGCACGATGATCTCAATAGCACGCTTTGATGCTTCATCATCGAGAGCGACGTCGGTTAGCATCTGCGACCAACCAAGAATCGAGGTCAGGGGAGTACGTAACTCATGTGATAGCAGGGCGAGAAACTCATCCTTGATGTCGTTAGCTAGATCGGCCTCCGCTCGTGCCGCCTGCGCGGTTTGCAGCAGCTGCACACGTTCATCCTCCGCTCGCTTCCGCTCAGTGATGTCGCGAATATTGCACTGAATAACTTGACGGTTGTCTTCTTCATAGACGTTGCAGACAAACTCTACTTCCTGGGTCCTTCCGTCATTGGTTTGGAGCGGCAAATGTTCATAGCGAAGATAGCCATTCGTCTGCACCACTCGAAACGCGTTCTGACTCGCTGTCTTATCAGTGAAGAATCCAATTTCCCAAAGCTCCTTCCCCAGGAATTCGTCGCGTGAGTAACCCAATAACTCCGACATGAACGGGTTCACATCGGTGATTTTTAGAGTGTGGGCATCGAGAATAAGTATGCCGTCTCGAGCAGCCTCGAAGAGCCGCCGGTAACGAATTTCTGAAGTCCGCAGCCCTTCATGCGTCCGCTTGGGATCGGTAATGTCGTTGGTATCCTGATGCGGAACCTCCGGCCGCTTGCTAACCGGCACCGCTCGCTTTGTCGAAGGCATAGAAAAACCTGGTTAAGTTAACTAATGAGAGTTCAGACGGCACAGGCTAGGGCAGTCTTAGCGCCAAGAGCGCAATTTTGCCCCATGCGACAAAAAACGTCTGTGCGCTACCGCACATATCTAAAGCCGAAACGCGTAACGTTTGGGGTCCGCTAGCCGGCTATTAATCCAATGAGTGAGGCGTGATGATGGGTGCTACTCCGGCAGGACGGTATCGCATTCGCCTTTGATGATTCTGTAACACTGGCAGGCGAGTGCTTCCAGGCCCGCTCTATTCAAAATTGTCAGAGCGCCGCGGCTGTAACTAATCAAGCCCCCTTCCTGAAGGGTAGTTGCCGCCTTGTTTACACCCTCGCGCCGCACACCCAGCATGTTGGACAAGAACTCCTGGGTAAGCTGAAACTCCTCAGCGCCCATCCGGTCACTCGTCATCAGCAGCCATCGGGCCAGACGCGCCTCAATCGGATGGAATCGGTTGCAGACAGCGGTTTGAGATATCTGCATCAACAATGAGTGGGAGTAGCGTCGCAGTAAGCGGGGCAACGGGCCACCGTCCTCGCACTCTTTTCGAAAGGCCCTGACCTTCATTTTGAGGGCTGATCCCGCGCCTTGCACTACCGCTTGATTAGCCGATGTTCTCGCCTCCAGAAATACCGGCAGGCCAACCATGCCCTCCCTCCCCACGAGTCCGACTTCAAGCGTCGCTCGGTCTTCAACAGCAGCAAGTAAAGACACGATGCCACTAGTGAGGAAATAGACATCGAGGATGGTTGCCCCAGGTTCGTAGAGAACGGTGTCGAAAAGCAGCGGGACCTCCTCCAGGCCAGGCAACAAACGTTGGTAATCTTTATTGGGAAGCGAGGCCAGCATTCGGTTAGTCTGCGGCGCGCCATTGTTTTTTGTTTGGGGCATATATTAGTGGACCTACTTCTCTGTATACGACTACCATCGACTAGCGCCGGTCGTCTGTGAGACAACGCACATATGCCGGAAATGGCATTGGCGGAGATTTTCCAACTTATGTGTGGTAGCGCACAGACGCCGGTGGACCAACCGTTCTACTTTAGCCGTCGAAAATCGCCTGAAACGAGGTTCCAGCCGTTAGAAGTGGGCCGCGAGGCGTTTTAGAAAGTAAAGCGCGGGGTGAAGTCGAGGGCGAATAACCAAAATCTTTCTCCATTCAATCACTCTCGTTAGTCGCCCCTAACCGCAGCCTTCAGGCCCCCGAGTTGTCACAGGGTGGTGTCCTTACATGTCAATTAACACAAACTCAACCTCAGTTGCTCAACATCTGGCGCGTTATCAAGCCAATCATATTGTGCTGGTGGTGGAGGATCACCAGGACGCGCTTTCCGAGCTTAAGGAAGTCCTGGTACAAAACGGATATGGCGTGATTGGGACTGACAATGGGCAAGACGCTGCCCGGCAGGCCCGTCAGATCCATCCGGATCTTCTGCTGATAGATCTCGATGTGCCTTTGTTGTTCGAGCTGGTGGCTGCGCGACAGATCCTAAAGCAGGCACGGTTATGGCAGTTGCCAGTTGTGATCGTCACGCATGAGGACGTAATAGATCCCTGGTCGATCATGGAAGTGGGCGCCCGTCGTAACGAGTACGTCACGCGACTTTCTGACTACGACCAACTACAGGACCTCCTGGACTATCTCTTGCCGGTGTTGCCGTCGGTACATGCCAACGGGCTAACAAATTCCAGGACCCTGAGATCAAATGCAATAGAGCCCGGAAGGGGTGTTTCTGCTGATGGACAGTCTACGTGACTGCAGGCTGCGCGCGGCACGAAGGTGATTGTCATGCACATCCTACGACCAACTTCTCCTACCGGAACGCCAGGTTTTAAAGATCTACTTAAACAAAGCGCTGACCAGATTACACAACGCTGGCTCGAGGCTGTGCGCGCGGACCGCAGCATACCTTCCGCCGAGGACTTAGAGGAGCCCTTGCTCCTTGACGCTGTTCCCCTGGTCCTTGATGAGATCCTGCGGGTTGTCGAAGTAGATGAAAGCAAGATAGAGCACGAGAAGATTTGCAGTGCCGCCCGCCATGGACGCGAGCGGGCCCAGGAGCATTTCGATGTCAGGGAGCTTGTGCGCGAGTACCAGCTCTTGCGCGAGCACATCTTTCTCCACATCCGCGGCCAGATGCAGCAGTTCGCCAGGTTCGGTATGGGAGATGCCGCAACCATATGCTATCGCATAGGCTTGGCTTTTGACGAAGCAATGCGCGAAACAATCAACGCCTTCGCCGAAGAGCACATTTTGCAGTTGCGACGCCTGTCGCGTACTGACAGTCTCACCGGCCTGTTTAATCACCGCATCTTTTACGAACGCCTACAAGACGAACTTAATCGCGCCAGACGTTATGACAGCCCGCTCTCGATGGTGCTTATCGATCTGGACAACTTTAAATCAGTAAACGAATCGAAGGGTCATCAGTTCGGTGATCATCTATTGGTAAAGTCCGCTGAACGCATGCGAGCAGACCTCCGGCAGACGGATATTATCTGTCGATACGGAGGCGATGAATTTGGCGTTATCCTGCCTGAGACTGCGCGGCACGACGCACTTGGAATGATGTGTCGACTGTCGGAGGACTTTAAGGAGCTAGGTAGAGTAGAAGGAGCTCCGGAAGGATTTGGTATGAGTTTTGGCTTGTCCGCGCATCCTGAGGATTATGGCAACGTGCGCCACTTGGTAAAAGCCGCAGACGACCGATTAATGCTAGCCAAGAAGAGCGCGGGCCCTTTACTCGCCTCAGCGCGAAATAGTTTCTAGCTGTTGGCGTACAGAGGGGATTTTCGTCTGGGATAACCCAGTCTGGACACTCGGTCCAAAACGGCGGCGCGCACCACCTCCTTGAATGAGCCTCCTGCGGGGCAGGAAACATCTACCGAATGTAGCCGGGAATCGTGAAAGCGAACGATGTATTCTTCAAGCCCGAGCGAATCCACTAGATGAGCCGACAATTTGAAAGGGATTAACCTTTCGGCAAACAGCTCATCAAGCGTTTGTTGGGCGTCGAGCTTCATGGTTTCTATTGTTCTGTCCATGTCTGCAACGATAGCCCTATTACTCTCCCCGGCGATTGCGACTGAGTTGCGCTTGTGTGTTTGGGCCATCGATTTGACCGGCAATTCAGTACACTGCTCCGCACAAGCCTTCTGGTTCTGTAGAAGAACGCCGCCCGCAGGCGGCGGCTGATCTGGCGGGTTTGAGCAAACAGATGAGTTAACTAGCCGAAGCTCAGTAAAAAACGCCCTAAGAGGCAGCGTCCTTTTGTCGGGTAGCTGTCACACCATGCACGATCGCTATGCCGACTAGGCACACAACTGCCACACCAATCCACTTCGCCGGCAGATTGAGCATGTTGGCCCCAATCGCCAAGCCGATGATTAGAATAAAGTACCCTGCAATATAGATTCCAAACGACATTGTTTTCCTCCCCTGATTTTCTTTTGCTTGCACGACCTTGATGGGCCAACTAGAGAACAGAGGTCTCACAAGAAGTGATGAAGCATTAACCCTATAGTTGAGTAACATGCGAGCGAAAACCCTGTCGGTGCGGTGACACACATACCCGCGATGGTGCATCCTTTTGGCAGTTCGTTAAGCAGGCTGGGAAAGGGAAGATACGAAAGCCAGATCCGCAAGCGCCTTTCGACGTGACGAGCAGCAAGGCGTCGTTGAATCTCAAGCCGTGATATTTCTCGGAAAACTCAACGGGGTGTCATGAAGTCAGTACCGTAACGCGGTAGCGTGGGTCTACGGCTCCAATCATCAATCTACGTGTCATTGGGTATCTGCCCGATAGCGACTTTGAACCACTGGGTGTTGAGGTGGGTGGCAGGACCCGAAGCTACCGCGTTACGGTACTGACTTCATTTGGATCAGTACCTTGATGTCCGCCGGTTTTTGCTTTAGCGCCTGTTCAAATTTCTCGAATGGGACCCGTCGCGTGATCAGTCTCTCGGCAAAGCCTGGCCACTTTTCATTGAAGGACTGAAGATCGCGAATGGCCCGTTTGAAGTGCACGACACTGGAATTGACGGAGCCAAAGACGACGCCATTGCCCAATACCAATCGCTGATTGATTGCCGCCACATCTAGCGAGATGCGCTTCGTCTTGCCAGTCACACTCAGTAAGCAGAGCACTCCGTTGGGTGGAACTATCTGCATCGCTGCAGCCGCAATGTCTGCCGCGCCAGTCGCCTCCAGGATGAAATCTATCCGGTCAAGCTTCGCACCCAAATCCACAACGCGCGGTACTTCGTCGGCACTTATGTAATTAACGCCGATCTCGCGCATCATCTTCACCGTCTTCGTGCGTGCGGACTCGCGCGAGTAAATGTAGGTTTCGAGACCACGATGGCGGAGGATCATGGCCCCGAGGATGCCGATGGTGCCCAATCCGAAGACGAGTGCGGTGCGAGGCTTCCAGTACAACCTTTTCTGAATCTCCCACGCTTGCATGATTGCTTTCTCGTTGATCGACAGCGGTTCGACCAGCGCCCCGACGGAACGCAAAACCTCCGGGATGGGCACGATGAATTCCGGTCGCTCTTTAACGTATTCGGCGAGATAACCGTGCGCGCCCTTGATGCCGCGTTCCGTGTAATCACCCCACAGGCACATGTCATACTCGCCCCGGAGGCAATTCGGGCAGCCATCGGGACGACGCACAGTCGAGACCACCCAGTCGCCCTTTTTCAAACGGGACACGCCGTCGCCGACGTCCCACACCTGTCCCAGCGATTCGTGGCCGAGAATAAGATAATCATCTCCGTGGGGCGCAGCTCCGCCGTGAACCGACTCAATGACCTCCGTGTCGGTGCCGTCGATCCCCACTTCACGCATGCGGATCAGCACCTCGCCGGTTCCGATTTTCGGACGCTCTGTATCGATCATCTCGACCTTGCCCTTCTGCTTCGGGTAGGTCACGATGGCTTTCATCCAGTCATTCTCCCCACTGAGATCTCAGCCTCAGCTGGTTCCCAACCAGCCGCCTCGAAATCCCGCGCGACGCAGACCGCTAATGATGTATGGACATCGCCGCATAAGCCGCCAGAGTAAGCCGGATCGGTAGTTTTCGATCATCATGACAATCGGACCCTGGTCGAGGCCATAATAGCCTTCAGAAACCCAGCCTTTGTGTTTACGGTTGCCGGAAGTAAACGTCGGGTTATAGCTGCACTTGAAACCGTATTTGCTTGTCATCTGTGGATAATCCTGGTTGATGCGCTTGAGTGACGGCAGCACCACTTCGGGTGCAAATGGTAAGGAACCGGCGACGGCCCAGGGGGCAAGTGTGCCATCGTCAGGGCCGTAAGGGATGGCACGAGCAACATAATCGTAAAAACGTCGCGTTCTGCCGTTGATCCGCCTCACCGCGGGCCCGGGACCATCGCTCGCAGTGATTCCCCAGCGATAACGATCATAGCCTGACAGGCGTTTAGGATTACGCATGGCATAGGCTTGCTGGACATAAATAGCGCGGCGGCTGTTCTCAAAGTAATCAATTGCCTTCGCGCTCATGTACTCATCCTGAATGCCCCGGAAATCTATCCACAGATGTGAGAGTTGGTGAATGAACAGCGGTCCGGCATAAAGAAACTCATGCCCATAAAGCTTCTTCCACTGATAAGTTCTGGTCCACGCGCGGTAACTATCCCTGGGAAGTGGAAAAGTAGGCGATGCCAGACCGAGAATATAAAGGATCAACGCCTCGCTGTACCCCGTCCATCGGTACTTGATGAATCCTGCCTCCGGTTTCCATCCGTGCGTGACTGTGAGACCCGCATTCTGGGCCCAATGCCAGTCGGCACGGGCGTAGAGTGTTTCAGCAAGGCTACGGAGCTCGCCTTCCTCTTTTGTTTCGCGGTTGAAATACATCGAGGCCGCGAGTGCCCCGGCAAGAAGATACGTCGTATCAATTGTTGATAGTTCAGATTTCCAGACTCGCTCGCCCGTCTTCATATTGAGGAAGTGATAGTAGAAGCCTCTGTAGCCAATCGCGTCCGGTCCCGTTCCCTGAGGCGCGTCATGGAAAAAGCGCAAGCTGATCAATGCTCGCTTTACTGCCTCAGCTCGGGTCATGTAGCCACGCTCGACGGCAATCGGGTAGGCCGTGAGCGCGAAGCCAACCACAGCGATCGAGCTCGGCGCTCCTTGCCGCGTATTGTCCGGGACTAGACCATTCTGCAGGTTGATCTCGTCAGCAAAGTACTTAAAAGTATCGCGTTCAAGATGTGCCAGATCTTCGTCGCTTAGTGATGGTTCAAGGACCTTCATATTACTGTTCCAACTCGTTCCTGCGACTCAAATAAGATTGTTATTGCGGCGACAGCGTGAGGTGGCAAATCTGCTTTCAGAATCAGAGCATTGTCTTTGTAGGTCCACGACTGTCGTTCTTTCACGAGACGCGAAGCCTCCTGCAGTTGCTCGACATCTTTCTCAGTCAAATACTCAGGTTGGCCCATCTCCTGCCATAAGGTTTTTGGATTCGCGTGTGCAGCGTCAATGCGTTGGGTATAGGCCTCGACTGGCTTCGGTGCATTATCCAACCGCACGTGAATGTGTTCAGTTTCAATCGAGTGGCCTGGGGTGGTGTGATTCGTGAGCAAGATCGTCAGGGCCGAGTCCTTTGGTATCACTGAGCAATCAACGGTTTCATGCAAACCGTCGACCGGCAGTTGCTCAGTGCCGAGGTTATGAAGAAGTTCGAATGCGCGATAGGTCGGTTTCGGAATCCCATGCAAGTTAAGCAGACCAAACCCTCCGTGGAAGGGAACTGACGGAAAGTAGTTCTCTTCGAAGATGTCTGAAAATGTCCAGAAGCTGTACGCCTCAACCAAACCCCTGGCTTCCAATATGGTAGTCACGGCAAAAGCCGCAGCGTAAGACTCGTCATGCAGTGGATCTCTTGGGTTAGAGGATGAATTCCATTCGGTGTAATACACAGGTCTGCCACCTGCTCGACGGCGAGTATCTTGAGCGACCTCGCGCATGATTCCGCGTTGGCTCTTAAACAGCTGGAGTTCAGTGTCATCGTCAGCACTGCCCAGAGCATCAGTTGGATAATGATGTGTCGTGATGAAATCAGCCGGCACGTGGTTCCGCTCGCAAAAGTCAACAAACTCTACAATCCACTCGCTCTTTGCGGTGGCCGGGCCGCCGACCTTAAGAGATGCATCCACCTGCTTTATGGCGTCGGCCGTGTACCGATAAAGTTTGAAGTATTCGCGTTGTGTGCCAGTCCAGAAGGCTTTTAAGTTTGGCTCGTTCCATACCTCGAAAAACCACTCGCGCACTTCCGCAACGCCATAGCGATCGATCCAATGAGAAACCAGACGGTTTATCAAGGCAGCCCATTGCTTATAGTTAGTGGGCGGAGTGATGTTCGCTTTGTAGTTAAAAACAGTCTTGTTGCCAGAGGCGAGTGCTTTCGGCATGAAGCTCAACTCAACGAAAGGCTTCATTCCTACTGACAGAAGGTAGTCAAAGATTTGATCGGCGTTGAAGAATGAATAGAGGGGCTTGTCCTTTGCCTGGACGAGTGTGCCCAAGTCGTCTGAGAGCAGACCGTGAAAGCGCACGTAGCGGAAACCCAGTTCGTCGTGGGAGCGCTGCAACTGCCATTGCCAATCAGCACGCAAAGCGACAGGCGCGTGGTCGCTGCCGACGGTGTGTTCCCAGAAATGCGGAAGCGGCGTCCTTACTTCTGTCAGGTCACAGAAGAAGTCGATGTTGCTCATACGCTCTTCTGATTATTATCCTTTTCCCCGTTAAGAAAAGCATCGAGCCGACACCTGGAAACTAGCTCCGGCTAATCGGCACCTGGTTGGGCTTGTACTCAAATGCGTAACGCAAGGCACGGCGCGTGACTTCGGCTGTCACTCCATAGACCAAATGCGATGCCAGCGCATATGCGTGCGTGGACAGCGGATACTCCGTTGGTCCCTTGGAGAGTCCCAGCAGCGGTACCGCAGTTTCATCTGCCACGAGCCAGAAAGCAGCACCGAAAGGCAAGCCGGCCGCGGTCGTAACCTCGGGTGCGAATTCGGCTACCGCGCCGTACAATCCACCAGTCGCCGCGCCAAAAGCGTAGTGCACGGCCGCGCCTGCGGTTTTCTTCTCGTTCTCTTTCAGCTCGTGGCCAAAAATGCCTTCGGAAACAGCCTTTGCCGCTTTGACGGTCGCGTCATCCTGCTGTTCTTTGTTCTCTTCGGATGCCAGGCCCGCCGTCTCTCCTTCGCTTGGCTGCATCGACTGCGCTCCATGTGGTTTTTCAAATCCTTCTGTTGCTTTGGTCCAAGCAGCCTGGAACTGGTTCATCGTCCATGAAGCCACCAGCCCGCCAATCAGTCCGGCCGCAACTCCCTTCAAGACATCAGGCTCGGCTTTTCCGTTCGTGATCCTTTCCTTTGGCATAAAGACCCCTTTCCCTCGCGGATTATGATCGGTGCCCGCCGCACGACGAGAATCTTGTGCTGGCCCGGCGTGAGGCCGTGAAAACTAAGTTTCATAGTGGGCGTCGCGATCATTGGTCCATCATTAAACTTGAAGAAACTGGTCAAGGTTACCTCTCATAGCGATTTCAAGAATTCAACCAAGTCTTTCTTTTCCGGTTCAGTCAGATTCAGTTTCTTGAAGTTGTTGTAATGATTAACCACATCGAGCAAGGTTGCAAACCTACCGTCATGGTAGAAGCCTCCTTTCATGTGTGCGAAGAGTCCCCGAAGCGGAGCGGTGCGATAAGTGTTATCGGGCGAACGGTTGGACTGGAAATCGTCAATACCTATCTCCGTAGGCTTGTGCGTATTCCAGCCGGGCTCAGTATAAAGGGGCGGCACATGACATTGCGCGCAATTTGCTTTCCCGTTGAAGACGGCTCCTCCGCGGGCTGCGGCTGCCTTGTCATAACTTCCTTCAGGTGGCGACGGTGCGGGAATCGCAAGCTGATAAAACTGAAGTGCAGCGAGTTTGGCAGTGACCATGTCGTTGGCGCTTCGTTTGTTTCCGAAACCGGCCTTCGCCGCAACTGGATACTTCTTGGCATCACTCAAGCGCGGGTCGTAAAAATTTCCTTGACCTCCCAGCTCCAGATTGGCAACGTAGGCGTTCCAGTACGTCACGGTGCCCCAACCGCCCGTCCACGTATGATTGTTCACACCTGCCATTCCAAAAGCCGGCGGAATCAAAGTGGCGGCTGGTTTTCCGTCTGGTCGAAAGGCCTTACCGTCGAGGTTCAACTGAGCGTCGAATTTTCCCGGCCCCCAACTCGCAAGCACTTTCTTGAGTGTGGCTTCATCAACGCTAAGAAGCTGAGTTAATGCGCTCGTATCGGGAGCCATGGAAATGATCTGTCCTACGTTCAGGTCCCGATTGGGCCACCCGTCCAACCGGTGGCCGATGCCGGGCATGAAAGCATCGTCAACCGTCGAATGACAGACGGCGCAACTAAGACCCACAGCCTTCAAGCTGCCATCCTGGTTAAAGGTTCCTTTCACGCCCAGGACTGAGTCGAGCTTAATTAGCGCAAGAGTCGTCGCCGGGTCGTCAAGATTGACCTCACCTTTCTTTACTTTTTCGACGAGGTCGGCGGGCAATGCGTCCATGTCAACTTTCAATCCAACTGAAAGCGCAGCCTTCGGACTCAGTCCTGGACCAACACCACCGAGTTTTGCACCGGCTATCGCTTGATGAAGTTTGAGTTTGTCGCTCCAGTGGGCCTCATCACCGAAAGTCTCGTAACGAAAGATTCGTCGGCCTTCCTCAAACATCTTCAGTCCGTTTTCCTCGATCTTGCTATCGAACGGCCCGGTCCTTTGGGTCATTACCGTCTTCATCAGTTCCTTAGTTTGCGCTCGGCTGCGCTCGCTGATGTAAACTAGACCGCTAGCGACAAGGATCAGCAACGCGATAACTTTAACCTCCCTGATGATCATCGAACCGCCGAGCCCCTTACTAACGGTATTTGATTGAGTTGTACCTGGGTTCATTCCATTTCGCTCCTTTCTCTTTCTAAGAGGGTCGCGAAATCGAGCTACCCTCCGATGTGGTAATCGAAAAGCTTCAGGGACGTCACACATCATCGCAGGCCGGTCCCGTTGTCAGATAGAATGAGGCCGGCGTCCCGCGGCGATCTTCGGAAAAGGCTTACAACGACTTCAGGTATTCGACCAAGTCACTCTTCTCTTGTGTAGCGAGGCCCAAACTGAAACAAGTGTCGTAGTGATTGACAACGTCCAGCAATGTTGCAAAGCGACCGTCGTGGAAGAAGCCGCCCCTTTGATGTGTCCAGAGTCCCTTCAGCGGCGATGTCCTGTAGTGCTCGTCAGGCGACCGTTTCGCCTGGAAATCGTCGATGCAGATCTGTGCGGGCGTGTGCATGTTCCAGCCCGGCTCGCTGAACAACGGCGGCACGTGGCATACCGCGCACTGCGCTCTCACATTGAATACTGTTTGCCCTCTGCTTGCCGCTGAGACATCAAAACCGCCGTCCGGCGGGCGTGGCGCGGGAATGGCAAGCTGATAGAAGTGGAGGGCGGCAAGCTTCCCGGTGATGAGGTCAGGTGTATTCCGCACGTTCCCGAAGCCATTCGCGGCAGCTATTGGGAACTTCGCTGCATCGTTCAATCGAGGATCGAAGAAGGTCCCGCTCCCATGCATCTCAAGGTTGGCGACGAAGGCATTCCAGTGGGTAACCGAACCCCAACCGGTCCAGGTATGTAGATTCACGCCGGCGAGGCCAAAGGCGGGCGGGATCAAGGTCGCTCCCGACACGTTTGTACCGGTCACCACGCCGTTGGAGATCTGTTGGGGATTAAATGCTTTGCCATCGAGAGATAGCGCGGCGTCAAACTTCCCCGGCCCCCAGCTTCTAAGCACAGTTCGCACTGTGTCTTGACTAACGCCTAAGAGATTACTGAATGGACTCAGGTCTGGGGCTAATGCGACAATCTCGCCGACGTTGAGGTCGCGATTGGCCCATCCATCCAACCGGTGTCCGATACCAGTAGTCAGCGAGTTGTCAACTGTGGAATGGCACAGGGCGCAAGTGATGCCAACGGATCGCAGACCGTTATCTTCGTTGAAAAAGCCTTTAACTCCCAAGAGTGCGTTATGTCTAAACAGCACAAGGGTGACGGCAGGTTCATTGAGGTCGACTCTGCCCTGTTTCAGTCTATTCACCAGGTTCCGAGGAAGGGCATCCACATCGACTTTAAGACCCAGGGCCAGCGCGGCGTTCGGACTTAACCCCGGACCCACGCCCCCGAACTGAGCGCCTTCGATTGCCTGGTGGAGTTTGAGCATGTCGCCCCAAAAGACCTCGTCGCCGAAGGTGTCAAAGCGGAATGTCTGCCTCCCTTGGCTGACCATTTGCTCGATGTTATCGTCAATCTGTTCGTCGAAACCAAAAAGTGCAACGATCCGGGAGCCGGCCGGACTAGCGACAAATAGAAGTGCGGTTGTGACGGCCACTGCGAGCACTATCAACTTGGCCAGCCTTGCGAGCGGTGCCCGGATGAACACCGGGGTACTTTCATCACTTCCTTCAGGTGTGACTTTCGAGGGATTATTTGATTCCGCCGCGTTATTCATCTTTCTTACCTCCTCTAGGTGAGATCCATAGCACGACCGTTCTTTGCAAACGACGCTATCAATGTTACGTTCTACCTCGAACATACGCGTCAACATTTGTGCCACCCTCGGTTAAGAAAACCGGGGGATTAATTTTTTGGGGAACGAGCTTTAGGATAAGCCCTAAAATTGAACTTGTAAAGAGGCTAAAATGTCTATTCCTGACAAAACTCAAGGCTTACGATTTCCTTGCGAGTGTGTATCGGCTGGTCGTGGCGGTTACAGTGATCCCTGGGCCGACATTACAAAAAGGAAGTTATTACCCAACGGCACAAAAGAAGAGATCCTGAATCTGGTCGCCCGCGAGCCGAAGACCATCTCGCAATTGGCAGAAGCACTTCACCTGTCCCCACCAAGTGTTTACACGCACATTAACGACATGCTGAAGAGCGAGCTTCTTCGCGAATCCGCAGAGTGGGAGAAGAAATACCCGACCGAGCGTTATTACGAGCCGAACTTTCCGGTCTTTAAGGCCGAAGAATGCGCGGAGTTTAGAGTTCTCTGTCACGAGATGGCCCAACAAGTAGTCGCCTTGTTTGAAAGAAAACGAGCCAAGATAGAGCGCGCCTTCGGTCGAACCGGACTTGCGGATCAAGGTTGGGAGTTTTCTGACATCACCCAATGCTTTTACGCAAACATGCAACGCAGCGCACGCGCTTTACTTGAGGAGCGCGGGATCCTCAATCCTCGCGAAAAACACTCAAACGGAGCCGAATGGATCTTCTGGGCCGAGGAACCGGAAGCTGGCGGAAACAAAAAGTAGGGCCAGCTCTTAGTCCGAAACTCGCAACCCCACTCGTCGCTCACACCCGCACTAGTCCTCAGGTATTCATGATTACGGTCCCCCGATGACATCCGCCATTAAGGTCCGAAGCGTTGTGCGTATTCACCCGAGGTTATGAAGGCTTTAACCATCTCTGCCTCGACGAAATTTCCGTTGAATTGATTCAACTTTCCCAGCCAGAAATTGAAGCCGGAGAAATCCAGATTCAGTTCCGGCGGATCGTTTGGGTTGCGGCGCAGGTATCCGAAGTATTGCATCAAGACAAACGCCTTGTTGAATTGACGCGAATCAAATACCCCGTTCTCGGCGATGGAGCGCACCACTTGCGCGCGCAAGCTGGCAGATGCCGGATTGGCCTCTAATTGCGCTACCAGCGCGTCTCTCTGTGTCTGGGTCAGTGAACCACCGCTTGGATTGCGCGGGTCGTAAGTGTTTGCGTTGAGCCTGTCTACAAATTGTGTCGCCGTCAGAGTAATTGGATAGGCCGCTGCGTCGAGGAAGGTCGCGCGCTGAACGAAGTCAGCAAAAAACCTCTGCTTATTTGCCTCCAACTGTAGGTCTGCACCCGGCTGCCCTACTACTACTCCGCGGCCGATTTCCTGCAAGTCTGGTAGGAAGTCTCGCAGCTTGAGGAACTCTCCAGAATTGTAGGCAGCTTGATACGTCTTGTAGACAAGATATCCAGTTTGCTGAAACTCGATCGATACGAAGAAGGCGGCGCTGACGTTAATGCGTCTTATCTCACGGCACGCTTGCTCAGTGCATTCGTCGATCTGGTTTTTCCAGAAGCCGAGGCCGGGCGCATCTGCCTCACGGTTGAAGAAGTCGACGTAATGCTGCCTAACGAAGAAATCAGTATTGAAGCTGGCATCCTTCACCGGATTGGGCCCATTGACGCTTTCATCGCTGTTAATGGTGACGGTAAGGGTGGCCGGTGACCCAAGCGTGGCGCCAACGGGATTGCTCAAAGTTACGTTGAACGTTTCGGCGCTTTCGCCGAAGCGATCATCGACGATGAAAACAGTGATGAGTTTCGATGTTTGGTTTGGGTCGAAACGAAGCGTGCCCACAGTCGTTAGATAGTCGGACCTTTCAGTCGCGCTCCCGTCTGAACTCGCGTAGTTAACTGAAGCCGAGCCCGCGGCGTCGCCGGAGCGAGTAACGGTAAGATCGATTTTTGTGGTTGCATCGAGAGTCTCGGTGACGCTTACAATGGTCGCGCTAAACTGAATAGTCGGAGAGACTGTCGCGGGGTCGACAATCACTGTACCGGTCATCACTGAACCGTGTACCGTGCAAAAGTATTGAAACGTGCCCGGAGTATTAAAAGGATGTGAAAATGTAAAACCTGCGTTGGCGACCGGTGAAGAAAAACTACCATCGGACTCGCAGCAAGTGCCGCTCGTCACGTCGTGAGTATTGCCAACCCAAGTCCATCGAACCGTATCACCAGCCGAAATACGCACAGTTTGTGGCGAGAAGAAGTTGTCGTTGACATTGACATTGGCAATCTGGGCCAGACCCAGTAAAGACCGAAGCGGAGGCGGCGTGGTTTCTTCCGGAAGCCCAACAATTAAAGGCACACGGTTGTTAGAGTTTTCGGTAGCATGACTGTGCTCTCCGCCCAAAGAAAATGCGTCGGTATGAAAAACTGATTTCCAGAAAAGTCCAGCCACGATTCGAGGCTCGATGGCGGAAACGGCTGGGTGCGCGGTCTGCGGGACGCGGTTCCGTGTCGGCAACGCAATGGCCCCGCAAAAGGGTTCGTTTGAGCGGTCTGATCCGGACCTGACGGTTGCGGTTTGCCTCTGTTCGCTCAGCGGCAAGGCTACGAGGATTAGTGCCGTTAGAATCAAAAATAGTCGAATGGGTAAACGTTGCATCACCAGACCTCCAAATGCGGGTAAAGCCCAGTCAGTGACCGTCGCAACTTTTGCTCAAAACGCGAGGATCCTACCTACCTCAAGAACCTCCGGTACAAATTGAAGCCGATTGTGAACCCGCCCGGCGGCAACAATAGATTGCTGGAGTTGTACCGGCTGGTGGTGGTTGTCTGGGTATTTGAGAAAGTCAGCGAGAAGGTGTGGCGGCCGATATGCTTTTCTACACCAAAGCCGATTTCCGGCTCAGACTTGTTTCTAAATCCCGCTATACTCCCTGTGCCGGGAGCAAAGATGGGAAGTACCTGGCCCAGTTTAAAACCCACGCGTGGCGTGTATTCGAAGAGCAGCGAAATGGTGGGCCTTACGCGCGCACTGACGCCAAATGCGAACGAGCCGCCGTGCTTGACCTGTCTGAACTGATTTGCCAGCGGCTCAGGTGGAAAGAAATCTCCGGGACTGGGATCAAAGCGGCGTCCTGCGTTGGCATCCAGGTGCAGCGCAGGCGAGAAGAACAGATGAACGTATTTAGTGACACTTCGGGCCATCATCACCTGCAGATTGTAGGTGTAGTTTTCTTTAAAGTTGTCATCACCTTCGACGCTCGCGTAAGTAGAGAGGGCAACAGGAGAGCGCCCTCGCTCGTCCAGCAAGTGATATCCAATACCGAGCTCGATCGTTTTACACAATCCGCGCTGGCATATCGGCGAACGATACGCGCTGACGTATAGTTTGTCCGTCACGCCGTAGAATAGTCCAAAAGAAGAGACGGCAAAGCTGTCGAGACCCAATAAATCCTGGTCGCTTCTGCTCAATGGCCGTAGCGGCTGAGTGAAACGGTGAGTAAAGTAAAGATTAACACTCCCCTGCAAAACGCGCTTCGGAGTGGGTACATTAACCAGACGATAATCGTAGGGTTCAGCAGCGCGCATGGGCTGATGATCTGCTTGGGCAACCTTTGGCGATTGCGCTTCAGCCGGCGCCGGCGACTGTGGTTGATCCAGACGGGTGACGGTTCTGGTTCGAGTATCGATCCTTAATCTCTCACCTCCAGTTTCCACGATCACGACTCCAGATGCGGTGTCGTCAAACGTGACCTGCATAATGCCCGTGGTGTCTGCCTGGGCCTCAGTAACGACCAACTCACCGGTCATCTCATCGTGACCATCGCCGCAGACGACCGAACAATAGAACGTGAACCGGCCGGAACGCGTTGGTGTGAACGCAACCACCTTAGTCGCGTTCGGTTTGATCTCTACGTCGATGCCAAACTCTCCTATGGCAAACCCGTGGTTGACGTCCGTTGAGGTGATGAGCAGTCTTAACGGTTTCCCTTTCTGAACGGTGACTATGCCTGGTTCAAATTTGAATTTTCTGGCCGTGATCTTGATTTCGACCGGGGTTGATGAGGGCTCCGATTGACCCGGAGTGGCCCCGGCCCAAATCGCAGCCAGAATAAACCCGACGGGCCAAAGGTAAGTTCTTCTTAACATCAGCTACTGGGGACAAACATGCGGGGGCAGTATGTCTCGGTTTTGGATGTGCGTTCTGGCGCAGTGAAAGGGAAGGGAGCGCGTCCCGGAGGTCTCCGAGACTTTTCCGCAATTACGCGAACGTAATAAACGGAAAGTCACACTCCGAGACGCGCTCGCATCAGAGGAAGTTTGGCTAATCGAAGAGCATCGCCAATTTAAGTATCTTCCTCGTCATCGTGATCATTGCCCCCCGGCTCTGTCCTCGAATCTTCCTGGCGAGGTTTATTCGCCGACGCGTTCTATCTCAATCGTCATGTCCCTCGCCATGATTGATTTGGCTTCGTATCTCGCCGCCTGGACGATCCGTGGTGTGCACGTTGACATAGGTCTTACCGGCACGAATCGCCCTAATCAACTCGTCCAGCTCTCCCGTATTCAATCCTTGATTCCTCGCCGCAAGCGTCGCCGGAATCGGCGGGCTGACGTCGGCCGCCATGATCGTACCTGAAATCGTTGCGGGAGAAGGCGGGCAGAGTTGTATACCCGCAGGGCCATTGCCGAGATTTGTGCAAAGGAAAACGGTGATGCCGCCGTTGACATCTTTCTGGCCCAGGTGAATATGTGACTGCTGCACAGCGCTTTCCAGATCAGAGTAACTTAGCTCCCAGTGAATCTGAGTCTGGTCATTGCTGATCCTTGCACGAAACTCGCCGTCGGCAACCGTGGACACGGCCGGCACCTCCTCAAAACCCTTCAGAATCTCCCGTATCCTCCTGAAGCCGCCATCGGCAACCACCATCGCCACTGCTGCCAGCAAAACCATGACAGTTGCTACCGCTAGTTTCTTTTTCATTGCTTCGCCTCCTCGCGAAATGGTTTAACTCTCCACATGCGCTATGTTGCCTCCCAACATTGCGGTCTTGCTTCGGAGCTTCGGGGGGCCTCCTATCAGCGGCGTGTGTGTTCCGAGGGATTATTTCCGACGTGAAGCCTGGTGTCTGGTAGTACGTGGTCCACACGTAGGTTGAAATTCGCCCAGGAGGTTGAACTAGAGCTGCCTCCTGACGACCCTGAGCCAGACAGACACCAAGGCTTAGAGTCAGGCTAATCTTTCTGTCCATGATCCATTTCACCTTATGCTTCGCCGGCCCCACAGGTGTGTGAATCAGAAATAAGCCGATTCAGTCTTGGCCGTACCTATATAAAGTGCATTAAGCAATCGGAAAAATACTTGTGCGGTACAACTTCCGCGACAACGTTTCCATTCTGGTACCGCTCTCTGGTCTTTAGAGGACATGAACTCTATTACTCCTATGGTTCAAAGAGCGTGGCATTTTGCGAATTCCGAAAATGCCACGCTGACGTTGGTCGCCCAGTACGTATAATGTCGGATTCACCTACGGAACTTCGCCGTGACAAACCAGGATCACATTCATCGAACAGGTGGGATTTACATCTTTAAAAACCGAGGAAAGCATGGTGGACAGGCACAAATCCATGGATGATATGCTGAACAAAGCCTTCCTGCTTGCCTACTTCATCAACGGCAACAAGGAGACTGCGGTCCGAATCGTCTCAGGAGCCATCTCCAAGCTTGATGTAGCAGCAACGGCTCAAGGCAAACGGTTCTATTACCAGCCCAGCGGTCGCTCTCTGTGGCGAGGATCCAGATCGATTGGGTTCAGAAGTAAGGTGACGTTTAACGAACTACACCTGCTCCAACGACTTGTTTACATTGAATCGGAAGTCTATGAAAAACAGAAAGAGCAGGCTGGCAGCGGCGCGGCAGTTGGGAAGGAAGAAATGATCGTTCATTTTATCAAGCACCTGGTAAGGATTACTTTGAAACGAAATTCATTTTACGTGACGCTCGGCGTGAGCCGCCTGCTCTACAATTATACAACTCAGGAAACCATGGGAATTTACAATGTGGTGGTTCAAGATCCGGAGCGGGTAAAGGACGACTACTACTATCGCTCGCGCAAAGGAGTACTGATGCAAGAAATAAAGGAGCGCTTTGGCGATCTCGTGAGGACCAGCCACGGACCAAGAGGAGAAGAGCGGTTTCAAGCAGAGCCTGAGCCTGGCCGGTACGCGGAACTGGTCAAGGAGTGCCTCTCGTTCTTTACGCCATGGTCCACTCCGTGTCTCATCCCGGTGGACTTTGACCCCATCACGGAAAGCATCCCCGCGCTTCTATTTGAAGGTAGCGATAATGAAGATCAAATTGAGGTAAACCGAATCCATGCAGCGGTCCACCCCAACTGCTTCCAGCGGTTAATCAAGGCCCTGGGGTTTCACTCGCCCGACCAGCGATTGGAAGTTCCGCACTTCTTTCTCTCAAGCACCAATAGTGATCGAGGCGAGGGCCACCACGATCATGATCCGACTCTGAAGTTAGGGATAGAAGACTTGAAGAATATTAAGACCAACTTAGGCGAATTAGCAGAGCGCCGCAGGAGAGCTTCAACCGGATTGCTGCGTATCTTTGCAGATGGAGTTTTGTATCGGACCCTGGACCTCGAGCGTGAACGCCGCGTTCGTCTGGATCTGCACCGGGAGCCCGAGTTGATCGAGATCTGGACCACTGATGAAACTGGCGATCTTCTGCTTGCTTCTCATCTTGTGACCTACCGGCATCCCGACACGGGCACGCCGTTGCACGCGTCCATTTCTCTTAACGATGGACAGCAGGTTTCGATTGTCGTTTCACCTTCTATTGATGTCGCAGGCACGGTCGTTGAGATAAGTTTGGAAAAATCCAGTCCCAACCGGGCCCCGGTTTTCCTTCAGCCTCTGGAGATCCTGGCCGCCGGACAGCGGATGTTTGCCAGGTATCAATCTGGCTTTAGTGGCATGGGCCGTTCCAAAGTTTTGATCCCGGCCCTCACCTTGCTCCTCCTAGTCATCCTGGCAGGCACCGTTACGCGTTACCTTCAGAGACCGCCTATATCGCAGGCACCGCAAGTAGCCAGCGATCGGCAGACCCAATCATCCACGGTGGCAGAAGAAAGCTTTACCGATAGACCGGCTGCTGACCCGAACACTACACCGATCGCAAATGGTTCGCAGAACAACACGGAACGTGTAGGTAAACAAGATGCTCCTAAAGAGAAACAATCGGCGCCAGCGCCTATGCGGCAACCTGCGGATTCACTCGATCGCCCTGGCCCATCCATAGCAGAGACGCAACGCCCTAACACATCCGTTGAGCAGCAGATAACAGCAACTGAGAACATGTCGCCGCAACGAGAAGTTACCAGGGGCCCAAACCCCGGGTATGCTGCGGTGAAGCTCCTCGCCGTGAAAAGCGTTTATGTTGAGAGCGTGGAGGAATCTTCAAGCCAACTCCTTCGCCAGGCACTGCTCACGCAGTTGCAGACGAGTGAGAGGTTTACCTTGAGCAAGACCCGGGACGAAGCGGATGCGCTGTTCAAGGTAAGCACGAGAGTAATCCGCTCCGGGAACGTCGGACAAACCAGGACCCAGTCTGTTGCTGTTCTGGTTAACGCTCGGGGTGACGTGATCTGGCCTATCAAAGACCGCAGCTCTCGGGGAAGGTATCTGGGGCTGACGGCGGAGCAGGTCAGCGCGCAAGTCCTAAAGGATCTGGGTGAGGATATAGAACACTTAAGAAGACAACGCTAACATAGCTTGCTTGCCTGTTTCGCGTGTTCCCAAAAGAACTCCGCATTCCGGTACCGTTAAAGTTCTGGTCGCTTTCGCCTACTCTCATTCACACCGTGGCTTTAGCCCGGTGGCGAAGGGCGCACAAGCTAATGAACCGTTTCAACGGTTTGGGAGGCCACGGAGCATTGATCTTGAAGACTCAAAAGTCCAGCAGAGGTAGTTGGAACAATAGCAAGCGACAAACCTAACGGAAGAAAGTATTGCTCGGGCTCAAGCAGTGGGAAGCAAATATTTTCAAAGACGTGTCAAACTGTTATCAAGAATGAGTCGAAGGCTAAAATGGTATTGACACCCAATTCTGAGGAGGCGTACTGTGCGGTCGCAACAATCCTTGCAACCTGCAAGCAGAGCCCGAATCCCCTTGTTCCTCCCTGCTTGCACATAGTAGTAGTTGCTCACTCCCTCTTAGGAGTTTGATTATGAAATTAAAAGTTCTCGGATTAATCCTATTTATCGTGGGTTTGTCCATGGCAGCGGCCTACACACCCGCCTTGCTGCGGATACAACATCCTAAGGATGTGCCGTCAGAAGGACGACTTCGATGGCATGCGCAACACGCTAAGGCTGATGGTAGTAAAAAGGTCAAACTCCCAACCTTGATGTATGACTATGCCGGCAGTACCCAAGCCCTCGACATAAACCAGGCACTGTTCACCTATACAGTTTTGCTCGCTAGACCCATCGAAAAGCGAAGTTATGAGTACACTACTAATGACATAATTACTTGGTACAAATTCGCTACCATAGAAGCTCTATCCGATACAAAAGAACCGCCTTGTTCTACTTGTGACACGTTGGCACCACCTCCAGAAATGTTTCCCCTAAAACCAAGCGAGTTTCTGATGGTAAGGAATGGGGGCTCACTAATCGTGGATGGTGTAGAAGTGGAACAAGAGGAGCCAGGCTATCCTCCATTTCAAGAAGGTCAAGATTATCTTTTGCTGGTCTCCAAGTATCCCTCCGGCGTCGCAACTACCGCGGGCGGTCCACTCGGCGTATTTACCCTTGATGATACTGGAAAAGCTACGCCGATTAATTCTAGGAATCACCTGCTTAAAGACAGCTTCAAAAATCAGTTCGCCTCCTCAGTTAACCATCTTAGAGCAAAACTAAGGCAACTTCGCTAAGGAGTTCTCTTATGAATAGGTATCGCCTCACCCCGTTCTTGGCGTGGACTCTAATGGTTTGCGTTACTTTCGCTTTGTACGGGCAAGGTCTACCGCAATGCCCTCCTAACACGCCAGAATGTTACACCAACCTAGCTCCTTATACAGGACGTGGTCCAGCTTCTGCCCTTCATCCAGACGTATGTATCAACTGTGCGGGAGACAATCGACGTGTCATAGTTGTACGTATTAGTTCGAGTTGGGATACTAGTCCAGGGAATACCAACAGTAATGTGTTTGCCGCCGTAGAGTGCGCTATTTTAGCTTGGAATAATGCAACCGAAAGCAATGGAAGCAAAACTGGATATCATTTTGTGCTTGACCAACAAAATAAGACTCAAGTGCCAAACGCAGATATTGTCGTGAACAACCTGGACTTACCGGGCAACACATGGGCCGCCAACGATGTAAATATCGCTAACCCTACCAATCCCGGCCTCGGTGAACACTTGAAAACCGGCCATACATGTACACTTCAAAACCGGCCAATGGAGAGTGGCCGGGACGAGAGTTTTTACGCTTTCCGCAGCCTGTTGTCTACTCGATTTTGATTAGGCCTTGGGCTAATGGCTTTTC
>JBGTHZ010000076.1:0-10912 GCA_041745915.1 Pyrinomonadaceae bacterium | reverse complement strand
GTTCCTAGTTACTCCTTAGTTGGCGTTACTCACTTCGACGAACATATGGGATGGTTGACTACTCCTTTCCCAGGGGGCTACGCTCCCCCTTGAACATGGACCATTTCCAGGTCCCCTGTGATTTCGTGGATCGTTCTTAGTTTTTAGTTCAAATGAAATTCATCTGGCTCTCCTTATTTTTAGTAACAGCAGCTGTACCCGCTACTGCCCAGGACATCCTCCCCGAACTCGTCCGTCGCATTAAGCCCTCCGCAGTTGCGATTGAAACCTTTGATGGGCGCGGCGAAAAGCGTTCTCGAGGTAGCGGCTTTTTTATCGACACTGATCGCGTTGTCACCAACCGCCACGTCATCGAAGGCGCCGTCCGAGCCGAAGTTCATTCATCGACGGGAACCAGGTATCCGGTTAAAGGAGTTCTGGCAGTGGACGCTGAAGGCGATATAGCGATCTTGCTTGTGGAAACACCTCCTAATTCGGTGCGCCCTTTACCACTCGATCGTACGTCGCCACAGGAAGGGGAGAGTGTCGTGGTGATCGGCAATCCTTTCGGTCTGGAAGGCAGCGTGACCAACGGGATCGTCTCCGCAGTGAGAGACATTCCCACGTTTGGAAGAATTATTCAGATCACAGCCCCGATTTCGCCGGGTTCAAGCGGCAGTCCGGTGGTAAACATGCAGGGGCAGGTGATTGGTGTCGCTACACTCCAGGTCACCGGCGGTCAAAGCGTCAACTTCGCGATTCCTTCTGAACGAATCTCCCAGTTGGAGATCGGTGAACTCACTTCGCTTTCAGATTTAATGGTGGCGGCAGGCAAGAACAAGCGTGCCCGAGCTGTGCAGTTTTTCCGCGACGGACTGAGTTTTCTTTCCCAGGATGACTGCGAAAAAGCCCTGCCCTATTTTGAGAAAGCCGTCGAGTCCGACAACAACTACGCCGAAGCCTGGGCCCAGGCGGGGTTCTGCAACGAGAAGCTGGGTCGCCACACCGAGGCTATCGAGGCGTCAAAAAAGGCGGTGAGTTTAAGACCTTCCGCGGAATCCTATTTCAACATTGGGCTGGCGAGCTACTATCTCAAGCTCTATCGGGAAGCCGCGATGGCTTACCGGCAGGCAATTCGCATCGATCCTTACAACGCCGCCGATGCCTACTACGCACTGGGACTTGCTTACCGCGACTGGGGCCGAGCCGACGACGAGATTCAAGCTTACAAACAAGCGATCCGTTTACGGTCCGACTATACGAGTGCTTACGAGCGGCTGGGAAGCAGGTATTTCCGCTCCAAGAAGTATTCCGAGGCGCTGGAAATCTTTAAGCAGTTGTCCAACCTGAAGCCCGGCGATGCAGCGGTTCTGAATAATATCGGTGAGACCTATTTGGAGATGGGCCGTATGAATGATGCGGTGGAGGCTTTCAGGCAGTCGATTCGATTAAAACCCGATTTTGGAAAAGCGTATTACAACCTGGGCAAATGCCTTCTGGCGATGGGCAATCGCGACGCGGCGCTCGAGCAGTACAACATCCTGCAGAATCTCGACCAGGACTGGGCCGAGAAATTGAACAGCATCATTAATCCCTAGCAAAAGTCTATCCGCAGATTACACAGATTACGCAGAAACACTTAGGCAGTAAGACGAAGTCAAAAACCCTCTGTAGGCAGTCTGTTTCTTAATCTGTGTAATCTGCGTAATCTGCGGATAGCCTCTTAGTCTTCCGGGGCTTGCCATTTTCGATTGATCAAACTCGCTACAAATCCCGCGCCGAAGCCATTGTCGATATTCACCACCGTCACGTTTGAAGAGCATGAGTTGAGCATCCCGAGCAGGGCAGCCAGGCCTCCAAATGAGGCGCCATAACCGATGCTCGTAGGTATGGCAACAACCGGTACGCTCACCAGCCCACCAACCACCGAAGGCAATGCTCCCTCCATTCCCGCAGCTACAATCACCACCCGTGAGCTCTGCAGCAACGCCCGCTCCGCCAACACACGATGAATGCCCGCAACGCCTACATCCCAAACCCTCTCGACGCGGTTACCCATGGCCTCAGCCGTCAGTGCCGCTTCCTCGGCTACCGGAATGTCGCTGGTGCCCGCTGTAACAACTGAAATCTTACCCACACCCAGTTCCGTACGATCCCTTTGGATTCGAATCAAGCGAGCCGACTCGTGCCACTCGGCTTCGGTCACCACATTTCGCACTTCGCCAAACGTAACTGCGTCGGTATGGGTGACAATCACATTCGGCGATCGTTGTGCTAAACGATCGACAATGCCTACCACCTGAGCGCGCGTTTTGCCCGCGCCAAACACAACTTCAGGAAAACCCTGACGCGAATTGCGGGAATGATCTACTTTCGCGAAGCCGATGTCTTCAAAATGAAGATTCTTAATCCGTCGCGCTGCTTCGTCCGCAGCGAGTTCACCGTTTTTGAAAGCTCGCAAGAGCTCGTCCAGTTCTTGTGCGTTCATTGGTTGAGTATACAGCGGAATCGCGAACGGCAGAGGCTTGTGAAATCCAAACAGGAACTTCGGCAATTTGCAGGTCAGGAAGGGTGGCTTGCCCCCGCTCAAGATGCGATATCACTCAAGTCTCAATTGAGTTACTCAATCCGCAGA
Organism: Pyrinomonadaceae bacterium; assembly: GCA_041745915.1. Lineage (GTDB taxonomy): Bacteria > Acidobacteriota > Blastocatellia > Pyrinomonadales > Pyrinomonadaceae > PSRF01. Next base: position 8,298 of record JBGTHZ010000076.1, on the reverse strand, counting down.
ATTTCAACTGCTTGAGTGGTTACCTTGATGTTGAGTGGCATTGCACCTTGAGCGGGGGCAAGCCACCCTTCCCAACTTGCAAATTCCGGGCTTGAATGACCTTCAAAAAGTTGAATGCCAGTATCAAACACTCGCTGAGATTGAATTTGTCGTTCCGCTGTCATATTCTCTCGATCAATCGGCTTCCGAAGCGAATTCAGTCTCGGCATCAGATCTTCAAGATTGAACTGCTGCACTTGCACGCAAACCGTCGCATACATTCAATATGATTCTTGGCACAGAATGGGTTATTGACGCAGTCGGCTGTAAACCGGAGATATTGACCGACCTCGGAAGAATGCGCGCCGTATTCGATCGGGTGATCAGCGATCTCGATCTTCACGTGCAGGGAGAAATAATCTGGCACCAATTCTCCCTCCCGGATGGCATCAGCGGTCTGGCACTTCTGTCTGAATCGCATCTTTCCTGTCACACCTACCCTGAATTTCGCGCCGCGACGTTTAATCTTTACTGCTGTCGCAATCGGGAATCCTGGCCCTGGGAGGCAATGCTCAAGGAGATGCTCGGTGCGACCGGCGTGACGGTTCGAATCCTCGACCGATTAGTCGCGGAAGAGCAGCCGGCAATGCAGGAGGTCGGCCGCGGTGCGAGTAAATAGTCTAATGCTACTCCGATTTGACATCGGCTCATTGTTAGCGAGCGGGAGAGCTAGATGAGCGTGCTCCAGGCGCAGTGTCCGGCTTGTGGCGGGCTCGTAGAGTTCAAGAGCGGTCAGTCGATAGTCGTCATCTGCGGCTACTGTCGCTCAGCAGTCGCCCGGACAGATCGAGAACTCAAAGATCTGGGCAAGGTCGCCGAACTTGTCGAGACTGGATCACCGCTCGACATCGGCCTGCGCGGCATCTGGCAGGGAGTTCCGTTTGAGCTGACCGGCCGTGCCCAACTCGGTCACGAGATGGGTGGGCAATGGGACGAGTGGTACGCGACGTTTCCAAATGGATGGCTTGGCTGGCTCGCCGAAGCTCAGGGCAGGTTTTATCTAACTTTCCAGTATCCGGCCACCCAGGGGGTTCAGCTACCTTCTTTCGACCAGCTGCAACTGGGTCAGACTGTTCAAGGGCTTCCCCAGCAGGCCCAGTTGATGGTCGCCGAAACAGGCAGAGCAACCGCACGTGGGGCTAAGGGGGAGATTCCCTACCTGCTGACTCCCGGCGAGACCTCTTACTACGCGGACCTTTCAGGTCCCAACGGCGCTTTTGGAACTCTTGATTACAACGAATCGCCACCGCTTATCTTTCTCGGCCATCAAGTCACTCTGGCTGATCTCGGAATTACCACAACAAGCCCGCCTGAACGAGAACAGCGCCACGTAGGAGCGGCCCAGCTGAACTGTCCGAAATGCGCCGGCCCGCTTGAGCTGCGCGCGCCGGACCAGACGGAGCGAGTGACTTGTCCAAACTGCAACTCCCTGCTCGACGTTAACCAGGGGCAACTCAGTTTTCTGAAAGCGCTCAGACCACCCTCTTTCTCCCCGATCATTCCAATAGGCTCAAGTGGCCAGCTCCCCGAAGGACAGATGACGGTGATCGGGGCCATGCAGCGCAGCGTGACGATCGAGGGTGTCCAGTACTTTTGGAGCGAGTACCTTCTCTACAATCCGCAAATAGGTTTTCGCTGGCTGGTGCACAGCGACGACCATTGGAATTATGTGCAAGCGGTCCCGCCCGGGGAGGTTTTTGAGTCGGCAAAAACTGCGAGTTTCGGTAATAAGAATTTCAAGATTTTTCAGGACGCACAGGCGATCGTGGAGAGTGTGTTGGGTGAGTTTTACTGGAAGGTTGAAGCAGGCGAGGCGGTACGCGGTGTCGATTACGTTCGTCCACCCGCGATGCTGTCCAAAGAAGTTTCGATAGTCCAGGTGGCAGACGAAAATAAGAACAAGAAAACTACCGGAGAGATTAATTGGTCCCTGGGAACCTACATGCCGGTCGCGGAAGTCGAGAAAACGTTTTCAGTGAGCAGTCTTCCCCGCCCTTCGACGGTGGCTCCGAATCAACCCTACCTGCATAAGTGGATTTACAAATACTGGTTGATCTTCTTAGCCGTAGCGATGCTGACGGGATTTGTGATGGTCATCGCGACCGGCTCGACACGGGAAGTCTTCTCGCAGAGTATTAAACTTCCCGCGCTGCCGAATGCAGACGGGACCCAAGTGTTCTTTAGCGAGCCGTTCGACCTGGGGAATCGTAGCAACATCCGGATTTCAGCTGAATCTCCAGTCGATAATAGTTGGGTTTATCTGGAAGGCGATCTGATTAACGACGAAACCGGTCTGGTCCAGTCATTTCCGATAGAGATCTCATATTACTACGGCGTCGACAGTGGCGAGTCGTGGAGCGAGGGTGGTCGAACAGACTCCGCTTACACTTCGGCGTTGCCGGCTGGGAAATATATTCTTCGCCTCGAAGGGCAGTGGGAAAAATGGCAGCAACCGACTTCCCTGGCCGTCAAGATCGAGCAGAACGTAACGAACGGTTTCAATTTCCTGCTTACACTGATCGGCTTGTCAATCATTCCGGTGATCATGGTTATCTATCACATCAGCTTTGAGCGCAAGCGGTGGTCGGAAAGCATGTTTGGCGGTGGTGACGATTCGGAAGACGATGAGTAACTAAAGGAGAAGGACGTGTTAAGAATACTTTATACGGTATTTGGCGTCGGCGTGATTTCTCTGTACACCGCTGGCGCGTTGCTCGGTTGGGAGATCGGGTCGTCTTCACGTCGCCAGCTACCACCCGATGCGCGACAGAATGGCTATAGGTCTTTCCATTTCTGGCATTACGGCTTACGCGGAGGAAAATGATGCTGATTCACTTAATCGGATTGTCCATGCCGACGGTGTGCGGATTGATCGTGCCCTTCAGAGAACTCCTGCCCGTCCTGGTTACCACGATGCTATTCGTTCTGCTGGGTCTGCTGGTTTTCGCGCTGGCATACGTGGTGATCGATAAAGTTACGCCGTTTTCGGTGCGCAAGGAGCTTGAAGAGGATCACAACGTCGCAATGGCCATCGTAATTGCATCCGTGATCCTCGGCACCGCACTGATTATCGCCGCGGCGATCCACGGTTAGCGTTCACTGCGAAATCATTAACCATTTGCGGAGGCCGCATTGTATGGCTTTGCCTCCGCCATTGCGGTAAGGCTCCGCCTTCCCGGAAAGCATATAAATAAAATTCGAGGCTGACGGAGGCATAGCCTCAGCAAAGAAGGATAGCCCAAAGTAAGGGGGAGCCTTACTGCAATGGGAACGGCAAAGCCGCATCACGGTGCAACCCACCCTTCTTCAGATGCAATTTCCCTAGGCCCGTCCAGGTGCAAAGAGTCTCTCCATCAATACACCGGCATGAAGCGAACGCCATTACTTTTTCTTAACGTTCTCATTGTCGCTACTTGCGGTCTCATTTATGAGTTACTCGCCGGCACGATCGCGAGTTACGTCCTCGGAGACTCTGTTACCCAGTTCTCTCTAATCATCGGCATTTATCTCTTTGCGATGGGGGTTGGTTCCTGGCTCTCCCGCTTTATCGATAAGGGACTTGCCAGACGTTTCGTCGATATTGAACTCGCCGTCGCCGTGCTGGGTGGGTTTTCGGCTCCGCTGCTGTTTCTCGCTTTTTCCCGCGTCAGTTATTTCTACGCCGTTCTCTACTTTCTGGTGTTTACGATTGGCGCCTTCGTGGGACTCGAGATACCGCTGCTGCTGCGCATCTTGAAGGATCACATTGAGTTTAAGGAACTCGTCTCTCGAGTATTGGCGCTCGACTATATTGGCGCTCTCCTGGCCGCGATCCTGTTTCCCATCCTTTTCGTTCCCCGCCTGGGTCTGATACGCACGTCGCTGGTTTTCGGGATGTTGAATGCCGCCGTCGCCTTGTGGGGAACCTGGCTGCTGCGACCCTTGATCAAGGGCCGGGTTAGCGGACTCCGGTTACGAGCAGGTGTCGTGCTGGTCCTCTTGCTGCTCGGTTTGATCAAAGCGGACACAATCACCTCCATGGCCGAGGACGAGATGTTCGCCGATGAGATTATCCATTCGAAGGACACTCCCTATCAGCGCATCGTCATCACCCGTGGTCGCGCTGGATTTCAGTTGTTCTTGAACGGCAATCTGCAGTTCAGTTCGACCGACGAGTATCGCTATCACGAAGCGCTGGTGCACCCGGCGATGATACTGGCAAACCAACCTCGCCGGGTGCTGATACTCGGCGGTGGTGACGGTTTGGCGCTGCGAGAGGTTCTGAAGTATCCATCTGTCGAACGCGTGACACTTGTTGATCTGGATCCGCATATGACGCAGCTCTCAAGTAGCTTTCCGCTAATGACCAGTCTGAACCATCATGCGTTCGACGACCCACGCGTTCAGGTCGTGAACGAGGACGCTTTCGTGTGGATAGAAGCAACGACCGAGCAGTCTTATGACACCGCCATTGTGGATTTTCCCGATCCCAACACCTTCGCCCTGGGAAAGCTCTACACGACACGGTTCTATCGTATGCTGAAATCGAGATTAACTGAGAGCGCCGCCGTAAGTGTTCAATCCACTTCCCCCATGTTCGCGCGGAATTCCTACTGGTGCATCATTCGCACACTCGAGGCGGCCGGGTTCACAGTCAAGCCCTATTCCACAGCCGTCCCTTCGTTTGGATTGTGGGGCTATGCGCTCGCACGATTGTCTCCGTTCGACATTCCGAGAAGTCCTCCCGCCGGCCTTCGTTTTCTCGACGACCAAACCCTTGTGGGCATGTTTATCCTATCGGCGGATATTGGACCGGTTCCGGTTGAAGTGAACCGGCTCGATAATCAGATTTTGGTGCGGTACTACGAGGGCGAATGGAAGCGATTTGAGTAAGGTGCGGAAGGCGATGCGTAGGGCCTGGGTGAAAAAACCAGCAGCGATCTACGCTAATTTGCAGTCAGGAAGGCGGACCCTGTCCCCGCCTCAAGCTTGAAAGCCACTAAGCAGGAGCGGGGACAGGGTCCGCCTTCCTGACTGCAAATTAGTCGAGCTTGAGTCGTCTTTCTAAAAGTTCGAGCTTGTTGATATGACGACATTCAATCGCCGAGAGATTTTGGCAGCATTCCTGGGCCTCCCGGTTGCGCTCTCAGCATGCCGGCGCACCTCGAACCCGCCCTTGCCCCCAGGCGAGATAGTCGGTGCCTCCGATGTGTTTGGTCACCGCTTGCGCGATGGCCAGCGCGTTGAGGTTCCGGCGGATGCGTGGGAACACGTTCCAGTGGTCATCGTCGGCGGAGGGGTGGCAGGTCTGACCGCTGCCTGGCGCTTGCTACAATCCGGCTTTGAAGATTTTTCCCTGATTGAGCTGGAAGGCGCCCCGGGCGGGACATCCAGGTCGGGATCGAATCGGGTTAGTTCGTTCCCCTGGGGCGCGCATTACATTCCGGCGCCTACCCAAGAAAACCAGCCGCTGTTATCGCTGCTTGATGAGATGAACGTGATCGAAGGTCGCGACAAAGACGGCGAGCCCATCATCAGCGAGCAGTTCCTTTGTCGCGATCCCGAAGAGCGGGTCTTCTACAAAGGTCGATGGTATGAGGGACTCTATCTTCACGCAGGCGAAACCGACGAAGACAAAGCACAACTCGCGAAATTCAATGAAGAGGTAGCGCGTTGGGTCTCCTGGCGCGACGGCCGCAACCGGCGGGCGTTTACGATTCCCGTCGCTGCTTGCTCAGACGATGCGGCGGTGACGGAACTCGATCACGTTTCGATGGGAGAGTGGATGAACCAACGGGGGTTCACCAGTGCCCGGCTTCGTTGGTCAGTTGACTACGCCTGCCGCGACGACTACGGGATGACAATGGTTCAAACGAGCGCTTGGGCGGGTCTGTTTTATTTTTGCTCCCGAGTGCCAACGCCGAACACTGAATCGCAACCGTTAATCACATGGCCCGAAGGAAATGGCCGTCTGGTAAATCACCTGTTTGACCAGGTCAAAGCAAGAGTGCAACTCGATCGGGCCGTATTGGAACTGATACCGGTGGAGGAGAGTGGAGGGCCGCGCGTCGACGTAGTTACGATCGATCGCGACGGACAAAAGCCACGCGGCCTGAAAGCCGCTCGGGTTATATTTGCCGCGCCTCAATTTATGGCCCGCTACGTAGTGCGGCCATACCGTGATAATCCGCCACCATACCTCAGCGAGTTTCAATTTGGATCGTGGATGGTTGCCAACCTTACCTTGAAAGATCGACCGGCTCTGGCGCGACGTGATTTTCCGCTCGCCTGGGACAACGTCTTATATGAAAGCCCGTCGTTGGGTTATGTCGTCGCCACTCATCAGCGGAGTATTGACAGAGGTCCAACTGTGTTTACCTACTACTACCCACTCTGTGACGAAGATCCTCGGATTGCTCGCGCGCGTTTGCTGGAAACGGATTGGGGCGGCTGGGCAGATGTAACCCTGGCCGATCTCTCTCGCGCACACCCCGACATCCGCAATTTGATCGAACGCCTCGACGTGATGCGCTGGGGCCACGCAATGATTCGACCGCGCCCTGGATTTATTTGGGGCCCGGCGCGCCGGGAAGGTGCAAAGCCATTTCGCTCGATTCACTTTGCCCATTCGGAATTGAGTGGGGTGGCATTGTTCGAAGAAGCCTTCGACGTTGGTCTGCGGGCGGCGGACGAGGTACTCAAATCGGGAGTCAGAAGCCAGAGCCCGGACGAAGAAGCGTCGCATAGGCCGCCGAGAGGTTAGCATCAAGTGAGTACGGAGGGGTCATTTTCCATTTGTGATTTTCCATAATTTTCCATTTCTCATTTGACCGTTTTCATTCGTCATTTCTGATCGCGCTTCATGTTATTTCGTGGATCGTTTGACTTGGCGTGAGCATGAAGAACGATCCACGAAATCACACGAACCAACACGAACGAACACGAAAGCCCAGGAGAACGAACTCAGACAATGACCAAATGAAACCTGTCAAATGACAAATGACAAATATTCCGTTCCTAACTCCTGCTCTGGCTTCTGGCTTCTGACTACTGCCTATTCCTTTACTCACACAGCCAAGCCCCGTAAGATGCTGAACGCACGCCCAATTGAATTCAACCAATCTTTGTGGAGGCCATCATGAACCCAGGACGCCTGTTCTTCGTGAGCAAGCAGGTGGCATTGTTCGCACTTGCCTTTGGAATCATTGTTCTGCCGTGCGCTACACCCGCTGTAGCCCAACAGACTGCCGCAACCTCAAAGTCCACGCCCACATCTCGTGCGCACAGCAGTAGCGCTGAAGTCGACAACGAGTATTCCAAAAAGATCAAGGAGTACACCACCGAACCTTACTTCATGACGGAGTTAGTCGATCATCTGCCGATGTCGGCAACGGTTCCCTCGCCGGACAAGGTTCTCGGTTATGTGGTAGGCACGCCGAACAAGCTCACCTACACAAAGGACGTCCACCGTTACTTTCGCGAGATCGCCAGGGCTAGCCCGCGAGTGCGGGTCTTTACCGCGCCGGAGCGATCAGAGGAAGGCAAAGAGCAGATTCTGGTGGCCGTTGGCGACGAAGCTCTGCTGGCAAACCTCGATCGCTACAAAGAGATAACGGCCAGGCTTGCCGACCCGCGCCGGCTTACTGAAGCGGACGCGCAAAAACTAATCGGCGAAGGCAAGGCTTTTTACTGGGCCTCAGGCGCTATTCATTCCCCGGAGACAGGTTCGCCCGAAATGTTGATGGAGCTTGCCTACCGGCTCGCGGTCGAAGAAAGCCCCTTTATTCAAGCCATTCGCAAAAACGTCATCGTTCTGATCACCCCCGTCCTCGAAGTTGATGGCCGCGACAAGATGGTCGATGTTTATAACTATCGGAAAGCAAATCCGGGTAAGAATTCGCCGGGCCTGATCTTCTGGGGCAAGTATGTCGCCCATGACAATAATCGCGACGGCCTGGGCATGGCGCTGGCTCTAACGCGCAACCAGATGAAGACGTTTCTCGAATACCATCCGGCCATACTTCATGATCTGCATGAGTCGGTGCCGTTTCTTTACACGTCCACCGGCACTGGTCCATACAACGCCTGGCTCGATCCGATCACCATCGATGAATGGCAATTGCTTGCGCATCACGAGGTCGAAGAACTGACGAAGCGGGGCGTGCCCGGCGTATGGACCCACGGCTTTTATGATGGCTGGGCGCCGAACTACATGTTCTATGTTGCCAACGGTCACAATTCGATTGGCCGCTTCTACGAAACGTTTGGTAACGGCGGCGC
>JBGTHZ010000075.1:0-40372 GCA_041745915.1 Pyrinomonadaceae bacterium | reverse complement strand
CCACCGAGCCAGGTGATGTTGCAGTGGAACGATGGGTCGTGGGAGCACCGAGCTTATTGGGGTGCTAACCAGATTCCCTGGGGAGTCAATGGCACGGACAGTCGACGAAACATGGGCCCGCTACCGGCAACGGGGCAATGGGTACGGCTGGAAGTGCCGGCTAGTCTGGTAGGGTTGGAGGGTCGGGTGCTTAACGGGGCAGCGTTCACGCTGTTTGGTGGACGGGCCACTTGGGACCGGTCGGGTAGGTCGTCGGGTAGCGTCCCAACTCCAACACCAACGCCGGCTTTTAGCTCAGTCCCGGTGGCCAGCCCGATCTCAAGTCCAACGGCAATGGCTTTTGCGCCGGATGGCCGGCTGTTTGTTTGCCAGCAAACCGGACCGTTGCGGGTGATTGAGAACGGCGCGCTGCTGGCGACACCCTTCGTAACGTTAACAGTCAATTCGAGCGGCGAACGTGGGCTGCTTGGCGTGGCGTTCGACCCGGACTTTGCCACGAACCAGTTTGTCTACGTTTACTCGGGCGCTGCGCGTACGTTGCTCCGGATTGTGGCGAAGAATCCTCGAGTCCTGAGGGAAGTCGCATAGCGTGAGCATGCCCTCCGACGCGCGCCAGGTTTGGTCGAGCAGTTCGGTTGCTCGCTGAAGCGGTCTCCTAGAGTTTCATGGAAAAGGTGTCCAGCTATTGCCGAGATGAGACTGGCAGGGAGCATGGTTCGATAACCGAGCGTACAATACGCGTACATCGAGGGGCCGAAAGCAACCCAAACCATCCTACGCCATTCTAAATCGCTTACGGCATAAGCTATTTACCCTCAGTGATATCCGTTGATTTCAAATTTTAAGTCCGATTCGGGGGTACTTACCTCATGCTACTACGCAGTACCAAGTCGTATTCACCGACGTTTCAGCCGTCAAGGCTAGGTCCGTCCTGGTACGAGTGGATTGGTATTTGGGGCATGAGTAAAGCATCGATGCCGTGAATCATACCGTTTCTCGCTTCGATGTCCGAAACAACAGCTCGAGCCTCATTGATTTTCACGCAGTCGAAATCGCTGATTGTGAGTATCTGGCCCACCTCAGTCCTTAGCGTCCTAAGTTTGCCAAGTTCTCGGAGAGTTATCCTCCCCGGCACAACATGGTAGCCAAGAACAGCGGAGCTCGCTGAAGCTGTCCTTCAAGAGTTTTGCTCTATGCCGAGATGGACTGGTGCAGGGTACGGTTCGACCGACGCGCGTACAATACGCGTACATCCAGGAGCCGAAAACAGCCGGGCTGCGTCAGCGATTCTCTGTGTCTGGTGACGTGGTTTTGGGATTTGGCGATACGGAAACATTGAAGTTCTCGAGCAGACAATCCCAGCCGTGACCAATCAACACGCTCGCAGTTTCTCGCGATCGTGTGAGATGTAGATCCTTTCGCCAGTTGATCATGCTCATTTTTTGCAGAGTGGCCGCTCAAAGGTTAATCGTCGCGACTCACTTCGCCTACAAATAATTGCTAGTAACCGCTTTCTGTTTTGCACCTCCGATTTCCTAACTAAAAATAGGGATCGATCCGGAGATGTTCTTTGACCGCTAGCACACCTGGCATATGGCCAATCGAGCCAAGCACCGCGCGCTTCTCCCGCCAGGAATGAACGCGACCCCACAGCTCCACCGCGCCATCCTTGACCTCAATCCGTAGCCTTTCCGCCTCTCGATCAGCTCGGCGCTCAAGCGCTTCCTCAATCTCCTCACGCAGTTCTTCCGGGTTGAGGTCGCGAGGGCGTATCGTGATCGTGTTGATGACTCCGACTACACCCGCCAGTTTCAATACCGCCCTCTCAGCGTCTTGTCGCTCGCGCCAGACGTCCACGTCTCCTTCGAGAGTGACCCATCCGTTAGAGACGGTGGATCGGATGCGCTCGTCCGCCACCAAAGCATCCCACTCCAACGTATGGCGAACCGCTCTTGCTATGTCTGCGTCCGTGCGTGCAAACGCAGCAGTGGGTCTGACTTCAATGTCATCGGCTACGTCCAATACGCCAGCTACACGATGAGCTGCTTCTTGAGCGGCCGATTTGTGCGCATAACTGCTTACTTTGCCGGATAGCGTCACTATCCCCTCGCGCACATCGACGCCAATTTGGGCCCAGCCGATTCGTGAATCCCATTTCAATTCACGCAGTACTTGCTGTTTGATTTCGTTGTCTGTCTTTCTACGTTCCATAACTCCTCCTTCGGTCAAAATCGGCTTTAGCCCACTTACGTGCTGACGCGCGCAAAATTGCGGCTGCTTGATCTCACGCAGCCACTCAGGAGTGTCCTGTTTCACGGAGCTGGGCTTACACGCCAGCAACTGCTGCCTGCGGCTGTTCCAAGGGAAGCGGGTGCGCACAAATAGCTTTATAGGTGTTAACTACATCAGCGTAGGCGAGCACCTGAGTCTGCTTGTCTTTCGCTTCCTGGGCCTTCAGAACAACATCATTCATCGAAAGAATTCCCTTGAGCTCACCTTCCGGGCTAACGACCGGCAAGCGACGTACCTTGTGTTCCTGCATGATCTCGAGCGCCTTGTGGATATCATCCTCAGGCGTGACGGAATACACCTCACCGGTGATTACTTCCTCAGCCGAGATAGCTGTAGGGTTGCAATCCCTCATTGCCATTGCCATGCAGATATCTCGGTCAGTGATCCTACGATCTCTTTACCGTTCTTAAGAACGGGCAATGCTCCGCAGTCGGTGTCCCACATAGTTTTCGCTGCCTCAGTCAGACTAGCGTTCAAGTCACAAACCTTTGCCCCGTGAGTCATGATCTCGCTGACTTTCATAAACACACCTCCCTCTCTGAGTTCTGAGCATTAAGTAGGCAATGCTCATGCCCGTCTAACATTCGTGAAAATGTAAGTTTTTGGGAGCCGTTGGGGCGGCAGACTGAGGAAAGTTACTCACAAACGCTGAGAGAAAACTCGCAGGATCCTGGTTTTTGGCGGCCTCAGTCGCCTTATCTCCATTAAAGAGAATTGGCATAAATTGGCATGATTAATGCAGCTGGTTAGTTTAGGACTACACGTCGACTTTAGACATGAAAACTGGAATTCGACTAAACCTAAGTAAACTAACTCGATGGCTCGCCCGGTCGATGCTGATTGGAACTGTGTCGGTGCTTTTGCTTTCCGCATTCGTCAGTACCGATCTGGCCGCTGATCGACGAATTAGGGCGCAAGCCCTTAGCGCTCTGGAGATCCTTGACGCCGAGCAACGCCTTTCAGCATTAGGTTACTGGACCGGACCGGTCGATGGGCTTTTCGATTCGGGATCCCGGCACGCGCTGATTGCTTTTCAGAAAGTCGAAAGTCGCAGGCGAACGGGAAAGCTAACAACCGAGGAACTTGAAGCCATTCGGCAGGCGGCTAGGCCCCTTCCACGAAATACGGGCTACGGTCATGTAGAAATAGATCTCCAACGTCAGGTTTTGTTTGTGGTAGATGACAGCGACACCGTTACACACATCCTTCCTGTTTGCACCGGCAATGAAAAGTCCTACATTGACCACGGCCAGGTTCATCGCGCTCACACGCCGCGGGGACGGTTCAAAGTACTCAGAAAGATTCGCGGTGTGCGTATTAGTTCCCTTGGTTTTCTGTACTATCCGAATTACATCCACGAAGGAATAGCCATTCACGGGAGTTGGTCCATGCCGGTCTACCCTGCCAGTCATGGGTGTATTCGCATCCCAATGTTCGCAGCGAAGGAGTTTAGCGGACTCGTGCCGTTGGGAACGGAAGTCATTGTTTATTAGATGTTCGCTTATCGTGTCGTACCGCCGAAGGTTACTGGCGTGTCAGTCATTAAGCTGAATCTCTTCGAGGAGCAAACTCGCCCCAGCCGGCCGCACGACCGCGCCGCGGCCGCGTTGTTTCGTACACCATCACAACCGTGGATACACTTCTATTCCGCGAACCCTGCGGAAATAAAAACCTGCTTACGTTGACCAAATTTAAGACAACTAGCCGAAAAGAAACTGGCTGATTGGGCGAAACGCAATTTCAGCTTTGGAAGTTCCTCGCGCAGCTTCGCGTTACCAGCCAACCGGTCAAAACTCCAATGCCAGCCCCTAACCCGAGGGCGGCTCCGACCGATTGCCATGGGTGACGTTTGATAAAATATGTCGTGTCCTCGACACGGTCTTCCGCGGCGACAACCCCGCGTTTCACCATGCGTTCTGCTTTTCGTTTACCATCCTCAAGGACATCGTTTATGAGTACTTTTGCTTTCGACACCTCGTGGGTTAAATGCGCCAGGTTAACCGCGGTATCGCTTACGTTCTCGATTGCTTTGCCTTCCATTTTTTCTCCTTCACTAAGGGAGCGCCTGCCCGGTTCAGTGCCCGCGCAGAGCTCAAGCATCGTCAGACCTAAACACTTAGTATTGAGCAATCCTTATGCCGGGCTGGAGCGCGCGGAAATGCTGAGCCTTCTTCGGCAGGGTAGATCGCCAAACAGTTGCTCACAGTGTTGGCTAAACTTCTTTAGGTTCCGTTGCGAAAACTTCCTCACGTTCGTGCGCGAAACCTCGCATGTGCGCATTCCGTTTCATCCTGCCTGTGCGAATCCCTGAGCATAAATCAAAAAGAAACTTACGCGTGCATAAGGCATGTGCCTTGCTCTAATCCAACATGCAAACAAGAAAAAAGAAAGCGGCGCCACTTCCAAAGCTCTTCGGTGAGTCGCAGTCGCTTCTAGAAGAAGAATGCCGTTTGAAAAAGAGAGGATTGAGTTATAGAAGCCAGAGGGCGCGGCGAAAAGGCCTCATAGCAAGGCCGGTTGGAACCAGCCGTCACTGGCGAAGCAGTGGCGTCCTAACCCTGCCGAAGTTCGGTGCATAAGCCGCAACGACGGGCATGAGATCGAGTTTGCAGGGGAAACGGGCGAGGCTTGCGGGAGAGTTACCTGCCAGAAGAATGCTGCGGAATTCGCCGTTAAATACCTGTCGGGCGTAAAGGGCCTAACCGACAACATCAAGGTGCAACCGCAGGTCTCGACGATTGAGGTCAAGGACAAGATCGAAGACGCCTTGAAGCGCAACGCGGAGGTTGATGCGCGTCGAATCAGTGTACAAGCGTCCGATGGAAAGGTGACGCTCATGGGTAATGTACGCTCGTGGTTTGAAAAGGACGAAGCTGCAACCGCAGCCTGGGCCGCCCCAGGGGCGACAGAAGTCAGCAATCAAATTGCCGTAGTGCCATAAGGTGGAAATGAATGGTACAAGGCTTGGTTCCCTTAGCCAGGCTTTGTGCCATTGCGGTCTGCCGCGAGCCGCGCATTTCGAAAAGGGTTCAAGGACTGGCGAAGAATCTGCGTCGCGGATGCGGCTTTCGTCCGCCAAAAGATGAGGCCTGACAATGAACCGGGCGGCAGGAAATGGACTGACTCTCAGGGAGTTGGAGCAGATTGAAGAATTAGCCCGACATTCTGAAATGTGTGAGGCGAAGACCATACTGCGAGTCGCCGCGGCTTTGCGGGAAGCATTACAGGCCAAAGAGAATGCATTGGCCTTAGTCGCTGGGTATAAGAAGAAGGCTGACACCAGTCTCATAAGTGAGAGAGGTTCGAAGAGGGGAGGCTTAAAATGAGATTGAGATCGACACAGAACCCGGAAGAGCAAACCAACTTTGTCGAGGGGCCGACTCGATACAGGAAGGGCCCAAACCAATCAAAACTGGTCTGCGGATCTTGCAATGAGATCTACTACGTCGATGAGAACACCTTCAATCAGGCGGTCACCGCGATGGAAGAGGGACTCGATAACCCGTTTTGCTGTGATGAATGCGAAACTGAGTACGAAGAGCTTTCTCACTAAGCGCCGCAGCGCGCCTTAGTGATAACGCTGAAGCGGCGTGCAGGAGAGTTAATAGGAGGTGGATCATGAATAAAGCCTTGAGGTTGATGAGTGCTGCAGGCCTGGGCGCAGGGTTAATGTATTTGTTTGACCCTAATCGCGGGAAAAGGCGACGCGCCTTGGTACGCAACAAGATAACTCATGTAGGCAAGGTGGCCAGTGATGTCACAGGCAAGACCGGACGGGATGTTCGCAATCATGTCCTGGGTGTTTTTGCCGAAGTAGGGTCGCACTTTCGAATCAAGGATGTTTCAGACGATGTACTCGAAGCGCGCGTACGTTCAAAGCTGGGTCGTGTCGTTTCGCATCCGAGCGCGATTGAGGTGAAGGCTGTAGATGGGTTGATAATTTTAACTGGTCCGATCATCGCCACGGAAGAGCATCCTTTGCTTGAGTCTGTCACCGGCATCCACGGCGTGAAAAGCATAGAGAATCGTTTGGAGCTGCACCAGCAGGCGGGTGACATACCGGCTCTTCAAGGTGGACGATCCCGACAAGAAAGTTTGGGAGTGCTGAAGACTAACTGGTCGCCTACGACGAGGTTGATTGCCACTGTAGCGGGAGGCGCCTTGGCGCTTTACGGAGCAAGGCGCCGCGCGATGTTTGGCTCAGTCCTTGGAACCTTGGGACTGGGAGTTGTCATGAAGGCACTCACAAATGTCAAAACGAGCGATCAGATCCGCGAGGATAATGATGGCGCTGTAATTGATGCTCCGAAGGCGGTCAACATCGGCGCCCCGATCGATGGGGCTTTTGATTGCGGCTCGCCTCGGGAAGAGTTCGCTGACGTCGTGTCGCATATTCATGAGACGAGATGCAACATGTTCATGAGATAAGAAGAAAATGCGTAATGACTGGTCCTATTTTAAATCACGCTGGTCCGGGAAGCGTGGCGGCCGGTGATTTCTGAAAGAGGCGCTGAATGAAAACATTGATGGCGACGGACGGTTCACCCGAAGCAACTGCGGCACTTAGAGCCGCCAGCCGCTTCCTACGCAAACAGAAGAACGCGATCTCGGTGCTTTGTGTTGCCCCTGAGCCGCTGATCAAACTGTCAGCGAATGGCTCGCGAAACGGCCATAAGCGAATAAGTGACGCCTACCGTAAGAGAATCGGTAAGGAGACTCAAGCGATAGTGTCCACTGGTCAAGCAACACTCGCCAAAGAAGGCGTCAAGTCGGAACCGATTACACAGTTTGGATCGCCGGCAGGCACGATTCAGCAGTTGACTGGAGAATACGATGTCACAGTGGTTGGGGCCACCGGCCGGAAAGATCGGTCTCTAATTGGCATTGGTCCGGTGGCGGGGCGGGCCGTCGAGCACGGGAACGGTGTAGTGCTGGTCGTCCGCAGACCATCCAGCGAGACTAACTGGCGGGCGCTGATCGCCGTTGATGGTTCCGGCGCTTCGCAGCGCGCCTTGAATGCGCTGAAGCTGTACTTTGATATTGCTTCAGCCGAGGTAACTGTAATGCATGTGGTCGAGACGCCATGGGTTCATCTTGGTCTTAGTCCCGAATGGTTTAATTACCCTGATGACGTTGTGGATGAAGTCGATCCTGAAATCCAGCTGGAAAAGGAACTTGGACGTGAGGCGGAAACCATAGTCGAAGAGGCCGAAAGGCAACTCGAAGGTTTTGCTCTTGGAGTGAAGTCCGTGATTCGTGAGGGGAGCCCGGCCAATGAGATTCTCGGTGAGGCAGAACTGGAAGACTACGATTTAATAGTGTTGGGAGCGACAGGGGCCTCAGATCTAAAGCATCAGATGCTCGGAAGCGTATCCGCCAAAGTTGCCGCCCAGGCGCCATGCTCGGTCGCGGTGGTTAGGGGTCGAGAATGATGGGTCTACCGCTTAATGCAGATCATTGGGTACGAGCTTCGCAACCTTCTTTGAGAGCCCAGCTTGTCTGCCGCATCCACTACGACCTGGCCCTTATCAAGAGATCTCACAAATGGCCCGTAGCATGTCGCCTCATGTGTTTGCAACAACGAATCGTCCTTCTCATTCTATTCCCCACACTATCGGATCCATCTTTGGAGACCGTTCTGGCAAAGGTCTGCGCACAACCTCAACGGAGCAGGGGGCGTGAGTAATTACAGACTGAGCGATGCTTCCAAATAGCCAGTTCCAAGCACTATGCCCTTGTGAACCGAGCACGATGAGATCTGCCGGCCATTCCTTTGCTTCATCGACGATGACGGAACGCGGATCGCCCTCGCGCACCACTACCTCGGTTTTGAGACCGCGAACGCGCAGCAACTCGACAGCTCGGGCACACACTTGCTCGGCACGTTCACTGAGCTGCCATTGCACATATTCAAGGCTGTTCCTGGGCCCGTACCAGAATGCAGTGGCGAACGGGATAACATCTTCCACTACGTTCAGGACGCGGACAATGGTTGCTGCCGGCCAGGGTGTTTCCGCAACTACTTCGGCAGCGTCTTCGGAATAGGGAGAGCCATCTACCGCTAAGAGTATTTTCATTGCGTTGTACTTCTCTCGCTCTGGAAATTACTCATCACAAATAATCACAAATGAGCAACTGTCGTACCGCTCCGCGGGGGTTGGTTGAGTGTTCGATTGTTAGAGGCCCTTTGTCCATATGCGGGATAACACTCATTTAAGGCGATATTTTTCGCACCCAAGTCTTGCGTCCTTGCCGGGACGATACCGATCAAGGCGCCCTCCAACGGCACATCCGTTGCTCCACTGACATGGTAAGCACTATCTTCGGAGCGGCTGACGCGAGATACTGACTCTCCAGTACGCCAGAAGACCACTGATGTAGCAGACGAAGAGAATCTGGGTGGGAACGAACACGAGATGCTACGATCGCAATCACAATTGAACGGATCTCCGGAGGAACTAACGTTCTGTCAGACAGTCGTCGCGGCGGCCCGCATTCGCTCTGACAAGGTAGCGATGATGGTGGTCGCGCCGGAAGGTAATGAGACCATCACCTTCGGTTCAATGCTGGCCCAGATTCGCAGCA
The DNA here is from genome assembly GCA_041745915.1 of Pyrinomonadaceae bacterium. Lineage (GTDB taxonomy): Bacteria > Acidobacteriota > Blastocatellia > Pyrinomonadales > Pyrinomonadaceae > PSRF01. Next base: position 31,495 of record JBGTHZ010000075.1, on the reverse strand, counting down.
TTGCATATCGCCTCAGTCAGGAGAACATTGCTTTCGGCGACCGGGTGGCGCTTATCGGTGAGAACCATCCCAATTGGGCCATTGCTTACCTCGGCATCATTTATCGAGGTGCCGTAGTCACGCCAATGGATCCGGCGGCGACAACGCAAGCGTTAGCCGCTTTTCTTAAAGGCTCTGAAGCAAAACTCGCATTTGTCACACCTGCTTCAGTGGATAAGTTTCGCGCTGCCTGCGAGCAGATAGGCACCAACATTTCTGCGGTCGCTCTCCGTCCGCTCACACAGTCGAACGGTCTCGTTCATTTTGAAGATTGGGCTGCGACGCCGACGACGAAAGAATTCAATGAACTTCCGCCACCTGCTAAGCCGGAAGACCTGGCCGTGCTGATATACACCTCCGGTACGACCGGAGCACCGAAGGCCGTGCCGCTCACCCACGGAAATATCTATGCGGAAAGCACTAAAGTTCAAGAAGTCTTGCGTATTAGCGATCGAGAGGTCGTTCTCAGTCTCCTACCTCTATTTCATGCTTACTCACAAATCGTGAACCTGTGGCTCGCTACCATCATAGGCGCACGTGTTGTGTACCTTGCCGAGTTGAACACTGCCGGTATTGAACGAGGATTAAGGGACAGTGGTGCGACAGCATTAATCGGCGTCCCGCGACTGTGGTATCTGTTCCACAAAAAGATATTCGATGCTGTGCACGGCCGACCCGCGCCAGTCAGGATTCTGTTTCGACTCATGCTTGCTCTCAATGGCCTGTTGCGTGATCGGCTTGGGCTTAATGCCGGTCGGTTCTTCTTCAATCCCGTTCACCGATCGTTTGGTGGGAAGCTAAGGTTGGCAGTTTCCGCGGGAGCTAGTTTTGACGAGAACGTAGCCAGGGATTTTCATCGACTGGGTTTTACGATCTTACAGGGCTATGGCCTGACGGAGACCAGCGGCGCAGCTACGGTTACGCGCTTCGAGGACAACAAGATCGGTTCGGTGGGCACTCCGCTGAACGGTGTCGAGGTTAGGATCGATGAACCCAACGGTGAAGGAATCGGCGAAGTATTGATTCGTGGACCGGTAGTGATGTCGGGCTACTACCAAAACCCTGAGGCTAACAGCGAAGCATTTACAACCGAGGGGTTTTTTCGTTCTGGCGATCTAGGACGCTTTGACAAACAGGGGCATCTCTACATCGTCGGCCGTAAGAAAGACGTGATCAAGTTGCCCTCAGGCAAGAACGTCTTTCCGGAAGATGTGGAAGCTCATTACGAAACGTCCCCATTCGTAAGCGAGGTCTGCGTGCTCGGCGTCAGGGACGAATCAAGTCAGTTCAAAGGAGCGGAAAAGCTGTGTGGTGTCGTGGTGCCGAATTTTGAATATCTCAAGGCGCAACACATCGCTAATGCGCGCGAATGGGTTGTTTGGGAGTTGGAAAACCTCGGTCGCGAACTACCCGAGTACCAGCGCGTGCATGATTTTGTCCTCCGGGCTGAGTCGTTACCGCGCACCAGCACACGCAAAATACGGCGGTTCGAGATGCGAAGCCAACTTGGGGCGCTGAGGGAACAAGAAGGCAAGCGAGAGTCGAAAGCCGTTACCCTCAGCCAGGCAGAACGTGCGTTGATGGATACGCCAGCAGGTCGAGCCACACTTGCGATGGTAAAACGGCATCTGCGCGATATTGAAGTTATTCACCCGCATATGAACTTTGAAATCGATCTGGGGCTTGACTCGCTTGCCCGCGCGGAATGTGTTGTAGGCATCGAACAAAGCCTGGGAATCGAACTCAAACCGGAAGAAGTAGCAACTGTTCAGAGAGTGGGCGAGCTGGTTGAGTTAGCTAACGCAAAGATCACGGGTAAGCCACAATTGGGCCCGGCTGATGCGGAATTCCACTGGCGCAATGTGTTGGCTGGAACATCTGAGGAATTGCCGGAAGTGGAGCAGCTTCTCAGGCGCAAACCAGGTGTGGTGCTATTTGCGTACGTCGTTTTGCAGCTGATTAACCTCGGGGCGCGTCTTTTGTTTCGCATGGAAGTTAAGGGCAAGGAAGTCCTGGCGAGTCTCAAACCGCCGTATCTGATCTGTCCGAACCATCAGAGCTACATCGATCCGTTCCTTGTGAGCTCAACCTTTCCGCGCCGTGTGCTCAAAAAAACTCTTCATGTCGGCGCTAGCATGTATTTTACCAACACAGCCATGGCCCAACTCGCACGACTGATTAATGTCGTGCCAATCGACCCGGACGCGGAACTATTACGCGCAATGCGTGCAGCCGCCACAGGCCTTCGTGCCGGGAAGATTTTGAATATTTATCCCGAGGGTCAGCGGTCCTTTGATGGACAACTGCACGAGTTCAAAAAGGGGGCCGCAATCCTGGCGACAGAATTGAAACTGCCAATCGTACCCGTGGCCTTGGACGGAGCCTTCCGCATCTGGCCTCGCAAGTCGTGGCGCTTTCGCCTGGCGAAGGTAAGGATAAGCTTCGGCGAACCAATTGACCCACGAAAGTTATCTCCAGATCAGGCGAATGAAGACATCGCTTACGAAAAGGTGACCGCAGAGCTGAAACAACGAATCCAGCAGATGCTCGATGAAATGCGTGGAAGCACTCGCTGAGCTCCCGGTTGCTCCGGCTCATCATTGACGACGAGGATCGATAATTTGATCTGCTGCTGCTCCACGTTTGCGGACGCTCCTGTCCGGGATTTCTTGTAACACCGCTTCCTTCTACTTAGAGCCCGGCGACTACACGCTTCAGCTTTTCATTCACCTCAGTGGCTACTGAGTTGAGAGTTGAATTGTTGTCTCCTACCGCCGACAACATCGTCTCCGCGTCTATTGCCGCAATAACAGATTTTCCGGCTTCGTCAGCCTCATAAACGATGACATTGCAGGGGAGAAGCAGTCCGATGCCGATCTCTTGCTGCAGAGTTTTGTAAGCGAGAGGTGGATTGCAGGCGCCCAGGATTACATAGTTGCGGAAATCCACACCCAGCTTCTCTTTCAATTTGTCCTTCATGTCGATTTCGCAGAGCACACCGAAGCCCTCGGTCTTGAGCGCCTCCCGCGCCTTTTCGACAGCCGCTTCGTAAGGGACATCAAGTGTCTTACTGAATCCGTATTTCGAATGTTGTAATTGCTGAGTACTCATCATCTTTTCTCCTATGTCTAACCAAACCACACTGCGAGAGTGAACGGCCTCCGCAAAGCCACTTGCTTAGTAGGTGTTACGGCTCGCGTTCTGTATCACTCGAACCTGTTGCCTTGCTAACTGCTGCTGTCGTCCTATTGTCCTTTAATGCACCCGGTCGAGACTCGACACGGCACGAGTTAGCCATTCAAGTCTGGATCCCGAGACGCGGTAGCACCCAGCGCATCAGCACGATGTAAGCGGCAAAAAATACTACCAGCCATAACCATTCAGTCATTGTTCTTACCTCCAATATTTTCATTTCTATCTTACTTGCTTGATTCAATCTGCTTTTCGATTCGTACAGCAGTGACTTTGTATTCTGGTGTCTTCACGTACCGATCCCGATGAGAACTTGAGTGAAGCCTCGAGTGTGTGAAAGGTCGCGAACAACTCTCCCGGCTTCACTGATGACGTAATTCGAACCGGGAGCGCCGCTTCGCCGTAACGACTACGAACTCGCACACACTCGCCATTGTGTAGTTGGAGTCGATCTGCATCCTCCTTAGAAATGTCGAGGAAGTCGGTAGCCCTAAACCTGGCATTGGGCGTGCGCATCGTCATCGTGCCGGCATTAAAAATGTTGACACCAAGAGTACGAGCCGCCTCCAGCACGGAGACGCCTTCCTCAAACTCGTAAGGCTGGCTATTAATGACCGCTTTGGCCACTTGTGTCTTTCTCGTTTGGGCGGAGTCAGCCCTCGTAGGCAAAATCGTCGTACTCTGCTGCGCAGATCTCGCAGCGAAACGGATTATCTAACCCCGAGTCGATGGCCTCGCTCACAAAACGAAAGGTCTCTTCGTCAACGTAAACCTCCCTGGCACACATACCACAGCGCACTTCATGCTCGTTCCTCTCCGTCATGAACGAAGTCGGGCCGGTCGCCGTTTGCTGGCCTGGGTCGACGTGGGATCTTAATGTGGTCATGATTGTTCTCCTTACTTACAATCGATGTTCAGCCTGATCTCTGGACTGAATCAAAGCTGCAGAATCAGACTGCTTCACTGGACGTGCTATGAGCACGGGGCACGGCGCCTGTCGTAGAATTCGATCAACATTGGAACCAAAGAGCGCACCCAAAGCGAAGTCGCTGCCGCTGGCGCCCAGGCAGATCAAATCGATTTCATGCTCCTTCGCGTAGGCGAGCACTTCCTCGTAGGCCTTGCCCCAGCGCACCTCGGTCAAAATCCTGCACCAAAGGAACGCTTCCTTCGGAATCGCGTTCTGCAGTTTCCTGGCTGCGTTGGTGTAGGCACTCTCGGTTTTCTGAAGCCAGGCAATTTCGGGTTCTTCCGGTTCACCTTTGGTGAGCACGTGTAGCAGGTGCAGCTCGGTCTGGTACTCCTGGGCTAGCGAAAAAGCATAGTTTAGTGCCACCTCGGCGTCAGATGAAAAATCGTAAGCCACCAGGATACGGTTAAGATCAATCTCGCCAGATGAAAACCCGACCCACTCCCGTTCGCGGGGATGCGTTACAAGTACCTGACATCGAGCAGTGCGACATACGGTCTCCGCAGTGGAGCCAAGTAAAATGGCGGCGTGCGGTCGTCGCCGTGAGCGCATTACGATCAAATCGATATTCTGCTTTTCAGCCTCATCCACTATTGCTTTGCCGATATCCTCTACGTTCTCGGCCACCACGCCTTGCCAATCCAAATCGCACAAATCGTTCATTCCCAGATGAGGAGCGAGTGACGCCGTGAACACTGAGTTCATCTCAATGTGCGCTGCCTTAACTTCATCTCCGTTGCGGTGGGATTTGATTTCCCTGCAATAGAGTAGAAAGAGCTTAGCCTGGTAAGCGGACGTCAATGCGACAGCGTAACGCAACGCTTCATCCGACTCCGGGGATAGATCAGTGGGACAGAGAATTCGTTGAATAGTAATCATCTAAAGTGCCTCTCAACGGATTACCTCGCAACGCTTGTGCCGCACACAATGTGAGGGTTTTAGACTTGATATTTCTATGATGGGCAAAAGACCGTTTTCGGTGCGGATATTTCCTCAGCTGGGCGTCGATGAAAGTTCGAGCAATGTCACTGGGCGAGTATTCGAGCCACGTCAAACAGTTTCAAATCGACTCCTCAGACTGTCGCTAGACCCTAGCTTGTCTCTAGCGCGCGACCGTCGATTGCCGCTTTCTTCCAGCGGATTACCGCTTTTGTCATCTCCACAATTACGACTGGTGTCACAACACAGAGGCTCACTATCAACCAGTCGATTCCCGATGGGCGAACAGTGCCGAGCACCCGCGCTAAGGGTGGAACATATACGGCAAGAAGCTGCAGCGTGATAACGATGATGGTAGCAACCCAAATAAACGGGTTGCTAAACAGCCCTTCGAAAGCCGACCGAGTACGCGAACGGCAATTGAAAACGTGGCCCAATTGGGCGCCTATGATGGCGAATAGCGCCACCGTGCGTGAGTGAGCTCCAGGGCCGTAGGTTTCGAGCGCCCAGGCATAGGCCCCCAGCGCCAGCGCCGCTAGCATCGCGGCTTGCCAGCCAATCAGGACCATAAACCTGCGCGAGAGCAAACGGGTATTTGGGTCGCGCGGTGGCTGCTTCATGAGATCCCGCGAGGCCGGCTCAACTGCGAGAGCGAGTGCCGGAAAGACATCCGTGACCAGGTTCATCCACAGAATCTGAAGGGGCAGAAGCGGCAAGGGCAAGCCAACAGCAATGGCCGTAAAAATCAACAAGACCTCGCCAAGGTTATGGGAAAACATCAAGTGCACGAACTTCTTGATGTTCGCGTAGATTGTTCGTCCCCCTTCGACAGCCAGCAGGATGGTCGCGAAATTGTCGTCCGCGAGGACCACGTCCGCAGCTTCCTTGGCGACCTCAGTTCCGCGCTGGCCCATGGCGATACCGATGTTCGCTCGCTTTAAGGCTGGTGCATCATTGACCCCATCACCGGTTACGGCTACTACCTCGCCCGCCTGCTGTAGCGCCTCCACTATTCGCAGCTTGTCTTCGGGCGAGACACGCGCGAAGACATCTGTCCTACGGGCCAGCTCAGCGAGTTGACTTTGATCTGCGCCTATCAGATCACGAGCGTGAAGAGCATGGGGTTCTCCTGCGCCCAAGCCAAGTTCGCGAGCGATTGCGCGCCCTGTATTGAGTTGATCGCCCGTAAGCATTACGGTCCGAATCCCGGCAACACGTGCGCGTCGAATTGCGTCAGCAACTCCGGGCCGGGGCGGATCGATCATCCCAACCAACCCAATAAAGGTGTAACCACTCTCGAGATCTTCGTCAGAGAGTTGGCCGGCGTCTTTATCTAAGTGTTTCATCGCCAGAGCAAGGACCCGCAGAGCGCGATCGGCCATCCGTTCATTGGCCAATGTAAATCGTGCCCGGGCCTCGACATCAAAAGGACCCACGGAGTCGACCTCGCTCGCATAAGTCGAGCAGGCAGCAAGCACCACGGCCGGCGCTCCTTTCAAAGCAGCGAAGTGTTGCCCGTCAATTCTGCGATGGAGAGTGGTCATTCGCTTAGTAGAGGCCTGAAAGGGCTGCTCGGCCAGCTTCGGATGCATTGCCCGCTCATGAGAAACATCGAGCACCAAGGCGTCAGCGATGACTAACAGCGCCGTCTCAGTTGGGTCGCCGATGGTTACAGTTTCTTCCCTTCCATCCGTCCGAAACACGGCTTCGTTACACAGCACTCCGATTCGCAACGCGCGCTTAAGTAGCTCATCACCCACAGCCGAGCACTCGTTTCCTTCGACTTCAATCGTGCGCCCATCAGAAAGGTAGTATTCGCGCACGGTCATACGGTTCTCTGTGAGTGTGCCTGTCTTGTCGGCGCAGATGACGGTGGTACTGCCAAGGGTTTCCACGGCAGTAAGGCGGCGGATGATGGCGCGTTGCCGGGCCATTCGCAGCACGCCTAGCGCGAGGATTAGAGTTGTAACAGCAGGCAGTCCTTCGGGCACGGCAGCGACTGCCAAACTGATTCCCACCTCGACCATCATCCATAGACCGTCACCTCGCAACCAGCCGGCAATCATTACCGCAGCGGCGACGGCGAGCACAATGTAGACGAGTCGATGGCCCAGTTGGGTTAGGTGGATTTCAAGCGGAGAGCGCTCTTTAACAGAAGTGGCAACGAGGCGTCCCACATGTCCCAGCTCTGTATGAGTGGCCGTGGCGACGACAATAGCGAGCGCGCGGCCAGCGGCGATTGCCGTGCCCAGGTAGAGCATTGACCGGCGCTCAGCCAGGGGAGCATCAATTGGCACCGGTTCTACTGCTTTGTCGACTGGCGTGCTTTCGCCCGTCAGCGCCGACTCTTCAGTCTGCAATCTGGCTGCCTCGACCAATCGCGCGTCAGCCGGCACGCTGTCCCCACCGTTGAGGATGATGATGTCTCCGGGGACAAGGTTTTCAGCATCGACGGTGGTTTCGAAGCCTTCGCGGCGCACGCGGGTAGTTGTGCGAGTTTGCCGACGCAGCGCATCGAGTGCTCGGCCCGCTTGCCATTCAGTAGCAAAACCCACCACCGCGTTGATGACCAGCACAACCAAAATGGCTATCGCTTCAATCACGTCGCCAGTCGCCCACGAGACGGCGGCAGCCGCTGCCAGGAGAGCGATCACAATACTGGCAAATTGATCGACGAGAACGCGCCATGCCGGTCGCGGTCGAACGGACTGGATTGTGTTCACTCCGAAACGCGCCCGGCGCGCCAGGACCTCGGAGTTCGAGAGCCCCAGTGCTGGATCGACGTCGAAGGCCGTTGCCACCGCTTTGGTGTCCGTTGCGTGTGGACGTCGCTGCGGATCCGCTGGTCTTGGTTGCTCAGCAAGATTTGTAGGACTCAATGTTTGGCTGACGGCGCTCATTTGTTCTGACATTGCCACATTTTGAGGTGCAAAGGATGTGCCGACCTTCACAGCAGCGTTCCTTTCGTGAACTGAGTTTTTATCGTGTTCGAGTGCGAGAAGTTCCCCACTCAAATGCGAGGAAACCCGCGGCCTTTCCTGCTCATCCATAGAGCCACACCTGCTTTTTGCGCTCAAAGATTCTGCTCAGGAGCCAGTGGTGTCGCCCGGTACAAGCCTTGCAGTTCGTCGAAGGTACACGTGCGCAGTTTCGGAAGAGCCAACGGCTCTCATAAAGAGTGCAGCGGAAGACGGATGACGGGAAAAATGAAAATATTGATCGGGTACGACGTCTCTGATTCTGCCGAGGCAGCACTTCGAGATCTGCGCCGCGCCGGGCTGCCAAATGATTGCGAAGCCGTGGTCATGAAAAATGGAATGCAGAGTCGCTTTTTGTGGAAAGGCACCAGAGGGGTGGATCGCTTGCTGCTTGGTAGCGTTTCGGCGACGGCGGCAGCGCGAGCACCTTGCTCAGTAGAAGTCGTTCGCCGTTGAAGAGTGCGCTGAGAGGAGAGATTTGATCATTTGGCTACAGTTCATTGCCTGCACGGCGCTGATCGTTTTTTCAGGGTCGAAGCTTTCGCTGTACGGCGACATCATCGCCGAAAAGACCGGCATGGGGCGGACCTGGATCGGTGTGGTGCTGATGGCTTCCGTCACCTCGTTGCCCGAATTGATGACCGGTGTGAGTTCGGTAACAATCTTCGATCTCCCCAACATCGCGGCGGGAGACGTGCTCGGAAGTTGTATGTTCAACATGCTCATCATCGCCTTGCTCGACTTCATGAACGGTTCCACGCCTTTGTCCGCCAGGGCGCATCAGGGTCAGGTGCTTGGGGCAGGCTTCGGAATACTGCTGTTGGGACTAGTTGGTATCAGTCTGTTCGCTTCCGCGTCCGTGCCACGGATAGGCTGGGTCAGTCTTTCCAGCCTGGTTTTCCTTGGCGTCTACCTGATTGCCATTAGGACTGTTTTTCTCTACGAGAAGAGACGAATCGTTGAATTCGTTAGAGAAGTAGCTGAAGAAGCCAGGTATGAACGAGTGAGCAAGGCCCGAGCCTATACGATGTATGGGCTGAATGCCGCGGTGATTATCGCCGCGGCCACTTACCTGCCGCATCTGGGAGAAAGAATAGCCGAACTAACCGGACTCGGCCGGACCTTTGTTGGCAGCATTTTTATAGCACTTTCAACATCGCTGCCCGAGGTGGTGGTATCTCTGGGAGCTCTGCGGATAGGCGCCGTAGACATCGCCCTTGGAAACCTCTTCGGGAGTAACCTCTTCAATATCGGCATTCTCGCGATCGATGACCTGCTCTACACCAAAGGCCCATTGCTTTCGCAAATCTCCGGCGAACACCTTGTAAGTGTCGTTGCAGCGATCAGTATGACGGCCATAGCCATTATCGGCTTGACCTATCAAACAACTCAGAAACGCCACGTCTTTGCGTGGGACTCGATAGGCATTGTTGTCGTTTACGTTTTGGCCATTCTAATTCTTTATGCGTCCGGATTAGGAGCCCAATAGGAGGAAAAAATGAAAGTCAAAGACATCATGACCGAACCAGCGATCACGATCAGCGAAGATACTCCGCTGCATGAGATTGCTCAGATTATGCTCGATCGCCGGATTGGTGGAGTCCCGGTGATTAACGGAAGCGGGGATCTGACGGGCATCGTTACGGAATCGGATTTCACGGCAAAAGAGAAATGCGTACCGTTCTCGATGTTCCGAGCTCCGCAGTTGTTCGGCACCTGGTTGGGCAACGACGCTGAAGGGCTATACGCGGCAGCCAGGAACATTCCTGCCCGGGAGATCATGAGCACGAACGTCGTTACCGTGAAAGAGAATGACTCAATTGAAGAGGTCCTGGAACTGATTCTGAGGTACGACATCAACCGAATCCCTGTCGTTAAAGACCGAAAGCCTGTTGGCATCGTCGCGCGACGCGACCTCCTGAAAGTGATGAAAGTCAATGAGACAAAAGCCACTCAAGGCATTGGGGCTACCTCAGGTGATTAAAAAAACAAGTGCCTTCACAAGAGTCTCTGCTTTAGGAATAGAAGAACAACGGGAGTCAGCAGCGTCGCTTTGCGCATCTGCAAAGACAAGCAAAAGCCCTTGGTTTGCAACTGGTCCCATGTCAGACGGCCTAGAAGTTTCTAAGAAGACGCAAATGGGGCAAAGACGCAAAGTTAGTACGCATTCTTCTTTGCGTCTTTGCGTGTCAGACTTAGGCGCGCCTCAACGGAACGTATTGAGGTTTCCACATCTTGGCGCTGACGGTCTGTTCCAGATTGTCGAGGTCCACTTCAGCCAGACCGCTGCGCTGTGCTTCACGGGCCACTTCCAGCGCCACTTTGAACGAGATGTCGCGGACCTGTTCCAGCGGCGGATAGAGCGGTGCCGCGGGGTCATGCAATACAGGTGCAAAATCACTCAACACACGCGCGGCGGCGACGAACATGGCGTCCGTCACCCGGCGGGCGCCAGAGGCGATCACGCCCAGGCCGACACCGGGAAAGATAAACGAGTTATTGCACTGCCCAATCCGAATGACGCGGCCTTCGTAAGTGACGGCTGGAAACGGGCTGCCAGTGGCGATAACGGCCCGACCTTCAGTCCAAGCGAGCAAATCTGAGGGGGCGGCCTCGCTCTTCGACGTCGGGTTTGAAAGCGGAAAGATCACCGGACGCTCCACGTGTTTCGCCATCTCGCGAACGATGTCTTCAGTGAATGACCCCGGCTGCGCGGAGGTGCCAATTAGAATTGTCGGCTGCACGTTTCTCACGACGTCGCCGAATGTGAGTAGCGAAGGATCATCAGTTTTCCAGTTGATCATCTTCTCGGTGGATTGTGCATACTTCTGCTTGAATGGTTCGACCTTAGCCCGTCCCGTGCTGACCAGACCTTGACGGTCAACCAGCCACAGATTTGCGCGCGCTTCCAGCTCTGCGACGCCTTCAACCATCGCCGCCGCAACGATCTGATCACAAATACCGATCGCCGCCGAACCGGCGCCGAGAATGACTATGCGATGCTCGCTGAGCTTCCTGCCCGTTATCTTTGTTGCAGCCAGTAAGCCGGCGACGGTGACTGCGCCGGTTCCCTGTATGTCGTCATTAAATGTGCAGAGCTGACCGCGATAGCGCTCAAGTATCCTGGGCGCATTGATCTTTGAAAAGTCTTCCCACTGCAGCAGCACACCCGGAAACTTCTGCTTAACCGCCGTGACAAAGGCGTCGATGAAATCATCGTAGTCTTTGCCCCGCACACGTTCATGTCGCCAGCCGAGGTACAGAGGATCGTTGAGCAAGTCCTGGTTGTCAGTGCCAACGTCCAGCAGAATCGGCAAGGCTTTCGCTGGGTGAATTCCTGCGCAGACCGTATAGAGTGAGAGCTTACCGACCGGGATTCTCATTCCCCCCACGCCGAGGTCGCCCAGGCCCAGGATGCGTTCACCATCGGTCACCACGATTACTTCCGCTTCTTGTGCGGGTGTATTGTTGAGTAGCGAAAGAATCTCATGGCGAAAAGGATAAGAGATGTAAAGACCGCGCGGCCGGCGAAACACGTGGCTGTACAGGCGGCACCCTTCGCCGACTGTGGGTGTGTAGATGATCGGCATCATCTCAGTTACATGTTCCTGTAAAAGCCGGTAGAAGAGTGTTTCGTTCCGGTCCTGCAAGGCCGCCAGGAAGATGTAGCGTTCGATGTCGCTATCTTTGCGCTGATAGTTTTCGTAAACGCGCGCCAGCTGTTCTTCGATGGTCGACGTATGCAGCGGGAGCAGTCCCATCAGCCCCAGCTCGCGTCGCTCTGATTCGGGAAAGGCGCTGCTCTTGTTCAGTAGCGGATCGTCGAGCAGTCGTTGGCCGCTGATCGATATGGTCTGTGATTCTGATTTAGTAGACTCTCGTGCGGGCATAGCCGAATTCACCTTCGGGTTCCTTTCGAGCCGAGGGCCTCTCGTCGACGTTCATAGGCACTTTCCGACACCGAAATAGACCCGCCAAATCCCAAAGCATGAACGGCTTAATTAGAAGGAGTCCTCACTCAGTGGCTTTACTCTACTGGGCGATGTTCACGTACGCCGCGGGTGGATTCGCGGGCACTAGATGAGCTTCAGTGCAGCCTCGAAACTGGAACTCTGTTAGCTCGTATCGTCCTGGCCAAGTCATTAAGGTTCGCACTGTAAACTGAGCGGCTTTGGCGCGTGCCACTGGCAGACAGTGAAAAGCAATAACAAGTTTGGTTGGTATTTCGGCGGCGCCCTCGTAGACGTACGTGCAGGCATCTCCACGCATCATTGCTTCGTCGTCATGGACGAATAGGTACTGCCCGTTTAGCCTTATGCCCATGAGCTGGACTGGCTGACTGAACTTCGTGACCGCGCGTTCCTTCTTTGAGGTATTAGCGGAGTTGGCAGTCGACGGCGCTGAACTGATGCCTAGAATGATGGTACATAGAAGTGCAGTGTAAAATAGAAGACGCTTCATAATGATCTCCCTTCCAGAGGTTTGTGTCCCGAGTTCGGTTCCGTCGAGATACCAATGAGAGTCGGCAACCCTCGTGCCGGGGGGGGTTCGTCTAATTGCTCAAGTAAACGCTGCGGGTGAAGGCTGGGACTGCGAGAAGTTTCACAACTGGCGCGAGAAAGACCGCAGTGCCTGCCGCCCGCTTGCTCATCTTAGCGAACCTAAGCAGTTCTTAAGACAATGCTCTGATATGGGGTCTTGCTCAACCAACGACACGCGTGGTTGTACGTAGTGCGCGACGATTTAGATCGACATTTTGATTATGGCGAGTTTTTCTACGTGGCGCACATCTTTAGCATTTCTCACTTCGAGTCGCACTCCTCTGCCTTCGGCATATTTCTTCGCGCTGTCGATGACCTGTAGAACCGAAGTTGGCAAGTCGCTGTTGTGAGCGGCCTTTACTGCCTTCTCACCCAGGGCAAAGGAGGCCAGAAAGTGGCCTTCGCAGGGAGTCATGTAGAGAACGGTTCGCTTATTCTGCTTGAGCCCCAAACTCCAGCCATAGGCCTTGCCGGCGAACCCCCAATCGACTGACAGAGGTGGGAAATTCGAGGCGATCGCCGCCTTTAGCTTGTTCCAGGAGGCAAATGAACGCCTCAGCACCCTTGCTAAGTCTGCATCCTCAGGCTGTTTCGCCTTGTCGTCAAAAGCACTCAGTGCCATTGGTCGTCTCCTATAAGATTCAATTGCGCAAATCCTTAGAAGTTCGCCGACAGTTTCTGCCTTCTGGAGAAGCGGCAGCAATCGTCAACCTGTTAAAAGAACGCCTGCGCCGCAAATCGAATCGTTCTTAAGAGCAATTAGCGCTTCGTTCGCCTGGTCAAAAGATCTACGGTGAGCGAGTGGTTCGGAGCGATGTAACGTGAATTCTTAGTCTGCCTCCGCAAGGTAACAACTACCTGAATTCACAAGAGCAACGCGCATGCCCTTCCAGACGTTCGCACCGATTAGTTAAATTCGTCCGGAGAGCCTGGTGTTATCGCTGGCCGCACTGCAAAAAACTCGCAGCGCTGCGGGAAACTGCGCAGTTTTCTTCAACCAAAAACTCTGAGATGTGCAGGAAAGCTATCAAGAATAAACTGGCATGCTTCATGCAGTCCGGAAGACTGAGACCTCTGGCAAAGATCCTGAGTTAATCAAACCTTGGTTGCCTGTTTCACCGCCGGAGGTGAGTCATGAAGGAGTGTGCAATGAAAATCTTGTTAGCCGTTGACGGCTCGCCTTACAGCGACGCGGCAGTTAATGAAGTCATGCACCGGCCATGGCCGGCACAAAGTGAAGTCAAGGTTATTACGGCGAGTGAAACGCCCACAGTCGTGGGCATGGAGCCGTGGGCGGTACTACCGCAGTACTTTGAAGAAATAGAGAAATCATTTCGCGAAGCCGCAGAATCTGTTATCAAGACCGCTCTTCTAAAGCTGAAAACAAGTCAAGACAGCACCTTGAAGATTAGTAGCGAGATTATCCAGGGCTCACCCGGACAAGTGATTGTAGATGAGGCCGAGTGGTGGGGCGCCGATCTGATTGTCATGGGTTCACGAGGACTGGGGGTTTGGAATCGACTACTGCTGGGCTCTGTATCGAGTGCCGTGGTTCATCATGCGAAATGTTCCGTCGAAATCGTGCGGCGGCATCGTTCGAAGGAAAATGGGGAATAAGCAAAGTTCAATTTATCGAGGCAGCTTTTGATTTGGTTTGCTCTTGTCAGATTTTAATCGCTGAAATAGCTGGCAGAAGTTGGAGTTGGTCCCGTCATTATCAGCAGGCCATCAGCAGATGGCGCTTAACCAGGTTATAGAAAGTTTAATCCTTGGCGCCCATGTGTCGCAGGATCCCTGCCCACCAGCCGTCCCTTGCCTTTTTTTCCTCCGCGACTGGAACTGTTAACTGAGCCAGGTCGAGCGTGGCTTGATGGCCTGTCATTCTGTCTATCTTTATGCGGTAGAAAATGGGTGTATCAGAGTGCGGCATATCGCGATGCGCGGCGCCCACATAGGCAGGCTCCCACCACATAACATGCTTCTGCAGCAGTTCATGAGCCTTCACTCTTGCCGCCTGATATTTAGGCAGATCCGGTAGCTCCTCGTATCGTCCAAAAACAATGACACTGTGCCAGTTATTGTGCGAGATCCGCTCGTCGATTTCGAGGCAGACCCTCGGATTAATGCGCATCCACTCGATCTTTTGCCCGAATGTGGTGAAAGCGTAAACGTAATGTCCGTCAAACGCGAAATATATCGGAACAGTATAGGGCTGATTGTCACGAGCGCATGCCAGCCTGCCGACTGTTGCCCGCTGTAAAGCCTGACGACATTCAAAGTCACTCATCTTATGTATAAACATGACAAATAAAACTCCAGCTAGTTACTCGGATCACTAATCAAGAAGACAACTGGCAAAAGCCGTTCCGCCTACAAAAGAGAATTTTCCCCAATACACGCTGTGTTCGCAGGATTGGGCTGCTTCACAGTGAGAGAACTTTCGCAGTGCATTGTGTGAAAGTCCGCGAATTGTCAGTCAGCTCTACGATCGAGCATGATTGAGCAACCAACTTCCGGTCCCAAAGGCGAGTTTCCACCACTTTTTCCACCCTTTTGGAAATCGCGAACGCAATTCGTGGGCACATGCATTGCCTACTATCCAATCGAGGAAAGTCTTAAGTGCGATCTCAAAAGGACTCTATTTTTTCCGCAGTCCAGGGCTCATAAAATTGCAGCCCACAGGGTGAACTATGCGTAGCAAGAAGCGATATACAAACGCGACATTTACCAAACGAGTCGATCACGAAGCCGGCCGCCATCGCCCTGCGCGCGCCGTCAGCGAGCCCGCAGTTTGTGAAGATTGTGGAGCAGTGTATGCCAACCGACGTTGGACCGCCGCAAATACAGGCTCCGGAGATCAACAACACAAACATTGGCGACCCGCACAGCTGACAGTTTGCCCCGCTTGCAAACAACAACGGACAGGTGAACCCCGTGGATTTGTCTATCTGGATGGCGACTTTTTTGTCACGCATCATGAAGAAATTGGACAATTGCTCCGGAACGAGGCGGACAGGGCCGCGGAGGACAATCCGTTGGCTCGCATCATGAAATGGATGCGTGGTGACGGTCACAAGCTTACCGTTACGACAACCACAGAACATTTGGCCCAGCGCTTAGGTCATGCGCTTGAGAAAGCATTTGGAGGCAGAGCTCATTACGATTTCTCGCACGAGAACAAACTTGCTCGGGTGAGCTGGCGGCGAGAGTGAATTCGCACCGAACGCTTTATTAACTACGACGGGCATTTGAGTTGATGGCAATGGCAGCAACACCAGCGAAAAGAACAATAGTGGAGTCAGGCGAAGCTCAAATCAGGGCCGACTCGGTTTCACTTAGCGGTGAACTAATCGTGCCGAAGGATGCGACTGGAATCGTTTTGTTTGCACATGGCAGCGGTAGTAGTCGTCATAGCCCGCGGAATCAGTACGTAGCACGCGTGATTCGTGACTCTGGTGTCGGCACCTTGCTTTTCGATCTACTCACCCGAGAAGAAGAAACAATTGACAATTACACGCGCGAATTTCGTTTCGATATCAATCTGCTTGCGCGGCGGCTGGTCGCGGCGACTAACTGGCTCGCCGGAGAGAGCGAAACGAGTCACTTACGCCCTGGCTACTTTGGAGCGAGTACGGGAGGCGGCGCTGCCCGCCTGGCAAGCTGGAAGAGATCGCCATTCTCGCTGCTAAGTGGTTCCTAAAGTACTTGCAACGATGACGGACGCCATTGCAAGACCATTGCTATGTCAAACGAGACAAACGAAAAAGAATGCGCCCACATCGCTTGCAGCTGCCCCGCGCGAGCGGGCAATGACTATTGCAGTGAAGACTGTGAAAAGGCACGCTCGGAAACCGACTGTGGTTGTGGACATCCGGAATGCCGAGCACAGGCCTGATGGGGGCTTGTCACAAATGCAACGGAAGTAACCATGCAATTCGCAAACAGGATTAGCGCGGGACGTTTACTGGCGAAGAAGCTCGAGTCTTACGCTAACCGTTCCGACGTAATGGTGCTTGCTCTGCCCCGCGGCGGTGTGCCAGTCGCTTATGAAGTGGCCCACGCTCTCAATGTTCCGCTGGATGTGTTCCTGGTACGAAAGCTCGGCGTCCCCGGACACGAGGAACTGGCAATGGGCGCCATTGCCACAGGTAACGTGCGCGTACTGAATGAAGACTTAATCAACGATCTCGGAATCCCTGGATCCTGGATTGATCAAGTTACTAAGCGAGAACAGCGAGAACTTGAGCGGCGCGAGAGGGCTTATCGCGACGCTTCTCCACCCCTCAACTTGGGTGGCCAGTCGGTAATTATTGTCGACGATGGTTTGGCTACCGGCTCGACTATGCGTGCTGCTGTGAAGGCTCTTAAGAATCTAAAACCAGCCAGGATCGTGGTCGCGGCGCCAGTCGCGGCGCGCGAGACGTGTGAGTCTTTCAAGACGGAAGTGGACTCGACCTGTGTTTGTGTCATAAGTCCGGATCCATTTGATGGGGTGGGTCGCTGGTATCGGGATTTCTCGCCAACGACCGATGAGGAGGTTTGTCATCTACTGAAACACGCTAAACAGTCTCCATCCCAACGGGTCGCCTGATTCGGGCGCGCGTGGCTATGGGAGGATTGGGTAATGTTAAACGAAACCACTGTTCTACTAGCTGACGTTGTCCGCGAAGCTGCTCATCCGCTGGCGGGCGGGATTGACGATTACGATCCGCTCATGAGGCTAATCGGCGACGCTCCGCTGGTTTTGATTGGCGAGGCGTCGCATGGAACACACGAGTTCTATCGAGTGTCATTTATAAGCCGGAAACGGAACGCGCCAGCCACTACTTTCAGGCAAGCTTGTCGGAACAGTTCGATGCTGTGATTCATTTCGATGAAACCCGGGCAGTCGAGCCCTTGGAACGTACAACGGATTGGGAAACCGGTGAAGTGCCGGAAACATTTCCCACAGGTATCTAGAAGGAGACTACACCATGAGAACAAAAGAGATTTCACGAAGCGAATGGCCGGAGTTCTTCGATAGCTTCAGTCGTCAACACGAAGGCTGGCTGGTGACCCTTGAGATTCTCGGGTCTGAAATCGGGGCCCAGGTTGAGGAGCGCGAATTGCCCTTCGGAGGAATTGTGGACGAGTGGGACGAAGTTCAAGGGAATGAGATTGCCATTATGATCGGCGCAAAGCCGGACGATCACATCACCCACAGCATTAGCCGTCCCGAACAGGTGAGTGTGGAGCAAACTGACGAGGGCGCCGATGTCGCACTTGCCATTAAGTCAGCAGATGGAATCACGGCGCTGTTGCGGTTTCGTTCACCAATGTTGCCGGAAATGGTAGATGCGGTGGTCGCGCTACCGTCACAACGGTCCTTGTAGAGGCATGCGCTCAAGAACGTGTCTTACGCTGAGGAGGAAGGCTTATGCGAAAAATTCTAATAATGCTTCTTTTCATTATTGCTCTGAGCTCGTCTGTGGCAGCTCAAAGTCGAACGTTTACCAGAAACGGTCTCGACTACGCATTAGATCTTCCTTCCCCTGCGTGGGAGGCAGTTTCTCGCCTCGACATCCATGAGCACGTGGAATTCATCTATGACGGCGATTACAACAATGGTTACTTGCGGCTGCGGAAGAAATTCGTTGCCGCGGGTACTAGTGCCGAAGATCTTTTTCGTGAAGATGAGAAGTGGAAACTGCAAAGGCTGCCTGGCTACGTGGTCTGTAGCGACGGCAGGGGCACTGAGTTTGCCGGGCGTCTAAGGGGGGCGGTGTTTTCTTACGAGTACGTAAGCAAAGGGAAGAATATGGACGGGCGCATCTACTATCTTCAGTTAGATATCCGTACCTTTTATGTCCTCCACTTCACTGTCGCCAGCGACAAGCTTCAGACCCTTCGTGAGCAAATGGATTCCATGGCCCGAAGCTTCCGTTTGAAAGATCGTCCATAAGGCTGAAGGAGGGTCGTCTACAGTTGCACAAACTTATCAAACCGCTCACAACGCAGGGCGATATTACGGATCTTTACAAGAACCGAATTGTCTTCGATGCCGCAACCAGCCAGGGTTCTTCGGGAACACCTGTGCAAGGTGAATCGGCCAGGTAATCGGAATCACCTTCGCGGTTTTTGTCGACGATAGCGCGTCGAAACGTCGCGGTTTCGATTGCTGCGGGGATCGAACAGCTGGAAAACGCTGGATGGAAGCCACAGACGAATGAGTAAACATGACTCAGTCTTTACGAAACCCAAACTCTATAAAGCCGATCAAGCCGATTCCGGCGTTGCTGATCCTCTTCACATTGCTCGGGATTGGCCCAGGGACCTGTCTGGCCCAACCCTCCGTCGAGGAATTTCGAACAGCTTTGCGCGCGAAGGCTAGCTTTGATGCTACAACTAGTAACCTGCCGTGTCTTCCAGTCTGACCTTTCCTCAGAAAAGTTGTTCCGCATTTATCTATTCTAAGCGGTGCTGCCTCACGATTCGTGATCGTTAACTCCATTGGCAGCGTCTGGCATCTCAGGCGTCGGATCGTGCTCGGCTTCAATGGGCTGCTCAATCCCGGGAGATGGTTCGCTATCTTCCGCCGGTTCAGCCTCTGGTACGCCCTCGACAGACGACGCCGGTGGCTCAACAGCAAGAGCCTCAGAATCATCTAGTGATTCAGGCGGAGGGATTAGCAGCTCATCCGAGGGCCGCTGATATTTCTTCCGTTCACTCACATAAAAGAGAACAGGCACGGTCATGCGAGAGAGCAAAAGCGAAGCCACCTCTCCGGCCATGAGCGAAATTGCCAGCCCCTGGAAGATCGGATCGAAAAGAATCACTCCTGAACCGACGATTACCGCCGCCGCCGTCAACATCATTGGACGGAAGCGAACTGCTCCGGCATCCACCACAGCGTCTGCAAGCGCCATCCCCTGATTCAATCTTAGTTCGACGAAATCTACGAGGATGATCGAATTGCGCACTACGATCCCGGCGCCAGCGATAAACCCAATCATCGAGGTCGCGGTGAAGAAAGCGCCCATCAGAGCATGCGCGGGCAGTATGCCGATCAGCGAAAATGGAATCGCGGCCATGATGGTCAGCGGCGTCTTGAAGGATTGGAACCAACCGACAACGAGGATGTAAATCAGTATGAGCACCGCCGCGAACGCCAACCCCAGATCGCGGAAGACCTCGTAAGTGATATGCCATTCGCCGTCCCACTTCATCGCGAGCTTTTCGGTGCTTAATGGCTGGCTGGCGACATAACGTTCAAGTCCGTACCCTTCCGGCAGCTGCAAGTGATCCAGGGCTTCATTGAGTTGCAGGATGGCATAAACAGGGCTCTCCACTTTTCCCGCAACATCGCCCGTGACGTAAACGACCGGCATCAGATTCTTGTGATAGATGCTCTGGTCCGCCGTCTGCTCCTCAACGCGCACCAGTTCACCTAAAGACACCAGGTTCCCCTGCTGCCCGATTACCTTGATCTGCTTGAGGTCGTCAACACTCGAGCGCTCGGCTCGCGGCAGACGAAGAACAATCGCCACATCCTCTTTTTCCTGCGGCTGGTGTGTCAGCCCAACGTTCATTCCTTCGATGGCAATGCGTAGAGTGGCGGCAACCTGCTCGGCCGAGACACCGTTCAGAGCTGCTTTCTCCTTGTCCACTACGAAACGGAATTTTGGCTGCGGGTCTTCGATATACGAGTCAACGTCGACGACACCTTCTGTCTTGTCGAGGATCTCTTCAATCTGTCGGGCAACTTCAATCTGGCGCTGGTAGTTTGGACCGTAGACCTCAGCCACTAAGGTTTGAAGAACTGGTGGACCGGGTGGTGTCTCGGAAATTTTGACGCGGGCCATGTATTTCACGGCGATCTGCTGAATAGCCGGACGCACGCGTTTAGCTATGTCATGGCTTTGGGCTGAACGCTCGCCTTTGGGCACCAGGTTGACCTGAATGTCCGCCACGTTGGCCCCACGTCGCAGAAAGTAGTGGCGCACCAGACCATTGAAGTTGTAAGGAGAAGCCGTCCCGACGTACATCTGATAGTCGGTCACTTCCGGCACGGTACGAATGTAATCGCCGATCTCACGCGTCACTGCCGCCGTGCCTTCGAGCGTCGTGCCTTCCGGCATATCAACGATGACCTGAAACTCGCTCTTGTTATCAAACGGCAGCATTTTCACACGCACAAACTGCAACGCGACAAGTGAGAGCGAGCCGACTAGCAGCAGGGCCACGCCTAAGAGAAACGTAAGGCGCCAGCGGCGATCGTGAATCAGTGCGCCCATAACACGGCGATAACCGCGCGTCGTCCATCCTTCTCGATTTGGCGAATCGCCATGACCACTCTCCCGCTTCAACAGTCGCAAGCTGGCCCACGGAGTCACGATGAAGGCCACCAGCAGTGAAAAGACCATCGCGGCTGAGGCGCCAATGGGAATCGGCCTCATGTAGGGCCCCATCAACCCCCTCACAAACGCCATTGGCAGAATGGCCGCGATCACGGCGAAGGTCGCCAGGATCGTCGGGTTGCCCACTTCGTTCACAGCTTCCAGGGCAATGTCCACGACCGGCCGATCGCGATTCTCAGGGAGGCGATAGTGGCGCGTCATGTTCTCGACCACCACGATGGCGTCATCAACCAGAATGCCGATTGAGAAGATCAAGGCGAAGAGAGTGATCCGGTTGAGCGTGTAACCGTAGAAGTAGAAGACCGCGAGGGTGAGTGCCAATGTCACGGGAATCGCAGTGGCGACAATGCCAGCTTCCCGCAAACCAAGGACGATCCAGATCAGCAGCGAGACAGAGATGATCGCAATCATCATGTGAAGCAGAAGCTCATTCGACTTCTCGCTTGCCGTCTCGCCGTAATTGCGCGTAACTACGACATTGACATCGCCTGGGATCAGCGTGCCTTGCAGGTGCTTGACCTTCTCAATCACTTGATCCGCTATCGCGATGGCATTAGTGCCTTTGCGTTTGGCGATTGAGATCGTGACTGCAGGCAGGACTCCCGTGTCAGAACCGGGAGCGGTAGCGACCGGATCATTAGCGCGACTTGGATGGTTCGATCCCGTCGCTACCGCTCCGGGTTCTGACAAGGCCGGTCCGGTTCCGTAAAGAACATAATCGGCCGGCTCTTCCGCGCCGTCTTCAATTTTCGCCACGTCGCGCAGGTACACGGGGCGGCTGTTGGAAACACCGACAACCACGTCCCCGACTTCTTCAGCGGAATGCAGAAAGCCTCCGGTTTCAACGAGAAACTCGCGGTTACCGGATGAGAAGCTACCCGATTGCAACTGTTTGTTCTCCTGCTCGAGCATGGAGACAATGCTCACCGCGGCGACGCTGTAAGCGGCCATGCGCGCGTCATCGAGCAGCACGCGAATCTGACGCCGCTGTCCGCCGATGATCTTCACTTCAGAGACGTCTCTGACTTCTTTAATTTGATCGTGAACCTGGGCTGCAATCCGCCTGAGCGTGAAATGATCGTAGCGGTCACTGGTAAGCGTGAGGGCCAGAACAGGCACGTCATCTATCGAACGCGGCTTGATGAGCGGCGGGCTGGCGCCCGCTGGAATTAGATCGAAGTTGGCGAACATCTTCTGGTTTAGCCGGACGATGCTCGCCTCTTCATTCTGGCCCACGTAAAAGCGGACGACTGCCATCGAATGACCGGGTGCTGAAGTCGAATAGATGTATTCGACGCCGGGCACCTCCCAGAGCAGTTTCTCCATCGGCTTCGTCACCCGTTCTTCAACCTCTTTGGCGGATGCGCCCGGCATCTGCACGAAGATGTCGATCATGGGGACAACGATCTGCGGCTCTTCTTCACGGGGAAGCATGAGGACTGCGCCGACGCCGAGCAGAATAGAGGCGACGATTACGAGTGGCGTCAGTTTGGATTTGATGAAGACTTGCGCCAGTTTTCCGGCGGGACCAAGTCCGTCTCTGTTCACTCTTGCACCTCGGCTACTTCGACGCTGCGGGTGAAACAGCTGGAGCGGCTTCTCGCACCCGGCTGCCATCATTCACGGCTTCCACGCCGTCAACCACGATCTGCTCGCCCTCTTTTAGCCCCGACAGCACTTCCACCCGTTCACTGTAAGTCTTGCCGGTCCGCACCAATCTCATGCGCGCTATGCCCGACTGATCGACCACGTAGACACTGGTTAGCTGACCGTTCTCGACGACTGCTTTCCTGGGAATTGTAAAGGCTTGCGTCTGGCCAGTGATGAAGCGGGCTTTACCGTAGAGACCGGAGCGAATGATTTGCTGGTTGCCGCTGGGCGGAGCGGTGCTGATCTTGACCAGGTAAGTTCTGCTCGCCGGATCTGACGCCGGAACGATCTCGACTACGGTGCCCGCAAGTTCCTGCTGACCCAGAGCATCTATCTGCACCTGGACTTGATCCCGCAGATGAATCTTGTTGATTTGGGATTCTTGTACGGCGGCCTCAAGCCGGTAGTCCGAACCGCTTTCGATCGTGAGCAAGGGCGCCCCGGGCGCGGCCATGTAGCCGACATCTGCTTGCCTGGAAACAACAATTCCGTTAATAGGGGCTGTAATTCGGGAGAAGCTTGAGTAAACCTGAGAGCCGGCGACATCCGCCTTCGCCTGGTCGATACGAGCCAGCACCTGTCGCCTTTTCGCCTCCAGCGATTGCCGCATTCGCCCGGCAGTTTCAGCTTCGGCATCGGCCATCTCACGCCTGGCTCGCACTTCGTCAAATTCCTGCGGACTGATTGACTGTCTGTCGAGCAACTGTTGGTACCGACGGAAGGTAGAAGTGGCAAGCCGGCGATTGGCTTCAGCGGCAGCCTGGCTGGACTCTGCGGCTTTGATACTGCGATCCACTTCATCCAGAGCAGCCTTCGTCTCGACTAATCCGGCACCCGACTTCTGCGTCTGAATCCTGGCCTCCCGACTGTCGATTTCCACGAGAACCTGGCCCGCACGCACCGTGTCGCCTTCACGAACCTTCATCGCCACAATGTTTCCCATTACCTTCGAAGAAACAATGCTGCTGTTTTTTGCGCGAACTGTGCCGACCGCCTCGTAGCTCTCATCCACGGACTGCAATGAGATCGTCTCAATCTTTATGCCCTGCACAATCGGAGCTGCGGTTGTTGTTTGTTCCGGTTTTCCGGCGCACGAGCTGGCTCCAGCAACAGCGAGAATGACGAAAGCGAAAGTGAGCAGGTATTTCATCGATGCCTCTTCGGTTTTTCGCGCGCGGGATATCACCTGGCGCGCCGACAAATGTCACGGGACGAACGGCCTAACATCCTTCAGTCTTCCCGTCGCCAATAACGCGTTCGCATAGGCGACGTAATGGTCGTGGCGAGCCGTCAGGGCATCGGTGCGTGCGCGCACCAGGGCCAACTCAGCTCGTAGTACCTCGGTAATAGTTGTGAGCCCTTCGTTATAACGATCCCGCACGATGCGTAGAACTTCACTGGCTTGCGTTGTAGTTTGAGCGACTACTTGCAAGCGCTCTCGCGCAGAGACAAATTGCTGATAAGCACGCACGACTTCAAAACTGATCTGATTGGCCAAATGCTCTTGTTCCGCCTGGGCAATAGCTTCGGCCGCTCGGGCCTGATTGATTTTAGCTTTGCGTCCCGGATCAAAGATATTGATAGTGACTGAAGCGCCCACGGCGTAGTCCGCACTGCCTGTCACCGGACTGCGGCCACTTGCCCCGATAGTAGAGAAACCGTCCACGCGCGGGAGCACTTCGTCGCGCACTCCGCGCAACTGGCGTGCATTGACGCGCACCGCCAGCATCGCACGCGCATACTCCGGGCGATTTTGAAGGGCGAGGCGATTGAGTTCATCCGGAGTTTCAATAGTGAAGAGTCGTTCACTTAGTTGATCAGTGATCGTGTGGGACGAGTGTACCGGCAGGCCCGACGCGGTACTTAACGCAGCCTGAGCGATGGCGAGATCGCCTATAGCTTGGATCTTCTGCTGGCGGAATTCCGACAACTGAACTTCGGCTGCGAGCAGATCCGAGCGGACCACGAATCCCGTTTCGAATTTGTCCTTTATCCTTTTGAGATCGGCCGTGCCGATCTGTATAGCCTCATCTGCTACTACTACTCTCGACTGAGCCAACAACACCCCGTAATAAGACTTGAGCACTTCGAACCGAATCTGTTGAGCCACCAGTTCAGCTTGTTGGTCAGCCTGTTGCTGCCCAAGTTTGGCTACGTCAATTCGGGCTTTGCTCTGCCTCTGATCAAAGAGTGGGACGCGAACTGACAACCCGGCGCGAAAGTTAGTGAGCGCAGCGGGGTTGTTAAGTGAATCGATCAGAAAATTGTTTGGTCCAAACCTTCCTTGTTCCAGGAGCGAGCCAAATACAGAAACCGGATTGTTGCTCGTGGTCACGGATTCCGATGCCTGCAATATCGGCCAGCGGGTCGCGCGGGCGGCGCTCAGTTGCGCATCGGCAAGCTGCCGACCCGCCGCGGTAGCTCGCGTCAAAGGGTTCCTGGCAAGCGCGATGTCTACAGCCTGGGAGAGCGTCAGCGTTTCGTTTGACGGTGTCTGGGCAAACGCCAAACGACCAGCGTTCATAAACGCGAGGCATAGGATTAGTGCCACTGCCTTGTTCACCTGACTTTGTATAACCACCTGAACTCAAGCCCCAGCTTTCTACAGCAGCAAATTGAGCAGGAGCCTCCAATTAGTATTTAGGCTCTGCTCGGGAGAGGCTTCGCGTCTTCACTGACTTTGAGCTTTCTCAGGAAAGCCATCATGGGGCACCAGTTCGTAAAGGCGGACTGGATCAGGTTGATCGCGACAAAGCCGGTAAACAAAAACCAGTAAGGGCTGTGAAAGTAACCAAGCAGCACTGTGGCCAGGACAAAACAACCGGCAATTAATCGTAAATATCGTTCGACTGTCATGAGAACTCTCCTTTCCGGACGAAACCATAAACAGCAAGAGTTATTCCCAGCGAGATCGGCGGATTACGCTGAGCAGTTTGAGCATTGCAAAGTCCAACAGTTGCGAAATTACGCAACTGTTGGTGCACGGGTGCGGAGTTTTGCGCAGGAGAATTGGTTTCAACGGGGCCACCAGCTGAGATCGCAGCTCTGCTTAAGAAGGACAAAGGCAGAGATAGTGGGTCTTTGCTGGTCAACTACACAGAATTGCGAAGTCCTGCGTTGACGAAGGAGTCTCCACCAACGGAACGGCCCCTGGTTTGCGACACTTGGGGATGCACTGCTTAGTCGAGCCCGATTGAGCGCGAAATATTGAGCGAAAGCTGTGGTCCACAATCACCGTTATGGCAACCGTCAAAGTAACAATAAAGAGGGACACAGAGATCTTCGAGCGGCAGGCGCGCATTTGCAAAGCGTTTGCTCATCCCGGACGTCTGCAGATTCTTGATCTGCTGGGCCAGGGTGAACGAGGAGTCTCCGAATTGCAGGAAGCGTTAGGCATTTCGAAGACGAGTATTTCTCAACACCTTTCTGTTTTGAAATCAGCGGGCGTGCTGGCGACCAGACGCGAGGGCAAACAGATCTATTGCTCTCTGGCGATGCCTGAAGTGAAGCAAGCATGTCAGTTGATACGCAAAGTGTTGCAGGCCCAGATCACAGCCACTCATCGCCTGGTCGCGTGATGGTTACTTTAAACAAACGATGAAGACTTGAGGAAAACTGTTTAGGAAGCTGATAGAAATGAAGACAATTATTGAACCTTTTAGAGTCAAGGTAGTCGAACCCATCAAGATGACGACGCGCGCCGAGCGGGAAGGCTATCTTAAAGACGCGGCGTATAACCTGTTCCTGCTGAAAGCGGAAAACGTCATCATTGACTTGCTCACCGACAGTGGCACCGCAGCCATGAGCGCGGAGCAGTGGTCTGCGATGATGCGCGGTGACGAGTCTTACGCCGGAAGTAAGAGCTTTTATCGCTTTGAAGAGGTCGTGCGCGACATCTTCGGTTTCAAGCAGGTGATTCCGATGCACCAGGGACGCGCCGCCGAACGTATCCTCTTCTCGGTTATGTGCAAGAGAGGCAGCATAGTTCCGAATAACACCAACTTTGATACAACCCGCGCCAACATCGAATACCTCGGGGCTGAGGCGGTTGACCTGCCGATCCCGGAATTCTATCAACCTGCCGTCAATCATCCGTTCAAAGGCAACATGGACACAAAGGCGCTCGAATTGTTTATCAAGCGGGTGGGCCCTGAGCGCATTCCTCTCGTTATGGTCACGGTGACGAACAACTCCGGTGGCGGTCAGCCGGTCTCGATGGCGAACATCCGGGAAGTGAAAGCGATCTGCTCTCGTTACGGGCTGCCGCTCTATTTCGACGCCTGTCGTTTTGCCGAGAACGCTTACTTTATCAAGCTGCGAGAAGAAGGTTACGCCAACAAATCCGTGAAGGAGATTGCGCGTGAGATGTTTTCCTACGCCGATGGCTGCACGATGTCCGCGAAGAAGGACGGACTGGCGAACATCGGCGGCTTCCTCTGCACGAACGACGATCAACTGGCCCAGCAAGAGAAAGACCTGCTGATCCTCACCGAAGGGTTTCCTACTTACGGCGGTCTGGCCGGGCGTGATCTCGAGGCGATTGCTGTTGGCCTTGAAGAAGTACTACACGAGGACTATCTGCAGTATCGCTTCGCCTCAATCAACTATCTTGGCGAGCACATCGCGCGCGCAGGCGTGCCTATCGTGCATCCGCCCGGCGGTCACGCAATCTACATTGATGCGCGAGCTATGCTGCCGCAGATACCGCCGAACCAGTATCCGGGACAGGCATTGGCCATCGAGCTTTACCGGGAAGCGGGTATTCGTTCATGTGAGATCGGATCAGTAATGCACGCCGAGAAACATTCCGAAGGCGGCGAAGAGATACCTGCAGCAATGGACCTGGTACGTCTGGCGATTCCCCATCGCGTTTATACGCAAAGCCACATTGACTATGTCGTGGAGGCAATCCTGCAGGTCCATGAACGTCGAGCGTCAATCGGCGGTTATCGGATCACCAGTCAACCAAAATTCCTGCGCCACTTCACAGCGCAATTTGAACCGTTGAAATGTCCGTTAAAGAGTGAGGAACAATTATGGAGAACCAATACAGTTACACTACCGAAGTCGAATGGACCGGGGAGCGTGGTGGAGATTTGAGTGCGCCGGACCTGCCGGCCCTGGAAGTCGACGCTCCGCCTGAATTCAAAGGACATGAAGGGGTCTGGACGCCGGAACATCTTTTCGTCGCGGCGGTCAACTCTTGTTTCATGACCACATTCCTGGCCATTGCTGAAAACTCGAAACTGGAATTTGTCAGCTTTAGCGCAGATGCGAAAGGTAAGTTAGAGAAGCTGGAGGGTCAGGGGTTCATCATGACCGAGGTCGTTCTGCGTCCTAAACTCCTCATTAGCCACGCTCGCGATGCGGAGCGGGCGGGTCGCATCCTGGAGAAAGCAGAAAGGCACTGTCTAATTTCCAACTCGATCAAAACGGAAACTAAGATTGAGCCGGAGATCAGCTTCGCAAACGAATAAGTCTTTGCTTTCCATTGGTCAATACATGAACAGACAAGCAAGCCGTATTTCGCGAGATAGTTCGTGTGCTAAGACCCGGCGGTCGATTGGCTGTTAGTGACATCGCGCTTAAGCGGCCCCTTCCCCCGGAACTGAGTGAAGACGTGCTCGCCTATGTGGGCTGTGTCGCCGGCGCGATCTCGTTTGCGGACTACCGGCAGGGTTTGCTGGACGCTGGTTTCAGCGATGTTGGAATGATCAAACGATGCGCCCAAGGCGATAATATGAGCGGTCTTAAGCGAGATGTTGTTGTGTTGTTAAAGACAGGTGTTGAGAACCAATGAGTGTCTGGTGCTGACTTCGATGAAGATCAATGGCTGGAAATTCTGGTTGGTGGCGGTGCTCTTTCTTGTAGCGGTACTGGTCACGAGTCTGTTCACAATCCGCGCGGTGCGACACGCGTCGCGCCTGCGCGCAAGGGTTGATGAGCCTGTACGCGCTTGGATGAGCGTGCCCTACATAGCGCACTCTCACCGCGTGCCGCCGCGCATCCTGTTTCAGGCAATCGGAGTGCGGCCCGGGCCGCCGCCCGACCGACGTCCCATCAGGGAGATCGCGCGGGTACAAGGCCGCCCCGTCGAAGAGTTGATCTCTGAATTGAATGAGGCCATCCGCCGCGCCCGACAGGGCAGTCCCACGCCGACGCCTATCATGCCATCAGAGCAAGGGCGGGCGCCGTAATGTTGATCGACCAGTTGTTGAGCGCCTTCGCGCTGTATGGCCTGCCGATACTCTTCGGCGCGCTCCTTATCGGCGCGGTGGGCATTCCGATGCCCGCCAGCATGATGCTGCTCGCCGCCGGTTCGTTTGTGGCGCAGGGCGATTTGAGCCTCTGGTGGGTGTTGGCGCTGGCGAGCATCGCGGCCGTCCTGGGCGACAACGTCGGCTATTGCATAGGACGTTGCGGCGGAAGGCGCGTAGTCTTTAGAGTCAGCCAGAAGATTGGCGGCGAAGCGCACCTGCGCCGAGCAGAAGAGTGGACCAAGCGCTGGGGCTGGGCGGGAATCTTCTTCAGCCGCTGGCTGGTGACCCCGTTCGGGCCCTGGGTGAATTTAGCCAGCGGCATGGGTGCGTACTCGTGGCCGCGCTTTCTTTTTCTGGTTGTCGCAGGTGAGGCGCTGTGGGTCGCCTTGTATGTGGCTCTGGGCAAAATCTTTAGCGACCGAGTGCTGGCCCTAAGCGAACTTCTCGGGAATCTGACGTGGGCTGTCGTCGGTCTGGTTCTCGTCGTCTGGCTGGGCCGGAAGCTGCTACACTACCTTTCAGAGAGGCGGCATCTCTAAACGGGAATGCTACTCATACACTCTACGTGAGCGCCGTAGGTAATCTACCGTAAAGTCCGATGTCGCGAGTTGAAACCATCTAATTGCCGACTACAGGAAAAAACGATGAAACATCTATACCGTTCAACACGAACTGGATTGCTTTTTGGTGTTCTTTTGACAATTGTCAGTGTCCACTTCCTTATGCCTTTTCAAGCTAAAGGGCAAGAAGAGGCACATCAAAAAGAGAAGCCTCCTTCTGTGCGTTCCGAGATGGTCGTCTCAACCGCCTGGCTTGCTGCTCATCTCAACGATCCGAAGGTCATCATTCTGCATGTGGCACGCGAGCGGGCACACTATGATGGAGGCCACATTCCCGGAGCGCATTTCGTCGGCTGGGGCGAGATCACCACGACGCGCGACGGCGTGCCGAACGAACTGGCACCGGTGGCTGACCTTCAGAAACTCTTCGAGCGTTTGGGCATCGGCGACGATGGGCGCATCGTGCTCTACGGTGACAACTCCGGGCTGGCCGCAGCACGCGCTTACTTCACGCTCGACTACCTCGGTCATGGTGGGCGGGTGGCACTCCTGGACGGCGGTCTGGAGAAGTGGAAGGCAGAACGCCGCACCACCTCAACTGATATGGTTGGGCCAAAGACGGCGCGGTTCACGCCGCGTGTGCGCGCCAGCGCCGTCACCAACCTCGATGTTGTGCGCGACCTCTCCTGGACAGCAACGAACGTGACCTCTCCGAGCGTGGTATTGATAGATGCCCGGCCGGTTGAGGAATACACAGGGGCTAAACCGGGCGATGGAGTGCCGCGCGGCGGCCACATCCCCGGCGCGGCAAATGTCTTCTGGATGCAGAATGTATTAAGCAAGGAGAATCCGGCGCTACGATCTGAAGCGGAGTTGCGAAAACTCTATGCAGAGGCTGGCGCGCTGATCGGTCGCACAGTCGTGACTTACTGCCGCACTGGCGGCCAGGCGTCGCACGCATATTTCACGCTCAAATATCTCGGCTACGACGTGGTGATGTATGACGGGTCGTTCTTCGAGTGGAGCAACACGAAAAGTGCGCCGGTCGTTGCGGGACGAGAGCGAGAGTGACGTTGGAGAATTCATATTTCGGGGGAAAAAGGCACTCGCTAATTGGATGTAAAGTTTTTCGTATCAGGGCTCTAGTACCCTGGGGCCACTATGTCTAATACGCGCCATCAATGACTGTCACAACTAAGGCACAACGGAGTGCTGAAAGTGGAGAGCGTGGAAACAGTGTAAAACCGCAAATGCGCGAATTTCTTTCCCCTCTTACCCTTTTCCCCTATCTTTTCCAGTAGTGCCTGATCCTTTCCTCAAGGAAAGGGAACGGAACATACTCCGCGCTGCGACCAGAACGCCTCATTTCTTCCACCATACGCATTGCGCCATCGGCATTCCTCGTGTGGACCAGTATGGTTGAGGCACGCTGTAAATCGGGGTTTGCCGCCAGCCAGGAGGCGATCGCGTAGCCGGTACGTTCATCATCCCGGTCGAAGGAGTTGTAGTGTTCGGGATGCAGGTCGTGATCCAAAAAGATTGCGTCGTAAGAGTTCTCGCCCAAAAGCTGCTGTGCCTGGCTTACGTTGTGGGCCATGTCGATGAAGTCACCCTTGAACCGTTCAGCGAACCACTTGTGCCTGCGTTGATCGTCGTCAAGAAGAAAGACTCGGATTGGGTGGCGTTCAGTATCAATTCTCCGGAGACCAAGTTTCGTGAGCAATGAATGTAATAAAGACATCGTGGTTTAGAATCAAAACCTCCGGTCACGAGAATCGAGTTTCTGAAAGGAGGAGAGATTGGCTCAAAATATAACATACAGGGAGTTGGAAGCAGCGTGATCCGGACCGGAGCAACACTGACCTTGGGGTAGACCAGTCAACTACAGAACAGGAAGCGGTAGCGACCTGGCCGTTGCGAGAGACTCAAACTGGCGTTCTAGCACCTTTAATTGAGTCTCTCGCAACGGC
>JBGTHZ010000074.1:0-24259 GCA_041745915.1 Pyrinomonadaceae bacterium | reverse complement strand
GGAAGCGTATCGGCTGGCACACGTTTCGTCACACACCTTCGGCACCATCTTGAATGCTAATGGAGAGAACCCCAAAGTCATTCAAGAACTGCTCCGCCACGCTACTCTGAAAGTCACCATGGACACCTACGTCCAGGCTGTGTCGGATGAGAAGCGCAACGCGCAGAGCAAGGTTGTAGAGATGCTACTTCCGGGCATTCGCAGGGCAGTGCGTTAGGTTAATGGACGTTTCTGGACGCGCGGCGAAATGGCAAGAACTCGTAAGTGATTGAAGTAATTGGCGTCCCGTACGGCAGTCGAACCCGTGTCGCCGCCGTGAAAGAGAAGCGGTAATTCAACGAAACTTAGCGGCATGGATAGCACTCTACCGCTTTAAGGACTCACAGGAACTGATATTGAACTCTTAATGGACTCGCGTTTTGCCCCTGGCAATCTCAACTGATTGGCTCAGATAGAAGAGTGAAACTCTCTTGGATCACATTTGGCGGTAATATTGGTGGGCCTTACCGATAGCCGTGTGCTATTCTTAAGCTGATCCAACTAGCTTCATAGTTGTTGTTTCCGAAACTTTTCAGTGCAAGGGTTTTCAATTCCTTCGAGTCGTTTTCGCAATTCTAAGACAAATCTCAATCTCAAAAAATAAAGTTGGAGGCCCATGAAACAATTACTTGTTGTGATTGTCTGCTTTCTGTCCTTTTCCATTAGCTCTTTAGCCCCAACCTCAGAGGCCTTCGATATTGCGATGTTTCAACCGCCCAATGGCTGGAAAAAGCAAAACAAGGATGGAGTTGTTATTTTCATCACTTCTAACCAGCAGAAGGGAACTTACGCGATGATCACGCTTTACGGGAGCGGCGAAAGTTCCGGCAATGCGAAAAGTGACTTCGAGGGCGATTGGCAAGAATTTATCGCTGGGCAATTGGGGATAAAAGGTAAACCGGAGACCGAACCCGTCAAAAATTCGGACGGCTGGGAAGTTGTTACCGGGGGCGCCGGCTTTGAAAACGAGATGGGACCATCCGCGGTACTATTGAGCACCCACAGCGGTTATGGAAAAAAATTCAGTATGGCGACGATCTTTAACAGCCAGGATCAGTTGCCCGCTATCGAAGCTTTTGCTTCCTCGGTCAAATTAAAAAAACCTGAAGCAAAGTTAAACCAGTCACCCGCCAGTAATGACAGCAACGCATCTATTCTCGGAACTTGGGGAGTAAGCCAAAGTGACCAGTCAAGCTTTTCGGTGAGAAACGCGGTCAGCGGATATATTACGAGGCAATACACTTTCAATGCCGACGGCACCTATATTTTTCTGAGAAAGGCTTTTCAGCCGTTTAGCGACCAGCTT
The DNA here is from genome assembly GCA_041745915.1 of Pyrinomonadaceae bacterium. Taxonomy (GTDB): domain Bacteria; phylum Acidobacteriota; class Blastocatellia; order Pyrinomonadales; family Pyrinomonadaceae; genus PSRF01. The sequence continues at coordinate 22,914 of JBGTHZ010000074.1, read as the reverse complement.
CTCCTTGGGCGGCAATCCGGCACTTATCAGATAAGCGGAAATAATCTCACAATCAGCCCGAAAACCAGTGTGATAGAAGCATGGAGCAAAAACCTGGGCAGAGACGAATGGGGTAAACGCGTAAACTCGCAATCCCAGCCTTTGGAAAAGGTTACTTACCAGTTTAACAAGCATTATTTTTCGGGCGTTAAAACCTGGAGCCTGGTAATGCAATCCGCCAAAACCACGCAAAGAGACGGGCCATTTAGCGGCGGTACAGCCTTCGACAATGCATGGATATACAGCCCGCCGTGCGACCAATGTTTCATCGCACTGCCAAGATAACAATATGTCAAAAATCAATCTCGTAATTGTAGGCCTCATATTTGTCGCCGTGTCCATATCGTGTAAGTCGTTCATGCCCGGGAAGACGACCAAAACCAGCTCCGGTCCGGCGATCGATTTTACGACGCCCGGCAAAGGGCTCGACGTTAAGGTGCAGCTTGATAAGAAGCAGACCGCGAGCGGAAAGGTGTCGCCGACCGGCGGCAGTGTGTCTCTGACCGCGGCAGACGGCAGCAAGTTCACCCTTGAGGTTCCGGCGAACGCGCTCGATGCGGAGACGACGATCACGATGACAGCGGTCACAAATCTCGACGGTGCGCCTCTGGACACCAAAACCCCGACCGCTGTCCAGTTAGAACCTTCCGGTTTGTTCTTCAAGGAAATGGCGACGCTTACGATCCTGCCCGGCAAGGACATTCCGATCAAAGAACAGATCATCTTCGGCTACGAAGGCGACGGAAAGGACTATCACCTGGCAGTAATCGACCCGAAAAGTAAAGATATTAAGATAAAGCTAATGCGTTTCAGCGGAGCCGGCGTCGGCAGCGGCTCGGACGCGGCGTGGGCCGCAAATTTACAGATCCAGGCAAGTGATGCAAGTACCCGGATATCACAAAAACTCGGTGAATATTTGCAGCCCGAGCGCATAAAGATGCTCCTCGGCGGAGAGGATTCAGTAGACGCGGCGGAACTTGGCGAAAGAGTGAAATCCCTTCTGGATCAATTTGAAGATCAGGTCGTTCTCAAAGAGATAGCGGCGGCGGAACTGGATTGTAAACACGCCCAGAAGGCTCTTGACGATCTGCTCTATTTGGGAAGACTGAGACAACTTTTGGCTTTTCCGTTGCCATCGGGTTTCGCGGAAAAGGCGATACGGCTCGGTGAGATCGCTTCCAAATGTGCGGCACCGTACCAGATCGTCGGCGGGCTCGATGACTGGCAAACCAATACAAGAGTCTGCGACATAATGAAACCGTTTAAGCTCACCAGCAGTATTGGTATCACCATGCAGCTCTCCGGCGGGCTGTCGGGCAAGTACACCTACAGTGGCGGGCCGTTCAATGCGCAGGGCACCGGCACATACACCATTTCGCTGCCGGAAGGTTTAGGCAAGCCGGGTACAATGACGGGTGGCGGAGAAGGTTCTGCCGGGGGTCATACCGGTAGCGGTACCGAGAAATACACGCTCACACCGATCGAGCCCTGCAGATGAGCGACAAAAACAACTATGAAATACTTCATGCTCTTCGCCGCACTCGTCTTTACAATTAATTTGACCGCGCAGGTGCGCCCGCCGGTTGCCCTCATTTGCGCGCCATGTCAATGAACGTTTGTGCCGCGCGACCTAGATGTTTGTCTTTTCGACGGACAATCTTCAGTTCGCGATTAATGTCGAGACCATTAACACTTACGGCGACCAAGCTCTTGGCTTTCAACTCAGTCTCCACAGCAAACCTGGAAATGAAGGCGAGCCCGAGTCCGCTCTGGACTGCTCTCTTGACGGATTCAGGATTCTCCATTTCCATGACCGTCTCCACCTTAAGATCGGATTTCTGTAGGTGAGTAACAACAGCCGCACGCGTGGCCGAACCAGGTTCGCGAAGGATAAACCTCTCTTTGCAAAGATCCGCTACCTTAACTGACTTCTTTCGCGCCAGAATGTGATTACAAGGGACGACAAGTACTAGGTGGTCTGTCATCCATGGAAGAACGTCCACCTCATCACCAGCTAAATGTCCGCCCACAAAGCCGAAATCAAATTCGTTCCTAATCACGCCCTCTTCAATTTGGCGAGTGTCTTTAACGGCGAGGTGTACATCAATTTTCGGGTAGCATTGCTTGAACTGCGCAATAGTTCGCGGGATTAGATACATGCCAGGCGTGGTGCTCGCTCCGATTCGCAATGTCCCTCGTTCCAGTCCCTGCATTTCATCGATCGCATGGCGGGCATCATCCATAGCCGCGATAACTCGGGTGGCAAAAGGAATGAGCAGTTGGCCGGCTTCAGTGAGAGCAACCTTCTTTCCCAGTTGTTCGAAGAGCTTCGAGCCAAGATCGCGTTCCAGTTGGCGCATACGCACGGAGACACTGGGCTGGCTGAGGTGAACCTCGTCGCCCGCGCGAGTGAAGTTCAAATGCTTAGCGACGCTTAGGAAGACTTGTAAGTCGCGAACATCCATGGGCACTCATTGTAGTTAACTATCGTGATGATTGAAACAATTCATTTTAACAATCCAGCAGTGAGGCCCTATCATCTCGGGATGAGTTGAGACTTACCCATGAATAAATTTGGACTTCCCTTTGTCTTCTTTGCTCTGCTGGCAATGGCTCTGCTTGAAGTGCGACCTCAGGAAAAGGGTACCACCGTAAAAGTGGAGATCGGCCCGAACGTACGTCAGGGAGGATTCATTCCCGGCCTGCCTTGACGGGCAAAATCGCTACTTCCGCTTCAGAGTATGGAGGGCTCCATGTCGGCGTTCAGGCTTGGATTGACCATGCGGTATGTTCTCTTAGTTGCATTCGTTCTTGGCTCGGCGCTTGTCACGCCCTATTTGGCTACGAGTCAGCAGTCTGCCACGACCAAACAACGCGAGCAGTCAGATCCCTTTAAACCGGTGCGGCAGTTTATCGGAAAATGGGAAGGCGATTCGCAAGGCGAACCTGGCGTCGGGAAAATGGTGCGCGAATATGCCTTCGTGTTGAAGGACCGATTTATCCGCGTGTCCAACACGGCAATGTACCCACCGCAGAAGAAGAATCCAAAAGGTGAAACCCACGAGGACTTGGGCTTCATTGGCTATGATCGAGCCCTAAAGAAACTCATCTTTCGTCAATTTCACATCGAGGGATTCGTGATCCAGTACTCTTTGGAAAGCATTTCGGAGGATGGCCGCAGCTTCATCTTAACTAGCACGGCAATCGAGAACATTGCTCCCGGCTGGCGGGCCCGGGAAACCTATCGGTTTCTGAGCAACGATGAGTTTAGCGAAACGTTTGCCCTAGCCGGACCCGGGAAAGAGTTCGAGACCTATTCGGAAACCCGCTTTCGTCGGAAACGGTAAAGCTTACTTCGCCTTCCTTTCAGAGCGTATCTTCACCTTACACAATAATATTCTCATCCTGATGATTCTGTCTGGCCCCAACCTTTAAGCCGCCCGTCAATAACTGAACGATCTCGAATAGCCTCCCGGTCATCAGCACTCGATGTTGTCCCGCCGTCTTCTCTAAGTCGCGGTCCCACGAATAGCTATTGTCATTGACTATCGTGACGATTGAAACAATTCATTTTAACAATCAGGCCGGCGACTCTATCATCGTCGGAAGAATTGAGGAACGTGGGAAAGGACTTTGAGCTTTACAGTGAAGACCACTTTCGACGTTAGAAATGAACCCGGCGCACAGCCGAGCGACCATCAGGCCGATGAGGTCTTGCGAGAGTGGCGCGAGTCAGCCTTTTACTGGAAAAAACACCTCGGCAATATCCGAACAATGTTTCATCCTGTCACCGAGGCTCTTATCAAGGAAGCCGGCCTCATTGAAGGCGACTCAGTGCTTGATGTTGCCGGTGGTTCGGGAGAGCCTTCGCTTACCATCGCGGAAACAGTTGGGCCAAAGGGCTCAGTTACATATACCGACGCCGTTTCGGAAATGGTAGCCGCCGCTGAAATCGAGGCGCAGCGACGTGGATTAACCAACGTCGCGTTCCGGCAATGTGGGGCTGACTCTCTGCCATTTGAGAACAATTCGTTTGACGCGGCGGTTTGTAGACTTGGGATAATGCTCTTCCCTGATCCTTTGGCCGGTCTACGCGAGATGTTGAGGGTAACAAAGCGTGAGGGCATGTTATCTCTCGCCGTGTGGGACAAGGGTGAACTCAATCCGTTTTCTTACCTAATTACTGACGTTCTTGCACGGCACTTTGGCGTTGCGCCGCCCGCCGACCCCGATGCGCCCGGCGCGTTTCGGTTCGCTGAGCACGGCAGTTTGGCCCGGATTCTTGCGGAGGCGGGAGCTGTCGACGTTAGCGAGCGCGTGCTCAAGTTTCAGATTGCCGCCCCGATTTCGTCGGAGCATTTTTGGGAGCTGCGTTCAGAGACTTCGGGGACGCTTCGGGAGAAGTTGGCTACGCTGTCGCCGGTCCAGGCGGATCTGATCGCGCAAGAGGTTCAGGAGGCAGTGCGCCAGTACTTTTCCAATAACCAGATGAGTATTCCGGCGCAAATGATCATCGTGACGGGGCGGAAACCGTAATGGCCTTCACCGGAATCGGGAACGCTCAATTGATTGAAACTCTGAGGGAGACGCGCTCGCGCACACTAGAGCTTGTCACTGACCTTAGCGACGAGCAGTTGATTGGTCCACGTTTACAGATCGTGAATCCACTCCAATGGGAGATTGGTCATTTAGCGTGGTTTCAGGAGTTCTGGGTCTTGCGGCATTTCGGCGGCCAGCTGCCGATTCTGAAACATGGAGACGAGCTTTACGATTCAGCGCGAGTGGCTCACGACACTCGTTGGGATTTGCCATTGCTTGACCGCGACGAAACTTTGGCTTACATGCAGCGAGTTCTTGAGCGTGTAATCAATCAGGCTGGTGACGAGGGTGGCCTGACGGATGCAGAAGGCTACAATCAAGATTACTTCCTGAACCTCGTTCTGCTGCACGAGCAGATGCACGACGAAGCCATCACTTATACACGTCAGACTCTGAGCTATCCCGCGCCGGCCATCGCGGCACTGAACAAGATTCGCTTTGCGAAACAAGATGCGGCTCTTCCTCAAACTAACCATGATCTGACATCGGACGCGAAAATTCCGGGTGGTAAATTCATTCTCGGAAGTGATTGCGAACAGGGATTCACTTTCGATAACGAGCGATTAGCACACGAGGTTGAGATTGCCTCATTCGCCATCTCTAGGACGGCGGTAAGCAATGGAGAATTCAAGCACTTCGTTGAAGACGGCGGATACAGAAAGGGCGAACTCTGGAGTGCGGAGGGTTGGCAATGGCGAACAGCTGTGATGGCAGAACATCCCGTCTATTGGCAGCAAGAAGAGGATGGTGGGTGGTTGCGGCGCAACTTCGATGCGTGGGTCGCGATCGATGAACGCTTACCTGTCATCCATGTCAATTGGCACGAGGCGAATGCTTACTGCCGTTGGGCGAATCGACGTCTGCCAACCGAAGCAGAGTGGGAGATGGCAGCGAGTGCCGAACCCTCGGCGAATGGTCTGGATCTGTCAGAGCACAAGCGCGCGTTTCCCTGGGGCGAGGCTTCTCCTACGTTGAAACATGCGAATCTTGATTGGTGCGCGCTGGGATGTGTTCCGGTTGATGCGCTAGCGATGGGTGATAGCGCCTTCGGATGCCGGCAAATGATCGGCAACGTCTGGGAATGGACAGCGAGCGACTTCCAGCCGTATCCCGGCTTCGTCGCGGGACCTTACAAAGAGTATTCCGAGCCTTGGTTTGGGAATCACAAAGTCCTTCGCGGCGGTTGTTGGGTAACTCGTTCGTGCCTCATTCATAACAGCTATCGAAATTTCTACACACCTGACCGCCGCGACGTATGGGCGGGTTTCCGCACGTGTGGGCTGCAGAATTAAGAAATGAGAATTGGCATAGTCACTCCGGCGCCGCCGGACTCACTTCACGGAAACCGGATTACTGCGCTTCGCTGGGCCATGATTCTTAGGCGGCTTGGCAATAGCGTCTCGATCGTTCAGACCTGCGATGGGAAGCCGTATGACTTGTTAGTAGCCTTACACGCCAGAAAGAGCCATCCAGCCGTCATTAACTTTCGTCGTCAGAATCCCGAAGGCCCGGTCATTGTTGCTCTTACCGGAACCGATGTATATCGCGACATTCAAACCAGTCGCGCGGCAAGAGAGTCGCTCGACCTGGCGACCAGGATTGTCGTGCTACAACCAAAAGCGACCAAGGAACTGCGGCCAAGCTGGCAGAAGAAGACGCGCGTAATCTATCAGTCAGTTAAAAATGGACAGGCACTGACGGGGACGAGTCGCAGGTCGGCCACATCACAGGTAAATAGCACTCACGCTAAAGAACGCTCCAGCGCCAGTTTTGATGTGTCTGTCATCGGACACCTCCGTGCTGTCAAAGATCCGTTTCGCACCGCTATGGCGGCGCGGTTGCTTCCTGACTCGTCAAAAGCCCGAGTCTTGCAGATCGGTGGCGCGATGACTGACGCGATGGCTAACAGAGCCCGTAAGGAAATGATTGTTAATGCGCGTTATCAATGGCTCGGTGAGCAACCGCGGGTCCGCGCCCTCCAGATCCTTAAGAAGAGTTCTCTATGTGTGCTTTCATCCCGGATGGAAGGAGGCGCGAACGTGTTGTCGGAAGCGATAGCGGTTTCCGTGCCGATTCTTGCTTCGCGCATTGATGGAAACATCGGAATTCTGGGCGTAGGATACCCGGGCTATTTTGATGTTGGTAATACAAGTCAGCTAGCACGTCTGTTGATCCGAGCGGAGAGCTCCTCTGAATATCTAGCAGAACTAAGAAAGTGGGGCAAGAGCCTGGCAGTTTTGGCTGAGCCCGCGCGTGAGGAGCAAGCTTGGTCAGATTTGATCAGCGAATTATTTCTTCGAGAAGGAGTCTAAGAATATGAAACAAATCATTTGCGCCTTGGCGCTAACAGTCGCGTTTACTTCGATAGCAGCGGGTCAGATGCCTCAAAAGCACGACGACTCAATGAAAGCTGAGATGAGACTCTATCCGGCCGCTGATATTCAGTGGAAGGATGGTCCAGCATCTCTCCCGGCCGGAGCCAAGGTCGCAGTCCTGGAAGGCGATCCCACGAAGGAAGGCTTTTTCACAATGCGTCTCTGGCTGCCGGACGGCTTCAAGATCCAGCCACACTGGCATCCGAAAGTGGAGCATGTGACCGTCATCTCCGGAACCTTCAACGTGGGTATGGGTGACAAGTTTGATCAAACGGCGACTCGGGCGATGCCTGCCGGGACGTTTGGCTTCTGGCCCGCCGAGATGACTCATTTTGCGTGGGCAAAGGGCGAGACCGTCCTTCAACTTCATGGCACTGGCCCATGGATAATCACTTATGTGAATCCATCAGATGATCCACGCAAACCAAAGCAATAGCCTTATCCGCCAACTGCCGCGAGGTCGTATGAAAAAGTATCCGACTTTCATTTCGGTCGTCGTCTTAGTCACGATCGCATCTCTGAACTGCGCTAAGAACTCTAATAAGGGAGCGGATCTTTCTTCCGGAGCTGGGCCTGAACTTCGCTGGCAGTACGAGACGGGTGGCTGAGTGTTCTCAACCCCCACGGTCGTGGGGGACGTAATGTTCATCGGTTCCTGCGCTGGCACCTTTTACGCCATTAACAAAACCACGGGTCAGTTGCAATGGAGCTATGACATTCGGAAAGACGGCAATCAGCAGAGCTTCCACGGCGACCCGTTAGTGACAGGTGACCTAATCCTCATCGGTACCGATAGGTCCTGTGACCCCGAAGGTGTAGGACACGTTTACGCTTTCGAGCGTGACAGTGGAAAGGTTCGTTGGAAGTACAGCTCGACCAGCGTTCCTACGGATATCTTTCAACTCAATTCAAGTGTGTACTTCGGCAGTTTCCAGGACCAGTGGTCTTCCGTAGATCTCAAAACCGGAAGTCTAAACTGGAGTTTTTCAACTGGTGCAACTAATAAAGAATGTGACATTCCCAAGGCGTCAGTTACAGACGGGAATCGCCTGTTCATTGCCGGACTAGACGGAGTCATCTATTCGCTGGATGCCCCGAGCGGTCGCGTGAGCTGGAAGCGCAAGCTCCCGTCTGCTCCTTCGACGGGACTGGCCCTCAGGGACAAGACCATTTATATCGGTACAAGCAATCAGCGTATCTATCAAATGAACGCAGAAACCGGCGCAGTTATAGCCGAGCTGGCTACTGAAGCCAAACCAGTGGGAAGACTTGTATTCACCAACGATTCACTGTTGCTGTTCCTGCAGAACGCTTCGGAAAGGGTTGGTTACATCATATCCGTCGATTCGAAGTTGACCGGCGTGCGTTGGAAGCAGAGATCATCGCCTGACTGGGCCACGGAGCGCCCTCATATTTGGAAAGATTTCGTCCTAGCCGGAAACTGTCGTGGTGAGCTGGCTGCGTTCAGAGCGACAGATGGCCAGCCCCGATGGAATCTCACCCTGAAGGGATGCATCAGGAGCATAGGCAGTTCCGGGAATATGTTGTTCGCTGGCGTACAGGAGGGAACTATCTACGCTTACGAATTCTGAGCGAAACGCTAACCGATTCATTTCCGATCCAGTCGAAGTATTTTGATAGCGATGGTCATCAGATATGACCGTAACGATCAACGACACGCATGTTGAGCTACGGGTTAATCCTACTAGTTTGTTCCATCCTATTAACATTCCACCCCTCACGGGGTTTTAAGAGCCGTCCGCAACCAAAAAGGTCCAAACTCTAGGCGCGCAAGCTGTCAGCTTGCGTCGTATGCTGGCGACCAAACTACATCTTCATAACGCGCAACGCTTTGCGGTAGCCTTCCGGCTTCGGCATACCAAAGTTGCAAGAAGAGCGCTGTTGGTATCAAGACCTTTTTGAGAAACCTGTACGCCTGCCAATGGTCATTTTTTCAAGTCCGCCGTCCAGTTCAGAACTACCGTGGTGGGTGTCGTGGTCGGCTCCTCAAGGAGCGCCGTAACGAGAAAACGCTGCCCATCGCCTGAGGCGGCGTAAAAGTTCCTAATACCAGGAAGGCCGACGCTTTGAATGCGCAACTCAAACAGCGCTTTGAGCGCACCCGCATCAAACGTGTGGCTACTTTGGCTTGTGTCTACCGCCATAATCTTCCTGTCCGCCGCGAGGTAGAATAATTCTTTTCCGTCCCGACGCCATTGAGGTTGCGCTCCGCCGTCCGTCGAAACTTGCCACTTGCTGCCCGGGGCCGGAAAGCTCTGCACATATACCTGCCACTTCCCCGATTCGTTGGAGACGTACGCGATCCATTTCCCGTCGGGTGAGAACCGGCCTTGGCGCTCGTCGAACTCCGTTTGCAAAAACGGGAACGGCTTTTGCTCTCCTGATAGGGGTAAGACCCATATATCATAGCCTGTCTTAGGATCGTTTTCCTGGTAGAGGATGAATTTCCCGTCCATTGACCAGTCAGTAGCAATTTTCCTGTTGTTTGATTTCACAAGGGCTTCGTCCTTACCAGCGCCGCTCGCGGCCCTTACGTAAAGATCCGCAATGCCATCACGATCCGAAGCGAAGAGAATGCGGCTACCGTCGGGCGACCAGACTGGGCTGAGGTCGGCTGCGGGGTCGAAGGTAAAGCGTGTGAGCGTGCCGCGGGCCAATTCTATCAGCCAGATATCGGCATTTCCGCCCTCCGGCCCAGCGCCGCTGAACGCGACTCGCTTTTCATCAGGAGAGAGCCATGGGACAGCGTAGTTAGCCCTCGGCCCGACCATCCCTAGTTGTTTGCCCTCTCGGTCGAACCAGATGAGTTGACTGCTATCGCTGCTACCGCTGCGGTAGACCAGCACGCCTGTCTGCGACACGGAGAAGAGCGCAAACCGGAACCCCGCTCTGAGGCTATCCACCTCTTCAGCCACTGGGAACGGCTCCCCCACAAGTTCAAGCCTTTTGTCGTCGAAACTTTGCGCCATCAGCGTCCGGTCGCGGAGGAAGAGCAGGTAGCCCGGTGCGTAGATCGCGCTGAAATCCGAATTCACCAGGAGTTTCGTCTCCTGCTTATCTAGCGAGCCAACGTAAATTCCCGCACTCTCTCGTTGCGGGCTCATTGCGAGATACAAGAAATGGCGACCGTCAGGCAGGAAATGCGGGTGAAGGTGAGAGACCTCTTTGCGCGATTCGTCGAGCTTGGTCAATGGCACGGGCGCGCCGCCCGCGGCGGGCACGCGGTAGAGTGGTGATGCCTCTCTCGGGGCGAAGATGATAACTCCTTCCGAATTCCATGCTCCGCCACGACCTTCGGTCGCATCGCACAGTGTCTGCACTGGGCCACCCGAGGCTTCAATTTTTTTGAGCTTCCCGCCTGAGAAAAACCCTATGAAGCGACTGTCCGACGACCAAAAAGGATAGATGGCCTCTTCCGTCCCGGCGAGGGGTTGGATGGTTAGCGAATCGAGCGCTCGCATCCACAGGAGAACCTTGCCCTGCGCGATTCCGCGCAAGACCACACGCTGCCCGTCCGGCGAGACGGCGAAGGAGCCGCGTAACTCCGTCTTCTCTGGCGCGTAGATAGAGAATCTTGTGGCAGCGGATACGTTCTCTGCCGGACGTCGCAGATAGCCAACTGCAAGAGGCAGCGTCGCTACGAGCGTAAGGAGCAAAATCCCAGTAAATACCCACGCCAATAGTTCACGCTTTGTCAGTCGAGCTAATCGACCGCTCACAGGCAAAACGGAACTCAGTGTCCGGCTGGACGAAAGTCCGCTCAAAGCATCGAGGGCGAACGCCACATCACGAGCTGATTGAAATCTCTGATCGGGATTCTTTTCCAAGCAGTGCATTACGACGCGCTCGAGCGCGGGATTGATCTGACTGTTTGATTCAAATAATCCGGGAGGATCTTCTCTTAAAATGGCGTTCAATGTTTCAATCGCTGATTCTCGACGAAACGCCCGTTTCCCGGAAATCATTTCGTAAAGAACGCAGCCGAGCGAGAAGATATCCGATCGATGATCAACGCGTTGTGCCTTAACCTGTTCGGGCGACATATATCCAACCGTGCCCATCACCGCTCCCGGATCAGTGTTGACGTTACGTGTCGGCACATCTGTTTGATGTTCTGGGTTTTGGACTGGCTCTGTAAGTTTCGCCAGTCCGAAATCCAGGATTTTTACTCGATTGTCGTGGGTGATGAAGATATTCTCAGGTTTAAGATCTCGGTGGATGATTCCTTTGTTGTGCGCAGCGGCCAGTCCCTGGGCGATTTGCATGGCGTAATCAACAGCCTTGCGGGTTGAGAGGGCGCCATGATTCAAACATTCGCGGAGCGTTTCGCCTTCGAGCAACTCGTAAACGACATAAGGTGCCCCGTCGTGCGTATCCACATCGAACACCGAAAGGATATTCGGGTGATTCAATTTCCCAATAGCCTGCGCTTCCTGTTCAAAGCGTCGCAGCCGTTCGCTGTTTAATGAGAAAGCCTCGGGTAGGACTTTGATTGCTACGTCGCGGTTGATCTTCGGATCACGAGCGAGGTAGACCTCCCCCATGCCGCCCGCCCCAAGTTGTGAGCGGGTTTCGTAACGACCTAGCTTTGTTCCGGGGCCGATAGTCATCGTATCTAGACCAATCTATCAGCTTGCGGAATACGTTTTCGTCAAGTTTGCCAGTTGAGCTTGCGCGACTACGGAATACCAACACGACGCACGAGACTATCGAAGCGCGGATCTGACCGCAGCCTCGCGAACCGTGGATCTACTTTGAGGCGAAGAACATTTAGTTCGCGCGCCTTGTCTGCCTCGTCAAGCCGCGCAAACGCCTTATCATTGTCACCAAGAGCTATATATATCAACGCGAGTTGGAAGGATGACACGTAAGTCTGCTCAGACAGTTTTAGCAACTCACCAAGAATCTTCTGCGCTTCCTCTCGCTTGCCCGCTGATGCGTACGCGTGTGCAAGGCCTGCCTTCCCCAGCAAATTGCCGCCTGGGAGTGCAAGGACCTGCATAAACTGCTTGATGGCGTCGTCATACATCCCTTTTTGTTCATAAGCTGTTCCCAGCCGGTAACGCGCAAGAATGAAGTTTGAGTCCATCTCTAACGTCTTGCGTAGTTGGTCAATACCCTGATCAGGTTGGCCCGCTAAAGCAAGGATATGGCCGTGCCAGGTGTTAATGGAGAGCGAGAGTGGATCTAATTCCACTGCTCGTTTTATTTCAGCCAACGCCTCGCTGTGTCGCCCCATTATCGATAAGAATATCGCGTACCAGTGATGGGCAATGGCGTAGTTAGGATTTAGCTCAATGGCTCTTCTATATAAGCGTTCCGAAGCAGCCCAGTCGCGTTCGTAATAACACTTTACATGGCCCAATGAAACATGAGGTTCGGCAAGAGAGTCGTCGATTTCCAGAGCCTTGAGCGCGGCGGCCTTCGCTTTTGGCAGCATCTCATTTGGCGGCATGTCGCCTCCCGCCTCGGGACCACCTAGCAGCGCATAAGTGTCAGCCAGTCCCGTGTAAGCCAGGGCAAAGTTAGGATCGATATCGATCGCTTGTTGAAAATACCCAAGGGCCTTATGCATTCCTTCCGCATTGCGTTTGTTCCAGTAAAACCGTCCTTTCAAATGCAATTGATACGCTTCGTTGCTTTCGGTGTAATGCTTCGCCAGTCCCCTCTCCTGGCCCGAGACTCTGAGCTTCAGTTTTTCAACAATCTCCCGCGACATCTCGCGCTGAGTCTGAAGCAACTCGGACATCTTTCGTTCGTAATGTTCACCCCAAAGCAGCTTATTGTGACGTACATCCACCAACTCGGCACTGATTGTGAGGTTCTCACCGCGCTGCACGATCCGGCCCGACAATACGGCATTCACTCTTAACTGATTGCCTACTGCGACAGGATCGATCTCCTGACCCTTGTACGCGAAGACGGAGCTCGTGGGACTGACTTTCAAGTTGGGTAATTGAGAAAGACGATAGATGAGCGACTCTGCCAGACCATCGGAGAGATATTCGCTATCAGGTTCAGTGCTTCGATTCTGGAACGGCAAAACGGCGATTGACTCGATAGCGACTTCACTGCCGCGAATGTGGAGATAATAAGCAAGCCCAATCGCGCCGCCCACCAAAAGCATAGTGACAAGCGCCGCCGCAAGCTTGTGCTGCTTTATTCCCGAAGCAATGTACTCGGCACTCGAGGTAGCAGGAGCATCGCTGACGGTCGTTGAAGCCCTTCCCTCGCTCGAGGCAGCACCAAATTCAGTTAACGTTGAAGTACGCAGTTCGGGGGGGGCGGTTCGGTCCAACTCCGCATCAAATTCGAGCTTACGTTTCAAAGAGCGAAGGTCGATTAACAGGTCTTTGGCTGTTTGATATCGCTCTTCCGGATCCTTCGTCAGAGCTTTCTTAACGATGCGTTCGAGCTCAGCAGGAACGTCGGGGGCGTAACGCCTTATCGGTGTGGGCTCTTTCTGGAGAATCAACGAAATAGTCTCAGGGGAAGTCTCCGCGGCAAACGGCAGGTGCCGAGTGATCATCTCGTATAGCACAGCCCCGAGGCTCCAAAGGTCGGTTCGGACATCGACGTCAATTCCCTTCGCCTGTTCCGGCGACATGTAGCTAGCTGTACCCATCACGGTTCCCGCGCCGGTCTGGACCAGTGCTCTTGTGGGAGCTTCAGTATCAGTAGTCGAACCCTCCGGCTCAGTGAGTTTAGCGAGACCAAAATCGACTACTTTGACGTAGCCGTCGCGCCGGACCATGATGTTCTCAGGCTTGATGTCACGATGGATGATGCCTGCGGCATGCGCTGCTGCCAGAGCACCGGCTGCCTGAGTCGCGATATCTAGAACTTCGAGAAGCTTCATCCCGGAAGCAATGCGTGCGCGCAGCGTGTCCCCGTCAATAAACTCAGTGGCAATGAAGCGAGTGGCCCCGGTGGTTCCAATTTCATGAATGGTCAGAATGTGTGGGTGATTCAAAGCCGAGGCAGCTTTTGCTTCCTGAATGAAACGCTGCAATCGCTGCTCGTTAGTGGCTAAACCTTCAGGCAGGATCTTGATAGCGACTGTGCGGCCGAGCTCTATATCAATGGCCTGGTACACTTCACCCATTCCGCCTTCACCGAGCTTAGAGCGGATTTCATAGCGACCTATTCGGGTGCCTGTGGCGACGGTCATCGCTTTAGGTCTGCTGTCCAATTGACCACGACTGTCAGCGGTGCTCCCGTTACGTTCTCCACAATCGTGCTTAGCAGAAATCTTTGTCCGTCTTTGCTCACGCTATAAAAAGGGGCGATCGCAGTGCCGGCCGCGCGGAACTCGAAGAGCGCTACGCCCGAACCTGCTTCGAAATCCAACCCACCCTTGACCGCTACCGCCATCAGTTTTCCGTCCGGCGCGTGGTAATACAATTCTCTTCCATCATCGCGCCAGTGTGGCCCTAATCCACCGGCGTTCGAGATCTGCCGCTTACCGCCACCACCAGGGAAACTCTGAACGTAGATTTCGTACCGCCCTGATTCATCGGAGCTATAGGCTATCGACTGTCCATCAGGAGAGAGCACCGCTCCGGATTCGTTGGCCTCCGTCTGAAGAAAGGGAAAAGGATTTTGTTCCCCGGCTTGTGGACCAACAGGTAAGACCCACACGTCGTGTTTTGTTTTCGGATCCATCTGGCGATAAATGATAAAGCGCCCATCCCGCGACCAGTCGGTGGAAAACTTATAGTAATCCGATTTGAACAGCAGTGCGTCTTGTCCGGACCCGCTGGCTGCTTTTTGATACAGGTCAAAAGTCCCTTCCCGACTTGAAGACCAAACGATTCGGTCACCCCCTGGCGACCAGATCGGATAGTGGTCTATGCCCGGATCAAAAGTGAAGCGAGTGAAGCTACTGCCTGTCTCATCGGAGAGCCATAGATCGCTGCCACCGATCTGCGGGTCATACCGGGCTACAACGACGCGTTTACCGTCAGGCGAGAGTCGAAGTAAGGTCGCATTATCGACCTCATCCAGGACAATGGTTTTTCTGCCTTGGCGATCCACCCAGAGCAAGTGAGTACGCAGCCGATTGGGAAACGGGTCGAGGACCAACAGGCCCTCGTCGGAAACTGAAAAATTCCGTCGGTGCGTGATGATTGCACTGCCTAGAAGTTTGCCAACCTGCTCAGCAACCAAAACTGGTTCGCCTGTGAGTTGCAGTTGCGTGGCGTCAAAGCGCTGGGCCATCAAAGCATCGTCCCGCCCGAAGAGGAGATAACCCTCACCTGTCTCTGACACCGCATACATTGCGTTCGAGAAGTCCGGCATCAGATGTTTACTCGCTCCGCCATTAAGGCCTCCGAGGTAAACTCCACGAACCTCCTTTTGTCCGCTCTGGACAGAATAGAGAAAATGTTGGCCGTCCGGCAGGAAGTATGGTTGAAAATACTCGGTTTCTTGACTTTTCGGGTCAGGTCTCATCACTGAAATCACTTCACCGCCCGTAGCGGAGACGCGAGACAATCCGGCGCCGCCGAGAGCCGAAAAAAGAATCACGCCTTCGCGGCTCCACGTGCCTCCAGTCGCAACACCAACATCACACAAGGTTGTGGGGATGCCGCCTGAAACTTCAATCTTCTTCAACTTACCGGCAGCGAAGAAGGCAATGAAGCGGCTGTCCGGTGACCAGAAAGGTAAGGTTGCGCCCTCAGTGCCCGAGATGGCCTGGGCTTCTGCTCGAGCAAACGCTCGCAACCAGAGTTGCAGCTTGCCGCCCGTCGCCGCGGTGAAGGCTAACCACCGACCGTCCGGTGAAACGGCGAGGTGCTCGAAGCTTGTGTTCTCAGGTGGCAGGATGGAAGACTTCACCACGCGCGTATATGCTGCCGGCAAACGGGTGAAATACATCCATGCCACTCCCACCGTTGTCAGGGCGAGTAGCACTGTTGCCGCTAGCCAAATCAGCCTCTCAGGACTTAACCACCGCCGCGGCGCGCCGACAGCCTCCGGCACGTCGGGCAGAACCACAGCACTCGCTTGCGAACTCGAAGGCGTGGTAAGCGCCTCAATCGCAAAAGCGAGATCGTGTGCTGATTGGAAGCGTCGCTCACGCTTCTTCTCCAAGCAGCGCCGCACAATCCTCTCTAGCGCCGGGCTAACTTTCGAGTTCACCTCGCCCAATTCCGGCGGGTCCTCCTTCAGTATTGCCGTCATTGTCTCGGCCATCGTCTCGCGCTGGAACGCGCGGCGGCTCGACAGCATCTCGTAGAGAGTAGCGCCAAACGAGAAGATGTCCGCCCGATGGTCCACTTCATGTCCTCTCACTTGCTCCGGCGACATGTAGCCGACTGTGCCCATCACCACACGCGGATCAGTAAGCTGCCGCTGCGTGGGCGCTTCTGTGTCGACAAGCTTCGGTCTTAGCTTCGCCAACCCAAAGTCCAAAATCTTCACCCGCTCATCTTTCGTAATGATCAGGTTTTCGGGCTTCAAATCGCGATGTACGATGCCACGCTCGTGCGCCGCCGCCAGACCAGAAGCAATCTGCAGCGCGTAATCAAGGGTCTTACGGACAGGAAGCTCCCCGTTTTTTAACTGCTCACGCAGCGTCTCACCTTCCAGCAGTTCGGAGACCACATAAGGACCGCCGTCGTGCTTGCCGACATCGTGTATAGCTAGGATATTCGGGTGATTCAGCGCGCCTGCGGCACGTGCTTCTTGCTCGAAGCGCTGAAGTCGTTCTGCATTATCGGTGAACGAAGCAGGCAGTACCTTTACAGCTACCTCACGACCGAGACGAGTATCACGAGCACGATAGACTTCACCCATGCCACCCGCGCCGAGAGGCGCGACGACTTCATAAGGGCCGAGCCGTGTACCGGGACGAAGAGTCATTTGTTTAAATCTGCGGTCCAATTCAGAACGGCTATTAGCGGTTGGGATTCAGCTTCACCCAGCAGTGACGTAACAAGAAAGCGCTGGCCATCCGCCGTGACGGCATAGTGATTCCTGGCGCCGGGAAAACCGACAGTGCGAACTTCAAAGAGTGCTCACCGGATGAGAAATGGATCGCATACACCTCGAACGAATCAGGGACGTGGCACCCTATTTTAGGGTCGAAAGCGAGGTGGACTTCACCCATCCCGCCTGCCCCGAGCTGCCTGAGGATTTCGTAGCGCCCGAGCCGAGTATTAAGCGAAATGGCCATAAAGTAGACCGACCACTGAGAATGTACAAACTCTATTGCAGAACGACTAAAAGTCAAGAATTCTTGGGTCCTGATGGTAGCTGACGAGAAGCCCCCTGACACCCAGTTCGAATACGTTCAGATCAGGAATGGAAGAGTGGAGTATCTTGGACCACCCTTGGCTAGAGGTCGTTTGAAAACCGTGTTTCAGCCGATGGGGATTTAAATTCTACCTAACTAAAATGCTAATAGTGCTCTTGTCATATGCGATAGTGCGAGAGAGTTGCGTTGAGCGGTAGCTCTTTCATTTATCTTTCCCGCTCACTGCGGCAATCCCGTGCGCCACGTAAAACCCATAGAGCGCGAGTCGCCGCAAAGCGATTCCAATCGCGTCGTTGCGATTGAGTTGGTTTTGGTCGCTGCTATCTGATCGCGATTGGGTTGATGATCGCCTGCACCCCGCCGGTGATGCGGGCGGGGCCGAGGGTGAACAGGAATTCCCAGGCGCGATCCTTGACCATCTCTTCGGTGTTAATGTTCTCAAGGATGTGAATGCCGTTGAGGGCAAGCAGGATCTGGTGGACCTCAAAGAGGCCGGCGTCCTTTTCGAAAGGGATGACTTCAAAGTTCGGAGTGTCCGCCCCAACCATTGCCACCTCGAGCGACGCGAGATACTTCGCGCCCTCCCGGCCGAGCCCCGGGTTGACCGAAATGAAACGCTGGTTGTCCTTGCCGAGTAGTTTTAGCCACCCAGTGTAGAAAAGCACGACGTCGCCTTTCTCGATAGCCTTGATGCCCTGCCGCTTCATGGCTCCTTCGATTTCCGCTCGGTTGAACGGCGTTCCTTCTTTCACAATGTCTTCACCGAAGTAACCGGCCATGTCGAGCAGCACGCCCCGCGTAGCCACGGCCGGCACATTCTCGATGCCCAGCTTCTTGAGGCCGTCGGGCATTGTGAAGTCGGCAGCCTTGTGGCAATTGAAATAGAGATTGTCGATCCCGGCATGGCCGAAGCCGTCAATCTGCGAACCTACGCCGACCCAGCCTGTGATGATGTCGTCGTTATAGGTCGTTTTGGTAGGGCCGAGCGTGGCCCCGCCCGCCTGGCCGGGCTGCAGCACCGTTATCGCGAACCTGCGGGTGCCGTACGCGGGCGTATCCTTGTTAGTCTCGATGCCGAGTCGATAAGCCTTGCCGCGCGTTACCAGCTTTGAGGCCGCAAGCGTTTTCGCCGGCGTCACATAGTTAAGGTTGCCGATCTGATCGTCGGGCCCGAATTTGGAAGCGGTCACGCAAGGCTTTTGCTGGGCCTGTGCTCCGATGGCGAATACGGTGGCAAAGGCACAGGCCGCAGACAGCCTTGCAGCAGAGTTCATTCTCATGGTCGCTCCTTTTTTGTTTTTCAGGGATGAAGATGGAAGACCTTGTTCATGATTCTCCATTCCCCATCGACTTTGAGCAGCGTAAACAGGTCGGTGAACCGATGGCCGGTCCAGTTGTCGAGTTCCAGACGCACGGTGGCAATCGTGTCGATGATGTCGATACTGGTAATCCGCCCCTGGAGTTCTGTTGCTGGACCATTCTGATCATTCCAATCAAAGAGACCTTGGATAGGTCCGGCGAACAAATCAGGTCCAATGTAGCCAAAGATCGTCGCATCCGGGTGGAAGGCGGGCTTCATGTCGGCGCCACGCCCCGACTTGCCGCCATTGATGTAGGTCTGAACCGTCCTGGTAATCGCGTCGTACTCACTCAAACTGGTCGTTGCGTTACTCGGGATCTTTTCTGCTGCTTGCATGAATGTTTCTCCTTGTTTGGTTTAGTTGTCTTGAACGCAGGCCAGGATCTACGCGCCAATCACGTCCTGATGCGGATGTCCGCTCTTTTCACAAACAGCCCTGTAGATCTCCAGCACAGCTCCAGCGTCGAGCCCGCTTTCGACGTTTCCCGCCTCGTCTCTGATACCAGTCAATCATTTGCTCAAAGCGTCGTGTGCTATAGACGACGTGCGCGAATTTCGAGGGTTTGGCCATGTTTTGATTCCTTTCTGGTTAGGTCATGAGCGTCCGGTACTCCGGGAAGTTCTGACGCTGTTAAAACAATGACCGCGACGCGATAGACCGCAAAGAATGTTTGGATGGTTCAATGTGCGGCTTGCGCTTCCTGCTCAAAAGGGCGCATGCGGTACTGGTTTGCCATAGTGCTTATCACGCGCGAAGTCGACGAGGATCTTCAGACCACGGCGCTGGTGAATGAAGCTTACCTGCGGCTCGGCAGATACTCGCCGTTGCCTACCTCATCCGGGTATGCGAATGCGCCCGCCCCATCCAAAAAGCGAAACAAGCCGCGACCCATCAATGGACCGCGGCTGGAATTTCAAAATCGAACCTAATCCAGGCGATTCAAACCGAACGCCAGTTTCCACGCGTCTCCATCCTTTACATAGACAGATGTGGCATATATCGGTACCGGTGTGAGTTTCTGGCCATAGCAGGAGCCTTCAGCCGTAGCCTTAGAATTCAGGATGCCCACTGTCGGCGAAAGTGTCGTTCCAGCACTGTCTGTGATATTGACGCTTGTAATGTCACAGTTTCCCTCCCAGTCCTTCAGCGCGTCAGCCTTGTTCGCGAAATAGGTACCAAACACATTGACGAACGAAAGGTCCTTTATCGTCAGGTCCTCGAGCTTCTTGTTATCGCGTGCCTTCCAGGCTTCCCAGACCGATTTTTCGATCGCCATCATGGCGTCGGTGCTTGTTTCAGGAGCGGGCTTGGTCGCGGTGGTAATTGCGTCTGCCGCGGCTTTGTCGTCCTTTTTCCGCTCTTCCTTCTTGGCCGGGACTGCGGGTGCGGCTTTAGGCGGGTTCTTTGGGTCGACTATGGGAACTTCGCCATGATAAACAGCCAGCCATTTCTCGCCGCTGCGAACCCATAGGCTAGCGGCGCGTACCGGGCTCGGCAGTTTCATGCTTTTGCCGTCGGTTCCCGCACAAGTGCCGTCAAACGTGCCCTTGTAACTAAGCACGTAGGTGTCCGCATCGATCTTGGCCATCTGCGGGTCTTCGAGGCTCCAGGTTTTGACGTCGCATTTGTTGCCGGCGATCATCTTTATAGCAGCCGCCTTGTCCATTCGCTGACCGCCTTCGTACATAACGAACTTGTCGCTAAGCATTCCCTCGAAGAACTTCGAATCACTCTTGATATAGGCTTCATTGGCTTGCTTGTCGAGTGCGAGCAAGGCGTCGGCCGTCGGGGCCGCCGCGGTCGGCTTGGCAGTGTTGATATTCGTATTTGTGTTTGTTGCCGGTGCGCTGCAATCCACCGTCCAAACGGCTGCAAACGCGAGTATCGCGATCTTAAATATTGCTTTCATATCCAGTCTCCTCTTTCTTTGATTGATTGCAAAAAAAGCCATAAGGGCTTCGAATCAAAACCTTTCGAGCGTTCCCTTAGTCATCCTAATTGCGTATATTTTTAAAATCAATAACGAGAGTCGAGGAAATCCCATGGATTTCGCGACGCTCACCGTGCGCAAGGAGGGAGCCGTCTAGTGTGCTGGCAACGTAAGCAGCACGGGAGAAATGCGATGGGGAGATTGAGACCTGCGAAGGTCTCTCTTCTCGCGATCTAACTTAGCCGTGCGTCCGGAGGAGTCCAATAAGAAAAGCATCACCTGCTTGATGCCCATTCGGATCATGGAAATGCTTAGGGAAATTGGCGTCCCGTACGGGAGTCGAACCCGTGTCGCCGCCGTGAAAGAGAAGCGATTCACTTTCGGCCCAGAGCGATGCGCCGTCCCGCACCCGCAGCAGGTTGACGCTCGCCATCAGCCGATCACCCGCGCGCAGGAATGTGCCGTCGAGCACCGCATCGGTCTGTAACTGCCTGGCCGCCTCCCACGGCGCAAACCAGATTTTTTAGAAACGCTCTTAGGAAGGGAACGCTCACTGCGGAAGCCCGACACGGTGCACGAGGTCGGCGAAGCGCGGGTCTGAGCGCAGCGGGTCCACGATGGGAAACACTTTGAGCCAGACGATGTAGCCTGAGCGCTCCTGATAGGCCTTCTCCAGCCAGACGAAAGCCTGATCCTTGTCGCCGAGGCCGATGTAGACGTTGGCTAATGCTGCCGGCGTGACGTAGCGGCGCTCGTTGAGTGCGAGCAGCTCGTTCAATACCTTGGTGGCTTCACCTCTACGCCCGGCGAGACCATAAACCAGCCCCAGCATCCCGAGCGCCCCCGGCGCCCTGCCTGACAAGGCGACTGCTTTTTCAGCCGCCGCGACGGCTTCATCAAACTGCTGATTAGCCCCGTAGGTGTGGCCAAGGAACCAGTGCGCCTGGTAATGATTCGGATCCATTGCGATGACGCGGCGGAGCTGCTCGATGGCCTCCTCGTAGCGGCGCGCGTTTTCGAGCAGGAAGCCTCTCTGCGCGCTGATGGAGAGCGAGAACGGATCCAACTCCCGGGCGCGATTCGACGCCGCGACCGCCTCCTCGGCGCGCCCCCTTGTCATAAGGTAGCTGGCATAAGCGATGTGAGCACTAGCGTAATTCGGGTTGAGTTCAATTGCGCGCTTGAACTGTTGCTCTGCCGCCGCCCAGTTCCAATTGAAATGATTGACGGCACCCAGCGCGACGTAGGCTTCGGCCAGCCCGCCGTCAAGCTCGAGGGCTTTCACGGCGGCTTCCTCCGCACGCCACCGCGCCTCCAGCGGCGACAACACGCTAAACTGCACCGTGCCGAGGGCGCCGTAACAGTCGGCCAATCCCGCGTAAGCCCGGGCGTAGTTCGGGTCTTCTCTGATCGCGCTTTGGAAGTACTCAATGGCCCTGTGCAAATTCTCTTCCGTGCGCTTATTCCAGTAGAGGTGGCGGCCTTGTAGGTAGTCATCAAAAGCCTTGGGGTGGACGGGGTGGCGAGGAGTTAGGCGCGCTTGTTCGGCGGGCGCCGTCTTGATTTGCACCTCGCGGGCGATGGTCTGAGCGATTTCGCTCTGTAAGGCTAACACGTCGCGCACGTCGCGTTCGTACGTCTCCGACCACAGGTGATGGTCTGTCGCCGCGTGGATCAGTTGCACACGGATGCGGACTCGCTCGCCCGCTCGTTGCACCGTGCCCTCAACCACCGCATCTACGTTCAGCTCGCCGGCGATCTCCGGCAGCGATTTCTTCGTCTCCTTGTAGTGCATAGACGAAGTGCGCGAGATGACGCGTAGCTCCCCGATCCGGGCGAGGTCTCCGATCAGAGTGTCGGTCATCCCGTCAGCGAAATACTCCTCCGCCGGGTCGCCCGAAAGATTTTCGAGCGGCAGCACGGCGAGCGATTTGATTCCTGAGTGCGCTGCTGGTGTGGAACTTTGGCGAAGGAACCGGTAAGAGAGCCCAGCAATAAGCGCTGCGGTGATTACAAGCAAAAGCGTCGCCAGCGCAACCGCCCTGCGCTTGCGGGAGAAGAATAGACCGCGCGCCGGCGCGAGTAAGGCGAAGCGGAAGGGGGGCTCGGCACCGAGCGTCGCCCGGAGCCTGCGTAAATCCTCAGCCAGGTCGGCCACACGCGCGTAGCGTCCGTCACGGTCCTTGGCCAGTGCGCGTCTGACAATTCGTTCGAGTTCGGCGGGGACGCCGCGCCGCAGATGCCCGAGCGGAGCCGGCTCGCGCTCCAGGATGGCGGCCACGCGGTCCGAAGACGTCTTGCCGGGGAACGGCAGACGGCGGGCGACCA
>JBGTHZ010000073.1:0-9475 GCA_041745915.1 Pyrinomonadaceae bacterium | reverse complement strand
GCGGCGGAGTTGGGTGTCACGCGTGATGAGGTGATGGCCGTAGGAGATAACCTGAACGACCTGGAGATGTTGCATTACGCCGGAACCGGCGTAGTAATGGAGAATGCCGAAGCGTCGTTACACGAAATCGATCGTTTTTATGTGACATGTACAAATGACGACGACGGCGTCGCTATGGCAATCGAGAGATTCATTCTTAGTTCGCGATAGAGGAGATGGTATGGCAAATCGGACTGCAGTACTTCAAACCAACAAGGGCACCATACGTTTCGAACTTCTGGAGACGGATGCGCCAAAGACCACCGAGAATTTCATCACGCTGGCGGAACGCGGTTATTACGACGGAATCATCTTTCATCGGGTAATCAAGGGCTTCATGATCCAGGGGGGTGATCCTTCCGGCACTGGCCGAGGCGGCGAGTCGGCCTGGGGCGGTCGCTTCAACGACGAGATCAATTCCTCTTCCCCGGTTTACCAGCGCGGTTACAAAGCAGGGACGGTGGCGATGGCGAATGCGGGTCCAAACACTAACGGCTCGCAATTCTTCATCATGCACTCAGACTATCCATTGCCGCCCAGCTATACGATCTTTGGTCGGGTTACTGAGGGTCAGGATGTAGTGGACAAGATCGCGACCTCGCAGACCGGCCGTGACGACCGTCCGGCATCGGAAGTGAAGATGGAAAAGGTCACGATCGAAGGGTGACAAAGCAGGTGTCAGGTGCCGGGTGTCGCGTGTCTGTTGTCGTTGTACAGTGGCCGGGCCCCATGGCCCAATGATGGTGAACGCCGAATCGCTTCGGTGACAAAGCTCTTGGCGGCCTTAATCGCGTCTTCCAAACCCTGGCCTTTGCCAACACAGGCGGCAATCGCAGCGGAGAGTGTGCAACCGGAGCCGTGAACCTCTCCTCCGGCGATCAACTCATCACGAAAGACTGTTACTCTCCCCTCGTTATCAAGCACATCAATCGCTTGCTCAGCAACTTCTGGCGCTTCATGCGTATCGTTGGGCGCGGTACCCTGCCTCCTGCCGTCTGCCGTCTGCCGTCTTTTCTCTGCCTCCTGCCTCCCCGCCAAATGTCCCCCTTTGACGAGCACGGCTCGTGCACCCATCTGGCGAATGATCCTGGCGGCCTGCAGCATTCCTGATTCATCCGTAATTGTGAGGCCCGTGAGGCGCTCAGCTTCCGGTATGTTCGGCGTCACCACCAGCGCGAGAGGGAATAGATGCGCGACCATAACGCTTACCGCATCGTCATCGATCAGATCGTCGCCGGAAGTCGCGCGCATGACTGGATCGACAACCGGCGCCGGCAAAGCCATCTCGCGAAAGAGCCGCGCCACTTCGGCAATAACTTCGCGGGTCGGCAACATTCCGGTTTTGGCACAGATGACGTGGAAGTCTTCAATGATCGGCGTTACCTGTGCCCGCACAGTTTCCGGCGTCTGATGCAGCGCCCCGAAAACCCCGGTCGTATTCTGAAATGTAAGAGACGTGACAGCAGCGGTGGCAAAGCAGCCAAAGGCCGCGAACGTTCTGACATCTGCAATGATGCCCGCTCCCCCAGATGGATCAATTCCGGCAATCGTCAAAGCCACCGGGGGCGAGTTACCTGCCGATGAGGCGGTCATCTCTATTGACTCCTGAAACTCACTCCAATCTCTGACACCACTGGAGCCAGCTGGTCCGGATCGTTCATCAGCCGAATTGCCGCAACCCCGGCGGCGCCGGCCCGAAAACAGCCGGATATATTCTCCAACGTAACACCGCCCAGTGCCAGTACCGGAAACTGCCTCAACGCGCCGGCTACTTGTTCGAGTTTCTCCAACCCAAGTGGTTCACCGTAGGCGCGTTTTGATGCTGTTTCAAAGACTGGTCCGAAGACTGCAAAATCGGCTCGGGCTTCTCGAGCGGCTCGAGCTTCTTCCAATGAATGGGTTGATACGCCGATCAGAAAGTCATCACCAAATGTGCGGCGAATGACTGAGGCCTCTATTGATCCGGCAGTCAGGTGCACTCCTGCAGCGCCTACTGAACTTGCGACATCGGCGCGATCGTTAATCAATAGACGCGTGCCGCTTCCTCGCGTAATCTCCGCCGCTCGCAGAGCCAGGTCGTAGAGCACACGAGTACTCAGATTTTTTTCGCGGAGTTGAATAAGATTGACGTGTGCGGCCACTGCCGCGGCGACTAAATTGAGGAGACGTGAGAAGTCTTTATCTCTCGACCTTGTTTGTAGGGTCGTCTCGCCGCTCGTGATCAGGTAAGTGATTGGCTTTTGCAGGGGCAACGACATTTCTTTGTGAACTTGCCGGAGGCGCTGTCGTTCCTCGCAGGGCGTTGAGCGTTTGTTTAAAGTGGAAAATTTCCCAAAACGCCATTCCTAAATTCAGGATGCCCAGCCCGGTGACTGCGCCGCGAACCCAACCCGAAGCGACCACACTCTGCAGACCATAGAAACCGGTCTTACGTGCGGCGTAGAGAAGGAAATAGTTGTTTCCCCAGTCGCTCAAGCCGAGAAAGCCCTGCGGAATCCAGGGCAGGAGTGTCAGTACAATGCCAATCTCCAGGCAGAGGACTATGTAGAAGATGACGCTGAGCTTAGCTGACATGGTGCCTTCGTGAATCGTCAATCGTCAATCGTCAATCGTCAATCGTGAATCGAGAATTCGTATAGGTTGAGTATTAGGACTTAGTGTTGGTGATCCCGACGTGCGTATTAAGAATTACGATTCACGATTCACGATTTACGATTTACGATTTACGATTCACGATTTCCGCTTTGCCGTCTACTTCCGTTTCTTCTTACTCTTCCTTTGCGCTTCGAGTTCCTGCTTTTGCGCCTGAAGTTCCTGCAGCTTGTCCGCTATGTCGCGGTACGAAACGTCAACGCCATAAACTTCAGTGAAAATCTCGAGCGCCCGATTAATCTCACCCATTTGCTGGTAAGCCGAGCCCAGCTCATACCGCAACGCCTTGTATTCGTCTTCCGCGTGTCCAGGCGCCTCCAATCCCTTCTTGAACCAGAGTACTGCTGCGCGCGGCATACCCTTATGAACAAAACAATGACCCAGCATGTTGCAGCACTGAAGATAACGCGAGGTTCCATCGCCGGCTTTAGCCAGATTCGCTGCCGTCTGAAATTCCTGGATGGCTTCATCGAGGAGTTCCATCTCTTTGTAAGCTGTGCCCATGTTGTAATGCGTCTCGTAGTCCTCGTTTGAGAGAGGCTCCTCTTCAGCCGCCTCGCGGAACTCTTCAAAGATCTCAGCCAAACCGGCGTCGATCCCTTTTGCGCCCGCAGACGAAGCTGAACCGGCTCCTGACACGACCTCGGCAGTCTCAGCTTTCTTCTCGCCGAGTCCCCCAAAAGTGATGTCAACGTCTGTCGCGACCTCCGCTGTTTGTTCGGCGCCACCAAAACCAAACGTCTGGGGTGGAGGAGCGGTCGCGACCGAGACATCAACGGGTGGCCCGGCCTTTAGTTTCTGACGCCGAGCATCGATGTCCGGGTTGGCGCCAAATTGACGCTCCATCAAATCAAGAGTGTCGGCGGCAATATCGGCATAGCCCTGGGTAATGTAAAAATCTACACTTTCCAGTTCCTGGCGCAGAATAGCCTCAGGACTTCTCCTGTCGTTAACGTTGGAAGCAGATTCTGCACTGCCGCTCAAGCTCTGATCGAGTGCGACACTACCCAATTCAAATCCTTCCACCGCCTCAAGTCCGTACCCAACCGGCGTTTCCTCGTTGAGTTCTGCAAAAGAGGAACTAGGATCCGCCGCTGCTTCATCGGACACTGAATTCCACTCAAACTGATCCGGTGCAGGGGTTTTGTCGGCGCCTATTGTCGACGCCTCGTCGTGGACTCCGACGCTATAGTCCTCGAATGAAGGCACATCACTGGAGGGTTCCAGCGAAAAAGCGACTTCTTCGACCGCTTCTTCAGAAGCCCCGCCCAACGCTGCGAGACGCTCGGCATAGCGTTGCTCTTCCGGCGCCAGGCGAACGAGCTGCGTGAGGGCATAACGTTCGTCTTGATCAAGTCCTGCTGCTTCGGCGGCCTCCGCGAGTCGTTCCAGGGCCAACCGCAGATTGTCCATATCACGCTGCCACCAGTGGATTCTGACAAGCAGTCGCAGAGCCTCGACGTGTTCCGGATTCCGTGCCAGCACTTCCTGAACAAGTTGCTGGAGGTCATTTTCCGCGCGATTTGCCAGCAACTGTTCGGCGATAGTGCCCAGAACTCTGGTGGCGTCGTTAACCTCATCGAGGCTCAGATAAAGCCGCGCCACCTCAATGAAACGAGTGTACTTGGAAGCATCCTGCGCCACCAGCAAGGCAATGAAGCGCTCGGCCGCCGCGGCATTCTCCGCGTCGATGTACGTCCGCGCCAGCAACGAAAGCAGTTCCGGATCTTCCGGTCGCTCCGCGAGCATTCGCTCCAGCAGTTCCGCCGCGTCATCAGCGGAGCCTAATGCTACGTGAGTGGAAACCACTCCTCTAAGAGCGGCGTCATCGTGGGGCCGGATCTCCAAAGCTCGGGAGTAGGCTTTGAGCGCTTTCTCAAACTGACCGGTATCGAATAATCGAGTTGCCGCCTCCAGAAACGCTTTGGCAGCTTCAGAACCCAGGTTCTCTTTGAGATAGCCTTCGGCGAGCTTTAGTCTGATCTCGGTATTGTGAGGATCCAGGTCCGCAACCTTGTGCAGAACCTCGAAAGTTTGTTTCGTCTGTCCGGCCCGGGTATAGGCGTCGGCAACAATCAAATACTGAGCGCGGGCATCGGCGGCCAACCCCTGAGTAGCGTATAGTGCCGCCAACTTACTGGCAATCACCGGATCGCGCGGCTGGAGCCGATCGATCTTTTTGTACATGGCGATCGCTTTTAAGTTGAACTCCTGCTCGCTATAGTGCTCGGCTATCTTAGCGAAGCAGGAAATCGCTTCCTCGTTATGGCCTTCACGCACACAAAGATCCCCGAGCATATTCAGCGTTGTCAGATCGTCCTCGTCATTTTCGACGATCTGGCGATACTCTTTTATCGCGGCGTTGATCTTTCCCTGTGACAGGAATTTCTCAGCGGCTTTTAGAACCTTAGCCTTTTCGAAAACCATCAGTAGTATTATGTATCATCAAATATGGCAGCGGCGTCAATCGTAGCGGCGGGTAGAGAGAACAACCCGTACAAGTAATCGCCTTGTAAGTTGGGGGACTATTCCCAGGACGAAACAGTCGAAAGATACGCTAACACGCGAGTATGAAGGTGTCAACCTATTGGTTTTAAGGAGTTTGGATACGTTTTCTGCTGCCTCTGCGCCCAATTCTTCAGTTATCCAACAGCCGGCAGGTTACTCCCGTGTCCCATTGGATTACTAATAAAATGACCTCTGCATTTTTTGCCCCCGCTGTCGAAACAAAATCACCGCTCGCTCTTCTTGGTCAACGCGTTGCCACCGCAGGATTCATTCTTTACTCCGCATTCGCGCCGCATTCGATCGCCGGAGCGGAAATCGCACTGGCGATAGTTGGTGGCGGATGGCTGGTTCGCACGATCGCTTCCGGGCAAACTGGTTTGCGACGCTCGAAGCTGGACTTACCGATCTTCCTCTTCTTCGCCTGGACCATAGCATCGTCGGTCCTATCAGAAGAACCGCAGATTAGCATCGCAAAACTGCAATCTGTTTGCGTCCTCTTTCTCTTCTACCTGACCCAGGCAATTGTGACCAGAGGTAACGCGGTAGTTCTGGTGTGTATCATGATCCTTTCAGGAGTCGCCGGCAGCGTTTATAGCATCTACGATTTGCTGCGCGGACGTGGGGTTGTCGTCGAAGCAGTCTCCAGCGACAGTCCTCTGGCCATGAGCGTTGCGCCCGGCGATGCTGTTTGGAGAGTGGAGGGGCGCCGGATCTACTCCATCGACGATATCGAAAACGCGATCAAGACGGCTCCATCGGGAACCAATCTGCGTGTGAGTGTGATAACGCGTGGTGAGCACGTTGAACGCACGGGTATGGCGATCACCGATCAAATCAAACAGCAGGATGCTCCTACGGGAATCACTGGAAGAAATCCAACTCATCGCTTTCGCGCCTCGGGCTGGACCCGACACTATGAGACATTTTCTGAGATTCTGCAGATCCTGGCCCAACTGGCATTCGGGCTGGGACTGGCAAATCTCAGGAACCATGGCTTAAATCTTCGCTTCAAGTTGGCCGCCGGCGCCGGCGCTCTCCTGGCACTCGGGATTGCTTTAACCGCGATGAGAACTGTACTGGTGGCTTTTACATTGGGCGCCTGCGTACAGACCATACGCGCCGCGCGCGGAAGAGCGCGTCTCCTCGTACCAGCCGCGTTGTTACTGGTACTGGCTCTGGGAGCGTTTATCGTCTTCCAGACGCGCGCCGAAGGGGCCTTGTGGCTTCGAGACGACAGTGCATCATTGCGTATGACCGTCGCGCAGATCGGTGTCTCGCGAATAGCGCTTCATCCGGTATTTGGTCACGGAATGGACGCTATGCACTTGCACTGGAATGAATGGGGCTTTCCCGGTAAGGACATACTGGGCATGCATTCCACACCGCTGCAACTGGCGTTTGACCGCGGCCTTCCAGCACTCGCGCTCTGGCTCTGGATCATGGCCGCCTTCTGGCTGCTGACAACTCGTGCGGAACGCATCTCCAGGGACACAGCAGACACAAACCGGCACGGTCTGCTGCTCGGCGCCACCGGAGCCCTGGCCGGCTTCTTCGCAAGCGCGCTCGTTAACTACAACTTCGGCGACGGCGAAGTAGCCCTGGTCTTCTGGTGGTTGATGGGGCTTGTGTTGGTGCTGGCGCGGGATAATAGTTCAGATCACGTCGGCAAAGTTTTTACGGGTGCGGGCGAACCACCAGTAGCCAAAGAAAAAGCTGGCTAGCGCGAAGGTTGTGAAATAGGCGAGGCCGGACCAGTCGGGTGACGCGCCTTCAAGAAAGATGCGCCGGTAGCTTCGAACCAGAGGCGTGAATGGATTGAGGTTGATGAATACGCGATAACGCTCTGGGACAATCGATTCCGGATAGATAATCGGAGTCAGAAACATCCAGGCAGTCAGGAAGAGTGAAATTCCTTGTACGATGTCACGCAAAAAAACGCCCAGAGAAGCCATCAACCACGCGGCGCCGAGGGTAAACAGTAACTGCGGAATAATCAATACGGGCAGCCAAAAACTTGAGAAGTGCAGCTCCTGACGCATTATGACGATGGCGATCAAAAGGGCCAGGCTGCCGAACAACTGATTACCGAGAGACGACAGCGCTTGTGCAATCGGCAGAGTTTCCAGCGGAAAGACCACCCGCTTCACCAGATTTGAATGTGTAACGATCGTTGTCGCGGACTGCACCACCGTCTCCTGAAACATGGTCCAGGGCAGCAGACCGCAAAAAAGATACAACGCATAATCCCAGGGCGAACCGTTGGTACCAAAACGGGCGCCAAAGATGCCGGCGAATATGAACGTGAAGATCCCGATCATTACCACCGGGGTGATCAGAGCCCAGACTATTCCCAACACTGAACCACGATACCGTGCCACGAGTTCACGCCGGGCCAGCGAGAGAATCAACTCGAAACGCCCGGGCAGTTCCCAAAGTGGTCGCCACACCGCGCGTCTTGCCGTCTGGGCAGAAATCATCACGCGTGAATAGTAAATCGTGAATCGTGAATAGTAAAAAGTGAACGTTCTGTCCAAAAGGACCAAATCAGTGCTGGCGCAGAAAGTCTGCTCCCGAATAAATCATCGGTCGGTCTTAACCCCGTTAGGGGCGAGATGTTTATAACCGAACGGCACGCTCTCAGCACCTCCGTTCGAAGAAGGAGCGAACACTCTAGACATGTACCCTCAAGCTACGTCCGCTCCTTCTTCGAACGGGGAGCGGGGGAGTTGGGTTCCAGTGCTATAGACATCTCGCCCCTAACGGGGTGAAAACCGTCAGACCCTGCCAAAGCCGCGCCAGCTATTCTTGTTGTGCCATTGGATCGACACTTCAGTGGCATTAATGTCTCGCCACCATTGCTCGAATTCTTCGCCTGGGATGTAGTGTGCAGTTGGCGCAACCAGGTGATCGAAAACTATTGTGTGCTGTTCCTTCCAACCAAAACCGGAGATGGCCATCAGGTAATCGTTGTAGAAAAGGTGCCGGGCCAGCCGGCCCCCAGCGACGCGATTTAGCGGTGGATAGATCGCCCTGGTCGCCAGGTACACAAAGGCTGCAGGCAGTTTTGAAAGATGTAGGAGAGCGCGCGGATTGATGCGCGAGGTATACCGCTCTCGAATTGGGTTGACCCAACGCGTGATCCACTCGTTATTTTCAGCGCCATAGACCCACGCAGAAAGATGTCCTCCTGACTTCACCCTGGATGCGAGTGACAAAAAACCACGTTGCGCATCGGGTAAGTGGTGCAGCACGCCGACAGAAAACGCGTAGTCGATCTCTTTCTTGACCGGCAAATGATAGATGTCGGCCTGGATGATGTGAGCGTTGTCCAGGTGGCGGGTAGCGGCAAATGCTGTTTCTACAGCGGCACTGAGATCGGCTCCGATTACTTCCTTTGCGCCCCAGGCGGCAACCAGTTGCGTGTGTCGTCCTTTTCCGCAACCACCTTCCAGAACGATCCTGTCCCTGAAGAACTCGTGAGTAACCGGCGCAAGCCACCCCAAAAACTGATCGGCGTACTTCTTGTCTTCCTGGGTGAAATGTTGCCACTGCCAGCCGAAATTTGCCGCGGTTGCTGCTTTCTCAGCATCAAGCTTATCGAGAGCCGCGAAGCGAGGGATGCCACGAGTAATCGGAAACAGGGCTTTGCATGAGGCGCAGCCCAACTCGCCTTCCAATACATGGCTGCCATCGCTGGCAGTTACGCCAGACAACTCAATAGGGCCATCACAGGCAGGGCAGGCTAGATATTGTAATAAGCGCTCCCGCATTGTGTAAGGGTTTGTTGAGATCGTCCCTTCGTAACGCCACTCAATTTTGGAACCGGGAGCGGTGAGCCTGTGTCAAAACATGAAAACAATGGTGAAAAGACACTCAACACAGAACCGTTTGCGGTAGCCAATGAATGCCAGCACTCAACTGCTTTTAATACTAAATACTCTCGCTTTCGTGGGAACAGCAAAAAATAGGAACGTCCTACTTGAGTGGCAGCATCCATTGGCTACCGAGGCTGTGTGAAAACGCAACCGAGTGTCATGAAGTCAGTACCGTAATGCGGTAGCGTCGGGTCCACGGTTCCAACCACAAACTACGTATCAATAGGTATCCACCGATAGCGACTATAGCACTGGGAGTCGAGATGCGGAGGCCGGACCCGACGCTACCGCAGGGTTCAACCTACCGGAGATTCTTGTCAAGGAACTCGATTACCTGGCGATCATATCCTTCGCCGTCTTGCCCCGTTGCAGAGGGCAGATTGAAAGCAGTCAAAGGCAGG
>JBGTHZ010000072.1:0-8005 GCA_041745915.1 Pyrinomonadaceae bacterium | reverse complement strand
TGCGAGGAGACTTACCACCGCGCCCTGCAGCGGAGACAATCCCCTCTGGCCCGAGTTCTATCACTCCAAGTGCAGAAGGAAGGATAAGCCGGATATCAAAAATGACTTGACAGACCAACTCAGATATCTGACCTGCAAATTTAGGGTGCTTACGCTGATCTTTTAAGAAGCTAAACCGTGGCGCGGTGGATCTGTCTCTTCAGCCGGTGGATTGTTCGGCGTACGACCTTGAGTTGAGCGTGGTCGTGGGCTGCTAAAGCTTCCTCACGTTTCTTTTTTAACTCGCGAATGCGCGCCTTGATAGAAGCTTTGTCAACGCCGACAACATCGTGATGCTCATGCTTGATGCCGAGAGCATTGGAAATAGCGACAATCAGGTGTTCCTTGTTCAATTGGGTGTAACCCTGCACCGCCTCATGCTCGATTCCTTTGGCAATCTCGCGCAGTTCAACGACGGTCATGTGCTTGAGTTTTTCGTAGGTATATTCCATTTTGGAGACCTCCTCAGGTGTTAGTGCCATTTCGTGGATCGTATCACTGTCAGTATCGGGGCAGCGGTAGGGATCACAAAACTACAGAACAGGAAGCGGTAGCGACCTGGCCGTTGCGACAGAGTCAAACTCGGCCTCTCATTACAAGTAAAATCTTGTGGGTGTTGAAAATGTATGCCAACAGCCCTTTGGTTGAATATGACGTAACGGCCAGGTCGCTACCGCTTCCTGTTCTGTAGTTGAGCGCCACAGTTTGCATTGATGTAACTTCGTGCCATTTCGTGGATCGTGTTTGATGCTTCTTTGCGTTAAGGCGACCCCCGGCTTTAATTAGGTATCAGTGATTTGCGACAGGTGATTCTTCATGTGCGCAACATAGTCACGCATGAAGTACTCGAGTGTAACGGACTCGCTTTTCGCCACGGTCTTCCAGGCGATTAAGTCCAGATTATGTAACGTGCGCGGCTTAGTTCGAGCTGATTCAGGAACGAGCGCCATTAGATGCAACAGATGCAGATTATAATGTTTCCAAAGCTGAACCAGTTGTTGCCAGGGCTCTTGATTGTAGCCTTGTACACGCACCCACTCTTCCTGCTCATAACCGGAAAATGTCAGCTCGTCGCTAAACTGGGCCCGAACGAAACGCTGATGGTTATTGGCAGCGGAATCAATCAGGTGACCGATGATTTCTTTCGGAGACCATTTCCCCTCAGCCCGGGAAATCTGGCTTTGCTGTTCAGAGATTGATAACAACCGTTTCTCTGCCGTCTCAATTGTTTCTCTGAAGTCGTTGAGGAAGTTCTGCATGTGATCCCTAACCTGGAGTCTATTTCGCGTTTCGCTCCAATGCCCCGCGGTCCCAGTGTGCGAGACTGGCGCCTGCTTCGTACGTGCTCTGCAGAAACTTTAGCAACGTGTCCCGAGGTGAGCCTGAGTTGCGAACATCGTCGTAGGTGAGCACGAACTCCTTCAATTCCTCGCTGTAAAAGCCCGGGCGAGCCGGTGCATTTTCCAGAGCAGGTGGCGCGGGCGCTGTGTAGGAATAAAAAGCCGGCCCTGTGAACCCCGCTCCGGGCCAGAAGCCGGCGCTAATGCACTCATGCGAGTAAGCCTCGCGGGTGATCAAGTCCGCTCCAATCCTTTCGGGCGCGGGCCGGCCGGAAAAGCGTGTAACGGCCAGATCGAAACTCCCCCAGTAGAAATTTACCGGACTGCACTTGCCTATGAAACGCCCTCTGAACTCCTCGAAGACCACCGCTGTTTGAGCCAGAACACGCCAAAACCTATTTGCGTATTCAGGGTCATATGAAGCGTGCTCAGTGTCTTTTTCAAATGGGATGGGATTTGGCACTTCCTGCGGCTTGGTGAAAATGGACACATCAATTCCCATGGATTTGAGCGTCGACATCAGTTCCTGATAAAAATCAGCAACCGAACGGGGCGTTAGCGGCAACGACTTTGTCACCTTATCGCTGGTCCGAATGAATAGCTTATGTTCGATGAAATCGAACTCGATTTCGAATAGTTTGTCTTTGTAAGGCACGGCTGTAGTCGTTAGTCCGCTAGCCGAAAGGTGAAGCGCGCAATGCCACCAATGATTAACCGGCGGAGCTAACATCAAACGAATTTTGCCGACAACCTGTGTCCACATATGCAGAGTTGCGTAAGTATCTGCCCAGGCATTAAGTGGCAAAGCGGGCCACACCTTGTCTCTTGATGCGTCAGTGGCGGAGGCTGCGTCCATGTCTGTCTCCTTGCTGTTTTGATCCGAATTATATCACTCCCTCGAGATGATCAGCACCGAGGAACTGCTTAAACTTCTCGAGATCAGCGGGTAAACCGCCCTTCCAAACCTGCAAATTAGCGCACGCTGAATCGTGCTATTCGACTAGCGTTAATTTGCAGGTTGGGAAGGGCGGTTTACCCCCTCTGACGCTGGCTCACACGCTGCAAATTGGCACGCTATGCCAACCTCTTTTTCATGTGAAATGCAGCAAGCGAGTGTCCATCCGGGAGCGGTATTTCGAAAGGCCCTATTCTTTCGTAACCGTGTGCGGAATAAAGCGGCTCGCCTGGCAGGGTGGCGACAAGCTCGAGCGTCGTAAAGCCTGACTCGTGCGCCGCTGCTTCGCATGCCTGGAGGATTTGCCTGCCAATGCCCCGGCGCGACCACTCAGGGTGAACATAGAAAGCTCGAACCCGGGCCGCGTCAGTTTCCGGGTTAAGCAATTCGTCGACGCGAACTGACTCTGCCTGGTCGCCGCCGAATAGTGTTCTGCGTTTGCTCCATCCGCCACAGCCGACTATCCGGCCCTCGATCTCCGCTACTAAGTAGGTCTCATCGTGTATCAACTGACGGTCGACGCCAAATACGTGCATCAAGGCGCTGTCAATTTCGCGCTCGCTGTAATAGGACAAACTCAACGTTCTAACAGACTCTGCAATCAGTTCCTGCAGCGCGGGAACGTCTTCCATTGCCGCTAGCCGGATAGTCAATGCCATGGCTTAACTCGTTGGACTTGGCTCCGATTGGGTTTCATCCATGGCCTGGGCAATTATGTAAGTCAATGAACGCCCGGCGCGCCCTTTGAGGCGCCTGGCCCAGGAGGTCTGCACGTTTGCCCACTCAGACTGCGGCAACACGCCTCTTTCAATAATCGCGAAGCCGCACTTCTCATATCGGGGAGCCAGGACGGAATCTATATAGTCGAGTGAGAGCGAAGGGATTTCCAGGCGTTTCAACTCAGAAACGTCTTGCACAGGATCGAATCCGATGAGTATTTCCAGCAGCGCATTAGGCGAGCAGATCCGACGCAAGTTGGTTAAGACGGCCTCGTTTCCGGTAGCCACAGCTCCGAATAAACTGCCCCAGGGAAAATGAACGTGCACCTCGTCGGCGACGCCGTTTAACTCGGACGGCAAATCCTCGACCGCCGCCTGCAGGAATAGGACATTCGGCAAGCCACCTTTAGCGGGCTTCCTATGGATCTTCTCGGAGATCTTCTCCAGTGGCCGGGCGTTCGCATCTATCCCGATGTAGAACTTCCTCGGGTTGTGCCGGGCACACTCGGATACAAAGACACCGTCTCCGGTGCCTATGTCGATAATTATTCCCTCGCCGGTAGGGAGCGATGAGTCTTTTGAAGGCGGCGTTATCGAGTTATCAAGTGGTTCTACCACGGATTCTTTTTAACATGTTGCTTTCCTTTCCACGATTCATGGGAACTAATTAATAAGGTTCTCTTTTAGTCCGTAGGGACCATATTTATAGACCGGTACCGAGGAGAATTCAAAGCTCCCAAGGAGCGAAAGATATTGCCTGTGTCACATCCGTATCTGCCAAAAGACGCATTATCTTTGCTCCTGATTAGTTAAGAACGCGGCGGGCGTATCGTCGGTAACGCTGTTTTAGCGGCGCTTACCGAGGTTTTTTGGTGGGGGAATACGAATTGCCAAGGCTGGCCGCGACTGGAAATTCAGATTCAAAGGAGTGCTTAATTATCTTGATCAAACTCAGGGCGATACTTAACCAGGCCTTGCTTTCCGGTTAACGCATCCGGCTTCAGCTCCGCCACCATAAAAGCCTCCGGAGGAACCGGGTACTCGCAACTCAAGCCCTTCTGATTTGCCGGAACGAATCCAAAACGAGGGTAATACTCAGGATGGCCGATCACTACGATCAGGTCGCAGCCGATGCGCTTACATTCTTTTAGTCCTTCTCGAACCAACATCGAACCAATGCCTCGGTTCTGGTGCTCTGGCACTACAGCCATGGGCGCAAGTCCCATTGCTCCGGAGACGGTGTCCTCCCACTCGATCGAAACAGGACTGAAGAAGATGTGCCCCACTATCAGCACGCTCTCGACGGCTACAAGCGAGATGTAAGGATCCGCACCGTTCCGAAGAGCATCAACCAGTGATGCCTCATTCGGTTGCCCAAACACTAGCTCATTCACTCGTCTAACTGCGGCGATGTCGTCTGAATTTTCCGCTCGCACGGTAACCATTGACTCTGGTCCGCCTACTTTAGAAGTGCTTACATTAGCGGGCCGGCGATTCGACGGGCGTGACCGGGTCCTTGTAAAGTGCCGCGCCCGCGATGGCGGCCACGATTGATGTGATCAGCTGGAAGGCTGCTGCTTTGACCCACAGTGCGTTCGAGAAGAACCCCAGCGGAATAAACTGGGCCGGACCGGCTATTGAGAAGGCCAGCCAGGCAACCACTCCCGCCAGCGCCGCCGTCTTCGGCCCGGGTCGACAGTATGGGCGCATCATAACGTACAGGAACATCGATAGTAGACCTCGGCCCAACTCGAAGACGACGAAGTAGACCATACCGAGACTGTGGTGTTCTGGTTCCGCAGCACCTAAATTGGAATATACCGCCTTCCAGTCTGCTTCGAGAAGCTGCCCATGAAGCAGACCATCCGATACAAAGGCGATGAGTGCAGCGACCAGGCCACCCACGATGACTCGAACCCAATTAATTTTCGGCACAATTACCTCCTTCGAGATCTAGTTGTTAATTCGAAAAAGCCATGTTAACAAATACCGCCAGCAGCCGAGCAGCTATGAAACTCACCAGGAGTGCAAGAAGTGGAATCAAACCCCTGGCGCCGCGCGTTTTGAGCAGATAGTAAGGGATCATAATTACCCATCCAATTCCGACTAACAAACCGAGACAGTAAACGGGCTTGAGGCCAAACCTTCGGGACTCAGCCTTCACCCACCACACGACTCCGCAAAGAAAAGATGCGGTATAAAGAAACTCAAAGGCGGGTAAAGGCTCTAAACCCAAAGCGGAATATGTGCCGATTCCGAAGTGATAGACGAAAACTAAGATCACAAGGAGCACTAACATTAGCAGTGAGAGTTAATTCTAAGACCCGGGTTTCTTATCACGCTGATATTTTGCATACTTGATGCGTTGCTCGAGATCATTCAGATGAATGCCTCGCTATTTCGTTCCGCTCCAGTTGATTTGTTAAACGGCGGTGTTTACCGCGTCAAGCTTACGGGTTGTAAGTATAGGATCTGCGGGCCCTGACGGCGACACGATCGCGACGTACTTTGACTCTTATTTTCCTCTCCGGCCCCCTTTGCGCCAGTTCGTTCGGGTGGTATCCGAGCACATACTGTCGTCGTAGTTCCTGGGCGACCTCAGCAAAAGATCTCCTAATTGCATTTACATCGGCCGCAATGAAGTAACGTCCTCCCGTTCTCACCGCCAACTGCTGGAGATATTTCTGTGCTGGCGGGTTGCCATAATGGAGTGTGTAAATGATTGTGTCCGACTCTTCCGCCTCGTGGAGAGTACTTTTCATCGTCGCTTTGCCCCAGGTGTTCTCGCCGTCAGTAAAAAGAATAACTGCCTTACGTCCAGGCATGGGCTCAAGCACCTCCAGAGCAAAGTCAACCGCATCATACAGCCGTGTGCCCATGTCGGTTGGCCCGGGACGCATTTGATCAATTGCCGCGCTTAAGAGAGTGTGGTCGCTGATACTCTTCGTAATGAGAGGTTTTATCTCACCATGAAAATAAACAGGCTGGACAGTGTCTACAGGCCGAAGTTGTTCGACAAAGAATTTAGCCGCGCCTTTTATTTGCTCCAAGAAAGCGGAAGTCGAGCCGCTGGTATCCATGAGGAGGATCACAGAGAAACGCTGATCAATGTTACTGAAGTGAGTAATCGCTTGCTCCACACCGTCCTCATAGATACGGAAATCTGTTTGCTGTAGATCGCCAACGTAGTTACCTTGACGATCAATAACGCTGACTGGA
Organism: Pyrinomonadaceae bacterium; assembly: GCA_041745915.1. GTDB lineage: Bacteria > Acidobacteriota > Blastocatellia > Pyrinomonadales > Pyrinomonadaceae > PSRF01. Next base: position 1,733 of record JBGTHZ010000072.1, on the reverse strand, counting down.
ACAGAAACAAGGCGGGCCGTGATGCGCACGACTTCGCCTTCCCCTATCTCCTCCTCACTTTGAACTGAACCTGGAGATTGACGCTCGTTTGAGGCCCCGTGCGGTAAAGGAGGTAGCGCCTGCTGCGCTTGAGTTCCGGCGGTGAGTATAGCCGAAAGAAAAAACCCGACGACAATCATCGTTATCAGCAATAAAAAGTCGGCTGCTGTAACTTTCATAAATTTCTCAACTCGGAAAGCCGAGCTGTAATGAGGATTCAGCACCCATTATGTATGTGGCTCGGTCGGGCACGAGAAAAACAAAAGGTTCTGCGACTGCCATCACATCTCCGCTCGACTCGGACGGTTCAGTTTCGTCCGCTGGTCAGGTAGCCGGGGTAGCATCAGAAGGGTGAAAGCGGTTCGCCGTCCTAACACGAGCCTTCAGAGCTTCGACTTCACGATCCCGTGGAGGAGCGTTCGTAACCAGAGATTGCAGGAGTTCGTGTGCTGCTGCCGTCACCTGGTCCACGGCGCGATTGAAGGTGAGTTCGTTGGCCTTGGAGGGGTTTGTGAAGCCGCTCAGTTTGCGGACGAATTGCAACGAAGACGCACGGATTTCTTCGTCCGTCGCCGGCGGTTTGAAGTTGTGCAGGGTTTTAATATTTCGACACATAGTAGTTGTTCACCACCTAATCTAAGCCTCAAACTGTGCGACTCTTGATCTCAATGCTGTTTAATTAATCAACTTGCGAGAGAATCAGAGTCTCGACCGAGCCAAGCGAGAAACTGAGGGCAAGCCACGCCTTAAGGATAGTCAATCTCTCTGTTGTTGGCCATCCGAGTTGGCAGCCGGGGCGGGGAACTCCAGCATGCTCTTGGTCCTTTCTTCACTCGCCAATGATCTTTACCAAAACACGCTTCCGGCGCGCGCCGTCAAACTCTCCGTAAAAGATGTTTTCCCAGTGCCCGAAATCCAGCCGCCCTTCCGTCACGGCCACCACCACCTCGCGCCCCATCAACTGCCTCTTCATGTGTGCGTCGAGAATATCCTCCCCGATAATATCTTCATCGCTTGGATCGGCGGATACGACCGGGGCCAGTCGCTCCAACCACACTTCATAGTGGCGGTACAGACCTGTTTCGTCATCGTCGACGAACACCGCGGCGGTCACGTGCATCGAATTTACAAGCGCGAGGCCTTCCCTGATACCACTTTCATGCAAACACTCCTCTACCCTTTGAGTGATATTAATGAAGGCCCGGCGGGTCGGGACTTCCAGCCAGATTTCTTTACGGTAGCTCCTCATAGCAGCAGAACTCTATTCTGGTACCCTCTCGGTCGCACCGGTATCTACGTGATACGACAGGAAGGGAAACCTCTTTTCGTCCTCACTCGTTCACGCTGTCTGTTTGCGGCTACGGCGATATTCATCAAGCGCCTTCTTCTTTTCTCGCCCGACCTTTGCCACCTTGTCCAGCCAGCTCTCCTTGAAAGGCATCAGAGCATCTCGCAAAGTCTCCGCGACCGCGAGGTTGCGAAACCATTTTCTATCGGCGGGCACGATGAACCATGGCGCAGGTTTGGTGCTGCAACGGTTGAGCGCGTCCTCGTAAGCCGCGGTGTAGGCGTCCCAGTGCTCGCGCTCCTTCCAATCAGTTACCGATAACTTCCATGATTTGATCGGATCCTGCTCGCGTTTGAGGAGTCGCTGCTCTTGCTCATCTTTGCTGATGTTGAGGAAGAACTTGAGA
>JBGTHZ010000071.1:0-8227 GCA_041745915.1 Pyrinomonadaceae bacterium | reverse complement strand
GGGGGCTACTGTCTTTTCGCTTTTTGCTGTTCGCTGTTTGCTTACATGACGGTTTACATACGTCGTCTCTGTCGGGTATAAATGTCTTCGACCGGACGGTTAGTTTACGGACGGTCAATCCCCCAAAAACCCCTTGTTTATCACTCTTCCACGGTCCGAAGTTGAAGTAGCTATCTCTCCGTCTTCAACTGATTCGTAGTGAACCCAGGTCTCTGAGTAGTCCCACATCTTGTGCAACTTGGAAGGATAATATGCGAACCCAACCCCGAACTCCTGAAACCCTCAACACCAAGCTCCTCTTGAAGGCGCTGGTGGCATTTAAGAAGGGCGACTTCTCTGTCCGCCTCCCCGGCGAATGGACTGGAGAGGCAGGCAAGATTGCCGATACCTTGAATGACATCATCGACTTGAGCGACAAGACGGCAAAAGAACTCGATCGCGTGAGTCGCGCGGTCGGACGCGAGGGAAAGATCACCCATCGCGCTGCGGTTCCGGCAGCCGCCGGTTCGTGGCTCAGGTTGATTGACTCAACCAATCTGTTGATCGACGACATGGCACGACCGACCAGCGAGATGACGCGCGTGATTGGCGCGGTCGCAAATGGCGATCTGTCGGAACGCATGACGCTCGAAGTAGACGGCAGACCGTTGAAGGGCGAGTTCTTGCGCACCGTAAAAATCGTGAACTCGATGGTGGATCAGTTGGGCTCGTTTGCCTCGGAAGTGACGCGCGTGGCGCGCGAAGTAGGTACGGAAGGAAAACTGGGCGGTCAGGCGGAGGTGCGTGGTGTGGCGGGAACGTGGAAAGACTTGACGGACAACGTGAATTCGATGGCCAGCAACCTTACCGATCAAGTGCGTGGTATCGCGCGCGTTGTGACGGCAGTGGCAAACGGCGACCTCGAACGAAAACTGACAGTGGAAGCCAAAGGCGAGATCGCGGAGCTTGCCGACACCATCAACAATATGACCGACACCCTCGCCACCTTTGCCGATCAGGTGACTTCAGTGGCGCGCGAAGTGGGTGTCGAAGGTAAGCTCGGCGGGCAGGCAAATGTACCAGGCGCCGCTGGAACCTGGCGGGATCTGACTGACAACGTAAACGGACTTGCGGCAAATCTGACTACGCAAGTGCGCGCCATCGCCGAAGTCTCGACTGCGGTGACCAAGGGCGACCTGACGCGTTCGATTACGGTCGAAGCGCAAGGCGAAGTGGCAGCGCTCAAAGACAACATCAACGAGATGATTCTCAATCTCAAGGATACCACCCAGAAAAACATGGAGCAGGATTGGCTGAAAACTAACCTTGCTCGTTTCACCAGAATGCTGCAGGGCCAGCGCGACATGACCACGGTGGCCCAGATGGTCCTCTCCGAACTCGCTCCTCTCGTGGACGCGCAACAGGGTGTTTTTTACGTGAACACCAGCGCCAATGGCCAACCGGTAATGAAACTGTTGGGAGGTTACGCTTATAAGAAGCGGAAAAATCTGGCTAACGAATTTCGCGCGGGCGAAGGTCTGGTGGGCCAGTGCACGCTCGAGCGCGAGAGAATTCTGGTCACAAACGTTCCTGCAAATTATGTCTACGTGGCGTCGGGACTGGGCGAGGCGCCGCCCAATAACATCGTGGTACTGCCGGTGCTGTTTGAAGGTGAAGTAAAGGCCGTAATCGAGCTCTCCACCTTCAAGACCTTTAGTGAGACGCACCTGACTTTCCTTGATCAGTTGACCGAAAGCATCGGCATCGTGCTGAACACGATTGCCGCTAATACCCGGACGGAGGATTTACTGCTACAGTCGCAGTCTCTTGCAGGCGAGCTGCAAAGCCAACAGGACGAGCTCAAGAAGACCAACGAACAACTCGAAAAGCAGGCCGAATCACTGCGCGAGTCAGAAGAACTGCTGAAGAGCCAGCAGGAAGAATTGCAGCAAACCAACGAAGAGCTGCAGGAGAAAGCGGCGCTCCTGGCTCGGCAGAAAGCCGAAGTGGAAGCCAAGAACCGCGAAGTGGAAGAGGCCCGTTGGGAGATGGAGGAGAAGGCCGAGCAACTGGCGCTTACTTCAAAATACAAATCCGAATTTCTGGCCAACATGTCTCACGAGCTACGCACTCCGCTCAATAGCATGCTGATCCTCTCGCGGCAGTTGGCTGAGAATACGGATGAGAATCTGTCACCCAAACAGGTGCAGTTTGCGGAGACGATTCACACGTCGGGAGCGGATCTGCTTTCCCTGATCAATGACATTCTCGACTTGTCGAAGATTGAATCGGGAATGATGGGCATTGAGCTTACCGAGGTTGCCATAGCCGAGATGACCGAGCAGTTGGAGCGCAGTTTCTACCAACTGGCTCAGGATAAGAAGCTCGAGTTCCGCATTGTGCGCGACGAGAAAGCGCATCCAACCATTCGCACTGACGACAAACGACTGCAACAGATAATCATGAATCTGCTCTCGAACGCGTTCAAGTTCACCGACCAGGGTGAGGTTGTTTTAACAATCGCTCCAGCTCCAAAGGATGAAACCTATCACCTCGATTCGTTAGGCCGAACTGGTGAAGTCGTTGCATTTTCCGTGAGCGACACGGGCATCGGGATTCCCAACGAAAAGCAGCGGATCATTTTCGAGGCTTTCCAGCAAGCAGACGGGACCACCAGTCGCAAATACGGCGGTACTGGTTTGGGGTTATCAATCAGTCGCGAGATCGCCCGTTTGCTCGGTGGCGAGATTCGCGTATTCAGCATGCCCGGCCAAGGTAGCACGTTTACTCTTTATCTGCCTCGCAACTACACGCCGGCAGGAGCCAAGACAGCGGAGAGCAACCAGAAGCGGGCCAGTGTGAGCGACAAAGAAGTCGAAGCTGCGTGGACCCCGGTTGAATCCTTCGACAGTGAAGCTCTGGCCCTGTTCACCAGCGAGTCGGCGGCAATTCTCGACGATAGGAACGACATTCATTCCGGCGACCGCGCTGTTTTGATCGTCGAGGACGACATTAGCTTCGCCGCCATTCTTCTCGATCTGGCCCGCGACAGGGGATTCAAGGGTTTAGTTGCCACCAGCGGCACCATGGCCCTCGCGCTGGCGCGAAAATACCAACCGGCAGCCATCACTCTGGATATTCGTCTGCCAGATCGCGACGGCTGGACCGTGCTGGATCGCCTGAAGCACGATCCCGAAACGAGGCACATTCCGGTGCACATTATTACCGTTGAGGAAGAGCGCCAGCGAGCCCTGCAACAGGGCGCTTTTAATCACGTGCAAAAGCCCGTCACTCACGAGGACCTGGGTAAAGCCTTCGACGACATGCGCGAATTCACCGAGCGTCGTATTCGAAAACTACTGGTGGTTGAGGACGACGACGTGCAGCGCATGAGCGTGGTGGAATTGATCGGAAACGGTGACGTCAAAACCACGGCCGTGGCCACCGGCGAGGAAGCCTTGAGTATTCTCAAGGATGAAAGATTCGATTGCATGGTGCTGGATCTGAAACTCCCAGATATGAGCGGATTCGAATTGATCGAGAAACTACAAACAGATCTCGGTCGCTACGATTTGCCTATTATCATCTACACCGGAAAAGAACTGACCCGGAAAGAAGAACTGCATCTGAAGAAGGTGGCTGATGCCATCATTGTCAAGGAAGCCAGTTCTCCTGAACGGCTGCTGGCGGAAACGGCGCTCTTCCTGCATCGCGTGGAAGCCGATCTACCCGAGCCGAAGCGTCGCATGCTGGAGAAGTTTCACCGCAGCGATCCGGTGTTGGCCGGGCGCAAGGTGCTGGTGGTCGATGATGACGTGCGAAACATCTTTGCCTTGACGAGCGCGCTGGAAGCTCACCACATGGAAGTCGCCCACGCCGAGAATGGGCAGGAAGGCATTGATTTGTTGAAGTCTAATCCCGACATCGAAGCCGTCTTGATGGACATCATGATGCCCGAGATGGATGGATACGAAGCAATCACCGCAATTCGTAAGTTGAAAAAATTTAAGCAGCTTCCAATCATCGCGCTGACGGCTAAAGCTATGAAGGCCGATCGGGATCGCTGTCTGGAAGTTGGCGCGTCTGACTATATTTCAAAGCCCCTGGACATAGACCAGCTGCTCTCGCTGCTGCGAGTTTGGCTTTACCGGCAAGAAGAGATTTAAGCAGAGTGGTGACAGTAAATGATCTGGAAGACATCGAGGTCGGCCTACTTCTCGAAGGTCTTTACAGCGCACATGGCTTTGATTTCCGGGAGTATTCGCGCGCTTCAATAAAGCGGCGAATCCTGGAAATGGTGCGGTTTGAGAATGTGGGGACGGTATCGGCCCTTCAGGCCCGGGTGCTGCACGATGCGGCCTGCCTGGATCGCTTCCTGTTGGGCCTTTCGGTGCACGCCACGACAATGTTTCGCGATCCCAGTTTCTATCTGACTTTTCGCAAGAGAGTCGTACCGCTGCTAAGAACTTATCCCACGGTACAAATCTGGGTCGCCGGCTGCTCGTCCGGTGAAGAAGTTTATTCTCTGGCCATTCTGCTGCAGGAAGAACGTCTTTACGAGAGATGCCGCATCTACGCCACCGACATCAGCGCTGCAGTTCTACGCAAAGCTCGCGATGGCATCTTTCCGCTTGCCGCAATGCGAGACTACACCAACAACTATCACCAGGCAGGCGGGGCAAATGAGTTTTCCGACTATTACACTGCTCAGTACGACAGCGTGCTTTTCAGTTCTGCACTCAAAAGCAATGTCGTGTTTTCCGAGCACAACCTTGCGACCGACGGTTCATTTAACGAGTTTCAGGTGATCCTGTGTCGCAACGTCATGATCTATTTCAATAAGGATCTGCAAGCACGCGTTCACAATCTGTTCTACGACAGTTTGAGTATGTTTGGCGTCTTCGGTCTGGGTAACAAGGAGTCGTTGAAGTTTACTCCGCGGGCAGCCTTCTACGAGCACCTTAACGACAAAGACAAGCTCTTTCGAAAGGTAAAGTAAGTGGCCTTTGAGATCGTTGTCGTGGGCGCCTCCACCGGAGGCCTGAAGGCATTGCAGGTATTGCTTTCCGGACTGCCGGCGGAATTTTCTTTGCCCATGGTAATTGTGCAGCACCGAGGAAAAGACCTGGAAACCGGGTTGTGTGAATTCCTGGCTCGCAGCAGTCGGCTGCCCGTCACGGAGCCGGAAGACAAAGAGACCATAATGCCCGGCCGCGCTTATCTGGCGCCACGCGACTATCACCTGCTGATTGAAAACCGGAGCTTCGCCCTTTCGACCGATGCGCCGGTGAGTTTCGCGCGGCCCTCAATAGACGTTCTTTTCGAGTCGGCGGCTGATGAGTATCAGAATCGGGCCATCGGGGTGATTTTGACTGGCGCAAACCACGATGGAGCTCGGGGGTTGGCGGCCATAAAAGCGCAGGGCGGACTAACACTGGTAGAAGATCCCAACACCGCCGCTTGCCGGGAAATGCCGGACGCCGCCATTAATCTGACAAACGTGCATGGGATTCTGCCATTGCAGCACCTGGCGCCCAGACTCCAAAAACTAAGCAATATCGCCCAGACACCATGAAGGCTGACGAGCGAATTAACATTCTAATGGTGGATGACAGCGCGACGAACCTGTTGGCGCTGGAGTCGATTCTGCAAGCTCCGGATAGAAATCTTGTCAGTGTTTCCTCCGGGGATGACGCCCTGCGGTACCTCTTGAACAACGATGTGGCGGTGATTTTGCTTGATGTTTTTATGCCGGGCATTGACGGACTTGACACAGCCGAGCTGATTCGGGCTCGAGATAAATCGCGCAACATACCTATTATATTCCTCACCGCCGACAGCACGGGCGGCCGTCATTTGAGCCGGGGCTATTCCCTGGGCGCGGTCGACTACATTGTGAAGCCCATCGAGCCTGAGATCCTGCGTTCGAAGGTAGCGGTCTTTGTAGAGCTGTTCAAGAAGACTCGGGAGATCCAGTATCAGGCCCAGTTGCTTCATGAGAAGAATCTGGAACTCGAGAATGCAAACCTGGCCCGACTCAACATGCTGATCCAGCTCGGACAGGAATTGGCCGCTGAACATGATCCGTCTCGGGTATTGGAAGATTTTTGTCGCTCTGCCAAGCAGATTGTAGACGCCCAGGAATCAGCTATCGGCATACTCAATGGCGACGGGACCCTACGCTATTTTTTCCGTTGCGCATCCGGCGAAGAGAACGGTGGCCCGAACGTGGTTCCTCGGGTGGCCCAGCGGCCCCTGAATGCTTTGATGGATGAACGTCGGCCGCTGCGACTTACTGACGCCGACGCTCTACTTCAGAGTGAGGAGGACCCTTTGGATCCGGTGCATTCCTTCCTGGGGGCTCCTATCCTATCGGCCCGTGGAGTTCAAGGTTGGGTGTACTTACTGAATAAGCTCAATGGCGATAACTTCTCCGAAGCCGACGAGCGCCTCACGGCCACGCTGGTAACCCAGGTGGCCATCGCTTACGAGAACGCAAGGCTCTACAGCGATGCGCAGCTCCATGCCACCGAGCTGCAAATGGAAATCGCCGAACGCAAACAGGCGGAAGAAGAGCGTGCCCAACTACTAGTCCGCGAACAGTCTGCGCGCGCCGATGCCGAGCAGGCAAACCGCACCAAAGACGAATTCCTGGCGACGCTGTCGCATGAGTTGCGCACTCCGCTCTCCGCTATTCTCGGCTGGAGCCATCTGGTGCGCACCGGAAAACTCGACCAGCTGCAGATGACCCGGGCATTTGAAACCATCGAACGCAACGCGCGGTCGCAGTCTCAGTTGATTGACGACTTGCTTGACGTATCTCGGATCATCACCGGCAAACTGCAAATAGAACTGCGCCCGGTCAATCTCTCAACGGTTATTGAAATCGCGATCGACGCAGTGCGGCCCACGTTCGAAGCTAAGGACATCCAGTTTGAAACAGTGATGGATGCGCCGGCTTATTTAGTGCCCGGCGATGCCAACCGGTTGCAGCAGATCTTCTGGAATCTCTTCAGTAACGCGGTCAAATTTACGCCTCCAGGTGGCCGCGTTCGGGTAGAGGTCGAGCGCGTAAAGCCGCAGGCCAGAGTCTCTGTGAGCGATTCGGGTATTGGCATCAAGCCTGATTTCTTGCCTTACATCTTCGATCGCTTTCGACAGGCGGACGGTTCCACTACCAGAGTTCACGGCGGATTGGGCCTGGGGTTGTCGATAGTGAAACATCTCGTCCAACTTCATCAAGGCACTGTCGAGGTAGAGAGCAAAGGGGCCGATCAGGGAGCAACGTTTACTGTTAGCCTGCCACTCGCATCAGGGACGGCTGGTGCAGATTTGGAAAGTGCCACTGTGTTTGCGAGCGACAGTGACGGCCTGCCTGCTGGTTTTTCAGAATTGCTTGGCGGCCTGCGGATTCTAGTGGTGGACGATGAATTAGATTCGCGAGAGTTGATAACAGCTATTCTGACACGTTGCGGAAGTGAAGTGAGATGCAGCGAGTCAGCCGCCGAGGCAATCCAGGCCTTCCGTGAATGGAAACCCGATCTCCTCGTGAGCGATATCGGGATGCCGAAGGAAGATGGCTACAGTCTGATCTACAAGGTGAGGAAGATGAAGGCGAAGTGGGCCAGGGAGATTCCCGCGGTGGCCCTGACGGCTTACGCGACGGTTGAGGATCGCACCCGCGCACTCGACGCCGGATTCCAGGTGCACCTCGCCAAACCGATTGAACCCGAAGCGCTGGTGAGATCAATCGCCGGTGCTGCCGGCCGGAAAATTTAACCCCGTCTGAACCCCAGGGACTGCCACTCAAACGCTTTCTGGCCAAAGCCATTTCGCCTCCGTCCCTTTCCTTGCCGCTTCACACCATCGTGATGAACTTCGCAGACACGTTGTGCGTAAGCGTTCATAGGATTAGAGGAGGCACCCCTACTATTCGCCTAACACGTTAACTTGGTTATAAGTGAGGACTTTCAATGCATTGTCCGCAGTGTGGTCAGCACAAGTCTCTGGTGAAATGCGCTTTTGTTCGCGCTGTGGGTTTTCGCTCAGGTCGTGAGTGAGTTGCTCTCTAAGGGTGGCACTCTTCCAGAGCGTGAAGCAGGAGCTTCTGGGTTCGCAGGAGACCAAGCCGCATGCGCAAATTCGCAGGTTGGGAAGGGCGGTTTACCCCCGCTCAAGATTCGCAGCCCATCAACGATGAATTAAGAGTCTTTGATTAATGGCTGCGAATCTTGAGCGGGGGTAAACC
>JBGTHZ010000070.1:0-28466 GCA_041745915.1 Pyrinomonadaceae bacterium | reverse complement strand
GGTAGCGTCGGGTCCACGGTTCCAACCACAAACTACGTATCAATAGGTATCCACCGATAGCGACTATAGCACTGGGAGTCGAGATGCGGAGGCCGGACCCGACGCTACCGCGCTACGGTACTGACTTCATGACACTCCGTTGCGTTTTCACACGGTCTCGGTAGCCATTGGATCCCACAGCTACCGCGGTCCGCAGTGGGTTGAATAACTCCGGCCCGTGCTGAGTGGTGGAATCCATTGGCTACCCGCAAATGGTTCTGTGCTTGAGTGGCTACGGCTCCTGCATCAGTGCAAGTTCCGGAAGTGGTCTCTTTCTCAGATTCGTGTCATCCGCGTAAATCCTCGGCTAATTTGTCCTGCGGCTTAGCCTCTTTTTCGACCGGCCATGTCCAGACCTACTGCGGCGACGAGAATCGCCCCTTTGATTATGTTCTGCATATACGGTTCGACGTTTCTAAGTGACATGCCGTTGTCGAGGCTGGCCATAATCAAGGCTCCCAGAATGGCTCCAAAGACCGTACCGCGCCCGCCCATCAAGCTCGTGCCTCCGATTACACAGGCGGCAATCGCATCGAGCTCTAACAGTTGCCCTGCGTCAGGAGACGCGCTACCCACGCGCGCCGTATATATTATTGATGCCACACCGGTGAGCGCTCCCATTATGCAAAACACAGCAAGAATGTGTCTGCGTATATTTATCCCGGAAAGCCGCGCCGCGTCAGGGTTCCCACCAATCGCGTAGAGATAACGTCCGAAGGTCGTATTCTGTGTGAGGAACGCGCCAGCCAGAGCGATGGCCAAAAAGATAATAACGGGGTTTGGTATCCCAGCTCCCACCCCGGGAACAAGCTGGTAAGAATTCATCATGTAGACAAACCCAATGATCACGGCACTGGGAAGTAGAACTCGTGCCAGGGTGGTTCGCAGCGAAGCCGCAACCATGCCATGACTGCGCCGCGCCCGACTACGCGAGATGCTCACCAGTATGATAGCCGCCACGGCGACGGCCGCAATTATCCAACCTACCATTGGGCCGACATAACCTTGCCCAATCGCCTTGAAGGATTGAAGCCTCAGAGGAATCGTTTCGCCACGGCTCAGTCCAAGGATTACCCCGCGCCACGCCAGCAACCCTCCCAGAGTCACAATAAAAGCTGGAATGTTGAGAAATGCGATCAAAGTACCCTGGAAGGCGCCGACGGCGAGGCCCACTCCAATCCCGGCAGCCAACGAAGGGACCAGTCCCAATTCAAACCATCCTTGTGCGATCGCCGCTGTTCCTCCGGCAAGACCAACAAGCGCGCCCACCGACAGATCGATCTGCCCGGTGACGATGACCATTAACATCCCTACCGCCAGAACTCCGGTCACCGCGGTTTGCCGCATCAGATTCGAAAAGTTTCGCGGGTCGAGGAAGATCTGGTCGGTCGAATAGTGGAAATAAACCCAGATAGCGATTAGCGCAAAGAGCATCGTGTAAGCACGAAGCAGATCGGTGTTGATCTTGAGTTTGCCGATCCGCGTTTGCCGGGTGACCTCAGGTTCGGTTGCGTCGGCAACGAAGTCCGAAGTGGCGGGAGGACTATCTTTTATGGAGTCGTTTCCGTCAGTGTTCATTGATTAATCGGGGAGCCGCTAGGATACATCGCTCAAGACAGAACCGGGAGCGGTAGCGACCGCACTCAACTTCCGCGAGTATCTTTTGCAGAAAAGAACAGGCCCAACTTGTCGTCTTCCGTCTGGGAACCTCTTATTCTCGGGTCTTTTTTCAGATCACAGTCAACCGGTCGCGTGCTAATGGTCGCGCTAGCCGAGTGCGGTCGCTATCGCTCCCGGTACTGTACTCACGCAGCGCGCGCCGCGTGTCCGGTCGCGCAAGCCATGACGGCTTCCGGACTCGCAGTCGCGCGGGTAAACTCACCGGTCATTCTTCCTTCATGCAAAACAATGATGCGATCTGAAAGGCCCAGCACTTCGGGTAATTCTGACGAAACCAGCACAATAGCGAGTCCTGTCTTCGCCAAGGCGTTGATCTGCGCATAAATTTCCTGTTTGGCGCCAACGTCGATGCCACGTGTTGGCTCGTCTAAAAACAGGACCCGCGGATTAGTTAACAGCCATTTGGCCAGAACGATCTTCTGTTGGTTACCGCCTGACAGCGTTCCGGCGATGGTGAAAACCGAGTTAGCCTTCACTCGCAAGTCCTTCATCGCGCGCTCACCCGCTGCCGATTCGGCGTCGACACTCGTGATGAAGCGGCCGGAAATGCGCCGCAGTCCGGCGAGTGTCATGTTGGAAAGAATTGTTTGGTCCAGCACGAGTCCGAAGCGTTTGCGATCCTCGGTCACAAAACCGATACCTTGCTTGATGGCGTCGGCCGGGTTTGAAATCTGAACAGGTTTACCCGCGATCTTTACTACTCCGGTTCTGGAGCCGGCGTGAGCACCGAAAATTGCCATTAGTAAATCGCTTCTTCCGGCCCCCATTAAACCGGCAATTCCCAACACCTCGCCACGGCGGACAGAGAAACTAACATGTTCAACCAGTCTTTTTCCGGGAACGTCCGGGTCCTCCACCGACATATTGTCGACTTCAAAGACAACTTCTCCGTGAGCGTGGTCCACGCTGGGAAAGATGTCCCCCACCTCGCGTCCGACCATGCGAGCGATTACGCTCGCCTCGTTGCATTCACTCGTCGCATTAGTTCCTACGGTTTTTCCGTCCCTCAGTACTGTAATTCTGTCACTGAGCCGGAGGACCTCCCCCAGCTTGTGGGAAATGTAGATCATCCCCACACCATCGCTGCGCAATCGGTTGAGTATCCCGAACAGAGTCTTAACCTCGGTATCTGTTAGGGCCGCGGTAGGCTCATCAAGTACCAGAATTCTGGCATCCTGCGATAGTGCTTTGGCGATTTCGACCAATTGCTGCTGGCCAATTCCGAGATTGCGAATAGGCGTATGTATATCAATATCAAGATTCAGACTGTCCAGCAGTTTCCGAGCCCGGCGATGAAGTTCCTCCCAACGAATAATGCCCCATTTCGCCGGTTCGCGTCCCAAAAAGATATTCTCCGCAACGGTCATCTCCTTTATCAAGGACAGCTCCTGATAGATAACCGCAATGCCCGCTTTTTCCGCATCACGAACACCACCGAAGCGTATCGGCTGACCTTCAATAAGTAGTTCGCCTCCGTACTCAGGATGTGGATAAACGCCGCCCAACACCTTCATCAAGGTCGATTTGCCCGCCCCGTTCTCACCAACAAGAGCATGGATCTCACCTCTGTGGAGATCAAAGGTGACTCCATCGAGCGCACGAACACCCGGAAAGGTTTTCGAGATATTCAACATCTCTAAAAATGCGCCTTGAGCCGTTTCGTTCATGTTGAGAGATTTGTCCAACGTCCAATGTCCAACGTCTGTAACTTTAGCAGTATTTGCTGCCGCGAAGTTCCGAGTCCTTCAGGTACTTCATCAATCCAGAAATCAACTCACTAACCTCGGTAGCCGTCTTCGAAAGAGTTTCAAAACGCTCTTGCGAGAAGTAACACTGATCCAGCGCCACATAGAGCTGGGCTCTAACCTCCCCACACGAGCCTTTCGCTACAGCTAAGAACTGAATAAATTCTTGGTCACCTCCTCTTTCAAAGCCTTCCGCAATATTTGAGAGAATAGAAACCGAAGCTCGCCTGATCTGATCTTTGAGACCGAAGTCGCGTCTGAAAGTACCATTTGACGTTACTTCGTAGATTTCCTTTGTTAGCGTACGTGCTTTCTTCCAAGACTTGATCTCTTCAAACTTTTTGATTTTTGCCATGACACCCTCCTTAGGTGAGAATTGGAGTTTAGATCCCATATGACATTGGACGTTGGACGTTGGACGTTGGACGTTGGACGTTGGACGTTGGACGTTGGACATTGGACATTGGACATTGGACGTTGGACATTGGACATTGGACATTGGACGTTGGACATTGGACGTTGGACTCTTTGGTTAAGGCTTGAGGCATTTCTCCGGCGGCAGTCCAGCGCAGATGTCCTCGAGTTTGTGATAGCCATCCTTTACAACGGTGGTGAGAATATTGTTGCGATCAACGGCAATCGGCTCGAGCAGAATTGCCGGAACCTTCTTGAAGCCGTTGTCGATTGTCTCCGCGGTTTCAACCTTTTCTCCGCGCGCCAGCTTTATTGCGGCATCCACCGCACCGTGGGCCAACGGTTGAATGGATTTGTAGATCGTCATTGTCTGCTTGCCTTCTACGATCAGCTTCATCGAGGCGAGGTCGGCATCCTGGCCCGACACCAGCACTTTCCCCGCCAGATTCTGTCCCTCCAGAGCCTGAACCGCCCCGCGCGCCGTACCGTCATTCGAGCACACCACCGCGTCGACCTGGTTGTTGGCCTGGGTGAGCGCATTCTCAACGATGTTCAGCGCCGCACTCGCCTGCCACTCCTTTGCATACTGGTCGGTGACGATCTTGACGTCGCCGCGATCAACTGCCGGTTTGAGAACATTCATCTGGCCCTCATGCAGGAGCAGGGCATTGTTGTCTGTAGGCGAGCCTCCCACGATTACAAAGTTTGCCGGCTTCTTGTTTACGTGATCCAACAGGTACTGCGCTTGCATCTCACCCATTTTGACTACTTGATGCGAGATGTACAGATCTACATCGGAATTCTTGATCAAGCGGTCGTAGGCGATTACTGGAACGCCCTGCCGGTGCGCCGCTTCGACAATCGAGGCGGCTATCTCGCCGTTGTGAGGCGCCACAATGAGCACATCGACACCCTGAGTCAGGAGATTCTCGGCCTGTTTGATTTGCAGATTGTCATCTCCATTCGCGACTTGTACATTGACTTGCATTCCCAACTCTTTCGCGCGCTTTTCAACCAGATCCTTGTCGCGCTGCCAACGCTCCTCTTTCAGGGTGTCCATCGAAAAGCCTATCAACACCGGCTCGTTTGGACCCTTCTTCTTTCGAGCGCCGGTGTTGCTGGTTTGTTGCGGGCCGGAGACACAAGCGCCGACGATCAACGCCAGCATAATGAAGCACGCCACTATGGTTGCACGTCGCATTGGTTGAAATTTTCCCTTCTTTAGGTGTTATGGTAACGAGAATAGACTAGACCAACTATTGAGTCGCGTCCTCAAGGACGACTCAATGGTCAGCTACCCGAACAATTCCACGCCTGATTGAGCGGGCAAGCTTAGCAGAGTCTCAGCTGAAATTCATTATTGTAGTTTTACCGATTTCTTGGCATCCTATGGGCGTCTCCCCGATGTGCTACCGCACATACAGGCAACTCTTAGACTGTTTAAGCTGGCGCGTCTCCAATAAGACCTACTTCGGGACGCGTAAGTCTGACGAGGATTCAACATCTGGACCCTGGATACCCTAATAGAAGTACTGAAGCATCAGTACCCTTAATTGACCAAGTTCACGGTGCACTAAGGCTGGCACAAGGAGCGCTTAGAAATGAATAGCATAAACTTCACCCTGATTCGAATAGTTGCTTGCGGAGTTTTTATCTTGTTTTCAGCCCTTTCAATCCAGGCGCAATTTAAGGCCGGCATCCAGGGGAGCGTGACTGATTCAACTGGCGGCCTCGTTCCCGACGCGAAAATTACGCTCACCAATACGGAAACCGCCAGGACCCATGAGGCTACCAGCAGTGCTGACGGGTTTTACCGAATTTCTGGCTTAGCTCCGGGCAAGTACGTGCTAACAATCGAAAAGGAAGGCCACAAGAAGAGCGTCATGGAAAATGTTGTGATTGATGCCGAAAGTGTTCATGGCATAGACGTGCTTCTCGAGGCCGGTGACGTCACGGCCAGCGTTACTATTACCGAAGAAGTCTCGTCGCAGCTTTCGACGGAAAACGCTAACGTCTCTAAGGGTGTTACCGCCGCCGAGATTAAACGTCTTCCGCAAGTGGGCCGCGACCCTTATGAACTGGCCCGTTTGACGCCCGGCATTTTTGGTGACGGAGCTCGCGGCGGAAATGGCAACGCCTCTGGACTGCCAAATTCTACCGGTCCCGGGGGTTCTAACAATTCTGTCTTTCAGGTTGAGAACCAGGTCCAGATTAGCGCCAACGGGCAACGCATTTCGGCTAATAACTTCCAGATTGATGGTGTCAGCGTAAACAGCCTTACTCATGGAGGCGCCGCTGTCGTAACGCCAAATCAGGAGTCGGTGAAGGAGATGCAGATATCTTCGTCATCCTATTCCGCGGAGGATGGCCGAAATTCAGGCGCCCAAGTCAAGGTGGTCTCGCAAAATGGCACCAACGACTTTCACGGAAGCGCGTTCCTCAAATATGACAGCCCGAAATTCAATGCCTTTAATAAGTACCCTAATGATTTTGGCAGGGGTAGGACTGAAAGAGTTGAGCGTCACTTCCGGCAATTCGGCGGCAGCCTCGGCGGTCCTCTTTATTTGCCTCGATTTGGCGAAGGCGGGCGATCCACCATGGGTGGAAAGAACAAATCTTTTTTCTTTTTGTCCTACGAAGGTCTCAGAGAAAACACAACCAACTCTTCGGTGCAGTATGTCGAAACAGAACAGTATCGCCAGAGCATTATTAACCTTCGCCCTGGAGGCGTGACGGCGGGAATATTGGGTTCTACGGGAGTTGCGCCGCGGATTGGCGGAATCTTACAGCCGTCGTGTGCCGACGTGGATACTGGCCTTTACCTTTGTCAGGTTGTGCCGGGTGGTCTCGACGTCGGCTCGCCCGCTGGCGGTTTGCGTCAATACTTGAGCTTCGGCAACTTTGGTCTTAGTGGCGGAGGTTTGGATGGGATCCCCGATATCCAGAGAGTCCTGATCGGCGCTCCCGCTATTAACCGGCCCAATCAGTATAATGCTCGGCTCGATTTCACGCCGACCTCCAATGACCAGTTTGCATTTAGCACGTACTTCACTCGCGGTAATTCCGTCGGAAGTGACGGAGGTGCCGCTGCACGTCAACACGCCGATATTACGGGTGCTCCACGTAATACAGCCTTGACGTTTCTCTACAGTCGCATTCTTTCACCCACCACGCTTAATGAAGCACGCTTTAATTTCACACGCTTTGCTTTTGACGAGGTTGCCTCGTCAAGCCAAACCAACTTCGGCATCCCCCGGATCGAGATTGAAAATCTGCTAAGGAGCGGCCGAATTCGATTTGGAGCGAATCAGGCAGAGACGACTCCAGGGATTTTCTCTGAGAGCACATTCGAGTTTCGCGATGTGTTGAGTAAGGTGATTGGCGATCATGCATTCAAGTTTGGCGGCGAATACCGGAAGGAGCAGAATGACGACAATCTTAACGGCGCGTCGCGGCCGTTATTCACGTTTGCCGGGCTCTTTAACTTTGCCAACGATGCGCCGCTTTTCTATCAGATCAATGCTGATCCACGCACCGGCGGTGCGGCGGACGCGCAACGCCATTTTCGTTCCGGCGGTTTCGGGCTTTTTGTGCAGGACGATTGGAAGGTGCGACCCAACCTCACGCTGAATCTGGGCTTGCGTTACGAATACTTTGATGTTCTGAAGGAGAAAGATAATAAGGTTTCCAACTTCGTGTTTGGTCCCGGCGGTGGTTTGGCGGGTTCAAGAGTAGTTCCCGTCGGTGAGCTTTATGAACCAGATCGCAACAACTTTGGGCCGCGATTGGGATTTGCCTACAGCCCCAAGTATTTTGACCTGGAACAAAAGCTCGTTCTTCGGGGCGGATTCGGTATCAGTTATAACCGCATTCCAGAAGTTGTCTTCACCAACACCCGCGGCAATCCTCCCTTCTTCGCGCGTTACCAGATTTGCTGCGGCACATCGGCGTCTGACTTCAGCACTCCGTTTAATGGCGGCCAGATTCTTTACGCACTTGGTTCCAGCAATTCGCCATTCAGTTATCCAGCGAATCCGGCGCTGGCTGTGGGTATTGATCCCGCCACCGGCACCCCTCCCAATCGAACAGTTGAAATCTATGGGGCGCTTGCGAATACTCCTACAGCCTACGTCTACACCTATTCATTTGAAGGTCAGTACGCCTTGCCGGCAAATCTTACGGCGGTCGTCGGCTATCAGGGCAGCTCTAGCCATAAACTGATCCGTCTGGTCAACCAGAGGTTCGTCCAACGGGCTCCGAATGATTTCTTCGCCTTTGCGGTCTTTATTCCGACGCCCGATGTAAATGCAAACTACAACGCGCTAAACACTCGACTCTCGCGCAGGTTCTCCAGAGGGTTCCAGTTTGACGCCATTTACAGATGGGCCAAGAGCATTGACACACTGTCCAACGAGGGACCAGGCGCCGTTACCAATCAGACCTTTCCTCAGGATTTGCGCGAAGAGAGGGGCCCATCGGATTACGACGTCAGGCATAACTTCACGTTGTCGGGGCTTTGGGATTTGCCTATCTTCAGAAACCGCAATGATGCTCTGGGAAAAGCGCTCGGCGGTTGGCAGATTAATGGCATCCTGACAACACATACAGGCTTTCCCTGGACTCCACACACCGGTCAATGCGTCAGCGCGCCGGGTAGTCAGGACTTCATTTGCCCTTCCCGCCCGACACGCTATTTTGGTGGCGCGCTTGATGACACGAGTAATGAAGCCTTTATGCGGCCTAATGGCAATTTCCCAGGAGGGGGTTTGGTTTATTTTGATCCCAACAATCCCGGGGGGGTGTTGAGGCCAGGTATTGGGCGCAATTCCTTCCGCGGGCCAAAATACTTCGCGGTTGATCTGAGTGTCGCAAAGCGGACAGGGCTACCAGCGTTCCTTGGCGAGGGAGCTTTCCTCGAGATTAAGGCGAACTTCTTCAACGCCTTTAACAACTTGAATCTGGCCCCATTCGGCTTCTTTACGCCAACTATAGATAACCAGAACTTTGGTCGCGCCGAAAGAGGGCTCGCCGGCCGAGTCATCGAGTTACAGGGACGGTTCAATTTCTAAGTGCGGGGGTTGAGCTTCGAGCGACGGGATGGGTCAGCAACCCATTCCTCGGTCATTCTTTGAGACGCTCCGAGAGCAATTCGAAATAAACAAATCCTCTTGCTGAGATTACGGGGGGGCAGGAGAAGTAGGGTCGCTATTATCGGGTTCAAATTCGTCGCTTTCCGGAGGTCGAGATTTGCGCTCTTCCTCAAGTTCCTTGAACGTGGCCAGCTCGCGATTCGCCTCTTCCTTTCTTTTCAACCGGGAAAGGGCGATAAAGAGTTGATAATGGACGCCGGGATTTTTAGGTTTTAGGGTAGCAGCGGGCACAAGTACAGATAGGGCCTCTTCATAACGTCTCGATTTCACCAGCAGACGCCCGAGGTCGTAATTTGCATAGAAGTGCCTGTGATTGATCGCAATCGCACGGCGCAGTAGCCGTTCAGCTTCTGCGTAACGATCGCGTTCCCCAACTATGAAGCCAAGTTGGGCCAAGGAATCTACATTGTCGGGCCTGAGCACGAGTGATTGTCGTAGCGCTGACTCTGCCAGCTCGTAATCCGCCTTCGCACGCGCCGTGATACCAACAAAGTAATGCGCCTCAGCCATCTTGGGAAAACGCTGGGTGGCGCGACGAAAGATCTCGAGCGCTGAATCATGACGGCCCAGAACAAAGTATGCGCCGCCGAGTCGGGCGTAATGGACAAATTCGGTCGGATCCTGATCCAGCGCCAGCTTGTAGAATTCGACCGAAGCTTCAGTGCGGCGATTTTTTCTCAGGGCTTCGCCCAGCATGAAGTTGGCCTCAGGAAACGCTGGTCTCAGCCCGACAGCTCGTTCCCAGAGTCCGGCGGCCGTTTCGTCTTGATGGCGTGCCCAGTGAATCAAGCCGAGGTAATAAAGCGGCTCAGCTGCATTCGGCGAAAGCGTTGCAGCTGATTCAAGAGCAGCGAGCCCTTCGTCGTATCGCTTCGAGTGGTAAAGCGCGACCCCGAGACTGTGACGCGCGTCGTAAGTATGCAGCCCAAGCTGGCTCGCACGTTCCAGCATTGGCACCGCTCGAACATAATCTCCCCGAGCGACGAACAGTAGTCCCAAATTGAGCGTGGCCTGAGGATGATCCGGGACACGTTGCAACACTGACTCAAAGACTTTGATTGCTTCTGCCGATCGCCCCGTGCGCGCGAGTAGGACCCCCAGATTTGCGAGTGGTGAGATATCACCTGGTTTAATACGCAGAGCCGCGCGGTATTCTCGCTCAGCGTCTTTGAACTGCCCGCGTTGGTCCAGAACTGTTCCGAGCAGGTTGTGAGCGTCCGCATTCCGAGGCGCGGCCAGAATCACACGCCGAAGGATTGGTTCCGCTTCGTCAGGTTTGCCCGATTGGAGCAAAGACACCGCGTACCGTAAGTCTTCGGCTATTGATTTAGCATCAGGGGCTGGCTTCCTTGGGGACGACGAACGGCCCTGCGAACCCAGGAGTGAAGCGTGTGCTGGTACGCAAGCCAAGAGGGAAATCAGTATTAGTCCGACGAGGCGAATAGCGGCTTGTGAAGAAAAGCAATTGGTCGGTAAAGAGCGCATAACTTCATTCAAAAAAGAGTTGATTTGATCTGGGTTCAGTATAGTACAACCTGTGCCGTTACCTGATTGCGCACGGGCGGACCCCGCCTCTCGCCAATCCGTCCGATTGCTCATCTCGGCCGGCAATCTCGAGACACGTCCGACGTCGCCTTCACTAACCCAAGGAAATATGGACCTGCAGGGGAAAAACCATTCGCTTCAGAAATGCTGGACTCTGGCGCTGTGCGCCGCGCTGTTCTGTTCAACGGCCCCAGGGGCCCAAAGAGCCAATGCTCACCGCAGCACGCAACGCGAAACTGCCGACCTGCGACTGACCAAACTCCCCAACCGAAAGCCCCGCAACGTTATCTTCATCCTTACAGATGATCAGCGTTACGACGCTCTTGGTTTCAAGCGCGGGCAATCATTCCTCGAAACCCCCAACCTGGACGCCCTTGCACGCGCCGGCGTTTATCTCCCCAATGCATTCGTGACGACCGCGCTGTGCTCTCCTTCACGGGCGTCGATACTGACAGGCATGTATGCCCACCGCCACCGCGTAGTCGATAACGACAGCGCGCTTCCTGACGACCTGGTTTACTTTTCCCAGTATCTCCAGCGCGTTGGTTACGAAACGGCGTTTGTCGGTAAGTGGCACATGGGCGGCCACATTGATCATCCGCAACCAGGATTCAATCACTGGGTCAGCTTCAAGGGACAAGGTTCTTACCTGCCGTCGAAAGATGGATTCAACGTGAACGGGAAGTCCGTTCCTCAAAAAGGCTACATTACCGATGAGTTGACGGACTACGCGCTCCAATGGCTGAACGAGCGCAAGGGTAATAAGCCTTTTATGCTCTACCTCTCACACAAGGCGGTCCATGCCGAGTTTATACCGGCGGAAAGACACCGCGGTCGTTATCAGGACGAGAAGTTCGTTTCGCCGAAGACTATGGACCCTGCGCATGTCGAGGGTGCTCCGATGTGGGTCCAAAACCAGCGCAACAGTTGGCACGGAGTGGACTTCCCCTACCACAGCAACCTTGACATTGGGGAATATTACAAACGTTACGCCGAGACAATGCTCGCTGTTGATGAAGGGTTGGGACGCGTCGTGGACTTACTTAAGGCCAAGGGTAAGCTCGACTCAACGCTGATCATCTTCATGGGCGACAACGGATTCTCCTTTGGCGAGCACGGCCTAATCGATAAACGTACTGCTTATGAAGAGTCCATGCGGGTGCCAATGGTGATGCAGTGCCCAGAGCTGTTTCGTGAGGGCAGCCTCGTCCCACAAGTGGTGGCGAACATCGATATTGCACCGACTATTCTCGAAGCGGCAGGTCTCAAGGCGCCGGATTATATGGATGGCCGGAGCTTTCTCTCGTTAGCCGAGGGCAAACCGGCAGCATGGAGAGATTTCTTGCTTTACGAGTATTACTGGGAGTGGCCATTCCCGCAGACGCCTACGACGTTTGCGCTTCGGGGCGAGCAGTACAAGTACATTCACTACTATGGGCTCTGGGACACAAATGAGTTGTATGACATCAAGGCGGATCCGCTCGAGGCAAGAAACTTGATCACTATTGTAACGCACCAACCCGTCGTCAACCGGCTCAGGTCACAGTTATTTGAAATTCTCAAAGGAACGAGCGGCATGTACATCCCACTCTACCCGGCGCGGCATGGCCAGCAGAACCTACGACGCGAACCGTCCAAAGCCGCTGAGTTTCCACCTCACCTTATAAAGAAGCCAAACTAGTAAGTTTGAACGGTAGTGTCCAAATTTGAGAGTGGGCTTGACTGAAATATAACGATCCACGAAACCACACGAAAGAACACGAAAAGCGTTTAGTGATATTTCGTGTTATTTCGTGGATCGTTGTTGTTTTTTTCGCCCGGACACGACCAGCTTGTTTCAGAAAGTGAGATTAGGACACCACCTATTGAACAGATCATGAACATAGCAACTCGAGTAAAGAAGTTCGTCGGTTTTGCGTTACTCAGTCTTTCCTCGATTTGCAACGCTCAGGCGCAATCCACTCAAATGAGCACCTATTGCAATCCCATCAATATCGACTACACCTACGCGATTTATAACGCACACAGAGATATTTCATACCGTTCGGGAGCTGATCCCGCTGTCGTAAGATTCAGGAATGAGTACTACATGTTTGTTACGCGCTCGATGGGCTACTGGCACTCGACAGATCTGACCTAACAGGATCGGAGAGACGCCCTAATCACATGGGAACAACAAAAGAATGCCAAGGGATACAGTGTGCTCTGGGCAATAGCTCCTGACAAACTGTACAGCTCTGGATGGTCTATGATAAGAACTCGCTTGAATTGAAAAGCCTGACGGTTGATCAAAGATGCTATTTTGCGATCGAAACCTTCAACGAAAACGGCATCTCGGAAAGGACGAGGGTTGTAAAAGCTGATTAGCATATAGCGGGTTTCGGAATTCAACCGCCAGAAGAGCTTGTCGCCGCGTGCACTGCCAGTACCTCCCGATCCTGCCGACGAGATTCCATTTTGATCTTAAGCGAACATCGGCAATTGATGCTCGATACGTGCGTGCTGCTCGATGGCATCAAGGATGGGGCGCGCGGAGATTTGCGCCAGTTCCTTCGGCTCGACTTTGTGCAAGCCGCCGCCGTAAACCCTGCCTTCGGATAGAAACTGCGCCGGCGTGATGCGCTGCAACGCCTCAAACACACGCCCTGCAAGTTCGGGGTGCCGTGCGAGAACGTCACGCAATTTCCCTTTGGGATACAGCATCAGATAGACATTGTGCGCTGTCGCCTGCGAACGATTCCAGATAAACCGGAATGGGTGTTTGCCATTGCGTGAGCGTCCCATGTAGGTGCAGAGAAATGGCGCGGGCGGTCGTTGCTCCTGCGAGTACCAAGGGGTGCGGCGACTGGCGAGATACGACGCGTCAATTTTCCCGGCTTTGCCTTGTTCAAGATATTCATAGAAACGTGGCCACTGCTCCTGTATGCGCTCCTGCGGCTCTTTGCAATCGATCAGATAAAGGCGGGGCGATACGTCGGGCGCGCCACTCGGCAAAGCTTCAACAATGTCCCGCGTAAGATGGCGCGGGCCGGGAAGGATCGGCTTTCTAAATGCTCGCGGAATTTTCCATTCCTTGATCTTTTCCTCCCCGAGAATGAAAAAACTATTCGAGCCGGTCGCCAGTCCGCGCTTGATGCTGAAAATGTCGCCCAAGGTCAAGTCGTCGCTGTTGGTTACAGACATGCGGGCCGGGAACTGCGTCCACTTGCGCGCCCGCCTTAGCGTTTCGAGGGGCACAGCGGCTTCGGTCCGAGGGTGTTCAATGGGGCCGGCAAACGAGAAACGCACGGCGTGATTCGATGGCGGGGGCGATTTGCGGAAGATGACAACGGCCGACGTAACCAGGGCGTCGGCGAACTGCTCGTCAGTGGGGCAAAAACGATGAAGCTGAAGAAGCGTCACCCGCTCGGTCAGATACCGGCGCAAGGTTGCGCCGTAATTTACATCCATGAACTCGGACGGGATCAGCCAACTAGCCAGCCCGCCCTCCTCCATCCAGTCGTGGGCCAAAAGCAGGAAATAACAGTACAGACCGGCAAGCCCGCTGATCGGCAGATGCAATGAACGGTCAAGCTGCTCTTTCAGGCGGTCTTTTTCTTCGGCCGGCAAGTGATGATGCCGCACATAGGGCGGGTTCGTAAGGACCAGATTAAAGCGCTGCGCGGGCGGAGGCTGCCGCGTAAAATCGCCCTGAACAATGTCAAGCCCCTGATCGCCCCATAAATTCTTGGCTGTCGTCGCAAATAGAGGATCAAGTTCAATGCCGGTTGCCGCCGCGATGCTCTGCGACGGCACGACATGCGCGAGCGCTGAAAAGAATGAGCCGGTGCCGACAGCAGGATCGAGAAAGCGCACGGCCGCTGCTTGGCCCATGAGAGCGTGCGCGTGGCGGGCGATGCTAAGGGCGAGTTCCGGCGGCGTCGCAAACTGTCCCCACTTGTTACGCTCCGGCGCAGTCTTGAGTCCGTCAAGCCGGGCCTGTCCGTCAAGGCGGCGCGCCTCAATGTTGGGAATGGCGTTTTCCATGAGCGTCAGATGCCGAGTTGCGCGAGGTCGTCTATGCGGTGTTCCCACACGCAGTCTATGCCTTCGGCGGCTTCGTAACCGAGATAAGCCGCGTCGAAATAGCCGCAGAGAAACAGCACGAAAACGACTTGCTCGCCGTATGTAGCCTTAAGCTGGTTGATTTTAGTTGCTTCCTCCTTGCGGCGCTTGTTGACGTTGGTGTAGTCGCCTGCGGACTTGGCTTCAATCAAAAGCGGCAACTGCGGCAGCTTCGCCTTTTTCGGTTGAATGACGGCATCGACGGGGATGTTGATAAACTTCGCCTCCGTCTGGGACTTGACCTTCACGTTGAGTCGGAAAGTAAACGTGCCCGGCTCCATTTGATTGATGGTCGTTCCCGCCGTCGGAGCTTTCAGTTCGTAGCCCCTTTTGATCAAATACGCTTGGATATTAGCAAGTTGACGCTTTTCCTGCGCGTTCCTGACAATCGGGTCGGCCATGGCCCCGCATAGCCGATCCGCGACGATGGTCGATGAGCGATAGCGTTCCTGCTTCGTAGGGCGGCGTTTTTCGGCGAGCCAAGGAAAAATATCAACGTCAAGCATCCGCGCGATGATACCGGTAATCCGCTGCAAATGTTCATCGAGCAGTGCGGGCGAAAGCTGCGGTGGCAGTTTTCCGGCTTCGAGCGTGCCGACAAAGTTCTTGCTGGAACCGGCAAGGCCGATAAGCCGGTCGCGCGCGAGGGGCGGGCATGTGGACATACGCAACGTCGGCAGGATCCGGGGATATTGCTTAATGACAGCAGTCGTGATTATCGTGAGGTCGGCGGTCATCTTAAGGCCATGCTCAACATGCTCCACGGTCTTAATGCGGATGTCACGGTACGCCTTAGGCGCATAATTCATAAACCACTGGTTGAACTGATCGACCGATGCGCTGGTGTCGGCTTTCCAAAGATGTGGTTTATCGGCGTTGATGGGCATGGGCCAGTGTAAACACGGTTCCACAGATTACAAAAGTTGATTGTCGCGCATGGCGCCAGAGAAAGCCAATGGCATATGAGGTAGACTGACGACGTTCCAGGAAGCATCGTCATTCGCCGGAAGCTCAACCTGAAACCTACATCATAGTCAGCCGGAGGAGTCAAATGGGCCAGTCCGCGGCAAGGTGCTCCGTGCCATCATCCTTTCGCACCCTAGCCATAAACTTCCTGGCAGCGCTGCTGTTGACGATGGCGCTGGCAGTCTCCGCATACCCGCAAAACCGCTCCGGAATGCGATTGTCGGTGAGCGATGACGCATTTCTCGAGGATCTTTCGCGACGCTCGTTTCGCTTCTTTTGGGAGCAAACTGACCCCAAGACCGGACTTGTTGCCGATCGCGCGCGGGCAAACGGGACGCCCTATGATAAGAGTCATCCAAGCATCAATATCGCCAGCAGCGCCGCTACCGGGTTTGGTCTCACTGCGTTGTGCATCGGCGCCGAACGTGGCTGGGTTAGCCGGAAGGCGGCTCGCGAGCGCGTGCTCACCACTCTTCGCTTTTACGCAGAACGATCCCCCCACGAACGTGGATGGTTTTATCACTTCGTTGACCGGGAGACCGGCGAAAGAAGATGGCGAAGCGAGATCTCAACCATTGATACATCTCTACTGCTTGGCGGGGTTCTTACTGCCCGCCAGTACTTTCGTAATGACCCGGAGATAGTTCGACTCGCAACACTGATCTACGAACGCGTCGATTTTCCCTGGATGCTTGTGGCTGGCTCATTGCTTATCTCGCACGGCTGGAGACCCGAAACCGGTTTCATCAAACATACCTGGAACCATTACAGCGAGCATACAATCCTGCAGATGCTAGCCATTGGTTCACCTACTCACCCGATTAGTCCGCGCGCCTGGCTGTCGTGGCAAAGGCTGCGGCTTACCTACGCCGGTTATACCTATTTAACTTTTCTACACGCGCCGCTCTTCATACACCAGTACTCGCAGGCGTGGATCGACTACCGCGGTCGGGAAGAAAGCTGGTATCCGCATACGAATTACTTCGAAAACTCAGTTAAAGCAACACTCGCACACCGGGAGTTTTGCCTGAGCCTGTCCGACAAGTTCCCCGGATATTCGGAGAACGTCTGGGGCATCACGGCTTCTGACAGCGCAAAAGGATACCGAGCGTGGGGTGGGCCACCACCCACGCGGGACATTGACGGTACCGTTGTGCCTTGCGCACCCGGTGGTTCACTGATGTTCACGCCAGAGATTACACTGGCGGCGCTACGGACAATGCATCAAAGGTGGGGAGATCGCATCTATGGTCGTTACGGCTTCGTGGATGCTTTCAATCCAAACACAGGCTGGGTTAACCCTGACGTCATTGGCATTGATGTCGGCATCACCCTGCTAAGTGCCGAGAACCTGAGGACCGGGAACGTCTGGCGGTGGTTCATGCGCAATAAGGAGATTCCACGAGCCATGCAGCTAGTCGGGTTTCGAAAGGCCCGAGGGCGTCTTCGAACTCCGGCCGCACGACGTGCGCTAACGAAAGCGGGTGGGTCCTTACGAGAGGAGAACGACTGCTGCAACAGCCCCACCCGCTACCGAGACCGTGTGAAAACTCAACCTCTCATTCTCCCCAACATTTATGTTGGGGATCAGCGGCACCACGGATGAAATCGCAACCATTTCAATGGTTTCCTTCTTCGCGTCATTCCAAGCCACTCTGTCTGCTTTTTATCAATGCCATTGGTTCGCGGTAGGGTCTTCTTAAAAACCATTAAAATGGTTCGGCGCAGTATCACGATGCGACCTGAACCCCAACATAAATGTTGGGGAGAATGAGACGTTGAGTTTTCACACCGCTTCAACCGCGCGGTGGTACTGACCTCATTACACTCGAACCCTTTACCTCATCTGGCCGCAACTTCAAAGATTGCTTCGAGCAGGTTTTCTGAGTCTGGGCCAACAAAGACCTTGAACTCACCTGGCTCGACCACGAAACGCAGGTCACGATTATAGAAACCCAGATGTTCGGGAGTGAGTGTGAACTCAACACGCCGCTTTTCACCGGGCCGCAGGGTGATGCGCTCAAAGCCCTTCAGTTCCTTGACGGGCCGTGTGACGCTCGAGGCTTGGTCTCGGATATAGAGTTGCGCTACCTCATCGCCAGCGCGTTTGCCGGTGTTCTCCACTTCGACAGTCACTGTTAACCGCCCATCGGGCGCTATGTTCTTTGCGCTCAGACTCAGATCCGCGAACTTGAACTTCGTGTAGCTAAGTCCGTAGCCAAAAGGGTAAAGCGGTGTTACCGGAACATCCAGGTACTTTGAGGTGTATTTCTGATCAGTGGGTGGCCGCCCCGTGCTCTTGTGATTATAGTAGATGGGCACTTGTCCGAGTGTGCGCGGGAACGTGACCGGTAACTTGCCCCCCGGATTCACGTCGCCGAAAAGCACATCGGCAATAGCCGAACCAGCCTGAGTTCCCGCAAACCAGGTCTCCAGAATCGCGGGCGAGTTTTCAGCCAACCAGTTGATTGTTAAAGGCCTCCCGTTCATCAGAACAACAACGTAAGGCTTGCCTAAAGAATGGATCGCCTGGATCAATTCCATCTGCCGGCCGGGAAGATCGAGCGACGTGCGGGATGCCGCCTCCCCGCTCATGTCTGCAGTCTCGCCTACCGCGAGAATGATAACTTCAGATTCACGCGCGGCGCGCAGGGCGGCTTCAAGCGAATTCGGCCCGGCGGGAGTCGTTGCGCTTCTGGCTGCCTGAATGTTGGCGGCGGATGCAACGTTCGTCCCACCCGCAGTCTCAGCAGCAGCGGGCTTCTCGTCATAGTTTCCCCTCACCCCGCGTCCCTCAATCGCCACGCCTTTGGCGTGGATAATTTTCGCCCCAGGCGCTTTTTCTTTGATCCCTGCTAGTAATGTAATGGCATCTTCAGCTCGCCCGTCGCCTGCCCATGATCCGAGCATGGCTCTGGGGTCATCCGCGAGCGGGCCAATTACGGCGATTGATTTAATGTTCTGATTGAGCGGCAACATACTGCGCTCATTCTTTAGGAGCACCAGCGAGCGTGCGGCTATCTCCCGCGCGGCGGCGACATTTGCTAAGCTGAAAACGACGGCCTTTTCACGAGCCTCATCAGCGTACGGTCTCTCGAAAAGCCCGAGGCGAAATTTGATCCGCAAAACGCGCCGCACGGCCTCGTCGATGGTCTCTTGCCTGACCTTCCCCGCGCGCAGGAGGTCGGCGCCATGCTTAATATAAAATCGGCTAACCATCTCCATGTCAGTGCCTGCATTTAGCGCATGCTGGGCCGCTTCCGCTTCGGTAGCCGCCAGCCTGTGGTTCAGCAGCTCCATTACTGACGTGTAATCACTAACCACGAAGCCATCAAACTTCCATTCTCCCCGCAAAACCTGGGTGAGTGTGAACGGATTAGCGGTCGTTGGCACGCCGTTGAGATCGTTGAAGGCGCTCATTAGCGTTCCCACCCCCGCATCAACTGCTGCTTTGAACGGCGGAAAGTAGATCTCGCGCAGAGTTCTCTCAGACATGTCGGTCGTGTTGTAATCGCGTCCGGCCTCAGCCGCGCCGTAGGCAACCCAGTGCTTGGCGCAGGCGACAACTTTATCCAGCGCGCTGTAATCAGTGCCCTGAAATCCACGGACTCGGGCCCTGGCCATTACCGAACCCAAGTAAGGGTCCTCACCTGAACCTTCGACGATTCGACCCCACCGCGCATCGCGCGCGATATCAACCATGGGTGCAAAGGTCCAGTGCACTCCGCTCGCCCGGGTCTCTGCTGCGGCAATACTCGAAGCGCGCTCCACGGTCGCTGGATCCCAACTGCTCGCCTCGCCAAGGGGGACGGGAAAGATCGTGCGGTAGCCGTGGATCACATCGAAACCGAAGATTACCGGAATTTTCAGACGCGATTGCTCCATCGCAACTCGCTGCAGCTCATTTGTCAGCTTCGCGCCCCGCACGTTTAAGGTCGAGCCAAGCAACCCTTTGCGGATGAGTTCGGCATGCTCAGGCCGGTATTTTCCATCTGCGTGCCCATCAAGTTGCTCAAGCTGCCCGAGCTTTTCTTCAAGCGTCATCTGCGCAAGCAATGCATCGATTCGCTTCTCGATATCAGCCTGCTGCGCTGGCGCAGCGGCGACAGAAAACAACGAAACGAGAAGACCGATGATGAGCAGTAAACTCGTTGGCTTCACAACTCTCATTAATGAAACCTCCTTCAGTGCTACCTGAGAGAATTGCGGAATTGATCTTGGTTGGGAGCAGCCGCGACTATAACAAAGCCTTTGCACAGTGTGAAGACAATTCGTCTGATGTTTGCGAGCGCAGGTAATGAAGACAGAGTCGATTCTATTCAATAACAATCTCCGCCAGGACGGGCAGATGGTCTGAAGGAAACCTCCCGTTCCATGTATCCGAAAGTGCTCCATGTTGCAGCACTCTAACGGTTCCTTTTACGAGCACATAGTCGATCTTCATCTCAGGAATAAGGGCCTTGAACTCATTGAACGTCGAAGTGGGGCCATGATGGCCATGCTGAGAGAGATAGCGAGCATCTCGCAAAGAGGATTGGGAACGGATCTCTTTCTGCAGAGTCTTACCGGTTAGTATCTGGTAGCCTATAGAAGATTCGTTGAAATTGAAGTCTCCGGTTACGACAACCGGTAGTTGGCCAGCTATCGAGTTGATACGCTTCAACAAAAGCCTGGCACTTTCTTCGCGTGCGAGCACTCCGCGATGATCAAAGTGGGTGTTGAAGTGAAAAAAGAGCTTGCCGGTTGTGCTGTCCTTTAACTTAACCCACGTTACAACCCGCGGGTAAGCTGCATCCCAGCCCTTGCTCGGCACGCCGGGAGTCTCGGATAACCAGAACGTTGAGCTTTCAAGGCGGCTAAAACGGGCTTTGTGGTACATGATCGCCGAAAACTCTCCTCCAGCCTTGCCATCAGCGCGGCCAACTCCTACCCAGGCATAATCAGGAAGCAGCTTTTCTAGATCAGTCATCTGTCGTTCAAGTGCTTCCTGCACTCCCACAAGGTCTGCTTGATGAAAACGGATCATACTCGCCACCATCTCTTTTCGGTTCGGCCAGGCGTTTTCTTTGTCGCGCGGTTCGTCATAACGTATGTTGAAAGTCATGACTCTTACATAACGAGCTTCTTCCGGATACCCAGAGGTTGAAGGAGATGCATTGATGTTGCCCGACATTAGCAAGCATCCCACTACGATAATCAGGGTCCTCAATTGCCTCATGTTGCCTCCGCTGCGAGCCTTCGCGTCGCTAAAAATGGGCCGCGATTGTTTCCAGTGCGAATAATTGTGAGTCACATCGACGTAGACTGGCTCATGGTGTCACGGTTTTCCTCGGCCGAGAGAAGTAGTCCACAGAGCCGTTCGTAGTTCCACTAATAAGTTCGACAATCCTATCCAGCACCTGAAATGCCTTCATCTCTTCGAGCATCGCCGCGAAGTAGACCGGCTGCAGGGCGCGAACGTTGTCCGCGATGAGGGCCTGGTTCCCCTCGGGACCCTCGAGATCGGGTAGTTCACTTTCACGCGTTTTGTTTTTCATCTGTCTCCCTCTGGGCAAAAACCCGCATTCAACATAACATCAGTTTACGCTTCTCAATACCCAGCTGTTGGAGGTTGTCGAGTGACAGGCTTCAGTACCGAGACTTTCGTAGCTGCACTGGCGATCATCGGCATCGTCATTGTCGTGTCGGCGCTTCTTTCGGGACTAATCGAGAGAAGCGGATTGCCGCAAGTAGCCGTGTTCCTGGCGATTGGTGCGGCCCTGGGCCCAGCGGGACTCGGGGTAATCAATATCACCCTTGAATCTGAGTCGCTGCAAGTCGTTGCCACTCTCAGCTTGGCGCTTGTCCTGTTCACCGACGCCGTCGCTCTCAACATTTCGGAAGTTAAACGTCATGCCACGCTAGCCATAAGAGTGCTTGGCCCTGGGACGCTGCTCTCCGCTGCACTCGGTGGATTCGCCGCTTGGTGGCTGCTCGGCCTTCCCTGGCCGGCGGCCGCAATTCTGGGTGCAGCTCTGGCATCAACGGACCCCGTATTGCTCCGCGGAGTACTACGTCGCCGCGATATCCCAACTAACGCGCGCCAGGCTTTGCAATTGGAGAGTGGGTTAAATGACGCCGTACTGTTGCCGGTTGTCTTGGTGGCCATGGCGTTCATGGGACAACAAGGTCCCACGGATGCCACAGCGTGGGCAAAGCTGGGTCTTAATTTATTCATACTTGGCCCGGGCGCCGGTATCGCGGTGGGTCTTGTAGCCGTGGCTGCGCTAGACCTGATCCGCAAGCGCATTGGAGTCAGACGCGACTACGAGTCGCTGTATTCGTTGGGTGTGGCGTTCTCAGCTTTCGCAGCCGCTGAGGCGGTGCATGGCAGCGGCTTTCTCGCCGCGTTCGCGGCTGGGTTAACCATAGCCGCACTCGATGTGGAATTATGCGATTGCTTTCTTGAGTACGGTGGCGTCACTGCCGAAATGATGCTGCTCTTTACTTTCGTACTATTCGGCGCTTCCCTCATCTGGAGCGCCCTTACTGTTATCAGTGGCGCTACGCTACTCTTCGCCGCAATTATCATCCTGATTCGACCGCCTGTTTACCTGCTCTCACTCTACAGGTCCAGAGTCGATAAACGTGGTCAACTGCTCATTGCGTGGTTCGGTCCACGCGGACTTAGTTCACTGCTGCTAGTCCTGCTCCCGGCATTCGCTGGGATACCTGGGACGGAGCGAATGTTCGCGATCTGCTGCCTGGTGGTCTTGATTTCCGTGGTACTGCACGGCGGCTCACCCATGCTGCTCGCTCGCGCAGCGCGGCGTCGGGCCCAACAGGAAACCCTGGCCGCAGACGTTGCCCGCGACTTTGGCGCACCCGCAAACACTCCCCTCATTGCCGACAAGACCGACACCGATGGGACAGGCTTAGTTCAAATCCAGCCAGCCTCAGACGTGGAAAACCGCGGGCTTGGGGAAGCTCATAATGTTGACGACCGAAGTTCCGATGGCCTTAATGACGAAAATAGTTCTGAGCGAATCACTATCGATGAAGTGCGCCGCTTACAGCAATCAGGCGAGCCTCTTGTTATGCTCGATGTACGAACCGAGCGGAGCCTGGAAACCAGCGAATTGCAAGTGAAAGGCGCGGTTCGCTTGCCACCTGAACATGTAATCCAGCAAGCTAGTGAACTCAATCTTCAAAAGGACGCGTGGCTCACCGCCTACTGTGCTTGACCAAACGAAGCGACCAGCGCCCGTGTGGCGCAGGAACTTCGAAGAGCTGGTTGGTCGAAAGCGAGGGCTCTAACCGGCGGCTGGAATGCGTGGCAAGCCGCCAATTTACCCGTAGAGCCCAAAAGCAGCCAGGCATTAGCGCTGGATTAGAATAGAAACACCATGGCTGATGATTTGATCCCGGAGGATATAAAGCAGTTTATCCTCGGCAAAATTGATTCCGTAGCACAGTTAGAAGGGCTGTTGCTTCTTCGCTCCAATCCTCAGACAGATTGGGACGTTGAGTCGGTGGCCCAAAGGCTCTACATCAGCCGGTCACAGGCATCTGAGATACTGGCGCACTTGTGCGCGCAACGACTCGTCACTGCTACCCGGAGCGTGTCCACTTCGTACCGATTTCAACCTGAGACCCAAGATCTAAGGCTAATGGTAGATCGTGTGGCTGAAGTGTATTCAAAGTACCTTATTGCTGTGACAAACTTGATCCACTCAAGCTCCAAAACGAGGGTGCAAAAATTCGCCGACGCCTTCAAGTTAGGGAAAAGGGAGGACTGAGTAACTATGTCCGGGATCATCTATGCCCTTTGCGCTCTTACGGCCTTGCTTTGCACATGGCAACTACTGAGAGCTTATCAACGCAGCCGATATAAATTGCTGCTCTGGGGTGGTCTATGCTTCGCAGGGTTGACGCTGAATAACCTTCTATTGGTGGTAGACAGATTTCTGGTTCCATACGTTGACCTAACCAGGTGGCGTTTAGTTCTGGCCTTAGTCTCTTTGCTGGTAATGCTATACGGCTTGATATGGGAATCCGAGTGAGGTTGACGTCATGAATCTAATGCTGCTCGGCGCAATTTCTATAGCCTCGCTGATCGGGGGCCTGTTCTTCCTCAGATTCTGGAGGACTACCGGAGATCGTTTTTTCCTTTTCTTTGCAATTTCCTTCTGCGTGGAGGGGCTCAACCGGGCGGCGCTGGGGTTAATGTCGGATCCGAATGAGGGAATACCTTTCTTCTATCTAGTGCGACTACTTTCCTTTGCCCTCATACTAATCGCCATCCTGGACAAGAATCGGGCGAGATAGAAACACTCGTGTTGGTGAGCGCGCTCCTGTCGCTGTAAGTTCGATCTTGGTCTTTGACCAGCACTGGTCCCAAATGTTACAGGACAAATTGGCTTGAGTCTTCGGAAACTTGAAAGTAGGATACCCTGCAATGAGATTAAAGAACTGGGTAAAGACGTTGGGGTTCTGGGGGTTCCTGTTCTTCCTCGTCAAGGGATTGTTATGGCTTACGATCCCTGCGTTGATTGCTTTCATTGCCAACTAACTTTTGTCGCTAGCAACCGCTTGATGAAAAAGCGTCGGCAGAATATTGCTGCAGTAGTTTTGGTTCCAATTCTCATGTCGACGCTACTGACTGCTCATCAATCTGCCACCCCTTTGTCTCCGCAGACTCCGCTAAATACTCTACGTCCTCGCGCGCGTGAGGCTGGCATAATAGTTGGGGTCCTGCCCCCGGGCACCTTAAACGCGATTACGGACGTCCCGGGTGTGCTGGTTGGTCACACCACGATTATCCGCCAGGAAAACATCCGCACCGGCGTTACGGCCATAATTCCGCATAATGGAAATCTTTTTCGCGAGAAGGTGCCCGGCGCAGTTTTTGTGGGTAACGGCTTCGGCAAACTGATGGGGTCTACCCAAGTGAATGAACTGGGCGAGATCGAAACTCCCATCCTGCTTACTTCGACACTGAGCGTTCCGCGCGTTGCCGATGCGTTGATGGATTACATGCTGAGCCTGCCCGGAAATGAAGATGTTCAGTCAGTTAATCCCCTGGTGGCGGAAACCAACGATGGATATCTGAACGACATCCGCGGACGGCATATCACTCGCGAGGATGTCCTGGCGGCGATCAAAAACGCCAGGAGCGGGGCCGTTGACGAAGGCTCAGTGGGCGCAGGGACCGGAACGGTCGCGTTTGGCTTCAAAGGCGGCATCGGCACTGCTTCACGCAAGTTGCCCCCGGGATTGGGTGGATTCACAGTTGGGGTGCTGGTGCAATCAAACTTTGGCGGCATTCTCACAATTAATGGAGCCCCTGTTGGTTGTGAGCTCGGGCAGTACTATCTAAAGGACCAGCTCGCCCTCACAAACTCGCCCGGAAACCGCAATCCCACTTCTCAGGGGAAGAATCGGGCCGAAGCCGACGGCTCGATCATCATGGTGATTGCTACGGACGCGCCGGTTGACTCTCGCAACCTCGTACGGATGGCGGCAAGGGCCATGTCGGGACTGGCAAAGACCGGGTCGGCGGGTACAAACGGAAGTGGCGATTACGCAATTGCCTTCTCGACATCCATCGACGCTCGGATTCGACCAGCGGCTAATCCTGTCGATCGCCACGTCGCGAGGAATTTGAAGACGCTAACAAACGATGCCATGTCGCCATTATTCCTTGCGGTAATCGAGGCCACCGAAGAAGCCATATACAATTCTCTTCTTCGGGCCCAGACCATCACCGGCCGCGGCCGAACGGTCGATGCGCTTCCCCTCGATCGGACTTTCGAGATACTGCGTAAGTACGGAGCTCTTAAGAAATAAGTCCAACGTCCAACGTCCAACGTCCAACGTCTAAAGTCCAACGTCTTCGTATCGGATTCAGAACTCAGTCGCTGGAAATGAGAGACTTTGGACCTTGGACGTTGGACGTTGGACCTGCCTCTGGCCCACAAGTGTATTGACACTTTATTAGCACCCGCATAAAATTCCCTTCCCCCCAAGAGATCATACAAATCGGATACGATTACAAGGAGGTCAACCAGTGAAAACAACTGTACGTGTCAACCGCAAGAGTCCAGAGTCGCTAACGAAGCAGATCACCGACAGGCTTACGGGACTAATTGAGTCGGGAGTAATGACGGTGGGAAGTTATTTGCCGAGTGAGCGGGATCTTGCGGAGCAGGCAAAGGTGGCAAGAAACGTCGTCAGAGGAAGCTACGAAAATCTCATGCGCGCCGGAAAGATTCAGAGTGAGGGGCGCAAGGGTCGAACGGTGCGCGCCTCCGGTGCGAAGAAGCGTGCGAGCAAGAGTGCTGCCGGTTCCAAGGCGCGCAAGAAATAACGGTGCGTCACATGTTCCCCTCTTCCCCCTCACATCAGTGAAAGAACTGCGCCTACTGGGTGGCAATTGCGGCTTCGTCACCCAGCGCTAGAATTTCGTTCCGAATAGCATTGCGTTCAGCAATCAGTCTTACGAAAAACCTTCTCCTCCTCAGAAAGAAAGCCAAAGCCCTCAATCCACCGAAGAATTTGTCGAGTTCTTCTGAGAACCGGATCGCGGCGTAGCCCGCCGCCGGCACTATCAGGAGCGCAACAACGAGGACCATCCCACCCAGAAATCTGTACGTCAGCAATCCCACAATCAACCAGGTCAATGGAAAAAGCAGCATTGCGGATAAGATCTTGATTGTTGAGATCACGTCGTCCGAGTCCTGGTAGAATCTGGTCGACAGATAGCCACCCAGACGATAGGCGGGATAGTGAATCACAAGACCCAGGGTGGCAGGCACTATCAGAAGCAGGAACAATAGTCCCCGACTAATCAGATGGCTAAAGACGTCCAGTGTGGAAGTCGGCGGTGATAGATCGTCCGGGTCCACCCCCGCCTGTTTCAACTCTTCTTCGAACCGGGTCATACGCATTTCCAGTTTCGCCAGACGCTCAGGTGCGTGATCGCGCAGGATCTTATAAGCCTTGATAAATCGTTGCTGGAGCTGCAGCTCACCCGCGAGGTCCTCCTCCTTGTCATTCCCCTCTTCCGAAAAAATCCTTTCGGCCCGCGCGATAGTGTGCAAGGCTTCCTCATGCTCGGCATCTAGCATCACTTCGCGCAGAGCAGACTCAATTTTGTCTGAGAGTTCGCGTACGGCGACTCGCGGCGGATTGCCATCTGCCTCCAGCTCAGTGCGTGTGACTTCTATAGGCTTACCGAAATGGAGCAGCACTGCGCTGCGAAAGGTCGTCTTTGAGGTGTAGTAGAGGCCCGCTGGAACAATCTTGAGATCCGCGACTTCACCAGTCGACACGGCGCCGAGAGCGATGCGCGCCGCCCCTGTCTTGATCGGGCGTAGTCTTGGCTCGTCATGTGAAACGCCTTCGGGACAGATGCCAATCGTCCCGCCCCTGGCGAGTAGTTTGCGGGCCGCGGCAAAGGTTTCGAGATTACGAGAAACCTTCCCGCCTTCGTCTTGAGGGCGATAGACTGGAAGAGCTTCGAGTGCCCTGACCAGGAAGCCCAGCACCGGAAGTTTGAATAGCGGCGCCTTCGCCAGAAAAGAAACGCGACGCGGCGCCAGGCAGAGTAGGAAGGCTGGATCAACCAGGGCGTTCGGGTGATTGAGAACAAAGATAACGGGACTCTGCCCCGGTACGTTTTCGAGGCCATCGACTTCGACACGTCGAAAATAAACGCGGAAGGCAAATCTCAACAGGGCAACGATGATACGCCGAGTCATCTGTCCGCATTGTAACCGTTTATGGTTCCTGCATGACGACTTGTGAAAGCTCGAATCTTGGAATCAAGGAAAGTCGCGCGCGGGTAAACCGCCCTTCCCAACCTGCAAATTGATGGTAGTCGAATCGAACGACTCACCGCGCGCTGATTTGCAAGTTGGGAAGGGCGGTTTACCCCCGCCCAGCTTTGGCAAGCATCAAGACGAGTCAGACAGCCGCGTCGCTACCGCTCGCCGTTCTGACGTGCAATAATAACCACGCTTTCCCTTCAACAATTCTTATTTAGCGGAGACCACTTTTATGAAGCGCTTTGTTATCTCGATTTCTGTTCTCTTGATTGCCTTCAGCTCTTTAGTCTTGGCCCAGGACACTCGTCGGTTCACCATCCAGGAATTGCTCAAGGTTCGTCGCGTTAGCGATCCGCGAGTGTCGCCTGACGGCAAGAGTGTCGCCTTCGCGATCGGCGACGTAGACCTCGACGCCAACCGGACCGTGAATCAAATCTACGTCATGCCAGTGGCAACCGGCGCGGAGATCAAGCGGTTGACAAGTGGTGACACTTCAGCCGGCGGGCCGCGTTGGTCACCTGACGGAAAAAAGATCGCTTACGTTACCGGCGGCCAGATCTGGGTGATGGATCACGACGGTGACGATAAGGAACAGGTAACAAAACTCTCTACCGGCGCCGCAGGGCCAGTCTGGTCGCCCGACGGCCAATGGATTGCCTTTACGTCAGACGTTTATCCGGAATGCAAGAATGAGGATTGTAACCGGCAAAAAGAAGAGCAGGCTGCGAAGAGCAAAGTAAAAGCCCATCTTACCGATCGCCTCTTATATCGCCACTGGGTGGAATGGCGCGACGTTAAGCGCACACACGTTTTCATCATCGCGAGCAAAGGCGGTGAAGCGCGCGATCTGACTCCAGGTGACTTCGACGCACCACCGTACGCCGTGGCTGGCGATGTCGACTATTCCTTCTCACCGGATTCGAAGGAACTCGCCTACCTCCGAAACCCAGATAAAGTTGAAGCAATCTCCACCAACAGTGACGTCTATATCGTGCCAACAGCGGGTGGCGCTGCCA
>JBGTHZ010000069.1:0-55905 GCA_041745915.1 Pyrinomonadaceae bacterium | reverse complement strand
GCGCGTGCCGGTGAGGTTGATGAAAAGGAATTAGTCGATTCATGAGGATTGTTTTTACCGAATCGGCCTGGAATGATTATCTTTGGTTTCAAGAACACGATCGGAAGTTGGTCAAACGTATTAACTTGTTAATAAAAGATGCGATCCGTTCTCCGTTCGAGGGAATTGGCAAGCCAGAACCCCTAAAAAGGAGACTTGTCTGGTAATTGGCAAGGCGAATAAACCACGAACATCGGCTGGTTTACTCTGCGCAATCGGCTGCCGGGTTAGTCATCATTGCCTGTCGTTTTCACTACGAAAGATAACAAGAACCTCTGACTTGTAGGATCATTAGCCGGGATCTAGAAACAGACTGAGGTATCGAAATCATGATCCCCGAAATCGGACAATTCGCATTAATCACAGCGCTCCTGCTGGCGTTGACGCAGGCAATCCTTCCGATGATCGGAGCCAGCCGCGGCAAACAATCGTGGGTGGCCGTGGCTGCTCCTGCCGGACAGGCCCAGTTCATATTCGTTTCGATCGCCTTCTGCTGCCTCGCATACTCTTTTATCGTTAACGATTTTTCGGTTCTCAACGTAGCCACCAACTCCAACTCCCGTTTGCCACTTCACTATCGGCTCGCCGCCACCTGGGGTTCGCACGAAGGTTCGCTGCTGCTTTGGTCCTTAATGCTCGGCCTGTGGACAGTCGCAGTAACGCTCTTCAGTCGTAACCTTCCAGAGGAGATGGTTGCGCGTGTCTTGAGCGTCATGGGCGTTATCAGCGTGGGCTTCCTCTTGTTCATGCTGCTCACTTCGAACCCATTTGCTCGCTTGATCCCCGCAGCTCCGGATGGCCGCGACCTCAATCCCCTGCTCCAGGATCCGGCGATGGTAATACACCCGCCCATGCTTTATATGGGCTACGTCGGTTTCTCAGTGGCCTTCGCTTTTGCCATTGCGGCATTGATAGGCGGCCCGCTCGACGCAACGTGGGCCCGTTGGTCGCGGCCCTGGACAACCGTGGCATGGATGTTTTTGACTTGTGGTATTGCTCTCGGCAGCTGGTGGGCTTACTACGAGCTTGGCTGGGGTGGCTGGTGGTTCTGGGATCCGGTGGAGAATGCTTCGTTCATGCCATGGCTGATAGGCACTGCCTTGATTCACTCATTGGCGGTGACCGAAAAGCGCGGCGGATTCAAGAGTTGGACGGTGCTGCTGGCTATTTCTGCTTTCTCGCTAAGTCTACTGGGAACATTTCTGGTACGTTCCGGAGTGCTGACTTCCGTGCATGCCTTCGCCACCGACCCGAAACGCGGCATTTTCATTCTGGCATTTCTGACGCTCGTGATTGGTGGTTCACTGCTGCTGTATGCGTGGCGCGCCAAGCAAGTCGGACTGGGCAGTAAGTTTGACGTTGTATCACGCGAGTCGCTGCTGCTATCAAACAATGTTCTGCTTGCCGTCGCTGCTGGTTCGGTACTGCTGGGTACGCTTTACCCACTGATCATCGACGCCCTCGGCCGAGGCAAACTTTCCGTAGGCCCACCTTACTTCAACACGGTTTTCGTCCCGCTGATGGTGCCCGCAATTTTTCTGATGGGAGTTGGTCCAATCGCACGTTGGAAAAAGGCCAGCGTCCCCGAGCTGGCGGTACGGCTGCGATGGGCTTTTCTGGCGAGCGCTGCCACGGGATTGCTGCTCCCGTTCGTGTTTGGCGAGTGGCAACTACTGGTCAGTCTGGGGCTGCTGCTGGCAACCTGGGTTATTGCCACCGCCGCTGTGAATCTTTGGGATCGCGTCAAGACTAGCTCCGGCGAGCTGACTATCTGGCAGAAACTGAGAATGCAGAGTCGGAGTTATTATGGAATGCAGTTGGCCCACCTGGGAGTAGCGGTATTCATTATCGGCGTGACCCTGGTCACCGGTTACCAGGCGGAAAAAGATGTGCGCATGAACACGGGCGAGACCGTAAATGTCGCTGGTTATGACTTTCGTCTGAAAGGAGTAACCGACGTCATGGGTCCAAATTATCGGGCAGCGCGTGCTGAGATGGAGGTCACTAAAAATGGCGAGTTTTTTCGTACGATGTATCCGGAGAAACGTTCTTACCTGGTTTCCGAGAACGCCATGACAGAGACGGCGATTGATACCGGGCTGTTTCGCGATCTCTATGTCTCGCTGGGCGAGCCATTACCGGGGGGCGCCTGGAGCGTACGCGTACACTATAAACCTTTCGTTTCCTGGATTTGGGGAGGCGCTTTTTTGATGGCCATGGGCGGCGGTCTGGCCGTCAGCGATCGGCGCTATGCGCTGGCCGCACGCAAACAACGAAACGTGCTTGAACCAGCCAAGACAGAGAGCCCGCCCACCCTAACGCCGGCACCCGCCAAGCTTGAGGCGAGGAATTAAGGCCTTGCAGCAATGAAAATAAAATGAGTCGCTTTGTAATTCCACTGGCAGTATTCATCGTTCTGGTTGCATTCCTGGCAATCGGACTGGGACACGATCCCCGTACGGTTCCTTCGCCACTGATAAACAAGCCCGCGCCGGACTTTCGTCTTGCCCAACTGCACGAACCGACGAAGAGCTTCACAGCACAGGAGATGCGCGGACAGGTTTGGCTTCTAAACGTCTGGGCCTCCTGGTGCGTGTCCTGTCGCGAAGAACATCCATTACTCGTTGAGCTGGCACGCTCGGGACTCGTTCCTGTTTACGGACTGAATTACAAAGACAAACGCGAAGATGCACTCGCATGGCTGACGGAGTTTGGTAACCCCTATCTGTTGAGCGCAGCCGATACGGATGGCAGAATCGGAATTAATTATGGCGTCTACGGCGTTCCGGAAACCTATCTGATCGATCGGGATGGTGTAGTCCGCTATAAACAAATCGGGCCCATCACACCCGGGGTTCTCCAGAACGAGATTCTGCCAATGGTGAAGGAATTGAGCAAATGAAACGCATCGGGTTTAAATTGCTGCTGCTCTGCCTTGGGTTCCTGGTGCTCTCCGGTCAAGTGGCCGCTCAAGAGGCTAAGCTTATCGCGGATGATCCGGAGCTCGAAAAGCGCGTTATGAATCTGTCAGAGGAACTTCGTTGTTTAGTCTGCCAGAATGAAACGCTGGCGGCTTCGCAAGCTGACCTCGCGGTGGATCTCAGGCGTGAGATTCGAGAACAAATGAAAGCCGGCAAGAGCGACAAAGAGATCATTGCCTTTCTCACCGCGCGCTACGGACAATTTGTTTTGTACCGGCCGCCTGTGCAGCCCACTACCTATCTGCTCTGGTTTGGTCCTTTCGTTTTGCTGGTCATTGGATTGGGGGTTCTTTATCGATACCTGAAGCAGCGACGAGAATTGATTAATCAGCAACCGCTTACGCCCGAAGAGCGCCGCCGGGCTGAGGAACTATTGAAGGTGGCGCCAGAAAAGGAGCCGGCATGATTCTTTTCTGGTTTATCTGCGCGATTTTTGTTGCCATTGCCCTGGCATTCGTACTTCCACCACTGTTGCAAGACTCTGAAACCAGAGCAGACGCGAGTGGCACGAAGGAAGCCAACATTGCCGTCTACCGTGACCAGATTTCCGAACTCGAAACTGATCTTGCCAATGGTATTGTCAGTCGGGAACAGTTCGATCAGGATCGGGACGAGCTCGAGCGACGACTGCTCGAGGATGTGACTCCTATCGACACCGTCTCTGCAACACCTTTGAAGCCAGCTAAGGAGGGTCGCGGCGCTGTTTATGCCACCGCTCTGGGTTTACCCATCCTGGCAGTGGCGTTCTATCTCAGTATCGGGAGTCCGAATGCAGCTCCGACGGTGGCGGTAGCCCCCGCGCCAACAATGTCCCCGGCTCCTAATGAGGATTTTTCTCAGCAACGCATTGAAGCGAACGTCGCCACACTCGCGAAACGACTCGAACAGAATCCTGCCGATTTAGATGGGTGGAAGATGCTCGCGCGATCCTACACGTCGTTGGCGAAGTATAAAGAAGCAAGCGCCGCCTACGAGAAGGCAACTGCTTTGAAGGCGGATGACGCTGACCTTTTGGCCGACTATGCTTTTTCGCTGGCGATGGCCAGTGAACAAAAGCTCCAGGGCAAGCCCCTCGAACTCATAAAAAAAGCCTTAGAGCTCGATCCGGAAAATCCCAAGGCCATGGAACTCGCCGGCAGTGCTGCGTTCGAGGCACAGGATTACAAACTGGCGATCGAATATTGGCAGAAACTACTAAAGAGAGTGCCCGCAAATTCAGAAGTCGCGGATTCGCTTAACCAGAGAATCAACACAGCTAAGACGCGCGCCACAGGCGCCGGGTCAAAATAGATCAGCCAACGCGTCCTCAACAACAACCAGAGTCTTCATACGCTAAATGACCAGAGAAAATCTTCTATTCGCAATCATCGGAATCCTGTTCGGTTTCATTGTTGGCTTCATGTTCGCCAGCACTATGAGTCAACCCTCCGCGCCACTTATGGCCAGTATGGCGGATAATCGAAATCTGCCGGCGAATCACCCGCAAGTTCCATCGGGAGATCCCAAGAATCCGCAGCAGGTATTTGCTGATGTTCAGGAAGCAATCAGCAAGGCCCGAAACGAACCAAACAACTTCGAAGCGCAGATGAAAGCCGCAGAACTCTATTACCAGATTCAACGCAATGATCAGGCAATCGAGTATCTTCTAAAGGCAAACCAACTCCAGCCTGACAGCTACGAGGCCATCGTCGCGCTGGGCCAGGTGAACATCGATGCCCAACACTATGATCAGGCGGAGAAGTGGTTGAAAGCAGCGCTGCTAAAGAAGCCCGAGGACGCAAGGGTACTGGCGAGTTTGACGTTTGCTTTTCTGGAAAAACGTGATGCTGAAGGAGCTGCAAAGACGATTGCAACTCTGGAAAAGGTCGATTCCAACAATGAAGCCCTGCCTGAATTTCGCGAGAAGCTAACGAGTCTGAAATCCGGCG
Source organism: Pyrinomonadaceae bacterium (assembly GCA_041745915.1). Lineage (GTDB taxonomy): Bacteria > Acidobacteriota > Blastocatellia > Pyrinomonadales > Pyrinomonadaceae > PSRF01. The sequence continues at coordinate 50,957 of JBGTHZ010000069.1, read as the reverse complement.
GCAAAGCTAAGTAGGCGCCTAGCTAGAAAGAACCTGCTCTATCCGGCTGCTGAAAAACCCTTCAGGATATAAAAAAACAGCGAAATTTCAGCAGCCTGCTAATCCTTCCCCGACCGCATCAAGGCTCGATAGCCATACGCAGGACCTCGCGCATTCGAGTTCGTTCGACCAAACCGTCCTTGTGCCTGACCACGATTTGGTTGTTTTCTACCGTCACACGTCGAATCGCACTCATGAAGTGCTCGACACGTCTACCATCAATCATATCGATCACCAGTCGCGGACCAGTTTGCACCGGAATCTGTCCAGTCTGACTGTTAGTGGATCCTCGCCTTACCGTAGGTCGAGTGGAAGGCGCAGGATCTGTGTCGGAGTCCGCTGCTACCTTCTCTTCATTCGTAGTCTCAGTGCCTGATTCTTCTTTCTTTGTGGCGGGCTGTGATGCAGGTCTTCTGCGACCCGGCGGAACTCGTCCTCTTGCTCTTCTTGGCGACGGTGCCGGCTCAGCCTCTGCTGTCGCAATGGTGGATTCCGGAGTCGGAGTTGGCGCCGCCAAATCGTCGGGAGTGGGCGCAGCCACAACCTCTTCTCTGACCACCGGCGGCTCCGCAATGCGTGCGCCCACAGAGGAAACACGCCTGGAGCCAGCTGTAGTTTCAGATTCCGACGTCGGATTCTGAGCGTCGGCCAGAGGGGCATCGCCGGCTATTGCCTGAAAAGATCCCCCAAATCTTACAGTGTAGATACCTTCATCATCGTTGGGGCTACGCGCTTCCACACGCAGAATCAGATCTTCGCGCTTTCGTAGGAAGACTGCGCGTGTGACTGGTGAGGAGCTTTCCGCATGGAGCGTGAACTTCATCAACGGCCGCAAACTACCGGCAGTGAAGACATCTACGTCACCATTCAGGTTGTTACTTCGGACCGTGATTAAGACATCCCCGGGCGTCCCTGTGAAGGCATAGAAATGGTCGGTCAAACGCGAGTCGCCGAGATCTCGCGCGGCAATTGTACCCACAACCTCATTCGTTTGAACCGGTGAGGGAGAATTGATATCTACTGATTGCGCCAGAGATACAGCTGTAGCCGAACAGAAGAGGAACAGCAAGGCCGAGGTTCGCGCTCCCCGCGGCAAGAGTTTGAGAGCAGTTAAGAGTGATATCTTCAAGCACAACACCGGATGAGTGGCCAAAACAAAAGCTTCGCCATTTTGTTCGAGGAGAATATCAGATTTTTGATGGGGCATCACCGTTCCGCGGGTTCCTCGAGCGTCGCTCTAGAATTGAGCTAGTCCTGGTTGCGCCCTCTATTGCTTTCAATTCTATTATTTCGTGAGGCGCCGCTATGAATTATGAGCTTGGAACGTTCGCCAGAATAGATCAACTCTCGCCCGGTGCATTGTCCATAATGTTATCGGTGACTACATTGTTAGACGCGTCGGTAATCTCAATCGCCCCAGTCCCGCCTGAGCCACCGGTTAGGTTGAGCGCCAGAGTAGAACCCAATTAATCCAGCCATGAGGATTATAGGTAGTGGGTCAGTTTCAACCCTCTGCGCAACCTCACCGTCCTCTGCGACTCTGCGATGATATTTCCGGCCCACAAACAGAACCGCAGAGTCGCGGAGTACGGTGAGGTTGCGCAGAGAAACAATTCAGACTCACCCACTACCGTCACGACAAACTTGTCGGATACTCCAGACGAGAACTGACGCACTACTCGGAGAATTATCGTGGTACACCACTGCATTCTGCTATTATTACCGCGATTTCATGATAATGAGTGAACGAACAGGTCTGCTTTCGTCCGCACGATCATCTTAAGCATCATCTTTTGTTTGTGCTTTTCAGTTGGTGAAGGGTTACGCTTGACACCATTCCCGGTCTCAACACTTGCGGAGGACGAGGCAACTAACACTCACCGTCGCGCCACCGCTTCGAGTGAGACTTCGCTGCGCAAGTATGGCCCACTTGATGTGCCCACACGGGTGCAGAATCGTGGCAAGCGCCAGGTTGCGGATTACGGGAGCCCACCTTCTCAAAGCGGCCGCGTGTTAACTTTTCGCCAGGTCCTCTTGCCCGAAACCGGCGAGCCGATAGGCCTTGTTTCGCTGCTTTTCGGATCACGTTCAGCGGGCCGCCCACCGCCTTTCAACTGCTAGTCTGCTATACAAGAGTCACCAAAACTTGAAAGAACACATGGTCGTGGTTTAGTCGTCTATCAAGCTTTACGTTGTCAGCACCCAATACCGCAACTTAAAAGTTGAACTCTGAACTTCCTGCCGGTAGAGGAAAGTTTTTATTCAAGCGCAGAACGCAAGATTTCGTCTGGATCGATCGTTGGCATAGCTTTTCATTTTGACGAAACACAAGGAGGAGATGGTAAGTGGAAAGCTTTGACCTCTCTTTGCCTGTTACGTTTTTATTATTGGCGATAGACCCCTCTACCGGGCACGGGCTTGGTGATCTTTTAAATAATATCGGGCTCTGCGTCATAGTTGCTGCAACCCTTGCTTTCATAGCGAACAAGCTTAAACAGCCTGCCCTGCTCGCTTACCTTCTGGCGGGCGTCCTTATCGGTCCTGAAATTGGCTTCAAGCTCATTACCGATCACGAAATCATTGAAGTCATTTCCGAAATCGGATTAGTTCTCCTGCTGTTCATCATTGGCCTGGAGATGGATCTAAAAAAGCTTCGCGCTTCGGGCAAACCTGTTTTCGCGACCGGCGTTACTCAGTTTCTGATCTGCGGGGCACTCGGCATTCCGTTTTTCCTATTGCTGGGGTTTCGTAACGGAGATCCTAATGCCTTTGGTGGAGAATTCGGGCTTTTCTATATGGCAGCGGCGGCGGCCATCAGCAGCACCATGATTGTAGTTAAGCTGCTCTATGACAAGTTTGAGCTGGACACGCTACCCGGTCGCATCACTCTTGGCATCCTTGTATTCCAGGATATTTGGGCCATCATCGTACTCGCACTGCAGCCGAATCTACGCAACCCGAGATTCACGCCGCTGGCAGCATCGTTCGGAAAAGGCATTCTTCTGGTGGCCGCCAGTCTCCTGATCAGCCGCTATGTGCTCCCGCGCCTGTTCCGATCGGTAGCTAAAATTCCCGAGCTGGTTCTGATAATGGCGCTGGCCTGGTGCTTCCTCGTATGTGCTGCGGCACGGTATTCCGGCCTCTCGATAGAGATGGGGGCTTTGATAGCAGGCGTGGCGCTTTCTACTTTCCCCTACAGCCTCGACGTCATTGCCAAAGTAATCAGCATTCGTGATTTTTTTGTCACCCTATTCTTTGTTGCCCTGGGCATGAAAATACCCATGCCTACAGCCTCCCTTCTGGGCCTGGCGGCTGTGACATCTGTTTTCCTGATTCTCAGTCGGCTGCTTTCCATCTTTCCAGTGCTCTACCTCATGCGCTACGGTCACCGGGTGAGCCTTTTACCTGCTATTAATCTCTCACAGATCAGCGAGTTTTCTCTGGTAGTGGCTTCACTGGGCTTAGCTTTGGGGCACATCAACAGTCAGGCCGTGTCACTGATCATATTTGTGTTCGTGATTACCTCAACCACTTCAACCTACATGATCACTTACAACTACCAGATATCTGCATGGTTCAGCCGGGTTCTCACGTCATTGCGGATAAAGGATCTCGCCGCGGCTGCGGGCGAGCCTGCCCAAACCGCACCCAAGCAGATCGTGTTCCTGGGGTTCTTTCGCGAAGCCAGCGCTATAATTCATGAGTTTGAACTCGGCGGATCCGAAAACGGTCGTCACGCTTTACTCGACGACATTCTGGTAATCGACTTCAATCCGGTTGTGTATTCCGAGCTACAGCGGCGCGGCATTGAATGTATCTACGGCGACGTGGCTCATATGGAAACTCTGCACCACGCAAAAATCCACCATGCAGAACTGGTCGTTTGTACGATTCCCGATCAAATTCTTAAGGGTACCAACAACGAGCGGTTGCTAAAAAAGATTCGTCAGCTTTGTCCCCACGCGAAGGCCATAGTAACTGCTGATAGCCCTCAAAAAGCGCTCGACCTCTACGACCGAGGTGCAGATTTCGTTTTTATTCCCCGCATTCACTCTTCGTCTCAGGTGGCGCACATCATTGAGTCAGGTTTACGCGATGGACTGGACAATGTGCGGGCTGAAGAAATGGCGCACCTGAGAATGCGCGACGAGGTCCTGGCCTAGCTATGCCACACTCTCCTCCGTTGCTCCAGGACCTACTCTTGCTTTTGCTTGCGTCTGTTCCTATTGCGTTCATCTTCCACCGGCTGCGCTTGCCCACCATAGTCGGGTTCATGATTACAGGGGTTTTGATCGGCCCGCATGCACTCGGATTGATCAGAGACATTCAGTCCATTGAGGTGCTCGCTGAAATAGGCGTGGCCCTCCTGCTCTTCACTATTGGCCTGGAGTTCTCTTTACGACGCATCCTTGAAATAAGGAGATTGGTTCTACTCGGAGGAGGTTTGCAGGTTGTTCTCACCACTCTGCTGGTAACCGGAGTTGCTTACCTGCTCGGTCGCCCTGTTAACGAAGCGGTTTTCTTCGGCTTTCTGTTTGCGCTCTCCAGCACCGCTATCGTGCTCAAGAGTTATATAGATCGGGCTGAGATTGATGCCCCGCACGGTCGGGCAGGCGTTGGGATACTGCTCTTCCAGGACCTCAGCATCGTGCCGATGATGCTGATGATTCCTATCCTGAGTGGTAATGAAGGAACTTCGGCTGCGAGAATCACCCTTACGCTGGGCATCGCCATCTCAGCCATTGCCATTATTTTCTTCACCGCGCGAACCGTCGTGCCTTACCTGCTCCATCATATTGTTCGTTTGCGCAGCCCTGAAGTGTTTATTATTTCCGTCGTCGTCCTGATCCTCGGCACCTCCTGGTTGACCTCACAGGTGGGCCTCTCGCTCGCGCTCGGCGCATTCATAGCCGGATTAGTCCTTTCCGAATCCGAGTACAGCCATCAGATTGTGGCCGACATCCTGCCTTTCCGCGACGTCTTCAACAGCCTCTTTTTTATGTCCATCGGCATGCTCCTCTCATTGAGCGCCTTCTGGGCCGATGTGTTAGTTGTGTTGGCATGGGTTGGCGCACTGACACTTGGCAAGGCTCTGCTCGTGCTGGCAGTGGTGCGCTTACTCGGTTATTCATTACGTGTTTCAACGATGACCGCATTAGGCCTGGCACAGATCGGTGAGTTCTCGTTCATCCTGGCCAAGGCAGGATTACCACAGGGATTGCTCTCAGAGTTGGATTATCAACGGTTCCTGGCCGCTTCGATTCTCTCTATGATCGCGGCCCCATTCCTCATCAAGGTGGCTCCAAACATCGGATACGCTCTGCAATCGGTGTTCTCGCGAGGTTCGTTGCTTGAACCATCGGTGACGGGATTCGACGCCCAGGAACCAGACATGCGAGGGCATGTCATCATAGTCGGCTATGGTCTAAACGGTCGTAATCTGGCGAAGGTGCTTAGCAGAACGGGCGTTCCGTATTTAGTAATGGAGTTGAATGCAGAAACGGTCCGGGAAGCGCGTGATCAAGGAGAGCGGATTGTCTACGGCGACGCCACGCGCAAAGAAGTTTTGAATCACATCCGCCTGGAGCACGCCCGCATCCTGGTGCTCGCGATTTCCGACCCCATGGCGTCCCGCCATACCGTTTGGCTCGCGCGTCAGATGAATCCAAATATTCATATTATCGTCCGCACACGCTACATGGCGGAGATGTCAGACTTACACCAACTAGGCGCCAATGAGGTGATCCCTGAAGAGTTTGAAACCAGCATTGAGATTTTCTCGCGCGTGCTCAGAGAGTACGGCATTGCCCGACAGGTCATTCAGCGTCAGGGCGCAGCGATCAGGAGCGAAGGCTATCAGATGCTACGCATGCCATCGCTGCCCGTCGTTGACATGATTGAGATTGCCGAAGCGCTTAAATCCGCCTCGACCGAGACGCTTTTAGTGGAAGCTGATTCATCTGCAGTCGGAAAAACCATCGGAGAATTGAAATTAAGAAAAACAACGGGCGTGACAATTATCGCAATTACTCGTGACGGTCATACGGAGATCAATCCTGGACCGGAGGCTGGAATCCAGGCTGAAGACGTGCTTGTATTGCTGGGTGGCGCTGAGCAGATTGATCGGGCGATTGAAGAGATCAATGGTGTAAGCGAGCCTATATCCTGAAATCGTCACTTTTCAATTCCACGCGGTTCACCCCGATTACTGTATGAGTCATATGATCGCGGGTTGGGGCGGCCGGAACCTGGAGCATAATTTCAACCGAGGGACCGCGCTCCACATCCATCTCCAGAGTTATTCCCGCGAATAGCAGCCCATCCTCGAGCCAATAGTCTGAGTCCATTTCCCGGGTTCGTCCTAGAACCTCCACTCTTGTCGGGCGCATCTTGTTACGCTTCCCGAAATCCGACAAGTTCGCTTGCCATGACAAAGGTTCGATGTTCGTTCGCATACAAATTTCTCCATTTCACCACCAGACCATCGATGGATTAATGTGGGCCTTTGCGATGCGCTGAGATAATGTCAACATAAACCATCCCAACAGGCTGAGAGGAGGAGTGATATGAACATTTTGCGGAGAATCTTAGAGACAAATGCTTCGGGCTCCGTCATCCTTATTCGCCTGATGGTCGGTGGCGTCTTTCTAGCAGAAGGAGTCCAGAAGTTCCTCTATCCGGATGAAGTTGGAGCTGGTCGCTTCGCCAGGATTGGCATTCCTGGTGCAGAATTGATGGGCCCATTCGTCGGCGTAGTTGAAATTGTCTGCGGCTTGCTTATCTTGCTGGGACTGCTCACGCGCGTGGCAGCCAGCCTGCTGATCATCGACATGCTGGTGGCAATCCTCTCGACTAAGATCCCGATCCTCCTGGGCCACGGTTTCTGGGGCTTCAGCCTCCGCAATCTCCCGTATTACGGCTTTTGGGGATTTGCACACGAAGCGAGAACGGACTTCGCCATGCTGCTGGGGTCACTTTTCCTCTTACTCGTGGGTTCCGGCGCATATTCGCTTGATGCCAGGCTGGCTCAAAGAGCGACCGACCATGAGTAAGCATACTGGCTTGAGCCACCCTGATGCTTCACTACCGCGTCAATTCAGCCTGGCTGGTGCTGGGCGGAGCAATCTTCGGCTTATTACTCAACGAGTGATGCGCAACAAACGATTCCAGTCGCATCCTTTAGCACGATTAGTTCACCGCTAAGTAAAACCGACCGTCACCACGCTTCCATTTCATGATGCGTTACGAAAGAGTCGCCATCCGGATAGACAAATCCACAGGGTCCACTTGTCCGTTGCTGTTTGCATGCGGGGCAAACTGTCAGCTGGGTTAGTCTGCGTTGGGCCGCCGCACGATTTCCACGGAACACTTGGCATGATGAACGACGCTGCTGGACACCGAGCCCAGTAGCAGCCGATTCCACGCACGCAGCCCGCGTGAGCCCATGACGATGAGATCGGCGCCCCACCCTTCAGCCTCTTCGACGATCACTTGCCCCGCCGAGCCTTGGATTACTTCGCTGCTAATCTTCAGCGTTTTGTCTTCAATGGTCTTCAGTTTCTCCAGAGCACCCTCGACAACGGCTTTTGCGGCTTCACGAGCCGATTTCTCCATGTCTTCGAAGTACAGTGGTGATGGCGCCCAAGGCTCCATGCCAACTATAATCGGTGTTTCAGCTGCCGTAATGACCTTGAGCTGACTTTCTGGCGGCCATGGCCGTTGCACGATTTCCTCAATTGCGGCGTCGCTGTAAGACGAGCCGTCAACGGCTAATAAGATTTTCATTGCAGACTCCTTCATGACTATCCTCCAGCGGTGAAACAGGCACACCCAGGTTTGATCAACTCAGGATCGACCCTGTCATTTCGTAAGCGAGGCCATCGACTCCGGGCCAGAGAATCCGTTTCAATTAGGAGTGTCTTATCCGCCAGTACTTGTCGTGAACGTGTTTGGCCCAGGCCCAGAAGCGTCCCTGCCTGACGATTGCGGGTTCCTCATTCCACAGACCCTTGTGTAGATAGATCGTGTCTCCACCGCCCTCATCAATCACCATCATCATCTCATGATTATAGGACGCCACCGGGTTAAGGCCCTTGATCTGTAACGCGACGTTTGCAGCAGCGATTTCCGCCTGAAGCACGGCCATGTGGCCCAACTTGGGCCCGCTAAAGTTCACACAATCCCCGACCGCATACATACTCTCAACTCCCGCTACCCGCATGGCCCGATCGACATTGATGTAGCCTTCATCGTCGGTAATGCCCAGTCCGATTACTGAGCTCGGACCACTGAACGGCGGCAAAAGCATTAGCAGGCTGTAGTTGATTGCGTGGCCATTACTGGTCAAGACCGTTCCCGGCGTTACTTTATCGATAGGGAAGTCCGGGATGTATTCAATATTGTGCTCATCGAGCGCTGTGCGCAGAGCACGCGCGACCTCGGCATCACCAAACTGAACCCCGGGCGGATCCGGGCTAACGATTGTTATTTTCGCCCGCTCGCGTTCACCACGCTCCTGCAACGAGCGAGACAGCGCAAAAGCGGTCTCGTACACCGGGACCGGTAAGCGCGCACCTGGACATTGTCCTATAACCGCGCGACCGTCATTAAAAGTCCGCAGTGCCTCACCAAATTCAAGCGCACCTTCGACAGTTAACAAGTGGTAGGAGTGTTCAAAGAAACCTGTAATTCGCTCAGTCGCGAGGCGGCGGCCGAGGGCGACTATCAAGTAATCGTATGGCAGCTCTCCCTCAACTTCACCGTGCGTGAGAACTACCCGGCGCGACTCGGGTTTGATACGAGGTGCTTCCGCCTGGATAAATCGCACGCGCCGACCGAGCATCGCCTCGCGCAGGTCGAACGAAATATCGTCCCGCTCGCACTTCCCAAATGCGAGGCGGACTAACTCCGGATAGAAGATGAACTTCGGGCGGTTAGACACCAGCGTAATCTGGTGTTCTTTGGGTATCTGCCTGGCGAGTGTCTCGGCAGCTACTACGCCGCCAAAACCACCGCCCAATATGACAATGTTTGCCATCTCCTTATCTGAATACAAAGATGGAGAATCTCGCTCTCAGCAATAAATTGCGTCAGCGTACCTGCTTGCGCATCTGCTAACCTTCAGAAACTCCCGTTAACCTGTCAATCCTGATCCGAAAGACAATCACCTCGGCTCTGCTTCCATAATTGGCAATCGCAGTCTCGACGGGTGTCAGCAGGGGAAATCGTTTTAGAAGTTTGCTCAGAATCTCTTTTCGCTCGCTTGGCTTCACAATCTCTTCGAAGTTGCCAAAAGCGAGCACGCTCCTCCAGCTTAAATCATTCTCAATCTCATCCACCTGAACGCACGCACGAGCATTCTTTCTGAGAGCTGTTATTTTCACACCGGGTAAAGAGTGGCTGTACATGCAATTGTCTTCAAAGAGGAAGTTGATGGGAACGATGTAGGGCTCACCATCTACAATGCAGCCGAGTCGTCCTAACCGAGCTGACCGAAGCAACTCCTGTGCATGCTCATCTGCGATAGTGGTAATCATCCCTGCAATCCTTTTCGTTACTATTACGAGTTACTTGGTTGTTGAATTCTGACGAACAACTTCGGTCAGAACAGTGTGCCCGCGCTGATATACCTCACAGTCAATGATTGGATGGCAATAGGCATACCGAATATTTTGGCTCGAGTGTCGGGCACAAAGCCTCCGAGCCAGGACTTTGGTGAGAATTCTTCCGCAGGTCCCCCGCTATTTTGGGTGGGTTTTCGCAGTTTTGGAGAGGTAGATCTCGTAAAGATGCAGGTATTTAGCGGTATGACGGTTGCGCTTAGAGAAGTGATTACGTTTGAAAGACTTCCCAAAGGAGGGAAACGAAAGTGATTCACAACGCCAAAGACAGCTTCTTTGCAAAACTAACCGGCGCTTTGCTCGGACTTGCCGTGTTCGGTTTGCTCGGCGCCAATGTGGGAACTGAGGCAAACGCTCAGGCACAAAAAGCGCGGCCGAAAGTCGCCAGCGCTTTAAGCGAATCAGCGACAGCTCAAAAGCCAACCTACAGCGACTACAAGGGCGTTCGGATCGGCATGAGCATGGACGAAGCCCGGGCAAAATTGGGCCAGCCCACGCGAGAATTCGAGAATCAGGACATGTATGTGGTTTCTGAAACGGAAACGGCGCAGGTTTTCTACGATGCCAAGCACCAGGTCACAGCAGTCTCGATTGATTATCTGGGCGACAAGGGTGGCGGGCCGGACTACAAGGCAATCGTGGGCGACAACATCCAGTTGAAACCTGATGGCTCGATGTACAAGCTCGTGCGTTACGAGCAGCTGGGTTTCTGGGTGTCATTCTGTCGCACCGCCGGTGATCTTCCGATCATCACCGTAACAATTCAAAAGATCTTGTAGGCGAGGAATGGGGGATCAAGATGTGAGTGACTCAAAATGCCAGGACGTGGAGATCACACGTCGTGAGTTCTGCAACTGTCTGGTACTGACCTCGACAGGGCTGCTCATCGCGGCGACAACTCCAACCGCAATAGCTGCGGCCCAACAGGATCCATTGCTGGTCTATCCGCCCTTGAGGATTGAAGGCGCGGAAAGATTGATGCCGGGCTCATCCCTTTACTTCACTTATCCTCGAGCGAGTGATCCGGCAATCCTCCTGCGCGCTGAAGACGGGCAATTCCACGCTTACGGCCAGAAATGTTCGCATATGGGTTGCTCAATTTACTTCGAGCGCACCAGCCGTCGATTGGAATGTCCCTGCCATAAAGGAGCATACGATGCGCAGACGGGTTTTGTCCTGAATGGACCACCGATGCGTCCGCTCGATCTGATTGTTTTGCAGATGCGCGCGGGCGGTGAAGTATGGGCCGTTGGTCGAAGGGTTGGCAGCAGTGAACGCAATTGCTAAGGCTTTGCAGAGTTCTGAATGTTGTTTCTAAGAAGTTAAGCCAGGCGGGCATTGAAACAGGTTCAATTAAATACTTGCAACAGCATCGAGACGTAGCGACGGTGCGGCAGTCAATACAGAACCGGGAGCGATAGCGACCGGATGCCGGCACTCAGCTCAGCTTGAGGGCCCGATCTTTTGATTAGCAATCCAAGCTTGAGTGCCAACATCGGTCGATCGGGATAGAAATATACCCGTGCCACGACTTCTGCACGGAACCGTATTGCGGGGTATTGACAGCGTCTCAGTCATTTGTAAGTACTGACATCTGCCACCGCCGTGCGCACACGTGAGGGCTTGCCGAATTCCGTCCAGGCAAAGTGGACTTCGTTGCCAAGCCGTGCCATCCGTGGGAATCCGCTGGAACGTGAGATATCGGTGTAAGCAATTACCGAGACTTGACCAAGTGCACCTTCGGACTGAATGCGGCGCACCTTGATTGCGCCACCCTCCACCGTTCCGGACATCCAGCACACAAGCGCGGAGCCGTCAGGCAACAGTAAAACGTCAACACGTCCCGTGGCTTCACCATCGTCTACCTGGATGGGGGCGGCGAATGTCGCTCCAGCATCGCCGGAAAACGCGACCTTCACCCGCGCCTGATCACCAGCTTCAGTAAACCAGGCCACAGCCACACGCCGACCATCGGCAGCGATTGATGGGCCATTCACCGGGCATCCGTTGATCTCCCAGTTGTCCGAGTGTACCGGCTGAGGCACACTCCAATTGCCGCTGCCCTGCCTTACAGAATAGATATCGCGGACTTCAGTCTGGGAGCGGTCACGATAAACAGCAATCGCGCCTTCGCTAGTAAGCGCGGCCGAAGTCTGGCAACACTCGCATACCCGTTCGTCGAGTTGCGACTCGTCGGAGAGTTTGCCGTCCGCATCGATAGCTGCGTATCGCAAAGTCATGCTTTCGGGCGCTGCACTATGATCATCACCTTCATCCTTCATGTCCTTCATATTACGACCGTCGAGCCATACAGCTCCCACGCGCCCGTCCGGCAGTGGTATGAGTGAGACGAATCCGTGTTCGGTTTGTGTGTTATCCAAGTGAGGAACGATGGGCTTACTCCAGGTGGCGCCGCCGTCCTTTGACCTGGCAATGTTCACGTTGTAGGCGTAAGTTCCGGATCCGCTCTTCACCAACCAGTGTGCAGCCAGCGACCCGTCCTGCAGCGCGACAACCGATGGAAAGTCCGCCCAGTTAACAAACCAGTTCTCACCATCGGCGACGGTGCGGATTTCAGACCATCCCCGTCCATCTCGCGTTGCCGTTCGCAACGCGTAACGCTTCGTCCCAATCTTTTCTACCCAGCTAAGGATGATTCCACCGTCGTGAGTTGGGTTGAGTTCCGGCTCGCGGCTATCGCCTTCCGTCGGGGAATCGGTCGCGCGAATAATTAGGAGCTGACCGGACGGGTGAACAGAGCTCGAAGCACTCTGAGAAGATGGAGATTCGGAATTGCTATGGCTGCATCCAAAAAGTCCAAGCAGTAGCATTGAACAGATTCGAACCTTGGATAAAACTCTCATACCGGGTCCCCTTTGTTAGGATTCAAAGTCTAATGTGAACACCTTAATATCATTCCCCGGTATCACAAACTCGGTGAGTGCAAATTCTGCTTTCGGTCGTTGATTTTTCACGCGCGCACTCGTTCCAAGACGCATGAAATCGCATCATCTCTGTTGTTTTCTGTACTACTAGCACACGTGAACCTGCGGGGTGAGTGACCCACACCCGAACAGTCTGCAGGCGCGTCAACGCGCCAGTTGGTTCCCTTCCACTATAAAGGCCGTGGATGGTTAAGCGGGGAAAATGGGCTTTGCACAAAAAGCGAAAATCCAGCTGTAAGCTCAACACTCTCATTCTCCCCAACCTTTAGGTTGGGGGATCAGCTCGCGTCATACTGACGGGTAACCATTTCAATGGTTTTAGACTGATCCGGACGAGGAACTCTCACTGAGAAAAACCATTGAAATGGTTGCCGGTTGCGGAGTCGCCGCTGATCCCCAACCTAAAGGTTGGGGAGAATGAGATGAATGAGCCCAGGCGGATTGATCCTTCGCGTTGCCCGTGTTTGGCACCATCCGGATTTTCGCTTTTTGTGCAAAGCCGGGGAAATGTATACCTAATGTGCTCGTGTTGCTTAGTCATTTACAGTCCTTTATCGTTGACGGTGCCCGCGTGGCATTTCGTTTGCCGCTAATCTCTCCTGCTTGCTTGAAAACGACAGGCGCTGGACCGAAGCCGGATAAGCACTTATTGAATTCCGTGATTGGTAAAACTTTGCAAATTGTCAGGAGGCGTATGAGGAAAAGATACTTATCCAAACTGCTGTGCGTGCTTTGCTGCCTCGGGCTGTTCCAACAACCTCCCGACGCGCAAGCGCAGTCTTCGAATCAGCGCATTAGCGGCACAGCCGTCGGCATTGGTGGCCGGTTAGGCGGACGGTCACGGCTATTTACCTTAATCGTTAACCACTATACCGCGCCGGGTCAGGTGCGCGAGTTGAATGATGCTTTGCGGCGCGGTGGAGACCACGAACTGCTCCAAACACTTTCCGGAATGGATGCGGGGCGAATAGAAATTGGCAGCGGCGTGGGCGTCCGGGCCAACGCTATCATCGCTGACCAATGGGGCGATGGAGGCACCAAGCTGACTGTCTTTTATGAGCGCAACATCAACTTTTATGAACTGCGGTACGGCTCCAGGTCGCAGGACTACCGGATCGGATATGCGGAAATTTTCCTTGATCGCAACGGCAGAGGGCAAGGAACGTTAATCCCGGCTGCACGCGTTAGACTTAAAGATGGAAACACCTGGGAGGTCGAGGACTTCGGCGTTTTCCCGGCCAAGCTAATGGGTTTGCGCTCACGCGGTCGCGTTCTACCTACTTGAGCTGATTTCACTCGCCTGGAACAGATACGCTCGCGTCTCGTTGTCTGCTAAGGTCGACAATAACGGCGAGTAGCTCATCCGGCTCTACAGGCTTCGCCAAATGCGTTTGAAATCCAGCCAGCAATGCTCAGTCAACGTAGATAATTTGCGTCGGTACGAGTTACAACTTCGTCCGACGGTGAAGAGCGAATCGTTGACACCGATCTTACGCTTCATGTCATCATGCGGCTGGCAGTGTGCGACTGAGTTTGACATTGGATAACTGACGCAGGGACTTAAGAAACGAAAAATGGTAGAGCTATCCCCCGACACGACTCTTTCCCATTACCGCATCGTTTCGAAAATCGGCGCGGGTGGGATGGGTGAGGTATATCTCGCTCAGGACACAAAGCTCGATCGACGGGTCGCGCTGAAGATTTTGCCAGCCGACGTCGCCGCCAATCAAGACCGCATGCGCCGTTTCGTACAGGAAGCGAAGGCTGCTGCGGCGCTAAATCATCCGAACATCGCTCACATTTACGAGATCGGTGAAAGCGAAGGCACACACTTCATCGCGATGGAATTTGTGGAAGGCGTTACGCTCCGCGAGAAGATTCATCGCGAGCGCGCCGAATTGAAGAAACTGTTGCGATACCTGCAACACGCCGCGGAAGGATTGGCGAAAGCCCATGCCGTAGGCATCGTCCATCGCGATCTCAAACCCGATAACATCATGATCACGCGTGATGGGCACGCGAAGATTCTGGACTTCGGCCTGGCAAAGCTGGTCGAGCCGCAACAGTCGCCCGCGAGAACCACCGACGGCGCGAATAGTGTAGCCACTGCCATCCTAAAACAACATTCGACGCCCGGCGTGATCCTGGGAACGGCCGGTTACATGTCGCCAGAGCAAGCGCAAGGCAAGACCAAAGAGATCGATCACAGGTCTGACATTTTCTCTTTCGGCTGCATCGTCTTTGAGGCGGTGACCGGGCATAAAGCGTTTGCCGGGACGGACTTGATTGATACGCTCAACAAGATCATACGTGAGCCGGTCGCGCCAATCAGCAATTACTATCTTGCTGCAGCCCCCGACTTGCAAAGAATTGTCCGCCGCTGTTTAGCGAAAGACCCGGATGAGCGTTACCAGTCGATCAAGGATGTGGCGATCGAGTTGAAAGAGGTACGCCGTGAGCTGGCAGGAAGCACCGACGTCGATACAACAATCCCGCCACCGGCCAAAGGCGAAGCAGCCGTAGAGTCGATCCACCAAAGCGCCACAACCAGTGCTCCGCCTCAGTCTTTCTCAACGCGCGCATCGAGCGCCGAATACGTCGTCAACGAAATCAAACAACACAAGATCGCCGCCCTGCTTGTGTTGCTGCTGATCGGCGGAACGAGTATCGCGTATGCGCTTTACCGCTTTGCGATTCAAGGTCGCAGTGCACAACGTTTCCAGAATGTAAAGTTGACCCGCCTTACCGCAGAAGGCGACGTAGAGAGCGTTGTAGTGTCGCCCGATGGGAAGTACATCGCTTACTCGCTGGACGAAAGCGGCAGACGAAGTCTATGGACAAAACATTTGCCTACCGGCAGCCGCGTGACGATTGTTCCGGCTGCCGAGGCATTGGTGTTGAACGCCAGCATGTTTTCTAACGACGGCAGCTACGTGTACTACACTCGAGTGGATGAGCAAAATCCACGCGGTGCGCTCTACCAAGTGCCGGTGTTAGGAGGCACGTCAAAAAAGATTCTGACAAATGTATCGCAACCGATCTCGCTCTCTCCAGACGGCAAGCAGATCGCCTTCGGACGCTTTCATTTGACGGGCACGGCAGACGAGTTGTTGCTGGCAAACGCCGATGGCACTAACGAACGGCACTTAATCACCTCGAACGAGCCCAATTGGTTTAGTGGTGCGGGTCCGGCGTGGTCACCTGACGGAACAATGCTAGCAATCGGTTATGGCGGCGATGGAATGACGCCCGCAGTCATCTCTATCGTGAATGGTGAGCTAAAGCCGATTACATCACGACGTTGGGTTTATGTGGGGCGCGTGGCCTGGTTCAGGGATGGTAGTGGGCTAGTTTTCACCGCGCGCGAGCAGGCACTGGGAGCTTTGCAAATCTGGCAACTATCCTACCCCCAGGGCGATGTGCTTCGCATCACAAACGATCTGTCTTCGTACGGCTTTTACAGTTTGGCGCTTACCGCCGACTCGAGTGCGCTCGTCTCAGTTCAAGGTGATCCCGGATCAAGTATTTGGATAGCTCCGCAAGGTGAGGCACACCACGCGCGCGCGGTCACAGCGCGAAAGAATGTGCAGGAAGGACACTACAACCTGGCCTGGACTCCAGATGGAAGACTGGTGTTTGACTCAAATGCGAACGCCAAAGCGAGCATCTGGATTGTGAATGCTGACGGCAGCAATGCAAAAGCGTTGACCGACAGTAGCGCAGATGACTTTGCACCCGAGGTTTCGCCTGACGGTCAGTTCATTGTCTTCAATTCCAATCGCAGGGGAAATCCTCAGGCTTTTCAGACAAGCATCGATGGCGGTGAACCGCATCAGGTGACCCATGGCGTTGGAGGGGCGGCGACGTTTTCAATTTCGCCTGACGGAAAGTGGTTGCTCTACAATCCCTTTACTGGCGGGATTCGAAAACTGTCATTCGCAGATGGAACCGAAACTGAGATACTGGCCCAAGGAAACCTGCGTTACCCTCAGCTTTCTCCGGATGGAAAATTACTTGCCTACTTTTTTGATGATGAACAAACAAACCGCCCGCGAATAGCGGTAATCGAATTCGTTAATGGCACTACAGTCCGTACCTTTGACTTGCCGGTCACGAGTCAATCCAGTCTTTATGAATCCCTCTTTTACCGTGGATTTCACTGGTCACCAGATGGACGCGCGATTATTTACCTAAATACGCTTGGGGGCGTGTCGAATCTTTGGAGTCAACCGCTCGACGGAAGCAAAGCAAAGCAAATTACCGACTTCAAATCCGATCTGATTTACAACTTTGCCTACTCTCGCGATGGGCGCCAGCTTGCGCTCGCTCGCGGAAGCCACACGCGCGATGCCGTGCTGATTAGCGAAGTAAAATGAAAAACAAAGGAAAATTCAACTTTAGCTTTCGCAGCCAACAATACGGTCTCGCACTACCGCATCGTCTCAAAAATCGGCGCCGGCGGGATGGGCGAGGTGTATCTGGCGCATGACACAAAACTCGATCGCAAAGTGGCGTTGAAGATCCTGCCTGCCGATGTCGCTGCTGATCAGACGCGGTTGCGACGCTTTGTTCAGGAGGCAAAGGCAGCTTCGGCGCTGAATCATCCAAACATCATCACGATTCATGAGATCGACCAGATCGACTCGATGAACTTTATCGCCACCGAGTTCATCGATGGCGAAACTCTGCGAGAGCGCATCAGCGCGGGGATGAACCTCGTAGAGCTTCGGAGTAATTCGGTCGTTCGCTGATCTGTAATCCGCGTTAGACCGAGTGATTGGTGTCTATTGACAATGGCGGTAGAGGGGATTCACAATGCGCCCAACTCACGCAACACCAACCTAAGTAACTAAAGGAGAGACATCATGCCTTCCATCTCAGGATCTTTTTCCGGAAAAATCACTCAGCAGTTTGGACTACCCCTCAATGACCAATCCAATCACCTACTCGGCATCGCCGAGGTTAACGGTACGCAGAACTCGCCTGATCCGCTGTGGAACGACTCGAAGATTACATACTGGGGCGTTAACGACTTGCTCAACGGCGAGGGCTCGCAAACCGGTTACTTTAACAACGTCCATGCTGACGGGGGCAAAGACTTTGGAACATTCGAGGGCAGAGTCTCCGCGGCAGGTGGCACCATGACCGTCGAAGGCACTTTTAAATTCACAGGCGGCGATGGTCAATACCGCGGCATCACGGGCGGTGGTACGTTCAAGACCGTGGCAAAATCGGAGATCGAGGTCGAAGCCACGTGGAACGGCACTTACGAACTGGCCAAAGCGCAGACGGGCTGATTACGACACTTCGCAGGAACAATGGAGTCAACACGAAACGCGGTAGCATCGAGTCAACTTCGTCGATCACGCAAATCGAATGGTCTTGCTTTAAGCGCAAAATGTTTAAGCGCTTACAGCCCGGGAGCCTAACGCTGAAAGCGTTCGCTAACTCCAGCCCACGGTTGCGCTTTGGCAACCCTGGGCATGCCTTGCCTTGACGCGCTTCCGGGTCTGAGATACCGTTCGCCTGCCGTAAAGTCTAATTCCTATCACGCGGATTCTCGGCCCGCAAATTTCAATCGCAAGGAGATGAATATGAAGAAGTCACGTTTATGGATGGGTGTTCCCTTTGTCGGAGTGTTGCTGGTGAGCGCAGCAATAGCAGTTGCTCAACAGCCCGCGCAGCCACAGCAGCAAGCGCAGGCCGTTGAGCTTTATCACATCCACGTCTCGAAGGCTGCGCCAGGAAAACTACCACAGCTTATTGATGTTTATCAGAAAGGACCTGCTCCTGAAGCAGGCCAGCCTCAGGTGACACCGATTATTCTGCGGCACCGTGAGGGAGGCGAGTGGGATTTGATCACGATCACGCCGCTGGGCAAACAGATTACACTGACGGCTAGTGATCCTCCACAGGCCGTCCAGGACTACTTCGCACGTTTGGGTCCCCTTTCTGACTGGCACGGCGATACCTTCGTCAGTGGACCAAGCTGGGCCCTCGTACAGAAAGCGCTCGTGCCCGCCAAGGACGCGCAGCCTGTTTATGTAGTCAGCGACTATCGGTCTCTGCCCGGACATCGGACGCAACTCCGGCAGATACTGGATCGCAACGCCCAGGACACGCCCGGCCGCAGCGTGCTCTTTACTCACGTCGAGGGTGCTCCATGGAACTTCCTTTCGGTCACCAGCTACGACTCATGGGCTGCCGTGGGCGCACCGCCGCCGCAACCAGCATCAGGCACACCGCGCCAGGAGCCAGGACTCGAGCTACGCGAGCACATGGCCGTGCACCATGACACCATTGCGGTGTACGTCTCTGGGGGGCAACCGATCCGTTAACCGCGGACTGCGTGAACGAGAAGCACAGAATTACGGCTCTCTTCCTAGCACGCAAAAGGAACGTTCTAGTCTGGGCTCGCACCTGAACAAGTTTGTTATGGCCAGGTTTCCTGAGTACCCACTCCGGAAGAGTCATGCTGCCGTGCTCGGAGTTCCGCGTTTTTGGCAAGATGAATCTGCAATCGTTCAATTATGGAAACCTCATGACTACAACGTGCCCCTGCTCGTCATCCCCTACCGCGACGAGCAGAGCCGAACTCAAGCTTGCCAGCTCCGCCTTCACAGAAACGATATTTCCCCAGGCGAAAAGAAATACCGATGGCTCCCTTGCCCATTTGAACCCCGAGGTACGAGCTCGGACACGCCAATCCACTTTACCTTCGACCCGGCAACTCTGCCGCCGGGACAAAATGTCATCATTACCGAAGGCGCCTTAAAGCTCAGACTCTTGTAAGTCTGACCGAAAGCGCGCGTCATCGCCAGCAGCGAAGTGAGGCCCGAGCCGTTGGGAGTCAGCGTTTCGACAGTAGTCGTCCGCCGAGGAAAACGTAACTCTTGGACCACTGCGGCGAGACATCGCTTCCGCTTTCGGTGTATTCCACCTTGCCGTCGCGGGCGCAATACGTTCGTACGCCAGAGACTCCCTCCTGCTTAGACGCTAGGATTACCTATTCACCCACAAATGAGCCGTCTTCTCGCATGATGAAACTATCGCATAGTGGGTTAAAGGCTCCACCGTGAGACCCTTAAGAATCTATTCGGACTTGAAAGGAAGCAAGTTTCAGCAGGAAGTCAACATGGTCCAGCTCTTTGAGGATGTGAGCAAATCTTCGATCTATTTTTTACCACGAAGGGCGAAGGCCAGGGCGGCGAGCGTGTTTCGTAACCTAATTAGGGCGTACTCAGGCTTCTTCTTCGAGCAAAGCGCTGCCGAGAATCCTCTGTTCCCCGATGGAAATGCGGAAAGCGTAGCCGGCCAGCAAGAGAAGCAGGATCAGCCCCGGCATCGAAAACGCAGCGTACCATTCGGCGAAATCGAAGGAAGGCGGAACCGCGGAGAGCAAGAGCTGAAAATAGCGCATGCTGATTGCGGCCAACAGCCCGAAACGTGTGACCACCCAGGCAATGACCGCCGCTGTTAGAAACGCAACCGGCAATTCCAGCCGGATATTCTCTCTCCCGATATTTAAGAGAGTTTCAATAACCAGCAGGGCGGTTACGGCCAGCGCTGGCTTGCGCAACACCAGGCGGAACACAAAGTAGAGGGAGATGGGTAATAAAGCCATTCCGACAGCCGGGATGTGAACGGTCGACAGGTACTCCAGAGGGTTCGTAATAATGATTTGCTCGAAACCCCCGAAGGAGAGCGGCATGGTGGTCTGGCCTTGAAAGGCAAACCAAGTGGGCAAGGCGTTCATCACGTGCGTCAGCAGGGCCAGGGAGACGCCGGCGATGGCTCCCATGAGGATGTCGCGCCCGACTCGCGGGTCGCGCAGCCGCCCTTCCATCAGGCGGGCCCAGCCGATCATCAGCTCCGGCAGGCGCCGCCGGAAGTAGGGCTCGAGCGCGATATAGAGCAGCCAAAGAAACCCGCTGTAGAACAGAGCCTGGGCGACCGCCTCGAAAAAACTTTTCATGATCCAGCGTGCCGGATCACCAGCATGATGGGCGGTGATCGCCCAGGAAAGAATGGCGGCGGCGAAAATAAACTGAGCCAGGCGAAACGCACCTTTGCGATCTCCGCGCCCTTGTCGCAGGTTACTCCGCGCAAGAAAGGCTGCCGAGAACGACAGGAAAAGTACCACTAGCGCTGTGATGGTTCGGGTGTCGCCGGAAGACCGAGCCGGGTCGGAAGTGCCACGCGAGATGAGCCTCTCCGGATCGGACCATGGACCCAGCAGTTCGAAGTGAACCAGTTTGCCGCGAAAAGCTGCGGCGCTCACCGTCAGCGGCATATCCGGTAACTCCGGCACCGTGCCGGTCCATTCCGCTCGCTCGTCGAAGGGCGAGGGCGGCACCTGCGCAGGCTCCCGCTTCTCGAACCGCGCGGGATCCAACCCGGCTTGTTGGAACAAGGGAGCCCAGTCGAATGCCGTGGGCGCGGTTGGTGAACTTTCCGTCTGGGGCGGCACGGCACGGAAAAGCCGCAGTCGTCCCTGTGTGTCCGCAACGACGTTGACCATGCCGGGGATTTCCATTGGGGGATTTGAAGGAGTGACCCAGTCACCGTAGGCGACCAGCGGCTGCGGGCTCTGTCTGTAATTGAACAAGATCGGCGGCCCTGAATTGACATAGATTTTTCGCCAGCCGGGGGCCGGCAGGTGACTGGCCAGGTAGCGCAATTTCGCGTACTCGCGCTCCATCCAGGTTGCGGAATCCGCGGGGTCTTTTGCATAGCCAAACTGCGACACGATTTCCCGCGCCCGCTCCCGCAACAGCGCGGGGCCTTTTTCCCATCGCCCCAGGTGAACATCGGTGGAATAAGGGCTGATGGTAATCACCGCGGCCAACAGCAACAGTACGCCACCCAGCAACATCCACGCTTTTGCCAGCGGCACCGCGGACTCGCCGCCCGCGGCCGCGACCATTTCCGGGGAAGGCGTTTCACCCGCGGCCAGGGCTGCCGCCAGCGGATCCCCGCCCGGCAGCGCGGCGGCAACTTGCAGAGCGGATGAAGGACGCCGCACTGGATCCTTCTGCAAACAGCGATCAATTACGCGCTCGATTGCTGGGTCGAGATTCTTGACGATTTCGGACGGCGTGGTGGGGGTGGTGTCGCTGCGCCGTAATTTGACGAGGTCACCAAGCGTCGCGGCTTCAAACGCACGCTTGCCGGTGAACAATTCATAAAGCACGAGACCGAGGGAGTAGATGTCGCCTCGAACCGTGAATGTTCCACCTTCGAGTTGTTCCGGCGCCATGTAGGCGGGCGTGCCGGCGTGCTTCTCATCCTCGCGAAATTCTTCGGCCAGGCCGGCCAAACCGAAATCGGTGATGCGCGCATTGCCGTGCTCGTCGATCATTACGTTCGAAGGTTTCAGGTCTCGATGCAGCACGCCAACGTCGTGGGCCGAAGCAAGGGCCGCGCAAATTTGACGTGCAATCTGAATCGCCTTGTCCTGCGGCAGCCGGCCGATGCGGCGCAGAAGCGAAGAGAGTTCTTCGCCTTTGATGTATTCCATCGAGAGAAAATGGCGGCCGTCCGTTTCGCCGATGTCGTAAACGCGACAGACGTTGCGGTGGCTGACCTGCCGCGCGACGCGCACTTCGCGATGAAAACGTGCGAGCGCCGCACCGTCTGAGAGCAAATGTTCGGGAAGAAACTTAAGAGCAACCGGTTGGCCCAGCTTCAAATCGTCGGCGCGATAGACTTCGCCCATGCCGCCTTTGCCGAGAAGGCCAACGATGCGATAGCGTTCCGCGAGAATTGCGCCAGGGATGAAGCGCGCGTCATCAATTGATTGAAACGACATCGCGGGCGTCGAGACTTTATCCGTTCGTTTGTCGTCAGCTTGTCGATCGGTGGGTGATTTCTCGAGTCGCTGCGTAGCGTCATCAAATGAAATCCCACACGCCGGGCAGGAGCTTGCGTCGGTGAGAATCTGATTCTGACAGCGGGGGCAGTTCACGGCGGCGGATTGTACCGCAAAATGAAATGCGGAAATAGACCGATCGCCTTTCAAATCTCTGCCTTTGATCCAAACTCATAACCTATCTGCCTGCTGTCCGATCAAATTCAAATCTGAGATCCGATCAGATCGTCTGCTCAGATAGTGCGTACTATGGAAATATAGGTGGTGAAAGATGGTGGCCGCTTAGCTAACTTGGTGCGGTGAGAATGTTGTGATGCGGCCGCCTCCTCAACTCAATTGTTCGGGGGCTTGGAAAGTGAAATGTCAGAGAATAAGAAATACGTCAATCGGCTTTTCACAGCAGATCAAGGACTCTCGTGTCGTAGCATAATTTCCGGCCACTTACAACTGATGGCAAAACTCGTTCACCCAGACTCATTCGACACCGCTCATATAAAATCGACCCACTAAAGAGTAACATGGTCCAACACTATCTTGTAGGTTTGGGTTTTTCGTGTCTATATGCGGCGTGGGTGCCGAGTCCGAGCTTTCGGCGCCCAGTGTAAGCTACTGAACCGGTTGGAGTTATAGAGCTGATTTGCCGAAGGGGGAAACGACTCCCCTGCTCTTTCTAACCTATGCTGCGCGAACGGGTTGCCGGTAACTAGTGTAGTGTCTCAGAAATTCCTTTACAACGACCGACCTTGTCGATGATCTGTTGTGCAGTAGCGGTCCAGACAAATGGTTTTGGTTGTTTATTGTTCTGAGCGAGATATTCCTTGATGGCGGCGATGAGTTCTTTTACACCAGTAAAGTTGCCACGCCGCAGGCGCTTCTGGGTGAGTTCGCGAAACCAACGCTCCACAATGTTAAGCCAGGAAGAACTGGTGGGGGTGTAATGCATGTGAAAGCGCGGATGCTTGGCCAGCCACTGGGTGACGTCGTCATGCTTATGGGTGCTGTAATTGTCCACTACCAGGTGCAAGTCCAAACCACTGGGGATCTCTCGATCAAGCTTGCGCAGGAACTTCAGATATTCCTGATGTCGATGACGAGGCATACATTCACCGATTACCGTGCCGCCCGATCTTGCCTGGAAGCTTCCAACCTGTTTTGAAAACATTTCATTTTGTCCTTTATCAACTCCTAACTTTTATACCTAAATGCACTTTGTCTTTAATCCAATTCAAACGTAACCGTTACACTTCCTGACCCTACCGATAATACTAAAGGCAATAAGATTATGCCCACTTGATGGTCCTTGGTTTCCGCCAGTACCACGATACCGAGTTCTACAAGCAGTTTGTGCAAACCAAGATGCAAATATCTCTTGGTTTGAGATGTGAATTCAATGCTGAGTGGGATTCCCTCTTGAGCGGGGGCGCGCAAAGCCTTGCCCCCTTCCCAACCTGCAAATTTGCGGCAAGCCACTCGCTCTGTCACGCACAACACAACTCTGAGTAATCAAACCTCTCCTTTTCTCTTCCAATAGGAGTACCATCCCATCTCCTTCATTGCCTTTGACAACTTTTCTGAATCATTTGGCCACCACCAATCACGATCCACTGCCCAGGGGCTCATCCCCTTGAGAATAGAATGACCGGAAGCTTGACCAATAGTAGTCTTTCGCAGAACTTACTAGTCCAGCCTTTACCGGATTTGCATGTATGTAGTTAATCTTCTGCCAGATCATCCAACTGCTCCATAACGCAACTCCTTTAAAACTCTCCTGCCATACCTGATGACCTTCGTCTGTTTCCGGAAAGCTGAACCGAGTGGTTGCCTTCACAATGACTTTGGCAGCCCGACTCTTGAGATCGCGGGCAAACTCTATTATCCGGCCATCGCGCGGATTGCAGATCAGGTGGAAGTGATCTGGCATTAGTACATACGCAATCAACTTGCTGGGCCAGTCGTGATTGAGTTTCTTGAGCTCAGTGAGAAAAGCCTTGCAGCATGCTGGCTCAGCAAAGACTGGGAGTCGATTGATGCAGTTGCCGGTGACAAAGTGAAGTGCCCCAGGGAGGTTGAGGTTTGACCATTTGCGGACCATGCGAGGAAGCTCCTTTTTCGTGAGGTTATTGAGGTTGAGATGTTAGAGCAACGGTAAATGGCTTTCAATCTTGAATGCACAGCTCAAGCTAAACAAAATTGCAGGTCAGGAAGGAAATTAGCAGGTGGGGAAGGGGGCAAGGCTTTGCGCGCCCCCGCTCAAGAGGCCATCCCACTCAACCTATGAGTAAGGTCCATCCCGGCCTTCAAAGTGGTTTGACTCCCTGCGCCTGAACCTTCTTCAACGGTGTACTTTCAATATTCCTACCCGCTCAACGCAGCGGTTCGTAACGCTTAGGTCAATGCTTCGGTGGTCCGGCAAGAATGGCCTGCGCCAATTTCATTTGCGCCATTAAACGTAATTCTGGCCTTTCGAATTGAGCTGCCAGACTCACTGCACGATCGAAGTCACACCACGCAAAATACCCGGCGTTCTGGGCCAGCTTTGTTAAGAGGCTGCCAATGCTGCCCTCGCCAGTCATATTCCACTCCCCGTCGCGAAGGTAGCGGTTGTCATAGCCATCCAGCTTCGCCGCTGCTGCGACAAGGTCGTTGAGTTTTGGCACCATCGATTCCATGATTGCAAACCCACGGTCACTCTTGTGTAGACAATACATCATCGCCAACCCCATCTGCGCTTCAGACTGCTCCCTGCCGGGTTTCATGGTATCGACGATTCCGCTCGCTTGATTGAGCAGCTTCAAAGCCGCGGTTCGATCATTCGGGTCGACTCGCTTTGCAACGTCAAGCAAAAACCCGATTCGCTCCAGAATCCGGGGAATTTTACTGAGTCTTCTCTCTACTTCTGCCAGCTTCTCATCATTCATCGAGGCCGATTGTTGATGGCGATCGAGTTGAGCAAGCATTGATCCTTGCCTCTCGGGACTGCCACCGTAATCTGTCGCAATCTTTCGCGCACGCGCGACGTCGCCAGATGCCGCAGCCTTCATCATTGCCTGCCAATAAACCTGGCCTTCCATCTGTGGGTACTTCGACGCCAGTGCAAGAATCTCATCGACAGTGCCGTTTTGAGTGAGATCCCTCAACTCATCATAGGCCTGACGTAACGGCGTGAACTGCTGGCCTTCGGGCGCCCAGTGCTTCAGCTGGGCAGCGCGCAACGGATCAATCTTTTCCATTTGGGGTACAAGTGATGCGATCTGCCTGCAGAACTCCGTCCTCTCATCTCTCCCCACCATTTTGTTGCCGCATCCGTTTGCTTCGGCACTCGTTATGAACATGTTGATAAGATCTCGAAAGGTTGAGTCATCTACCGCCGGCGGCGTGAAAGAATGGGCCAGGTTCTGCGCGAAATACCTAGCTTCCCCGCGCCGCGCGAGGTCGGCATTCCGAAGTCCGAGCACGATCTCGTTATAGAGGATCAGGGCTTGCTCTCTATGCTTCCTGTGTAGTTGCCTGAGCAGTGACAGAAGATCGTCGGAAAAGCCCCGCGCCAGTGATTGACGACCGAGTTTTAGAGCCAGGTTTGGATTGTCGGCAGCGATTTGTCTCGCCAGTCGCAATTCAAGAGCGCGTTCGCTCTCGGCAACACCGTACGGCGCCGGCTTGTCCAAATTTGGCTCCGTTGCTTTAAGGAATGCCAGCGCCAACTCTGCATCGTGCTTAGCAATCCGCTCAACTGTATCCACTCGCAACCGAAGAAAAACCATCAGAGTGTGTTCGGCTCGTGGATCGTCGCTTTCCCGATTGTGTAGCCCTGCGCGAATATCGTCCTCGACCGAAACGAACAAGGTTCGCGCGCGTTTCTCGTCGTGGTTCCAAAGTGACTCTGCGATGTTGGAGCCAAGACGCGCTCGATTTTCTCCGGACTGTAAAGTGTTAATCTGGCCCGCCAGCAACTCGAGTAAATTGAAAGCTCTGGCTCGCAAAAGCGCATCGGTGGTTTGCGCATTCTCTGTGATTGAATTGTTTTGCTGGGCGTGTGCGAGCCCTGAGAACAGCACGATCATGACGATCAGGGCCAGGGATGATAGGTGGGGATGGGTCATCGAACCTCCAGAAATCGTGTCGGCTTCAATATCCAGAAGCGCACAACAACGCTGGACTTGTGGCTCTTTTATGTCAAGAGCTTTAACGTCTCCGACCAGAATCTATCAACCTCAGGATCGGAGAGGACTCAGTGCAGCTGAAAATTTCCTTTCTCCCGAAATTGGGGCTTGCTTGAGGGAATTGGCCGACGAACGTCGCTTTTAGAGTGAAGAAGTGGCAGAAAGGCAATTTAGAACGAAGGAGATACCGAAATGAAAGCCCAATGGATGCGGTCTTTGTTTGTGGTTGTTGTGATAGTGGGGGCAGCCGTCGCGCCTTGTGTAGCGCAGGAAAAGGCGGAGGTCAGGTTGTCTTCGACTCAATCTCAGAATGTGACCGAGGCCGAGCGTAAAGCGAAGTTAAAGAAAGTCAACCGGCGCTTCAACAAACGCTACGGCAAGAAGGTGCCTCGCGCCAGGGCCAGGCGAGTGCGCATAGACGAGAACAGAAACCAGGTTCGAGTATTCAACAAGGAAGCGGCCACCGGCAAGACTACGGCAAGCACCGCAAGTAAGACTCGTCCAAACACGGGCACTGGCCGAGGCCAGACGACAACCAACTCTCGCACAAATGCCAGCTCGTCAGGAAAAGCTAGTGTTGCAAAGAAGGGTGCTCAGAACAAGAAAGTCGTCAAAAAGGCGAACCTGGCCGCTGACAAGCGCTTGCAGGAAAACCTTCGCCGGAACGAAGAGATTCGGCATAAGGGAGATGAAGCCAGGGTTAAACGGAATCTGGCGAAGTTGAAGAAGACGATGAAGCCTGGCGAGGTTGCTCGAGGAAAGAAGATCCTCGAGGCTACGAAGGCCAGGGATGCAGCGAAAGCGGCAGAGGCAGCCAAAGCTGCACGAGCGGCGGAGGCAGCCAAAGCTGCACGAGCGGCGGAGGCAGCCAAAGCTGCACGAGCGGCGGAGGCAGCCAAAGCTGCACGAGCGGCGGAGGCAGCTAAAGCTGCACGAGCGGCAGAGGCAGCTAAAGCTGCACGAGCGGCAGAGGCAGCCAGAGCTGCACGAGCGGCGGAGGCAGCCAAAGCTGCACGAGCGGCGGAGGCAGCAAGAGCTGCACGAGCGGCACAAGCAGCGCGAGCGGCACAAGCAGCGCGAGCGGCACAAGCAGCGCGAGCGGCACAAGCAGCGCGAGCGGCCCAGCTCGCCAGAGCGGCACAGGCAGCCAAAGCCGCACAGGCAGCCAGGGCGCTAGCTGCCGGGCGAGGAGTCGTGACGGCGGCCAGGGCGGCTACTGCTTCCACTGGAGTGGGCGTTGCTCTCGTTGCGGGATCAATAGTCGCCGAGCAAATTGTGATGCAGGAAATAGAACATCCAGGGAAAACTGCCAGGGACATTGGCGGCTTCTTTACGGGTCTCGTTGGAACTGCGGCCGTGAGCAAACCCGATACCGCTGCCCCTAACTCAGCAATCCATGACACATTCAGGATTGAAACAGGCAAAGCAGTAGTCCGCGCCGTGCCCAACGGGCGAAGGGGCTACACGAAAATCCAGTTTTCCACCAACCTCGACTGGTTCACGGCTATCGTAATACGCGACATCTCCGGCAACGTCATAGAAGTCGGCAAGTCCGACGGCAGGCACACCATTCTAGTTAATCGGAAAAATTACGGGCGGAGCAATACCATAGATATAAGGAGTGATGTCCTTCCCGCACAGGTAAATATTGAGTTCTGGACTGCCAAAACCTTTGGCGTTCACAAACAATTAGTGATCATGAAATACCGCAGGGAACGACTCGACGGACGCACGGTCGCAATAACCTGGAATAAATAGCCGTCGTGAATACTCTTGCCGCCGATCGAACCACTCGGCGTAAGGAGTCCCACCACAATAAGATTCTGCCCACTTAGGTGCGCCACTACGGTGCACCGAGTGAGATGAGACTAAAGCGCTGAGTTTGTCAGTCCGGAAACAGACCCATCCTGCCTGGTGCGTCCGACGAGTTTGGCGACGACAGTAATCAATTCGTTCCGCGTGATCGGCTTGGGTACGTGTATTTGGAAGCCTGAGTGAAGCGCCCGTATGCGATCTTCTTCTCCCGTGTAAGCTGTCAGCGCCGCCGCAGCTGGAACCTTGCCCCCTCGCTCCTTGCCAAGAGCGAGCACTTTAGCAATCAGTGAGTAACCATCTTCACCTGGCATCCCGATGTCGCTGATTAAAACATCGAACACTTCTTCCGCTAGCGCCTCCAGTGCGGTCGCTGCTGAACTGGCCGTTTTCACCCGCGCCCCACAGTCTTCTAGTATGATTCGTATCAGCTCACACGTGTCAACCTCGTCGTCAACTACAAGCACGTACAAACCACTGAGATCTATCGGACATTCCGACTCGGGCGGACTGAGCTCCGGCGGCTGAGCGCCCAGGACGCCGTTTACTGAACTGCGCGCCGCCAGTAACGGCAGACTGACCGTGAAGGTCGAGCCGAACCCTTTACCCTGGCTATCCACTCGCACGGTCCCACCATGCAGTTCGACCAATTGCCGTACGATCGATAATCCTAAGCCTAACCCGCCGAACGCTCGCGTGCTCGTCGCATCTCCCTGCCGGAAGCGATCAAAAACGTGCGGCAGGAATTCGGGCGCGATGCCAACGCCTGTGTCACTGACCGTGACCTCCACCTGCGAGTCGACACGCACCAGACTAACATTCACACTCCCGCCTTTCGGTGTGAACTTAATGGCATTCGCAATGAGATTCCACGCCACCTGTTGCAGCCGATCAGGGTCGCCAGAAACTGGCCATGTTGAAGAATCAAGCTGCACCTGCAAGCGAATCTCCTTGGCATCCGCCGCCGGTCGTAGGCCGTCAACCGCCGCGCTGATGATGATGCCGAGGTTCACGGGTTGCACGTTGAGGCGCAACTTGCCGGTTATGATGCTGGAGACATCCAGCAGATCGTCAACCATCTGCACTTGCAGCCGTGCGTTACGGCGAATGACCTCGACTGCACGAAGCGAAGTGCTCGGATCGAGCCTGGCCTTCCCTAACATCTCCGCCCACCCAACAATCGATGTTAGCGGCGTGCGCAGTTCATGCGAGACTGTGATCAGGAATTCATCTTTGAGCTGATTAGCTCTCTCCGCGTTTTCAGTGAGTTCATGCTGGTGGGTTGCAGCGAGCAGGAGCTGTTCGTTCATTGCCAGCACTTGTCTGCGGAAGAGCGCGGTCTCGGTATCGTCGGTCACTTGAATCATGACCCCCACCGGCAGTTCGTCGGCGCCGAGTATTGCCCACGCCGAATAAGACCAGTAAATAGCCGGCGCTTGGTAGTGTTCCTGCTCGACCAATATCTCCGCCGTTCCAGTGCGGTAAACACGGTCCAAGAGCGAAATACACTTGTTCTCTTCCCCTTCCGGCACCGCCTCGGCGAACGGTCGTCCGATCAGTTCGGTTGCCTCCTTGCGAACGAAGCTTGAGAAGGCCGCATTCAGGTGACGAACGATGTGAGTAATTCCCTCAACAGCGACCATCGGCAGCGGTGAGAGTTCGGAAAAGTACCGGCTAAGCCGCACCAGGTCGAAATTGTGCTCGGACGTGGCTGGGGTTGGCTCCTCAAGCATATAAACCCTACCTCTTACTCTTCATTTGCCCCGCGACCTTCCAGACTTTCCACTGACTCGGCGTTCCATGGCCCGGGAACCCCGGTCGTTAGTCCGCGATAGCCCCTTAATCGATCGCCGATAACAAAGCCGTTGGAATTAATTTCGAATTGGCGCATGTCAATGCTGTGTGTGCTCCGACGCATTTTGATGACTACCATCATCTTAAGGAGTTGGCCGTCGATCGATACGAACCGCAGTCGGAGAATGTCGTCACTGAGGAAAGAGATCGCGTAGGAACTGAGGGTGAACCCGGTAAAGACCTCCTGAATTTCAACAGTGCTGAGAATCGTCACACCGATTCTCGTGAGCGCGCCGATCATCCGGTACAGGGACTCCCGGAAGTCCGTGCGAAAGCTGGGAGCGAGGGCCATCTCAAACCCGGCCAGTGAATCTATCACCAGTCTCTTGGCGCCTATCTCGTGCACCGCATCGAGGATTTCACGCACCGTCTCGTCTACTGAAAGGTCGAGGGGGCGGATGTAGAGAAGTTTGAGTTTGCCTTCTTTCTGGGGGGTGTCCAGGTCAAGGCCAAAGCTCGCGGCCCGCTCCGTATACTCATGGGGCCGTTCTTCGAACATTGCCACGATCGCAGGCTCCCCTTTACGGAGACCCTCGACGATGAAAGTGGTACCCAGAAGGGACTTCCCGGACCCCGATGAGCCTGCCACCAACATGCTGTCCCCTTCGGGAATGCCCCCGCCCAGCATCTCGTCCAGTTCAGGGATGCCGCACGAAAGACGCCGATTTCCCCGTACCCTCTCTTCACGTCCGGTGAGGCCGAAGGTGCGAGGAAAGGTTTGTATCCCCGCATCGGTGATGCGAAAGGTGTGGAGCCCCGGCACCGAAGCTTGCCCGCGCGACTTTCTAATCTGCAACTTCCGGACGATGGAGTTGCGCTCGATCTGCTGTGACAGCCACAAGAGTCCGTCGGCGACGGTGAAGATGGGGTTATCACGAATCTCGCTCTCGTCATACTCCCCGATGAGAAACGTCGTCGCCTGCCAACTCGTCAGGTTAAGGGCTAATCGCTGGATGAAACCTTGAAGTTCAAGATCATTTGCCCCCAACTGCGCCTTACGCACCACGGTGCGAAAAGAGTCCACCACGACGATGCCGGGACTGCTCACCTCGACCTCTTTGACGATCTCCTCCAGCACCGCGTTCAGGTCGTGATCGAGCACAACCTTGCTGAGGTTGACGAAGCGGACCGAGGTGTTCAACTTGGACTGATCGAAAAATTCAAACTGCTGCTGATACCGGAGCATCTTGATAGCCGGTTCGCCCAGCACGGTGAAGTAAAGCGCGGGACGCTCCGGCGTGGCATTGGCGAACATGATTTGATGGGCCAGCGTGGTCTTCCCGCCTCCGGGGGCGCCCGCAATGATATTGAAGGAAAACTCCGGTAAGCCACCGCCCAAAATCTCATCCAAACCTGGCACGCCCGTCGGCAGCGTCTTAATGGTTACCCTGTCTTGCGAGCTCATGCTCTTTCCTCCGCTCTGAAGTCTGTTTCATCCATGGACGCATCCGGCCATTTGTCGCGCACCAGGCGCAAAGTCAGGGGTTCGCCAATGAAGGTGACCAGTAGTCCCAACAAATGGGCCACAAGAACTATTTGGGCCTGCTCTGCCACCCCCACCTCTTCGCTCTGTTTTATTCCGTCGAGTCCCTCCAAAGACCCGTCCGCCCGTACATGCACAATGTTTAATGAGGGCGCTTCAGCCTTTGCCAGCGTCAAAGCCCTGGATAAAAGAGATCGAAAGCCAACGACTCCCGCGAGCTTGACAAGGCGCAGACGCAATTCCTCTATGACCTGCACCGCGCCATCTACATGTGCATCGGCGGAGTTCGGCTTACCCGCTTCGAAAGCAAGTAATCGCAGGGCCAAGCCTTTAACCTTTGGAGAAGCCGTCCTCATCGGGTGGGCGTCTGACGCCTGATTGTAGCGGCAGTCAGATTTTGCTTTTGGTCTTCAGCCCAATACCTTAACTGTACTTGGGTGAACGTCATTATTCTTTATTGCCGCAAGTTTGGGTCGGTACGATGTTCAGGGTGTAGATATTTCTTGGTCGCACGACTTTCTCGCTCACCAACGTAACCATCCTGGCTGGCGTTTCGGTAGTAACGTTATGGACGCTGCTCTCCCAAACTATGGCGAGAGCGAAGAATAGAAAGGGGGGCGATCGCTTGAAATTGTACTAGGAGTGAGAGGGATTCGCAACGGTGTTGTTGGGCTGATGTTTGGGCGTGCTGTGAGCGAATCTAAGGTTAAGTGCGCACCCTCATTTTACCCGCGGGAGGGTAAGTAGGAAGCGGGCAGCGCTTCTTAGGTGCTGCCCGTACCTGACAATGCGGTGGTTGTTCCCATAAAGAATTATTGCCGCTCGATTTCATTCCGGACATGCCGATCTTCATACCCTTCATGCTAATAATCGTTTCAAGCGCCATTTTGTAAGTGCATCTTTCACTACCGGCAGCGTTTTCGAGGCGAACGCTGTTGTCTGCTAAATACAGGGTTTCACCCCAAAATCGCCACAGCTATTCGAACGTTTTTAGGCCGGAGAAGAATTTACGTGGTGTCTATTTTGAGTGTTAGATAGACACCAATTTGCGTTTTGCTTCTATAACTATCCGTGGTATTGAACTTATGACTGGAAACTGTAGCGGGGGAATTCGAACCCCCTTGTCCATTAAACCATTGGAAACACAAGACTTGGAGCTGATTTGCCGAAGGGGGGACTCGAACCCCCACGAGTTACCTCACACGCCCCTCAAACGTGCGCGTCTACCAGTTCCGCCACTTCGGCTCAAATTGTCAGACAACCATGGCGAACATTGTCGCAGTGAAAATCTCTGTAGTCAGTGAAACCCCTCCGATCCATGGAGCGCCACTTCCAAACCCTTCGGCTCAGTTCGGGCTGGCTGCCGGTGAAGCAGTCCCAGCAGGCGACTCGGAGGTTGTCGGGGACGCGGTTGCCTCAGGAACTGGCGTTTGAGCCGGCGAAGGTTGCGACTCAGCCTCCGTTGACTGCAACACAGATTGCGATCCGGTTATACCCGGCAAGGAGAGCATCAGAGCGATCAGCATGAAAGCTCCCGCGGCACCGATCGTAATCTTTGCCAGGAGGCTGGCGGTGCCACGCGGACCAAAGGCCGTGCTCGAAAGATTGCTCGAAAATAAATCTCCCGCACCAGACTTCCCCGGTTGCAGCAATATCACCACCACCAAAACCATGCATGAAAGAATAAACAGTCCGTATAGAGTATAAGTTAGCAATTCAATCTCCCTCGTGAATCGTAAATCGTGAATCGTAAATCGTGAATCGTAAATCGTGAATCGTAAATCGTGAATCGTGATCTTAGGGGGCTAATAGTAGGTCTTCCAACATTCGAAACCATTTACGATTTACGATTCACGATTTACGCGCTCTTATAGTTAACAATCCTGGCAAAGCTCTCGGCCTGTAAACTCGCGCCGCCGACCAGGGCCCCATCGATGTCCGTCTGCTCCATTAGGCCGGCGGCGTTTTCCGGCTTAACCGAACCTCCGTAAAGTATTCGCAATGCCTGGGCAGCCGTAGCAGTGTGCCCTTCCGCGAAAACGCGCCGGATAAACGCGTGCATTTCCTGCGCTTGCTCCGGCGTCGCTGTGCGTCCCGTGCCGATTGCCCAAACGGGCTCGTAGGCGAGGATGATACGGTCGAGATCAGGGGCTGTCAACCCGCTGAGTCCGCCCTCTAGCTGGCCGCTAACCACGTTTTCGGCATTTCCCTGCTCCCGCTGGTCCAGGGTTTCTCCGACACACATGATGACTGTCAGGCCCGCGGAAATGGCCGCCTGACACTTTCTTCTCACCATCGCGTCCGTCTCAGAATAAAACTGACGTCGCTCGGAGTGGCCAACAATAACGTGACTCGCTCCGGCGTCGCGCAGCATGAAGGCGGCTACTTCACCCGTGTGCGCCCCCTCTTCGACTTCAGTCGAACAGTTTTGACCGGCTACTCTGACGTTCGAGCCCTCTAGTCGATCCGCGACAGTTTTCAGCGATGTGAAGACAGGCGCGATTATTACCTCGCAATGGTTAGCGTTAGCTACCAACGGCTTCAGGGCGAGTGCGGTGTCAACCGACTCGGCGACCGTCTTGTACATCTTCCAGTTTCCAGCGATTACGGGTTTGCGCATAAATTAGTTTGGGCTGTGCTTTGAGCTTTGTACTTTGTACTTTGATGCGTCTTGCTTTTTCTCGTTCAGAAGTCGTGGCCGTGCGAATCCAAAGTTCAAAGCGCCAAGAACAAAGCACAAAGTTCAAGAATCATTTATCATTCAACGCAGTTACGCCAGGTAGCTCTTCTCCAGCCAGAAACTCGAGCGTGGCCCCACCCCCGGTAGAAATGTGAGTAATACGGTCGGCGATGCCTGCCCGCGTAATCGCCGAGACTGAGTCGCCTCCGCCAACGATAACGGAGGCGCCTCGGTCCGCTGCTGCCGCAGCTGCGTGGGCGATGGCGAGCGTGCCTTCGTTGAACGGGGGTTCCTCGAACACCCCCATCGGCCCGTTCCAGATAATCGTGCGTGCGTCGCGCAAGGCATTTGAGAAGTGGGAGACTGTCTCGACCCCGATGTCCATACCAGCATGGCCAAGGTTAGTGAACTCTATCGGAATCGTCTTGGCGATGATCTTCTCGCCCTTGACCGGTTCATAGCTATCAACTACCTGATGGTCCGTCGGCAGCAATAGCTCGATTCCCTTCTCTTCCGCTCGTTTCTTGACGTCGAGCGCCGTCTGAAGCATATCGTCCTCAACCAGTGACTTGCCCACGGTAAAACCCTGGGCCTTTAAGAATGTATATGCCATGGCGCCGCCTATTAAGATCTTGTCAACGCCCCGATCGATCAGCGCGTTGATGACGGGAATTTTGTCTGAAACTTTTGCTCCGCCCAAGATGGCCACGAACGGATGCTCCGGATTGCTAATCACTCGTCCCAGGTAATCCAACTCCTTCTGCATTAGCAGGCCGGCCGCGGCTTTGGCGACGTGTTTCGTAATTCCCACGGTGGAAGCGTGGGCCCGGTGCGCCGCGCCAAAGGCATCATTGACATAAACCCCGTCGCACAGACTGGCTAGCTGCTTGGAAAAGTTATCGTCGTTCTCCTCCTCTTCCTTGTGAAATCTGAGATTATCGAGCACGAGCAGATCCCCATCTTGCAGTGTCTGCGCTTTGGACTGCGCTACTTCGCCCACGCAATCCTCCGCAAAGCCAGCAGCCTTGCCAACCAGCGTTGAGAGATGTTCGGCCACTGGCTTGAGGCTGTACTTCTCAACACGCTGCCCCCTGGGCCGGCCCAAATGCGAAGCCAGAATCAGACGTCCACCCTGTTCGATCGCATGCTGGATGGTGGGAAGCGCAGCCCGAATTCGCGTGTCGTCCTCAACCTTCCCGTCTTTGATTGGCACGTTGAAGTCAACGCGAATAAATACACGTTTGCTTTTCAGATCGAGGTCTTTAATGGAAAGCTTGGACATTGCCGATTTTCGATTGCTAATTGCCGATTTGCGAAATTTTGTTCTTGGAGCTTTGTACTTTGAGCTTTGTACTTGAGCTTTGTACTGGGAGACAGTCGGTGCTGAATTCAACCTGTCGACTTCTGCCAATCGGCAATTGGCATTTGGCAATGTTCAGAGTCCTTTGCCCGCAATGTACTTGATCAGATCGCGGACCCGGCATGAGTAGCCCCATTCGTTGTCGTACCAGGAGAGCACCTTTACC
This sequence comes from Pyrinomonadaceae bacterium, assembly GCA_041745915.1. Classification (GTDB taxonomy): domain Bacteria; phylum Acidobacteriota; class Blastocatellia; order Pyrinomonadales; family Pyrinomonadaceae; genus PSRF01. The sequence goes on along the minus strand of JBGTHZ010000069.1, from coordinate 14,967 downwards.
AGTCGGCCCCCAATTACCTTTGTGTACTCAGCGTCAACTATCGACGAGTTTGAGTTCTTCTTGAAGTCACTGGAAACCAAAGGTTCTTCGCAAAACGAAAGGATCCCGGCGAGCTCTTCATTCGCCGCATCCTTCAAAGCGCGGTTAACCTCTTCCGCGGTCGTGTCTCTTTCCACCTCGATCACGGCATCGACCAGCGAAACATTAGGGGTGGGAACCCGCACTGAGATGCCGTCAAATTTCCCTTTCAACTCGGGCAGCACCAGCGCGACGGCTTTCGCTGCCCCGGTGGAGGTCGGAATCATGGAAAGCGCGGCCGCGCGTGCGCGACGCAGATCCTTATGCGGCAAGTCGAGCAGTTGCTGATCGTTTGTGTACGAGTGGATGGTCGTCATCTGTGCCGAACGGATACCAAACTTTTCGTTGATGACCTTAGCCACCGGCGCCAGACAGTTGGTGGTGCAGGAAGCATTGGAGATTACGTGATGATCGGACGGGCTATATTTATCTTCATTCACGCCCAGCACGATTGTGATGTCTTCATTTTTGGCAGGCGCCGAAATGATCACCTTCTTGACGGTACCGCGCAGGTGCTTCTTAGCGTCTTCCGCATTGGTGAATATTCCGGTGGACTCGACTACGATCTCGGCACCCACCGATTCCCAGTCGATGGCCGCCGGATCTCGCTCTGAGAACACCCGAAACTCTTCGCTTCCGACCTTGATTCCGTTTTCAGTTGAAGAAATATCCTCTTCGAGATTTCCCAGCACAGAGTCGTACTTCAGCAGGTGTGCGAGCGTTTTCGTGTCAGTGAGATCATTAACTGCCACAAAATTAATAGCCGCGTCACCCAGGGACGTACGGAGGATGTTTCGTCCGATCCTGCCAAAGCCGTTGATGCCAACCTTAACTGCCATTTCCAGTGACCTCCATCGCGATTATTAGAGCGGCTCTTCTTTGAATGCGCCGCCCATTTCGGTTCGAGCGCACACGTCATCGCCGGAGATCGTATGAACTCATGCTGGACGTGCTGGGAAAAGAGCACTCAGATTATGCGGCGTCGCTTTCACTGTCAAGCGACTGTCAGGCAGGTTTCAAAGGTCGTAAAGGTCATGCAATGTACATCTTTTTGAAACCTGTATAGTTTATACAGCGTAACCAAACCTGATCCGGTGGAGTCTGTTTACTAGCGGGTACAGTCGCTTGCAGCCGGGATTTTTGGTAATAAATGTGAAGGAGCTTTTGGTCGATGCTTACAATGAACATGAATGGTCTGATTAAGGGAGCGTTCCTGAGTGCCGTGCTGCTGATGGCAGGGGCAAACGCTTTGGCACAAAATCCGGCGCCTACGCCGATCACCCCCCAGCGTGACGCCACGCGTCCTCCCGGCTCCGAAACGCAGAATCCCAACAGGCCACCAGGCACACAGCAACCCCCGCCCACCGCGCCTCCTGGAACTCAACAGCCGCCGCCACAAACGCCGCCGGGTACTCCGACGGCCCCTGTAACGCGTCCCTCACCGTCCACGCCGGGCACACCAACTGCCGTGCCGTCGCCTGACGTAACAACTCCTACGCCCGAGACCCAGCCAATGCAGGACCCGGTTGATCCAAATTTTCCGGTGGTGGAGCGAAGGCCATTGCCTCCCATGCCTAACATGACCCGTCTGGGTGTCACCAGCGATAACACTTTGACGCTAACGCTCACCGACGCGGTGAGGCGAGCTTTACAGAGCAACAACGACATCGAGATGGCCCGCGATGACGTGCGCTTTGCGGAAACCCAGTTGCGGGCGCTCGAGGGCGTATATGACCCGATATTCAGCATCACGCCACAATACGACAAGAGAATTACGCCACAACAAAACAGGTTTTCCGGCTCCACCAGCGCGGGAACAACCTCGAACACGACCACTTCAGTCAGGCCCGGGCTCACAAAGTTTTTCTCTACCGGGGGCGGCAGTTATGATCTAACCTTCACTAACAGCAAGACGACTTCCGATTCGACAGCTAACATTCTAAATCCTTTCTACTCGGGAAATTTTGGACTGACATTTACGCAACCGCTCTTGCGCAACCGTTCCATAGACAATAGCCGGCGACAGATTCGAATTCAGAAGAAGCGCCTGGAGCAGTCGGATGCGGATTTTCGGCTCCGCACCATCGACGTGATCTCACGAGTGCAGCAGGCATATTGGGAGTTGGTGTTTTCCCTGCGCGACCAGCAGAACCAACTTGAGAACCTTAATCTCTCGCGAGAGAACCTGAGAAATGTTGAAGCTCAGATCTCTGCCGGTGCGAAGGCTCCGCTGGAGAGAGCGGAAGTGCAAACCGAGCTCGCAAACCGCGAATCAGCCCTGCTACTGGCGGTGCAAAATGTTTCACTGGCGGAAAATAACCTCAAACAACTCATGTTTAGAGACTCGATGTCGCCCGAGTGGTCGGCACAGGTAACGCCCACGGATACTCCGGCCTTCAGTACCGCCCCGGTGAATCTCAACGAAGCTTTGAAAGAGGCACGCGACAACAGGCCGGAACTGCGCCGCTTGCGTTTGGAAAACGACATTAATGGAATTGACATTCAGTACTTCACGAACCAGACACGCCCGCAAATTGATCTCACGGGAACTGTCGCCCTTACCGGACTGGCTGGTAACGCCATTCCCCGGATTGATCCGGATACGGGTCTACCCCTGCTGCCTTCCGAGAATCTGATAGGCGGCAACGGACAAATGCTTAGCAACCTTTTCTCTTTTGATACGCGCAACGTCGTCGTGGGAGTTGCGATCCAACTCCCGCTGCGTAACCGCACGGCAAAGGCCAATCTTGCGGGCGCTCGCATACAGACGGAGCGATTACAGGCTTCGATCCGTTCACAGGATCAGATCATCGAGGTTGATGTGCGCAACTCCGCCCAGGCCGTAGAAACTGCTCGGCTGCGTGTGCTGTCAGCAAGGGAAGCAAGGGCCAATGCAGAACTCCAGCTCGAAGGTGAACAGCGACTCTATCAAGTGGGACGCTCGACCACTTTCCTCTTATTTCAACGCCAAAACGCGCTAACGAACGCTCGCAATGCTGAACTGAGGGCGGAAACCGACTACAACAAAGCGCTCGCCGGCCTTCAGCGCGCTACGTCGTCAACTCTTCGAGCTAACAACGTGGTAGTTGAAAACCCTAATCCATAGGGGATGAAGATCTCCGCCACAATAATTACCTTTAACGAGGAAGCGAACATACGAGAGGCCTGCGAATCCCTCGCCTGGGCCGACGAAATCGTTGTAGTCGACTCGAAATCAACCGACCAAACTGCTCAGCTCGCAACGCAATCAGGAGCGCGGGTTATTAGCCGGGAGTGGCCCGGCTTTGCGGCACAGAAGCAGTTTGCAATTGAAGCTGCTGCTCACGAGTGGATCTTCAGTCTCGATGCGGATGAACGCGTGTCAACCCAGTTAAGAGCGTCTATTGAAGCACTTCGGACCAAGCCGGCCGATCAGCTCGCTGATGGCTATCTGATTTCGCGTCGTTCTTTTTATCAGGGACGCTGGATTGGCGGAGGTGGCTGGTATCCCGATCGACAGTTGCGTCTCTTCAAGAAGTCTTCTGGAACCTGGGTGGGAGAACACATTCACGAATCGGTTAAGATCAGAAATGGCCGTACTGAGAGACTACCAGGCGACATCTTGCACTATAGTGTCCGCGATGCGGCTCATCACCATCGCATGATTGGCGAGCGTTATGCCCCACTCGCTGCCCGCCAAATGTTTGAAGCCGGTCGGCGCACGTCTACGCTGAAAATTGCCACGGCGGCTCCATTGGCGTTCTTGCGTAGCTACGTTCTAAGGGCTGGCTTTCGGGACGGGCTCGCCGGCCTCAGCATTGCCAGTTTTGCGGCCCATCATGCTTTTCTAAAGCAACTACTGCTATGGGAAATGCAAAAGGATAATAAGAGGTAGCCAGTGTCATTTGCCTTTTTTGTATGCAGTGAACGCGAGGCAAGCTACAATGCCTTTCGATGAGCTTTTCCCTGATCACGCTCCTACCGGACCTTAATTTAATACTACCTCCTCCTTTTAGTTACATCTTCGTCGGCGCTCTCGGCGCAATTATAGGAAGCTTCTTAAACGTAGTAATTCACCGGCTACCACTGGAGGAGTCCGTCGCCTTTCCCAGCTCTAAGTGTCCTTCCTGTTCGAAGGAGATTGCCTTCTACGACAATGTCCCGGTGCTTAGCTACGTATTATTAGGCGGCCGTTGCAGGTCTTGTAAGACGTCTATATCGGCACGCTATCCCTCAGTCGAACTAATAACAGCTCTGCTCTTTATCGCCGTGACCTGGCGTACAGGTGTAACCCCGGCGCTCCCTTTCGATCTGATATTTGTCAGCGCACTGGTAGCGCTCATTTTCATCGACGCCGAGCACATGATCCTGCCTAACGTTATTACCTATCCAGGAATGGTGTTTGCGCTCCTGGCCCGGCTGGCAATTCCGTACCTCGTCGGCGCACCGTACTTCGATGATCTCCCGGGACTCATGAACGGCTCATTCGACGGCTGGCCACTTTGGGCAGCATCACTGGGCGGCGCCTTTATCGGAGCTCTGATTGGCGGCGGGTCGCTGTGGTTCATGGGGTGGGCCTGGGAAAAACTTCGGGGCGTTGAAGCAATGGGCCTGGGAGATGTGAAGATGATGTTTATGGTTGGAGCCTATTTGGGCTGGCGGCTGACCATTCTTACCATCTTCTTCGGCGTTTTTTCGGGTTCGCTTATCGGCATTCTTCTGATGATGCGACAAGGCAAGAAAGACTTGCAGATGCTTTTGCCTTTCGGCATCTTCCTGGGGATTGGATCAATCCTGGCGTTACTTGTGGGCCCGCAAATCGTCGAGTGGTACGCCGGACAGTTTAGATGATTGCCGATTGCCAATTGCCGATTGCCGATTGGCGCGTATGAAATGGTCGATGGGCTCAGATCTAAGACTCTAACAATAGAAATCTGACTACACAGCCAAAAAGACAAGTTTCCGAAAACGCTAATCGGCAATCGGCAATTGGCAATCGGCAATACCCATGATGCGCGGGAACCGCATACAACTCGCACTCTCGCTGCTAACGGCACTGTTTCTGTTGGCGATACTCTTTGGGACTCTTTTTTTTGCTCTTTCGCCGGCAACTCGTGCAGCACGTGGTCCACTTATCCTGACCGGATTCGTTGCGATTCTTATTGGCAGTTTAGTCTTTATTCTGTTCCTGCTCCGCCGGCTTCTTCGTTCTTATCGCCAACTCGTGGGCGAAGCAGAGCGAGCTCCCATTGAATCCCGGGGTCGCAAATCCCGCGACGAAGGGGAGTTTGTCCTGGAGACCTTCCAGTCTGTAGTAGCTCAGCTGCAAACCCAACGCAAAGAGCTGCAGCAACTCAGCGCACAGGCAAGCGAGCGGGCCGATTCCGCCGTGAAGTTCAGCGAGCGCATTGTGGCCAGTGTGCCATCAGGCTTAATCGCTTTCGACTCCAGTGGCCTTTCCATGGTGATCAATGCTCCCGGACGTGCGTTACTCGAATTTGACGGTAAGGCCCTGGGTCAACCGGTCGCATCCCTCTTGCGCAATATTCCCCAGCTGGCCCAGATGGTTGAAGAGTGCCTTCAGACCGGTAAACTCTACCGGCGTGAAATAATTCAAACAGTTGCCTCAAATGGGACGACACGGCGCCTCGGAGGCACGATTGCACCGATCGACCTTTTGCCGGACCGCGGGGCCCGAGGCGCCCTATGCCTGTTGACCGACATCACCGAAGTAACCGAACTTCGTGAGCAGGTGGCGCTCAAACGCAATCTGGAAAGCCTGGGCGAGATGTCCGCCGGCCTGGCCCACGAATTCAAGAACGCTATCGCCACGCTGCACGGCTACGTCCAACTTTTGCAGAATCTGGAACTGGACGCACGTGGGCAAACTGCAGCCTCTTCACTTCTGAATGAGGTCCGCAACCTCTCCGAGATGGTCAATGCGTTTCTGAATTTCGCGCGACCGCAGCCGCTGCAGATGGAAGACGTCTCCGTTTCCCAACTGATAGAAGAATGCGTGGCTGAGCTAAGGACAGTTTATGACGAGCGGAACGTTGAACTATTCGTGGCGGAGGAGACGGGTAGCCTGCCTGATGTTCGTGCCGACGAGCGCATGCTCCGCCAGGCTATTCTGAATCTGCTAAGGAACGCGGCCGAAGCCGTTCCTGAAGACAAAACAGAGCGAACCGTAAACCTACGCGGCCTGAGAGAGGTTGATCGCGAGGGCCATGATTGGGTTATTATTGAGGTTGAAGACTCTGGTGAAGGGATTCCCCAGTCGGATCTCCAACGCATCTTCATTCCCTTCTTCACAACTAAAGAGAAAGGGCACGGCATCGGACTCGCGCTGGCTCATCGGGTAATCACAGAGCATGGCGGTACCCTTATCGCTGCCAACAAGCCACCCGCCGGCGCAATCTTCACAATGAGGTTGCCTGTCCTGAGCGACTAGCCAAGGCGTGCCTCCTGCAAATTTTCAGCTAGAGTACTGCTCGCAGAGTTTCCCGGATGACAGACGAATATGGAGGCTCATTCGGATCGGTAGGTCTTGCGATCTTCATCGGTATTTGGCCTTCAACTAACTTAAGAAAGTCGTGAACGAGGCTGGGATCAAGTTCATGCCCGGCCATTTTTCGCAGTAATTCGCAGGCCCCGCTCCTGGTGAGGGGCGTCTTATACGAGCGTCTGGCACGCAGCGATGTGTAGATATCCACGACCGAAACAATGCGGGCCCCCAATGGAATTGAAATGCCCGCCAGACCCTGTGGATAACCTGCTCCATCCCATCTCTCGTGGTGATGAAGCACCATTTCAGTAATGCCAGTCGTGATGTAAGGGAGGGCACGAAGTATTTCGACTCCGTTTGAAGGGTGGGCCGCTACGATCATCCGCTCTTCCTGGTCGAGAGGGCCAGGCTTGAAAAGGATTTCTTTAGGAATGAGATACTTGCCGATGTCGTGCAGGTAGGAACCGAATTCGATTTCATCAAGCGTGGCCTTTGATCCTGTCTTAACGCATGCGGCGGCAAAACTCCGGGCCAGCCGGGCTGACGCATGACCATGAGGATGAATATGAGCAAACCACTCCGGCTGCACCTTTTGCCTGAACGTTGCGAACGCGAGTAATAAATTTGGCAGAGACATTTCCGACATTTCGCCTTATCACCTACTGGAGCAGATACCTCTGCCGCACTAGAAGTCTCTGGGCTATTCAAAGTAGTAAACCGGAAACACGCCAGCTGGGCTGCTGGCCGCACTAATTGGGCTCAAGCCTGGCTCTAACTGGGTTCAAAGAATTGCAAGGGAGGAGAGAAAGTCCAAGGTAAGGATAAAGACCTTTTAAAGCAAGTTTGTTGCGCATTGGTAATGAACAGGTTGCATTCAGACTGATTGCTAATATAAAGCGTGACAATCTCAACGGTCTAGTACCCATTGCTTCCCGGTTCAACTGGGCCACGAAGGCTGCCTATAGACCACGCGGAAAATATTCGCTCCAACGCCTATCGACCAAAGCCGCAATATCATCACGAACAACCAGCTCCGCCGGAAAGCCCGGCTTGGTGCGCGCGTCGATCACTACTGGTCCAGTATAGCTAAGATGATGGCGTTCCACTTTGGTTTCAGCCGCGTATATATCTGCTGCCGGTTCAAAGCGCGTCCAGGTTGACCAAAGAAAATCGCTAACTGATTGAGCAACCGTCGCATCATCATGCAAGACAACCAGCGGCCACCCTGCCAATACCCGCTCACGGGCCAAGCGTGAGGCTTGCTGTGGATCATCTTGATAAGGCACGCCGCGGATCACCAGACACCCACCGCAAAAGACCTCGGCATTCATCACACCGCTAGGCAAATCCCCTTGAAATTCCCGTGGCAAATCACGCACGGGTTCCCCCAACCCTAAAATGATTGCCTTACTCCCTTTGTTTACCGTGCCGCTGGTGTAGTCGAGTGTATCCATGGATACATTCGAGAAAACAAATAGATCTGTTTCCCAGCGCACGCGCGCCAGCACATGCTCGAAGAGCATGGGGAAATCGTGTAGATCCTGCGGGGTGTCAGTCAGAATCAGAAACTTGGTTAACGAGAGCTGGCCCTCCCCGAGAATGCGGAAGCCTGAGACGAGTGCCTCACGCGCGTAACGCTCCCGCACGACTGCGGCCGCCAAAGAATGAAACCCTGTCTCTCCATAACTCCATAAATCGCGCACACCAGGCATCACCAGCGGGAAGAGTGGCGACAGCAACTGCTGAAGGTAGTCGCCAATGAAGAAGTCCTCCTGTCGTGGTTTGCCGACAACAGTCGCCGGATAGATGGCGTCACGCCGGTGAAAAACAGTCTCAACGTGAAAAACAGGATAATCATGTTTCAGAGAGTAGTAGCCATAATGATCGCCGAATGGTCCTTCCAGTCTTCGTTCATGCGGCGGCGCGAAGCCCACCAGCACGAACTCAGCTTCCGCCGCCAACCGATGACCGCCTTGCGGATTTCCGGTCATTCTTAATTTTTCACCGGCCAGCAGTGAAGCGAGAATCAATTCGGGAACGTCCTCCGGGAGCGGTGCGATTGCCGCAAGAATCAAAGCCGGTGGGCCGCCTAAAAAAACCGTAACCGGCAGCGGTTTATCCTGTGCCTCGGCTTCCTGATAGTGAAAGCCGCCGCCTTTTTGGATTTGCCAGTGCAGCCCGGTCGAATGCGAGTCATAGACGTGCAAACGATAAATTCCGAGGTTGTGTTTCCTGGTGTGCGGATTCTCGGTATAGACCAGCGGGAGCGTAATAAAGGGACCGCCATCGTCCTGCCAGGTCGTCAGCACGGGCAACTGATTCAGTTTAGCTGGGCGGTCGATTACTTCAGTTACCGGTGCGCGACGAGTGTTACGTGTTCCAAGCCTTAAGGCATCAAGCGCGAGTGCACGGCGTTTCCACAGCTCGGCAGTGCGAGGCGGTAGAAGCGACTCAGCCAGATGGACAAACTCGCGAACCAGCGTTTCCGGTTTAGGACCAAACGCAAGTTCTATTCTACGCGCGGTACCAAAGAGGTTTGTTACGACGGGGTAAGGACTTCCCTTGATTCGTTTAAATAAGAGGGCTGGTCCAGCTTGATGAATCACGCGCCGGTGGATTTCCGCGGCTTCAAGATACGGATCCACTTCCGCTTCGATTAGGATGATCTCGTTTTCTTTAGTGAGCAGATCGATGAATGTTCGAAGGTTTCGATGCATGCGTTGAGTGGGAAGTATACCGTGTCATAGTGATGAAGTCTGTATCTTACATACCCTATATCTTCTTCTACAATCTCGGGACTTTTTGAACTTGGTAAGATACGATCCACTAAAATACACGAAGAGTCACGAAATAGATTCAAGACCCTTTCGTGTTGGTTCGTGTGATTTCGTGGATCGTTCTCTTTTGAATAAGAGGTACGTCTAAGGGGAAGGTTGTTCTGCGGCGCCTACGGTGCGAGGTCGGGAGGGTGAGGTCGTGTCGCTTTGGCCGATCCGCGCTTCGATCCGCTCGATAGCGACTTCGGCGGCTTCGGCCACCCCGGGAACGAACGAATCACGGAGAGGCGTTATCATTTCCACAGTCACGCCATCACCGAGGTGGGCCAGAACTTCCAGGAGTCCCACTGTAACCTTCGCGGAATTCCGATTCTGCTTTAGAAATGGATACAGTAGATTGGCGCTGTCGAGTTGCTTGAGATAGCCCACAGCCTGATCGTGGCGCGAAGAATCCAGTTCGCGCACAATTCGAAATAGGGTTTCCGCTTTTCCCATGCGATGGAGCGCCCAATCAAGAGCAAGGCGAACCCCCTTGTTCTTCTCCTGAAGCTGGTAACCCTCCACTATCTTCTTTTGATTGGTGGCCGCGAGCTGCGCCAGAGCTTCGGCAGCGCGCTGCCGCACCAACGGATCAACGTGGCCTAGTTGGCTCGCGAGTCCAGCAGAGTCTGCGCGGGCGTCAACGCCATCCTGGGGCAGTGTTCCGGTTTGGCCCAACGCTGTAAAAGACGCGCCCGCAAGCAAAAGCATTCCGATGGCTAAACACTGTTTTTTCATAAGACAATCCTTCACTTATTCACTGTAGCCGCGCTGGGTTTGCGCAGACTGGCACTGTTCAAGTCGAGCTCCGCCAGGGGGACGACTTCGACATTGGGAAACTGCTTGCGCAGCGGTACGAGAAAGTCTTTCGCGTTGCCGACGATGATGATGTTCGCATTCTTCACACTGATTCGGCCGCCGGCAAATTTCTGAATGTCGGCAGGCGTCACTGACTGAACGTTGCTGATGTAATTATTGATCTCGTTGAGGCTTAAGCCATGGAGTGAGAGCGACGCGATCTGCCCAACCAACCCTTCCGTCGTTTCCAGCGCGCGTCCAAAAGCGCCAGTCAGCACCGCCTTGCGAGGGACCAGTTCCGCGGCCGCTACCGGCTCACTGGACAGTCGCCCCAGTTCGCCCACGAGCAGCGACGCTACCTCGGCGCCAGAAGTGTTCTTTGTCTGGGCCGCAGCCACAAATGGTCCGGCATCGCGGCGCGTATCAAGCCGGCTACTGGCGCCGTAGCTGAGACCGCGTTTGATACGGATCTCCTGATTCAGGCGGCCCGAATAACCAGTCAGCACTGCGTTGGTCACGATACCTCGGAAGTAATCCGGGTCAGTACGGCTGATTCCTGCCCGAGCGAGAACGACAGCAGCCTGCCCTGCATCTGGCATGTCCACGACCACCACGCGCTGCTTCTCATCGGGGTTGATCATCTTCCCAACCGTTCCCCGGCCGGAAAGAGGCGTTGCAGGCTTCACCCAGTCGCCATAGACCTGCTCAGCGATTTTAAATGCGTCCGCGGCCTTAATGTCGCCGCCAAAGACGAGCACGGCATTGTCGGGACGGTAGAACTGCGTATGCAACCCCACAATGTCTGCGCGTTTGATGCGAGCCAGCGACTCTGGCGTGCCTGAAATCGGATGCCCGTAAGCCGCGTCGCCAAACACGACGCGGCTAGCCACCAGACTGGCAAGCGCGCCTGGTTGCCTCAGCGCGACACTTAAACTGTCCAGATACTGCTGTCGGAGACGTTCGATTTCTTCGTCGTTGAAAAGTGGATTCCGAGAAATGTCGGCGAGAATTACCATGGCAGGTTCAATCCTTGACGACATGACGCTAATTGAAGCTCGCGACGCGTCCCAGCCGGCCCCCGATTCAATCCCTCCGCCCAGGGCCTCAATCTGTTGCGCGATTTCCGGGGCGCTGCGAGTCTTTGTGCCCTTTGTCAGAAGCGATGCCGTCATGTCCGCCAACCCGCTCAGTTGTGGCGGATCGATCTCGCCGCCGTTCTTAACCAGCAACTGAGCTGAAACAAGTGCCACGTCATGGTCTGCGACAACGACTACGCGGAGGCCATTCTTTAGAGTTTTTTCATCAGGTTTCGGAATGTTGACAGAACGCGGTGCGGCCGGCGGCGGCGGTGTCTCCTGTGGGACTGGCGCTCCCATCTGTTGGGCGCGTGCAGCCACCGACGGGACAGCGAGTAAAGTAATTAGCAGGAACCACCCAACTCGTCCGAAAGGGTTTGGTGAGTTTCTCATCGACCCTCCTCTTTTTCTACTCTACCAGTGCTCGTTTGAGGTTTTGCCGGCTCTGCCTGGTATGTAATGACCACACGGTTCTTGTCGTTGAAGTATTTTTTCATCACCCGCTGAATGTCGGCTGCGGTAACGGCCTGAAGCTTCTCCATTCCGGTGTTTACTCGAGCGGCATCTCCAAGCAACACTGCGGCACGCGCCAGAGCAAACGATTTGCCCTCGCTGGTTTCGCGTTCGCGAAGTTCGTTGGTGACGAGCTGATTCTTCGCTTTATCGAGTTCGGCCGCCGTTACCGGCGCCTCTTGTATGCGCTTGAGTTCGGCCAACAACGAGCGCTCGGCCTCCTCCGGTTTCTTTTCGCTCGCCAGAATTGCACCCAGCACAAAGAGTCCAAGGTCCTCACGCAAGTCGGCTTGCGCAAACGCTTCCTGGGCAATCTGCTGCTGGTAAACAAGCGACTGGTACAGTCGCGAGGATTCTCCGCTGGATAGGATAGATTCCGCGACCCGCAATGCATATGAGTCATCCGCTTTAACGGCGGGCGTGAGATAGGTCAGAGCGACCGCCGGTAATGGTACATTCGGCGCATACTCGTTGATTCGCTTTTCGGCGATCCGCTCGGGCTCCTTGATGCTAACGCGCGGAAGTGGACGATCTGGTTTAGCTACCCGTCCAAAGTATTTGTCGACCCAGGCGTCCAGTTGTTTTTGATCGAAGTCTCCCACAACCACCAGAGTGGCATTGTCCGGGCGGTAAAAAGTTGAATGGAAGGAACGGACGTCTTCCAGAGTGGCCGCATCGAGTTCTTCGATGCTGCCGATACCCGGTCGTCGATAAGGATGCGCGGCAAAGGAATGTTTTTCTATGGCGTAGAAGAAGCGACCATAAGGCGGGGCCAAAACTCGCGAGCGAAACTCTTCCTTGACTACATCGCGCTCCGACTTGAAGTTCTTGTCATCAACGTTCAATGATCCCATTCGATCAGCTTCTGCCCAGAGCAGAGTTTCCAGATAGTTTGATGGCACCACTTCGTAGTAGTTGGTGAAGTCGTCCCACGTAGAAGCGTTGTTGAAACCACCCACGTCCTCCGTCAGACGATCCATCATTTCATCTTTCATGTTTTTGGTACCCTTAAAGAGCATGTGCTCGAACAGGTGTGCGAAGCCACTGCGGCCTTCGGGGTCGTCCTTTGAGCCCACCTTGTACCAGACTTGAATTGCCACCGTAGGGCTCGAACGGTCTTCAGCGGTTAAGACGCGCAAGCCATTAGCCAACGTACGGTCTCGATAGCTGAGCCGTGGCATCTTCACCTGACCCATAGAGTCAGCTGCCAAAGTGGTGAACACCAGTAAGGTTATGAACAGCGTTAAGAGAGCTTTCGATTTGCGCTGCATCGTATGTTGCTCCAATGATTTGTACCTGGGGAAAAAAGACATTTGTCGGGCTTTTCGATGATCAATTACGGGGAGGGTGTTGCTTTCTCTCCGGCGGGCAAGGAAGTTCTTCTCGGATCTTGAGCGGAACTACAAAGCACAAAGTACAAAGCACAAAGCACACCTTAAAGGCATGTCCATCAATCGAGGTCTAACGGGTTGAGATAAGGTTTGTCTTTCTCCTTCTCGGCCCTCTTCATGGCCTCTTGAAACTTCTCCTCCAGAATCCGATCTCGGTCTTTCATTGAGTTAAGTTCCTGCGCGAAGATTTGTTCACGTACCTGTTTTTGCTTGTCCAGGCCTTTAACCATCTCGTCAAACGACGCCAGGGGCTTGGTCTTATCCTGGTGAGCGATTAATGCTCCTGTCTGTGCGTCAACCGTCAAGTTAGACTCGCAGCACGGGCAGATTATTGTGAATCTTGACGTATCTACCATGAATAGCTCCCTGTCGTAGACTTCCCGCCGTCAAACTGAATTGCACAGTCAGTATAACACCCTGGCCGGTTGGAGGCTGAGGACGAGCACGCTCTAATGGTTCATTTGAGCCCGGAAGGGTTAATTTCTATTCCTCATTTCTCATAATTTCTCATTGGTCGTTTTTCTGATCTCATTCGTGATCTTCGTGTTAATTCGTGGATCGTTCGCGAAATCACACGAACATGAAGTCAACAGTGTAGAAAGACAAATGGAAAATAATGGGAAACCGAATCCTTCCCAACCTTGCGAATCAACACAGTTAAGGGGCAGCCACGCATGACTGCCCCTTTTCCCTGCCCGCCGTCACTAAACACTCTATGGGGTTACGGCATCCTTAATCCCTTTGCCGACCTTTTTGGCTCCCTCGGCAGTTTTCCTGCCGACTGTCTTGGCGCCGTCAGCCGTCTTCTCGCCAACTGTCCTGGCGCCGTCAGCCGTCTTCTCGCCAACTGTCCTGGCGCCGTCAGCCGTCTTCTCGCCAACTGTCCTGGCGCCGTCCGCCGTCTTCTCGCCTACGAACTTGGCGCCGTCAACTGTAGCGTCGCCAACGTCCACGGCCTTGTCCGCGGTCCATCGAGCGGCGTCGGCAATCGTGTCGCCAGTAGCCTCGAGCGCGTCGCCTACATCATTGATTTCCCTTTCCTCACCACTTGGCGAGTAGGCGCGTGCAGTCCGCCGCCCATCGCTCGTGGTGGTGACGACCACTCTGGAAACCCTGGGATTGTTTCGGAATACTCTTGTCTCTGTTTTTACGCCGCTGGCGTCAGTGGTCGTGGTGATTTCGGACCCGTCCGCCGCCGTGCGCGTTGTTGTCGTAGGGGCAGCATTAGCATTGACGTTTGCTGTCTGGTCCGTCGTTGTGCAACTTGCCCCGAACAGAACCGCGACGGCCATTACTGTAAGAACCTTCTTGCTCACGTGTGATCTCCTCTCTAAATCTTTCGATAGCCAGAATTTTGACATTAATTCGGCAATAGACGTGCCAGCAAAATATACAACGCCTATTCCATTATTATTGATACAAATTCTCAAGCGAGAGTGGGTTCGGTGCAGAAGAGTACGTCGAACCCTCGAAAGCGCCGCTAATAGTACGAAAACAAAACGCTCAGCAAACGTTCTCGGCACTGACCCACTACCGGGTCGGGCTCCTCTATTGACTTTCACCTGGATTTCGACTAGAAGCAATCTACTCAGTTTTACTTTACCCGACGCCGTGAGGCCTCGAAATTTCGTCAATACGGTTCAACTCGCTGCAAGTTTTCATTACTACATTCACGATCGATATCCAATTGTTTTCCTGGTTCCGGCCGGAAAGCGAGTCAATTGACAACTAATTCGGCGATCCCCTAAGGAGCTTTCTTAATGCGCAGACTTTTCCCCCTCGGGGTGGCAATGCTGTTTCTCTTCGCAGCT
>JBGTHZ010000068.1:0-16753 GCA_041745915.1 Pyrinomonadaceae bacterium | reverse complement strand
TATGTCGAAGTCGGTCAAAAAGCTTACGAACAAAAGTATCAGGAGCGCCGCTTTGCCAATCTGCGAAGAAAAGCAAAATCGCTCGGTTTCCAACTCGTACCCTGCGAGGCAACGTAGAAGTTTCTAAGAAGACGCAAAGGTAGCAAAGACGCAAAGAATAGAACGTTCTAGACTTTGCGTCTTTGCTACCTTTGCGCCTTTGCGTGAAACTACCCTATTACGGTCAATGCGGCGCCGTTGAAGCGGTAGATACTTCGCTTCATCTCACCACTTCAAAATCGATCCATTGCGAGGTGGTTTCGTTAGACTTCAAATCCTTGATGAGAATTTGCAAGGCGTAGTCACCGGCGAGCGCGTCGGGCTGCAACCGCAGATATCCGTAATCGCTGATCCGCATCATGTCAGCTTGTGGTTCAAACTGCGTCGCTTGCGGCGCGCCTTCCGTAACCACCTGCCCCTCTCGATACAATCGAACTTGCACAGTTAGATTGGCTTGCTGCGTCGCCCGTTCAGCGCCATAGAGTCTGTAGGAATAGCCGAGAATCGCCCCGGGCCGAAAGCGCCTGATCGCCGGATTCGACACTGTGGATACGGGCGCAAACCCGTTTTGCGCCTTTTCGACCGACGGCATAACCGGTTTGCCGTTCTGTAACTCTACTTCGCCGATTGTTAGTCCCGATAGGACCAAGCCCTTCTTCTTGAGGTCCGGAACCTCAATTTGTTGTCCCGCTGAACCCAGTAATCTTGAAGTGACGTCGCGGATCGCAACACGGAAATTATAGGCGCCAGGTTTTTTTACCGGAATGTCGGCCGTGTAAATCAGTCCGTTCTGTTTGATCGCAGCGAGGTGTGCAGCCGGAAAACGAATCGTATGTGTCCGGTTAAATTCGTCAACTACTTCATTTTTCTCGTTTAGTGTCACTGCGACAACATCAAAGACGCCTTTGTTCATCCCACTCGGTTCATTGGCGAAAGAAATTTGTTGGCCGTCAAGATGCAAGAGCGTTCGCACGAAGCTACCTTCCTCCAGCGTATTAGCGAAAAAGGCAGTGAGACGCAAGTTTAACCCCGCATTTGGCAAAGGGGCGGCGATAGCTTCGTAGAGCTCACTGTCGCCGGCCCGCTTTTTCGGGCGCAAACTCTCGTCTGTTATTCCGAAGAACCCCGAACGTGAACGCACGCTCAACTCCGGACGCTTAACTTTGATTTCGATTTTGTTAAAACGCTTGCCCTTGAAAGTATCAGCGTCGGGTTGGTAGCCAATCAGGTAATAGCCCTTCTCAAGGTTAAGCGCGCGGCGCATAGGGACGTTTAGATCATTCGCGTCGTCATAAAACCTGCCTCCCGTTTCGTCGGCAAGATAAACCATCCCACTTTGCGAATTTGCAATTGCCGAAGTTCTCGTCGCGGTTATCTTGGCTGTTGTATGAATATTTCCATCGAGCCCTGAGAAACCCCTAAACGCATCCTGGGCGCTGATTCCTCCATCTGGCTGCAGCACCCCGCGCACGTCAATCGTATTGAAGACTACCGATGCGCGATTCGCCGAATCGATCAGATCACGCATTACTCCGCGAGTATCGGCTATCCTCATTGTCGCCACGGGACTGCCGGCCGGACCTCTTTGTTCGGTGTCTGTCGCAAGCAGCGGTATCCCGTCGGAGAGCAAGAAGACTGTTTTTCTCCCGGAAACTCTCTGCAGGCCGCGAGTGATATAACGTAATACACCAATCAACCCGGCAACTTGATTGTCTCTGGCGCGGTTTTCAATCCTATTGCGGTTCGCGCGATCCGCCTCACTTTCAATGTTGATGACGCCACTGTCACGGTCTTTTTCAAAAGTAGTAAGTCGTGCCGGGTCAAAAAAATCGCCGCTAGCGTCGTTGCTGCACATCCCGGACGGTGGATACCATCGGATTTTGCGGACCACCCGCATCAACTGCGCTTTGTCGGAAGTAAATTGTTGTAAGACGCTACTCCCGCTTCTGGTTTGATAAATAGCAACCAAATCATCAGGTCGCATTTGTTCAATAACAAATTTTTCCAGAGCCTGCCGCGAAGCCAGCATCCCAAGCCTCGAAGCAAAACAATTACCGTCGTCGACAACAAACGTGAGGACACGTCCGGCATTCTCGGGACGAGTTCGAATGGGTTGTCCAATCAGCGCTTTCTTGTCTGCCGTTTTCAGGGCAACCGATTGGTCACGGATCTCCGTGTTGACATATGAGACAGAAACGATTTTCTGAGTTTTACCGTCCTGCAAAACTTCAAAATCGGCGGCGCTGAGATCTGTCCTCGGACTGCCGTCTTTATCAGTCACGACCGCATCAATCTGAACCAGGTTGGTCGAGATGCGTACGATATCGTCAGCAGGGGGCTGCGTAGGCTGTTGTGCATGAAGCGGAGCGAGCGTTGATAGAGTGAACGAAACCAGGATTAATAACGAAAACACCTTATTCATGACTTTTCCTTTGAGAGATTACGTGTGCGGGAACCGTTTGATAAGAGGGCTTAATTCCACTGCAAAACTAACACACTTTGTTGCAATCGCGCGGTCTCCGGTTGCCGAACGCTTGAGGCAAACATAGCCCCGCTTAAAAAACTATTGCCGAAGAACAGCTCAAGCGCCGCAAACTCGCAGGTCAGGAAGGCGGACCCTGTCCCCGCTCTTACCTCTACAGAACCGCGAGCGGTTCTCTCTTAGAGCCGGTGGAACGTAGAGACTCAGGTGCATAGAGAATGTGTCAAGACTCGAAATCCCACCCACAGGGCAAGCTACATTCGGTTACCGCTGGTTAAGTAGGCTGGATCTGAACCCCCCAAACTCCCGTGGGTGGGATTTCTGAGTCTTGATGAATTCAAACGCCCGAGGCGTAGAGTATCACCCCGGGCGGAACTGCTATAGTGGACGGCAGCGGTCGTTGAACTCTAGAGGGTATGACGATTAGTTAATGCCGGCCGCCGTCTTAGTGATTGCCGCGTACCGGTCTGAACGCGTTTTCAAAAACATAATTCGCCACGCGTCGACCCTGCGTTATCCCCTCAGTCTTATCGAAACTCCAGTGAATCCCAAGATAGATCCGGCTCTGGCCGTTCTCTTCCTCAGCCTCAGAGAGCGTCCTGAAACTGCGCGGGATGAGTGGCCGTGGATTTCCCTCGTTGTCTTCTGTGACACCATTGAATTCGTCGGAGACGAAGGTGAAACGGATGTGATCCGTATGGTAAAAGTTTCGCAATGTCTGGAATAAAGCGCCTCCGAAGCCGGCATGGCCCGACGGATACGCTGGGAAGGGCGGGGTGAAATTGGGCCCGCTAAGACCGCTTGCCGGCGCTGCAAGCGGCGAAAAAGTTATGTCGCCGAGCGTCTGAGAATTTCCGTCGCCCTGGCCCGTTGGGCCAGTCCCCGGGTCGGCCTCCCTGATCCCAGTTATGGGTCGCCAGAAATTATAGAAATACTTTGACTCCCAGACCGCGATGCCGGCATCAGACATCGCCGTGTTCACCAACGCCATAAGCCGTGCCAGGTCGACGACCTTGCGAGTGTTTCTCTGATCAGCAATTTGCATGGCGATCTGGTTGTACAGTCTCGGCGGTGCGCACAAGCTCGGCGTCCCGTCGTACGCCCAATAAATACCGATCTCGGTCTGCTCTTGAGTGCGTTCGGTGGGCGTCACTATGCCATCGCCGCCGAGACTTTTCGCCTCATGAAAGGCGTTTGTATATGCCTGACTATTCATTGACGGTGGAGCGGGAGCTCGGAACTGATTGCCCGAGAGCAAAACGAATGGAGTTACGTCACCCCAGTGCGCACCAAGGGCGACGGGAAGCAGGCTGATGGGATCCTGCCGCCACTTGCCTGGCTGATCACTTATGAAAATATCGCCGAGGAGAGGTTCCGGGTGCGCCGATCCGTCGGCAGTCTTCAGCGCCAGAATTGCCGCAGCCGCCTGCTGGCCCAGAACGATACCTCTGGCCTTGGCAGGGCCATTCGGAATGTCGCTAAGATCGTCCGCAAGTTCCTGGTGAAAGCTCGCGGCTTGGGAAGGAAAGCAGGCAACCAGAGTATCGTGAGCTGCCTGGGCGATTGCGCTGTCGATCGAGGTCTCTTGCTGCACCCGAGGAATACCCGTAAAACTTTGATAGCCTCCAACGATTGCGTTTATTGAATCGAATATCGCAATGTGAACTATGGCCATCGCACGAGCAGATCGTCCGGGGCCGACTTGCTCGCCGAAGATCCGAGGGTCTCCGGCTGGGACGGGTGTATGGTCGAGTCCACTCGCGTCGATCGCAACGTGATTCCAGTGACGGAAACGACGTACCGAGACCCCGCCGTGCTGAAAAGTCTCACGTGCCTGTGGTCGTATTTGCCGGGCAGCTCTGTAGCGTTCTCCCCAGATCTTGTTGACACTATTCCCACGCTCCTGCGCCAATGCGGGAAAGGTGGCGACTAGAACCATCATTGCGAATGCCGGCACAAACAATCTTCCGGTTGTCCGCAGAAATTTATGCCTGGACTTGCATCTGCTGGCTCTGATTGCAGTCGCCGCTGAGCCAACCTGATTAATGAATTTTCGTTTGCTGTAAGATTTCGGTGCCGTGGTTTGCACGGATTCTTCTTTCATGGGGGTTCTCCTAATTTCCTCGGGTAGGTTTTGGGTTCGAAACTGTTTCGACTGTTAGATATGAGTGGCAGAAGCCACCGGCTGATGCGTGCGGGAAAGCGCCGCATGACTGTTAGGCTCAACGAAGCCGGCGGTTGCTTCGCTTACGATCGACGGGCGCTCTGAATCACAGTTGCGATTCATGAGCAGCTCAGAATTACGCTTACAACCAACTATGTAGAGTCGGAAATTTACCCTGCTTAAAACTTGAGTAAGGACTGCTGACAACCGGCAGTTGGGGCGTTATCTCTGGAGGCATATTCTTACCACAACTACCTCATTTTGAGGAAGCCTATCCCGACCGTCCTCATCCTTTCGGATGCGCTCCGGGTAAATAGGACCTTTCCAGTTAATAATGTGCAGTAAGGACGGGCGGTTTCAAACAAAGAATATTTTCAAGTTGTTGATTTCCCCAAGAGTGCGAATCTTTTCAAAAGGTGCTAAAGGCAGTCGGAAGTATTGCAGGTTGATTACGGGGTTCTTCAGAATGACCGATCCGGAACAACCCAACTCCGCCCATAGACGTTCCGATGTTTTCAACAACTGCGACAAGAGAAGAGCTTAGCGGCCTTTAAGCGATTAAACGTGCGGGGGGCACGCCGATTGCCAATATAGTCGTCGCCCTGTTTGAAATCCTCTCCACGCTTACGTGAAATCTCGTTTCACTCACTTGATCTCACCGCGTTTCTCCCCTGCGACGTCTTCCGGTAAAGGCAATTTCCCGCCACCGTTGACGACCGCTACGATTCGTATAGAAGCTTTATCCCATTAAAATTCGGCAGTCAGGCCGACTGTTCGGTCTATGGAGAACTGTCAGAAGGTGAACTATGAAAAAAGTTGCTGTGAAAAAACTGGATATCTCAGAAGCGGTTTCACACCTGGCGGTGCTTTCCGCGGTTGTAGTGGTGTCGCTTCCCTTGCTCCTCGGCGATCAGCTTACGGACGTTCTCTCAAATCTTGCAAGACAAGCTGCAAGCTTGGTTGAGGGATTTGCAAACTCTGTTCTAATGTTCCTCGGGATAGGTTGATTGTTCCGAAATCCAAGAAGTGGTCTCTCTACTGCAAGTATCGAGACGAACGCTGGCACGACTATATCTACACATCCCACAAGAAACTTACACCACCTCGTAACCGAAGTCGGAAAAGACCCACCCCAATCCTGGGCTAACTCTTACCGCACCCCGTCTTCCCCGTCTTCCAGTCTCTCTGTCCCCCGTCTCTCTGTCCCCGTCTCTCTGTCCCCCGTCTCTCTGTCCCCCATCTCCCCGTCCCCCGTCTCTCTGTCCCCCATCTCCCCGTCCCCCGTCTCCCCGTCCCCCCATCCCCGCGTCTCCTCATCCCCCTGTCACTGCGTCTCGATCCCTTTCTGGCGCGACATCAACATCCACATTGAACCATGGGTGCGATTAGATCGATTGCGCCGGGCGGAACGGACTGGTTGAGTTTTGGCTTTCCCGACAACGCCCGTGCTGTGCATCACCCGGCGCAACAACAATGAAGTGTGGTTTGCCTGGAGCGCCATACTGGGCGGCGGCTTCACCAAAAGCGTCATCACTTGGTTCGTCCACTTCTTTGGTTTCTGTTTCTGCCAGCACTGGCGGCGTTCGAGCACGCATATCTAGGATTGCCAGATCTAGAGTCTCAGTCACCGCAGTTCAAACTCAAGTTGCAGAATTGTTCTAACGCTGGCGGACGAAAGAAGCTAAGAATCAGGCGCTACTCATGTCAAGTTGGCGATTATCTTTTACGGAACCTAGTCCTTCGGGATCGAGAATAGCCAATTCCTTAGCGAATCTTTCCTTCAATGTTCGATGAAATTGACTGCAGCGATCGAGATCATTTCTGTCAAACAATACCTTGCCTCGTGCATCGGCTATCTCATTGACTTCCCGATCGTTCAGGAATTCATAGGCTGCCTGTAGTACATCGTCGACCTCACTCACTCGCTTTCTCACTGTTCCGGCAGGACTCCCGGGACCGATCCCCCAAAAGTATCCGGCGTCTCTAAACAGTCTTGGCTGGTCTGGGTTCTTGATCCAGGATCTAAAGATCGGGCTGTCAAGCGTAGCCTTGATCTTGCTATGCAATTCTCTGCCGACCTTCATCTGCACAGTCTTGTCAACGGATTTTCCAGGTTGGCTTAGCCGTGCGGCGGCAGCAAGCCCTTTGCTGGTTAGACGGTATATTCGTCCCTCTTGCTTTGCGAGGAAACCATTATTCACGAGGCTTTGAGATCCCGTCGACTTGCCACGACTGTCAATCTCCTTTCTTAATTTTTCGAGATCTGGGTGTTCCAATTCATAACCGCGCAATCCCCACGCGTGAGGATCTTGCTTCCACGCCTCCACGAGAAGATCTTCGCCGGTGAAGCTCTTGTTTGTCGCTCCGTTCGAGCATTCCAGTGCGGCCAAGAGCAACTTCTCTTTCAAACCAAGACGTTGCGTACTCATTCCAAAACCTTCCCTGTCTCGACGTATTGTTTTAGCTCTTCCCACATTGGTTGCTTGAGACTTATCTGGTTTCTCTCCCAGGCCTGCTTGTGAATTTCCCAACGATCCGGCTTCTCATCTTCTCCCCTCGAAGTGAATTCTTGCTGCATGTAAACCTGAGCCACCATCTCGACAACCTGTTGCGCATGAAACATCCGCCAGAACTTTGCGTCAGTAGACCTCTTCTCAAATGCGAATGCCGCGTCCTCGCTCTGCAGGTTCAGCCACCAAATATTGTTCTTCTGATCCAGCACTTCTTGCCATAAAGTGGCCTGGTCCGTGCTACCCCTCCGGACTTCTCCCGTGAGCGGATCGGGATCTCGATCAGTAAGTAGTAGTTTAGGAAAACCACTCCCGCGTTTTGGTGCTTCAGGGTTACGTTTTACTTCAACATCCGCCCGAACTCTTGCCCAGACAGGTTCTTCCCCGATCCCTTTTGCTCCCGCAGTAATGCTCGTTCTTCCTACCCTGTTTCCGAAAACAACGCCAGACGGATTAATACGAAGAATGAGTTGATCGTCCGCATCGTGTACCCATTCCAACAAGACGTCAGTGGCCCGCTCTCCTTGGTCGTTAGTTACTTCGGCAGTGATTGTTTCTTTTTCCCCGACGAGTATTTCGAGCGAACGTGGTGTCAGAAGGACGTGATCGATTATCCACACCTCCACCGACACTATGTTGGAGCGCACGGAAGTGCCAGCGACCCTTGCGTGGATGCTGCACGTGCCCCTGTGGCGTCCTTTCAGGATACCATTCTCAACACGCGCAATCTGCTCATTGTCGGTTACCCATTCAAGATCAGTGCCCGGTACGAGACGTCCCATATCATCCCGTACTCGTGCCTGAAGAATCGTTGAAAGGCGCACTGCAACTCCAGAGCCAATTCTCAAAATCCTCTCATCGGACCATCCAAACTCTATGACGTTTGGAATCGTACCGGTGGGTGTTGGCGGGGGTGGTGGCCGGTCGATCCGCCCTGGCCCCACTCCATCTAAGCCACGATTGCCGTTGCCATCCAAACCTTCACTGGGCATGAACTTGTTCTTGAACTCATCAAGAAGTTTGTTCTCCCGATGAATGTCATCTAGTTCGTCGCTATCCTGTTCATGTCTTCGGCGGTCGTTTATTTGTTTCGCAAGCTGGCGGATTTGTTCTGTGGTAAACCTGTCCACCGCTTGAACCAGAGGACCATCCTTCGGGCGAGTGCGACCTGTATGCGCATATGCTCCAAGCGTTTCAAGCTCGATTTCCCCGTAAATAAATTCAGCTCCGGGAGTCGCTGGCGCAATCTCAGCTATGCTTTTCGAACCGAGCATCGCCCGACCGGAGCGATAGCTCAGTTTCCAGCGAGGCTTCAAAACCTTGTGCCGATTTGGCATGTTGGACTCCGAGGTCCAGAGAATTAACCGACCGCGAGCTTTCGTTCTTCCCTGCGTCGTCGCTTGGGTGATTCCGTCTTCATCAACAAGCTCCTCGGGGATCTCATAGATGAATGGTCCTTCGAGTCCGGGATACGGGCGGATGCGCTCAAGTTCGAGGGGTTTGCCGTCGTTCAGAGTGATGCCATTATGAATGGCATATATATTCATTTGCTGGATAGCAAGCGTGGACTGATCGTGCCGCAGTACCCTTTGAATGAGAGTTTGAACATCAATTCGTCCGCGGTAAAAGTCAACGGGATTCTCGCCCTCGACCAAGGTAAAGCTTTCCCGCTTCTCGATCACTTTTCTAAATGGGCCGGGAAGATCCTGGAATTCGAGTCCATACCAGCTTAGAGCTCGTTGAAGCTCGCTTCTGAAATCGACATCGTGCACTTCTCGGCCTTTAGCTATCGACGGCATGAACCCCGGATGTCCCCTTTCGACCGTCTTCGCGGGACCGTCAAGTCCTTTGCAATTCCTCGTACGATCTGCGACACCAATGATCCGCGATGGCCCGGTGAACAGACTGAACATATATGCCTTGCCACCGTTTCCCTGGGTTTCTTCTTCAAGCAAATCAGAGCCTCGAGAAGAGGCTCGGGGATCGTTCCACTTGCTCCAGGTTTCGATATCTTCGAGTGTCATGCCGCCAACATCCAAGAGACCAATTCTCGCAGAGCCGCTCGCGTCAGCATCCTTGAAAAGAAGGATGCAGATCCTGTCCGGTTCCTCGACATTCGAGCGATCCACTTGATAAGCACGCCTCGCGTTCTTCAGCCACTCCGCAATGCCCTCATCATGAGTGGAGATCCACCGAGTGGACGCCATCAGTGTCCCTTGGTCGTCAAAGAAGATCTTTCCAACTCTTTCGATCGTCATACTGTTTTACTCCGTTCAAGCGAAGCCGCGATAGTCAATGGCCCGACTAGGCTTATGAGAGGAACTCGATCGTTATCGCTTGTTCCACCTGTTTGAATTCAGGATCGCCGGTTAACAAAAGAGCCTTCTTCTGCTTTGCAAGAGCGGCCGCAAAGCAATCGGCAAAAGACATTTTGTGTTTAGCTTTGAACCTGCCAGCTTCGTGTGCGATTTCCCAACCGGCGTCGACTAACTCTATTCCGAGTTGCTTTAGTTCGCGGATGCTGCGGTCGGCATCAGCTTCTGAAGTCTTGCGGGCAATGATGTACCAAACTTCACCGGCATTGACGACACTCATGAGTACGGGAACACTGTCTTCATGCGCATCTGCAATAATGTCTGCTACCTTTTCCGCGGAGGGTTCACCCTGCAGGTAGCTCATGATCGCCCAGGAATCAAGCACGATGGTTTTCGGCTTGCGAGGCATTAGAGTTTTCGCTCCTTTTGCTTCTCAGCCATCAGCTCTTCCAAGAGACCTTTCCCCTTAAACTTGCCGCGCAGACTGTGGACGTACTCCCTCGTGATTGGCCTAAGAATGATTTCCTTTGCACTCTCATTTACTTCGATTTGAATGCGGGTTCCTTCCTTTATTCCGAACATTCGTCTCACTGACGAAGGGATCACGATTTGGCCTTTAGATG
Source organism: Pyrinomonadaceae bacterium (assembly GCA_041745915.1). Classification (GTDB taxonomy): domain Bacteria; phylum Acidobacteriota; class Blastocatellia; order Pyrinomonadales; family Pyrinomonadaceae; genus PSRF01. Next base: position 6,620 of record JBGTHZ010000068.1, on the reverse strand, counting down.
TTGCAGTGGTTTCCACTATTTGCCTCCTTCTCCAACTTTGGGACACAAGTGTAACAATCGAGGGAATGTAAGTCAACAGCGGTAGGGTGGGAAATATTAGCCGAAGTCGTGCGCCGCGCGAGGAGGCTGATTTGTGGAGGTTTTTGGCTGCGAGCGTCAAGAGAGCTGCCGAACAGCAGGCTGCTCGCAACTGGATTCACGCATCGGCAACTCTGACGATCTGCTTCTCGAGGCTCTCACCGGTGAACGAACCGATAAAGGCGCGCCGCGTGTTCGGTAGCGTCAGTTGTCCCACGAGTCGCGCTCCGCATTGAGATAATCTTGTGGATCAATTTCTTGCCACAAATCCTTCCCAAGTCCGCGCATCTCTGTGATGTGTTGAGGTTGCGCCGAATCTGAACACGCATGCAGAGCTTCTACAAGCTTCTTCCGATCTTTCATCAGAGAGGTGCTACCAGCCTCGATCAAAGCTTCTAGGTTAGTCTGCAAACAATCAGATCCTCAGTCGATCCGCAGGCTCGCTCATCGCTGTTGGGCCGTATGAGCCGGCCGCGCGTGGAAGTTAGACGGCGGACAACTCTGGTTAGTCTGCTCACGCCCGAACCAGCGCGAACTTCGTTCGTGCTGCTTGCTTCCGCCTACGTCCAACCTTCGGATCGCATTCCAGCATCCATTAGCTGCAAGCAAACCTAACCACGTCTCCCTTCACGCCGTCTCCCCTTCAATAGCCGTCTCCCGCTTCAATGCTACTCGGCTAGGAGGCCACCCAATGAAACGCACGTTGCTCTTTGTCCTGATCTCCCTTTTCGCATTCAACATCCAAGCACAAACACCGCGACCGAGAGCCCTTAGTTCAAAGTCGCCGGTACCATTCAACCCGCAACAGCAAACACCGCGGGCCAAGACCGCAGGGCGTCAGGCAGCGTTGGGCCAAAGCGCCGACAGCCGGGGTCCTCAGCGCAGCAGCCGCGCTGGGTTGGTCGAATCGGCGCACTCCAAGGAGTTGAGGCTTAACAACCGTGAAAAGTCCCGGGTACAAACTTCGCACTCGGAACTTCGCAGTCCAAACTCCAAACTCCGAACCTCGCGCTCTGAACTCAGCATTCCGAACGCTTCGCTGCCGATTCGGCGTGTCATCCTCTACAGCAACGGGGTCGCGTACATTGAGCGACGCGGTATCGTCAACGGCCATGCCGAAGTCAGTCTTTCCTTCAAGCAGTCGCAAGTTGACGACGTTTTGAAATCCATGCTCGTACTCGACCTCGGGAAGGGCCGCATCGGTGCAGTCAGCTATAACTCTTCCGCGCCGGCGTCAACCCGCATGGCCGAGATTCCTTTTGCGATTTCCGCATCTACCGCATCAGCCGGGGGCCAAAGCAGCGGCGGGTTGGCAGGCGTGTTGAGCCAGCTCCAGGGCGCGCGGGTTGTCGTCGCCACTGCTAACCGCACCGTCACAGGCTCGATAATCACGGTCGAGGCCCGCCATTCGCAGGTTGACACGAACAAGCCTGCCGTAATCTCACATCGTCTAGTAATCGCTACAGACAACGGCCAGCTCAGCAGTTTTGACCTTGCAGAAGTGCGTTCCATCCAACTTGCCGACGAAGGCGCCCGCCGAGACCTGAGCGAGTTTGCGCATGCGGCTGCTTCAGCGCGGCGGCGCGATGCCAAGACTATCGTCGTCACGTCTGACGGCGCCGGCCAGCGCGAGATGATTGTCAGCTACACCATCGCTGCTCCGATTTGGAAAACAACTTATCGCCTTGTACTCGATCAGAGCGGGCAGCCATTTTTCCAGGGCTGGGCCATCGTCGACAACATCAGCGATGAAGACTGGACCGGCATTGAGCTTTCACTCGTTTCGGGCACGCCCATTTCGTTCATTCAGCCGATTCAGAATCCTGTCTATCGTTATCGACCGATCATTCCTTTGCGAGACGACTTAAACCTCAAGCCGCAAACGTACGAGCCGGGTGAGGTTGAGAGCGGCACGGGTTCGTTGACCGGAAGAATAACTGATGCAAACGGCGCGAGCGTCCCGGGCGCAACAGTTACTGTTACCAACAACGTTACTAATCAAAGTTTCGACTTCACCACTGACAGCTATGGGATGTACCGCACGGACAATCTTCCTCCAGGCACCTACACACTGAATGCTACAGCGACCGGTTTCAAGAACCTGGTAGCGGATAATCTTAATGTCACGCTGGGCCTCCGTTCGAAGTTCAACGCGAACCTGGAGGTGGGTGGTGTATCGGAGACGGTCACGGTCACCGCCGCGGATCAAGAATCGGTAACTTCGAGAGGGGTTGGTCTTTTTTCATTCAGTCGAGGATCCGCTGGTGGAGGCGGAGGCGGATACCGCGAGTCACTTAGCAACCTGGTATCGCGGCGCGAGTCTGGAGTTGAAGCGGAAACTACCGCCAGCGAGGTAGGAGACTTGTTTGAGTATCGCATCGATCAACCGGTTACTGTCCCGCGCGATCGCTCGGCGTTGATTCCCATTCTGCAAACACGCATGGAAGGCGAGCGCGTTTCCATCTTCAACGAGCAGAGCCCAGCCCATCGCCCAATGAGCGGCATGCTTTTGAAAAACACCTCCTCCCTCACGCTCGAAGATGGCTCGCTAACAGTTATTGATGGCGATGCCTACGCGGGAGAGGCTTTGCTCGAACGTCTTAAACCAGGCGAAGAGCGTTTGATTTCTTTCGCGGTTGACCTCGGCACGCTGGTGAACTTGCGCGAGGAGGATGAAGACCGTCAGCCGACGTTTCTTGTTCGCGCAGTTAATGGAGTGATCGAGGCCCACTACTATCGCATCCGCAAGAAGGTGTACACACTCGTCAATCAAACAGATCGCCCGCGCGTTGTTTATCTTGAACATCCGCGGGATGAGGACGAGGATTGGAAACTTACCGCTGACACGGCGGCCAGCGCGGATATTGCTGACGCCGCCAAGGCTTTTACCAAAACTGCAAGCCACTATCGCTTTCGCGTCACACTTGCGCCGCATCAAAAGCTGGATTTCCCGGTCGTCGAGCGCAACGAGCAGCGCGACTCGTATCAACTTACGAATTTCACAAGACACCAATTGCAGCTGTTCATCGCACGCAAGTACATTGACGAGAAAACACGTGCCGCGCTTGAGACTATTATCGTCCTGAAGGATAGGGTGACGGTGGCGGAAGCCCGCTTGCAGCAGATCAACAAAGAGGCGGCCGAGATTTCACAAGACCAGCAACGGATACGCGAGAACATCAAAGCGCTGACTCAGACTGCCGAAGCTAAGCAACTAATCGCGCGCTATGTCTCTAAGGCCAACGACCAGGAAACGCGCCTGGAACAAATCGAGAAAGACCGCCGCGCAATAGTGGACGAGCGCACACGCCTCCAATCCGAGCTGGACCTGGCTATCCGCAGTCTGTCGCTGGACCGCAAGCTTCAGTAACCCGTAAGCAGACGGCAGGCGGCAGACGACAGACGGCAGACGGCAGGCCGCAGACGGCAGTCAACTGTCTTCACTTTTACGGTGGAAGAACGAAATTTTGTAGCTTGACTCTCTTGACTCTAACGAGACTAGACCCGGGCGCTCCTCGGTTCTGTGGTTGAGCTGTTTTACCGCGTCTCAATCAAAACTGCATCAACGGCCGGGAGGGTTCTCCGGCCGTTACATTTGTGGTTTAGGGCCCAGTGAATCCGCCATTCCTTTGAGGGTCATGTTTGCTTGCCGGCCTTGTTTCGGATGAAGGCGTAGTTTATTTGGGGCAGAGAATTAAAAGCTGCGGCCTTTGCGGAAAACTCCTTTGCTTTCTTGGCATCACCTTTGCCCTGATAAGCCTGGGCTAGGCGATAAAGGTTCTGAGGGTTCTGCAGGTTGGTCTGTTGCAGTTCGGCTATCGCCTGATCGTAGTTCTTTTCCTCAAGCGCGATTAGGCCGGCGAGTTCGTGGGATTGTTTCACTTGGGCTGGATTCTTTGAGGCTTCGGTGCCCTTGCGAAACTCCTGGCTTTCCGTCTTCGCCGCGGCAACGTCTTTTTTACCGAGCGCAACGCGGGTCAGGTTGTAGTGCTGAAAGAGTTTTGTGTTGTCCTTAATCTCCTGCGAGAGATTCGAACCCAAGGTCGTCTTCAAACCTCGCTCGAAAGCCTGCTTTGCTTCGTCGTACTTACCTGCTTCCAGCAGGACGAGGCCCCTGAGTTGCAAGTCGCCTGCGAGGTTCGGCACATCCGCAGTCTTCTCTCCCAGCGCATACTGCTTGTCCACTTCGGCGAGCGCCTGATCTACCTTTCCGCTATCCACCGCCAGCACAGTCAGAGCAAACAACGCCGTGCGACGTTCACCATCACTGCGGGCCTTGGACGTTATCTTGTTGAACTCAGCCGCAGCCTCGTTTGCCTTGCCCTGATACATTAAGGCCGCCCCGATGCCCAGATGGGAATTGATGAAGTTGGAATCGATTGCCAAGGCTTTCCCGTATTGCGTGATGGCGTCGTCAAACTTGCCCATCTTCAAAAACAACTCGGCGAGTGAGTCATACGGATTCGGATCGTTAGGGATGAGTTCGATGTATTTCTTAAAACTCTGTTCGGCCTCCGCGTAATTCTCCTTCTGCCTGAGGGCGTACCCGAGGATGTTGTAGGCAGGCGAATACTTGGGCGCCAGTTCCGTCGCCTTCTTGTAGTGGAGAATTGCCGAATCAAAGTCCTGCTGGCCAAAGTAGTAACCGCCAACCGTGAAGCGCGCGCGCTCGTCGTTGGGATAGGCAGCCACGAGCTTCTCCAAGGTCTCTTTTTGCTTCGCAGCGTTGCCGTTGGCCCCGGCTTCCGTACCAAGGATCAACAACCGCTCGCCCTCTGATGCTTTGTCCGCCAGGCTTACGGCTTTCTTGAGATGGTCGAAGAACTCCTTGGCCGTCGGGGAAACGTTGGCCCGGTTGAGATGGGCGAGAGCAAAGTTCGGATCAAGTGAGATCGCTTTATCAAAATGCTGGATCGAATCCTGAATCAGCAACCTCTCGGCAAGATCACGTCCCTGCAAAAATTCCTTTCGCGCTTCCTCTGACGCGGTGGTGTTGAGGATCTTGCCACTGTTTGCGGTTGCATCTGCCAGGCCGGGGTCTGCGGCTGCGCTGGCGGCTTTGTGATCCTGAATGTGGCTGCAACCAGTCAGAACAGTCACGCCGATAACTAGAATCAAGCAAACGAAGTGAAGTATGTGTTTTCCGAATGTCATGGTGTGCCTCCAAGGTGGCGTGTTGCGCTCGCGCGAATTCAGTGATTGCGATCAGATCTCGGATCATTAAGGTGACGGGTTTGTTGATTGATCCAAAGATCCGAAATTCGTACACGCGAGTTGCGAATTTCGGAGCCGTGAGAATAGCGATGGGACAAGCGCTAGTCAACAAATGTTATTTTAGAAAAACTTACGGAAATATGAACACATTCAACATGTAGGCAAACACAGACTCAATCCCCGACGGACGGCCAAGCACGCTAAATTGCAGGTTGGGAAGGGCAGTTCACCCTGTAAACCGCCCTTCCCAACCTGCAAATTCCCCAACCTGCGAATATCTTGAACCTGCAATTACCGTAGCCCTGTTAGGCTTTTTACGCTGTGCCTCGAAAATACGCGGATGCCTGTGGGCGAAAAATCAAATATAAAACTATAGCGAAGAGCAAACCGTGCGCGATCAGTTGCAATGGCGAGTGCAAGGCACTGATGATGATATGAAACCCCACCCAAACAACAACAAGCCAGCGCGCCCAATTGAAGCCGTAGAGCATGAACACGCCGCCAATAACCGCGACTATCCGGGCGAGGTGGACCATCCAATGTGCCTTGAGATAGGCGATGCGGCCAGCGGCGTCAGTATCAATGTAATGCAGCAAGCTGGCTAAAAATGCGATGCTGCCGAACGCTATAAATATCCAACTGATGATCGTTATTGAGCGTGGGCGTTTGTCCATCGTGTTAGGTGCCGCATAACGAGAGGTTCATCGCATGGCGCGAGACGGCATTTCGTCTCATCTCGTAGGCCGCCGCCACAGTCATCCTGTAAATCTTGTTCATCCTGTCTAAGTTTCCATGCTTTGAAGGAGCCATTGACAGGATTTACCAGATTTACAAGTTGAGGTCCCAACGGCGCGGCTCCGGTTTAAACGCCAGTTCAGAATCGCGTCAGGATGAGATTTCGATTTCCTGCCCGAAAGTGATCCTGTGGCCGTCCGGCGTTCTGATGGCAAATTCTCGCATCCGCCACGGTTTGTCGGCAGGCTCGTGGACTCCAGATACGCCGTTCTTCAGAAATTCGAGATACAGATCGTCGACCGCATCGACCGTCACATATGCGAAGTACGAGTGATCGCCAGTTTCATATGCAGGCATTGCGTCTGGGCACTCACCCAGCATCAATCGAAACTGATCCCGCGCCAGAAATGCCCAACCCTCGACCTCGAAATGGAGCGTGAAGCCGAGTTGGGTACGGTAGAACGCGACTGACTTCTGAAGCTCGGGTACTGCGAGTACGCATTGGACTCTGGTCAACTGTGACACTCTTCACCTCCAGGGGTCGGATTATATAGCCGGGCGTAGAAGGTGACGCATCGTCCCGGTCGCTACCG
>JBGTHZ010000067.1:0-21761 GCA_041745915.1 Pyrinomonadaceae bacterium | reverse complement strand
TCCCATCGGAAGACGTGAAGCGAGCTGTCTCCGTGAATCCAAACACTTCCGCCAGCCATTCTAGGGCTGCAATGCCGTCCTCATAGGTCAAAAACGGAACCACGTCTGGCATCTTGTTCTCCTTTCGCCATGCCACGAAGGTTTCGAACACCAAACACGATGGCACCACCGACCCAGCCGTGCCGCCTAACGCCTTGGCGATCAGCGGCGGCCGCGAAGCGGCCGTCCGGCTGCATCGCCTTGTTGGGCGGCACCGGCAAAACAGAACGACTCCTAATCGGAAGAAAAGGCTTGGCCTCCTGATGGTTCATAAGGCTCGAGCCGACATCGTCGAAGATGAGCACCGCCACGTTGACACGAGGCTGATTACGACAGCGCTTCGTCCAGAATCTTGAGGGCCAGCGGCCAGTTCTCCTCGTGTCCGTCGCGCGACTTCTCGGAGACGAAACCGGAGTGGGTCAAGCGGACTTCGGTAGCCCCGCCTTTGGGGACAAGCTCAATCCGAATGACCGTCTCGGCTCCTTCTGTTCCCTCGGCGGTGCCGTTTCCCGTCATCCACGTCATTTCGATGAGCTGGTTCTTTCTTACATCGAGGAATCGACCGTAGTGGGGATGTCTGCCCCAGTCATCCCGGTTGTAGAAGAAGTATGGGCGCCCTGGCTCGGGCACCATGGCGAGCGTTCCGGGCTGGGCGAACCAGGTGTCGAAGCGTTTCGTCCAGGCGGCGAAGACGTCTTCTGGCCTGGCGTTGATCGAGTATTCGCAGGTCAGTCGCAGCGGTCGAGCGGAGAGATCGGGACGGGGGATTGCGCTCACGGGAACCTCCTGACGAAACGTTGATCTTCCCAAGACAATACCACGGTGGCCAAAGCAATAGGAACGCGACACACCCAGTCCTACGACTTAGCGCGACACCAAGTATTACGCAGCTCGGATCGCTCATCGAGCCCATCGGCGGTCCGGGGGCGGCTCCCCCGATGAAGCCCACGAATCGGTGCATGCGCTTCTCAGTGTCTCGTCCGCCCAACAATGGAACTGATCGGCGGGATGACGAGAAATTTTCGGCGTGGTGCCGCAAAATTTCGGGGGGTCCCGTCGAAAGATCTCGACAACGTCGAAAAATCTCGACGCGGTGGCAAGATTTCTGGACATGTGGCAAACCAGCTGGACGAAGTGGCAAGATTCTTGGTCATGTGGCAAACCAGCTGGACGAAGTGGCGAGATTTTTGGTCACCTGTCACTCCAGTTCGCCGAAGTGGCGAGATTCTTGGTCACCTGTCACCCCAGATCGCCGAAGTGGCGAGAAATCTTGACAGGGTGGCGAGAAATCTTGACGGCCCGGCGGGAAGCTATTAGCCATCGTAATAACCGACTTGTCGATCCAGGGAGAACTCCGCGAAGATATTCCACCCGAGTTTGCACCGACCAGGACCTTCTGCAGCCGACCTCCTGGGGCACAGAGAGGTGATTGCTTCACTCGATCGGGCACCTCAAACAAGGAATCAAACGCGCGGTTGAAAGTTGCTTGAGCGTCGCGAAGTCTATGGTTTCGGCACACCCTTCAAAAGCCAAGACTGACACTCAAACACCGCACCAGCGGAGCCCATTCGCGGGGTTTCGAGAACTAACGTGGGGAGAGTGTAGCGTGAGGAGTTGCTACGCACCTGAAGTTTTCTTGACACGTCACCCCTAAAGGATTTCGCGTCGAGCACACGGAGCATGCGCTGGCATGCTGGAGCAGGCACGCCGCTTGCTGAGCCTGCTGAAGTAGTTACAGGAGATAGCGATCTCCAGCATGCATGGCATGCCCGAGCATGCCGCGCATGCGCAGTCAATTAATAAGATGAGTTAGAAAGGAAGACTGGCATGACCAAGAAAGGCCTTCGATTCCCACACACAATCTCCTATCGACTGACTGATGAGGACTTCCTCAAGCTTGAACATGAGGTCAACAAGACAGGCCTTACTCCGCACGATTGGTGCCGCCTTGTGGTGCTGGATAGGCTGAACCAGGAGTTCGGATTGTCGAAGAACGAGCGCATTCTCTTCGAGCAATTCGCCCGCACCCAGTACCTCGTCGCGAACGGATTTCAACTGCTGGCCGATGACAACCTGACCCCAGAGGAATGGAAAAAGTTCCGCACCTTTGCCCGGGAAAAGATCGACCTAATCACCCATAAAGCCCTGACGGATTTCCAATCCAGGACGGCTGGCAACCGCCGTGCAGCAGGCTCGGGCAGGTGACGATAAACCAAGTGATGAGCCCGGCCCGGGCGCGTTGGATGGCGAACGCAACTGAGACGATCACGATGAACCAGGAACTCGTCACGGTGAGTCACTCGCACCGTTTTAGGGTATCTTCATCACGTATGGAAAGAGCACAAAGAGTATTTGAAGCTGCGGTCAGAGCAGAGGACGAGGGACACCCGGCCAAGGCACTTCGTCTTTATGAAGAAGCCTCCACCATCGACCCAGAGGCGTCTCATGCCAGACTGAGATGGGCCTCATTGCTGCATGACGAAGGCAGGTGGAGAGACGCCATTCGGGTAGCTCGCGAACTTATCAAAAGCCGACCACGACTTTACTTGGCCCACCGTCTTATCGGGTCAAGTTACGTTGAACTTGGCCGTTGGCTGATGGCAGAGCGTTACTTCAAACGGTCCCTGGCAATCAAGCAAGACCCCATTACCTGGGTGTTACTTAGCGATGTGATCGGCAGCGTCGGACGGAAGGAGGAGTCAGAAGAATGTCTCCGCGACGCCCTCAAGATCGACCCCGACTATGAGGAAGCCCACTACAATCTCGGCTGCATGTACAAGCTAAAAGGCAAACTGGATCTCGCTGAAAAGCACCTTAGAAAAGCCATAGCGATCGATCGAAAATACTCCCGGGCCTACGCGGAGCTGGGCCACATCCTTATGAAGAAGGGCCGGGCGAAGGAAGCGGTAAAAGTGTTGAGGACGTCAGTTCGTTACGGTCCAGACTACGGATGGTCACGACTGTACCTGGCCATTGCATTGTGGAGAATTCGAAAGCTGAAAGACGCTGACGAGCAGTATCGCAAGGTCATAGAGCTGTGGCCCGACAGCTCTCTATCGTATACGTGTTATGGGGACTTTCTGGCGTATGTAGGCAAAGACAACTCAACCGCGGAGTGGTATCTAAGAAGGGCTTTCGAAATGGACCCGGGAGATGGGGTGACGAACTACCATCTGGGAAAACATCTCGCCTCTTGGGGAAGAGAACAGGAGGCAAAGCCCTTTCTCAGGAAAGCCGCCCGGCAGATTGCGAACGACAGCCCAGGAGCGGACCAGACACGACAGACCGTATCCTCGCAATGATCGTTGCAACTGATTTCCGAGCCCTCAAATCTGTTAGCTGCCATCCCACCAGTCTATTCACGGCCCGATGAGTTGGTCCTTCGAGTTTGGACACCCCTGTTCCCTCACACAACAAGGAGACTATCGAAGCCATGTCGTATCAGAGCCAAGGTCATTGCGAGCCCAATATGGCACCGGGGTTAAAATCCCTGAAGCAAACTCCTTTCTCAGCAACTCATTTTTGACACATAACTGGAGCAGAATTTGTGTCGGACCTTTCGGAACCGTTCCTTTCGATGTTGCCACTTTCTTAATACAGCATCGGGACATTGAAGCCGTTTCTTCACATCAACGTTAAAGGAGGAGGTGCATGAAAAGGTGGTTTCGTCGGCTGGCCGAGGCGCCGGGAATCGAGTACAAGCCAGACCCTTCGGTAGACCGCACACAACTGACTCGGCATGATGCCGTGCCGGAAATAGTTCGTTTTGAATTAGATGGAAGGCGGCACGAGTCACTGAGCTGGCCATTCGAAGCTGGGGGTACGGGAGAATCACCGGCCCAAGCGTGGAAGACTCAACCGCGTGGGGGTGAGACTCAAGCGCAAACAACGTCAAGACAGCTTCGGGAAGCATTGGAATTGCCAGGCACGTTGAGTGACTACCATTTTTTGATTCAAAGCGCTCACAGTGAGTTGCGACGGTTTGCACGACAAGAGCCATGGGTCCTTGAAGAAGTTGAGCGACTCTGCTGGCTCGACATTCGACTCATCAACCAATATCCGGAGACGATTACGCTTGACCCGATAACCATCAACGATGAAGAACTGGCGAAACTCGCCAACGAACGAAGAGGAGAACGGAATTACGTTCGCGTCACCGCCTTTCATCAATTGATAACTATGTATGAAAGGGAGGGCTACCTTCACGAGGCACTAGAAGCGGCGAAGGTCGGCCAGAAGTTTGAGCAGTGTACCGGTAAAGTTGAAGAGATAGAGGAGCTAATTCGACAAGTGGAGGCGGAAACGGATGTCGCTTAAGCCTCCGCTCTTTGAGCAACTATCCTGGGATTCGTTTCTTGAGTATGCCTTCGTGCGTTGGGTGCTTACGCCATCTGTAGAATCGGAAATTGTTGGCTGCGTTCTCCCGCAGAAGGATGTCTTATCGGACAGCCATACTTATCGGATCGATTACGCGCTGACGGGCAGCCACCTTCTAATAGCTGTTGAACTCGATGGCTTTGAGTTTCATGGCAACCGCCGTGCTTTCACTTATGACCGATTGAGGCAAAACGACCTCCACGCCGCCGGCTGGACTGTGCTTAGGTTTTCTTATGACTCAATTAGGCTTGACACTGAACGGTGTGTTTTTCAGCTGCAGGCAGTTCTTGCTCTCGATCCCTTGCTCGCACAGTTTCTCATTAAGAAACCTCTAGTCGAAAAGCCAGACATGGATCCAAATCCTCTGTTCGGTTTTTCCTCGGCACAAAAGGACTTCAATGCCATGACCGACGCAACGGGTCTCTCATACTTCGATAAGGTTCGGGAGAAGCTCAACCTCAAGACACTTCGCGATTGTCAGAAGCAAGCCCTGGCGGCGCTTGGCAACTACTTTCATTCAGGAGGAACTAACGCCGCTTGTGTAATGTCTGTTGGTGCGGGGAAGACCGCTTTGGGAGTTTGTACTTGTCTGATTTTCGCTAAGCGTCGAGCGATGGTAATCACGCCAGGTAGTGTGATACGCGGAGTTTTTGACAAAGCCTTCGATCATCAAGCACTTGGAAACGCACTATATGGACTGCCCAATGGCCCGCTAATTCCCGGATGCAAACCTCCTAACGTTATGACTCTCGATAGAGAGGACTCACCAATACGGAGAGTGACACGGGAGAATCTGCTTAAAGCCGATGTTATCGTCACAAATTTTCACTCCCTCGGCACTGGCGCTGACGAAGACGACTTGCTTGCAAAACTTCAACCCGAGGACATTGACCTGATCGTTGTGGATGAAGCTCATATCGCAGCCTCAGAATCATATCAGCGAACATTTCAACATTTTAATATAGCGCGAACGCTGTTGATGTCCGCGTGCTTCCAGCGCCTCGACGGAAAACCAATCGACGCGGATGTGGTCTATCGTTATCGTCTCATTGATTCGATAGCCGACGGCCATGCTAAGAACCTTCGCGTGCATCGCTTCGCTCCTGATGCTGAGCAGACAACTTATGAGATGGTTTGGCCAGATGGAAGTCGCGAGGAGATTGTCGGTCGTGAAGCCCTCCTTGAGCTGGTGCAGGATGAGCGAAAACTGGCTCGTATTACGGCAAAGTCGGATGCGCCCATTCGATCAGTAATGCGGGAAGTGCGAGCAGCACTGGATTGGCAGACTGAACTCTTATCTCCCGTGAAGCCACGTGTGCTCTTCTCAGCCTTGGGAGAGCGTCATGCTGAACAGATCGCGCGTATCGCGGATGAGTACAACATCCCGTGTTCCCATCTTCATCATTCCATGACTGAGGGGCGAATTAAGTCTACACGACAACGATTCGAGCAAGACTCTGGTGACCTCCAGGGTATAGTTCAGTTAAAGATGCTAGGCCAAGGCTACGACTTTCCGCCGATCACGATTGTTGTGCCAATGCGTCCTTATGGAAGCTTCAGCGAGTTCTATCAATTCATCGGTCGTGGAATACGCGTGGTGCAACATCCAGCCCTCACTGGACGTGTTGGCCCCGGTGAGCAGTTTTTAGACATTGTCTATCATGCGGAGATGGGTTTGGATGAACACATCGCCACCATCTACCGTGAGAACGATATGGATCCGCTTACTGCACATGTTCTCCCGGAAGGATGGAAGAAGGCTGGAACCAGCGAAGATCTACCGGGAACGCGCGGTCATGACACCGCTTCACACCCGGAGGCATTTGTGCTTTTTGAGCGAGGTGCGATCGAACAGCGAATTGTTCACGATGAGAGACGAGTGGAGAATCGTCGATTGGAGCGAGAGCAGGAGGCTCTCGCACAGCGATATTCGGCTTATGTTCAGAGTACGACCAATCCGGTTACTTTCGAGCAGTTCATACAGGTAATGAGACAGTTTGATGAGTAATAGAGTCGACACATTTGGGCGTAAAGCTCTTCAGGCCCCGGCGATTGCTACGCTCATCGATCTAGAGCGCAAAGAGGCTCGGGCGGAGAGATTTGCGGCCCTAGATTCGCTAATTGCCGATCTGCTCATTCGTAGCCTTCATGGTGAGCGAATCGTGACGATGACCGAAAATGCAGTTTATGAAAACTCTGTCACGATAGACGGTCTAACTTCCAAACAGAGAGAATTTCTCTCAACTTCTTTCAGTCTTGAGCAACAGCAGGTGAGAGGAGCTTGGTTTGCTCCAGAGAAGGTTAGTCTCGCCGGGGGCGTGTGTAATTTCCCTTTCTTTCTGATGCAAGGTCTTCGTTTCCCGCACTCGTTGGCATCACTGGAGCGCGGTAAGGTCCTGCTCAAGAGTTCCCCCGACGCTATTTTCCTTTGGTCTGTCCTTGGACCACTGTTTGAGAAGCTCCTGTATCCATTCGACTTGAGAGGCAAGCTATCCGGTACCTTGTTACCTGAAGAGCTCGCAGCGGCGTGGAGAGAACTCGATGTCTTTTTCAGCGGGTTAGGATTCTCTCAAATTGCGGAGATATCGCTGCTAAAGAAGAACTGGAAGGATCTACAGGATGCGTCGTCACAGCTAGTTGCGAAGCAGCAGTTTCTGCGGGCGCTAACTCATATTGCGGATTCCTCGATAGGTACTAGATATCGGCTTTGCACCTTCGTCCCACTTATCGAACATTACTACAAGAAGGCAAAAACGGATGGACGAGTGAAACGCAAACAAGCGTTGACGAAGCCATTTCAGCCGACACTGTCTGGCTTCTTCAAAGGCGACTGGCTTGGCCTTCTTGATTATCTGGGTGAACAACCGCATCCCGAAGAGCAGATCGTGACAGCTCTTCCCAAGACGCCGTTGAAAGTCAGAGGCACCAGCCGCTCCGTAGAGATTGCTGCCAGGCAAGGAATTCCGGCTGAAGAAGTGCAGCGCATTGCGGCTGCGCTTTGGCAGGATTCGGCCGGAACATCGCCAGTCGAAGGAAGGGTTGCTACGCTAAGGAAATTCTGGGAAGCATTCGACGAACTTCACGAAAAACAAAAGCCCGGAATGAGACCATTGTGGGGATTGTTAGAAGAATCTGGTTTCATTGCCTTCGAACGCAACTCGGAGTCTCCTTATCAGCCAGCCCTATATCGAGAGGTAATAGCGCATGGCCTGGTCGCCGAAATAGAATCCCTTTGGGGAAACGTCATGCTAACAAGATGGCCCGACCGAATAGTGACGGAGCCGTTTCCACATCGACTCATGGCGGAATCATTTGGACCGGCGGTCCTCTTCTGGCAAAGCTGCGCGCTAACAGCTTGGTTCATTTGTGAAGGGCCATCCTCGCGCACAGATTTGGCGGGACTCGCTCATCATGAACGGCGCGAGTTACACGAGCTAAAGGAGATGAATACCCCTATTGACGAGAAGCTTTTCGAAGAGCTGATCAAAGCTGAAAACCGTCTAGGACCGGAAGAACCGATTAAGAAGGACTCGTCAACCACCGAAGTCGGATATGGCTTATCGGTAACAATGAGCGTTAATGCGGGCAGTCGCCGGCAGGGTTTTGAAATTCTTCAAGAGATAATTACCCGGCATCGGCGAAATTGGGCCGACCAATACTTGGATTCGTATTTGCGATCTCGTTGGGAGTCGGAAATCAAGCAGGCTGCTAAGGCGTTCCATCTTCTGCTGGGGGAGAAGGGCGGCAAGGCTCCCACTTTGAAGCAGTTTGCCAAGGGAGCAACGCTAGCAACGAACCATTGGTTCGGCGGAGATGTGAGTGGGCTATATCATACGATTGGGGAAAAAACTCCCCATGAGCCAATTCGGTGCGCTTTGATGCCGTCCGACAAGGCAGCCTTTGTCCGAAGAGTTTTCGAGGAATTGCCATCGGTTCAGGTTGAAGTGCCCGACGGCAGAGTCTCGGACGATAGAAGCCAAGATTATTACCGGAAGGAACTTGCGGAGCTGGCGATCAAGTATGTGCAGCTTGAAGAGGCGCTCGGGCGACCCCCTGAAATCAACGAAATCGGTGAGAAGTTTAATTACCGCAGTAACGTATTGCATGCTGATGAGTCCGAGGCATGGAACGTATACAGCATGGTTGTTCAGAAAGCCAAGACTATGGTTCGCAGCGAGAATCGCACTAAGTCGAGAGTTCCATCAAGCCAACCAAACGTAGGGTCGCTAACAACATCTTCACGCGTCGCGTCCTCTGTGGTAGATCCGGTCGAGAAGCTTTCCGAACAACCGGCAGAGAAGCGTTCCTGGCTTGATCGGGTTATGGGAAGGCGTTGACGCCGCCGCCATCCCTTGGATCATCGCTTCGCCTTTGGAATTCCCGAAGGCGAGAGATTTGGGCTCGACGCTACACAAGAAGTCGCCATTATGGCGGCCATCGCGGTAGCCGGATGAGGCGAGGTTGTTGACGCAGGAGAGGTTCTTCAGCGGATTCGCCGTTCATGACGAAGCATGTTAGTGGTAGAGTACCTCTGGCTTTACAATCACTGGAGAGAACTTGCCTGAAACATCTGTACCAACCCCTCCTGGCTTTGACGCTCTCTCGAAGGCCGAGCAAGTGCGCTACCTCCAGGCCCTCTGGGATCAAATTTCGGAAGACCCTGGCGCTCTGCCTACCCCAGAAAGTCATCTCCGATTGGCCGAGTCTCGCCTCCAGCGCCATCGCGAAGATCCTTCACGCGGGCGAGACGCGTTTGAGGTACTCGACCGCCTTGCTGGCCCGTCCGATACCAACGTCAAGTCCAAGTGAGCGGCTATCGAATTCTCTCCGATGTCGCAAGCGACGCGACATAGAAGCTGGGTTCGAGTGGTACCAGTCCGAACAGCCTGGCTTGGGACTGGAATTCCTTGACGAAATTCGAGCCGCGTACGCACGCATTGTCAGAATCTTGACCATAGGTAAAAGCGCAAAGGGAGCAGGCCGCAAGTGAGCGGATCGGAAAGGCGCAAGTTGACTCTGCAATCAAATAAAACACGCTTTTCCTCGAGAAAGTTGACATGTTATAGTGCTTTACGCTCAGGCTGTTAGCCGCATAGCTTAAGAGGCAGTCGCTTTGCTCGCATCTCACACCAGAGGAGGGCTGATTTGCCCATACATGTCTATGATTTTTTCTGCGGATGTGGAGGAACAAGCGCCGGCTTTAGGGCTGCCGGTCTTCAAATCCGAGTCGGTCTCGATATCGATCCAGATGCGCAGCGAACTTTCGAAGCGAACTTTCCAGAAGCGATCTTCTTAAGGCGCGACATCCACAACCTGCCCGTTGAAGTACTCGATCACTTCATAGTTCGCGCAGAAGACACTATTACTCTTTTCTGTTGTTGTGCGCCGTGCCAACCGTTTTCTCGGCAGAACAGGAACCCGGAGAATAGAGCGGCAGAGTCTGGGCTGCTTTATGAGTTTGCAAACTTCGTCGAGTTTTGCCTCCCAGACCTGATTTTCCTCGAGAATGTACCGGGGATTCAAAATGTTGACGTGACGATAGGCCCCTTCGGGGATTTCGTTTCATTCTTAAATCACTTGGGCTACTCGGTGACCTACGACGTTATTGAATCTAAGAACTATGGAGTACCGCAACAGCGTAAACGACTAATTCTGGTTGCTAGCCAACTCGGCCCAATCAGCCTTCCTCCAAAAACGCATGGCCCAGGAACCGCGAATCCCTCATATCCCACGGTCTGGGAATGGATCTCACATTTCCCCCCAATCGCGGCAGGAGAGACACATCCTGTCGTACCCAACCATCGCGCGTCGCAACTCTCGCCTAAAAACCTCATCAGGATTCGAGCAACGCCGCTTGGGGGTGGCCGGCTAGATTGGCCGGAGGAGTTGATGCTCGAATGCCACCTCGGGGAATACCACGGACATACTGACGTTTACGGTCGAATGCATAAGGATAAGCCAGCGACCGGGTTGACTACTAGATGCATCAGTCTCTCGAATGGTCGCTTCGGCCACCCCGAACAAGATCGAGCTGTCAGCGTACGCGAAGCCGCCAGTATTCAAACGTTCGCTGATGACTTCGTATTTTTCGGTAGCATGAACTCGATGGCAAGACAAATAGGTAACGCAGTACCAGTCACTCTGGCAGAGGTTTTTGGCGAAATGTTTCTCACTAACTTTGATCCTCAGCGTCTAATTACAAATTAGCCCATGCCTAACTTCAAAACCCGCGCACGTGCTATCGATATGCTGGGACGCCAGCAGATTGCTGGCACTCAAAACGCAATAAACGAAATTTTCAAGAACGCCCATGATGCATACGCAAAACGAGCGCAAATAGATTTGTTTGAGGAAGACGACACGCTCGTAATCCGAGACGACGGCGTGGGAATGACAAGGGAGGACTTCGAAGATAAGTGGCTTGTGTTAGGAACTGAGAGCAAGGTGGGAGAAAACAGGTTAGCGCAATTTCGTCCCGAGGGAATGAAGTTGCGAACGATCGTTGGCGAAAAAGGTATCGGTCGTTTAGCAATTGCTCTTCTTGGTACTCAGGTCCTAGTTCTGACACGTGCAATTCGTGAAGACGGCTTACATGATTTGGTGATGAGTCTTGTTCACTGGGGTTTGTTTGAACTACCCGGACTGAACCTCGATGAAATCGAAATACCAATAACAACCGTACCAGCTGGAACTCTACCAACTTTCGACGATGTTGAGAATCTTAAACAATCCCTGACTAATTGTGTGACTGAGCTTCAGGAGGGTTACCCAGAAAGGAGGGAGGAATTCGAACGTATAACTGGAGAGATCAAAGCGTTCAAACCGGATCCTGTTGACCTTGATCAGTTCTTCGTCGCACGTGAGACCAAGCCGTTAAGTTTGCGTGGTGATGGAACAGGAACTCATTTTATTATCGCGCCAGTTAACTCTGTTCTGCCGATCGAAATTGCCTTGGAAGACGCCAAGCAAGACTATAGTTTTCGAAATCAACTACTCGGGTTTGCGGATCACGTCTTCGGCACAAAAAACGCCCCCGATATCTCAACCTCGTTTCGAAGCTTGGTTTCCAATGCCCTTGCAGGTGAAGAACTGCTCGATCCGAAGATCTTTTTCACGAAAAAAGACATTAAAAAACGGGCCGATCATTTTTTGAGAGGCAGCGTAGATGGCTTCGGGCTCTTTAAAGGTACTCTTCACGTTTACGACAAAGAATATGCCGATGTTGTCATACCTCCGCCAGAAGAGAGCGGAAACACAGAATGCGGTTCTTTTGAATTGGTTTTTGGCTATCTGATGGGCCGACCCTCTGAATCGCTTATTGTTGGAGACGACTATAAGGAACTAAACGATAAGTTAGACAAGATAGGCGGTCTATATGTTTATCGGGATGGCATTAGAGTCCTGCCATACGGAGATGTGTCAGTGGACTGGTTAGAGGTCGAAAAGCGACGTTCAAAGGGTGCCGCTTATTACTTCTTCTCATATCGAAGGATCTTCGGCGCTGTCCTTTTGACAACCAACGCGAATGTTAGGTTGCAAGAGAAGGCCGGACGCGAAGGGTTTCAACAAAACAAAGCATATAGACAGTTTCGAAATATCCTTAGCAATCTGCTTATTCAATTAGCAGCTGAGTTCTTTCGGAAGGATAGTGAGAAAGGGGAACTCTTCGAAAAGACTCAGCTTGAAATACGACGACGTGCGGAAGCACTAACTCGTCAGCAAAAACAATCCTCAGAAAAACGCCGTCGGTTTGCAAAGGCTTTGCAAAGTTTCTCCAGTGATCTCAATGCAGGGCTGCCTGAGAAGGCGGTGGAGGACTTAAGGGCGCTAACCCATTCTCGAATGGAGGCTGCATCGAGGATTGAAAACCCAGATCAGGCAGCCGATGCATTGATCAAAGCGGAGCAGGAATCGCTGACGACCCTCAATGCTTTGCGAGAACGGTTTACACGTAAGCGCCCGGCTGGAGTCGCACTAACGAAGGAGCTTAGTAGGGACTGGGATGCCTACAGGATTGAAAAAGCTCGATTGGATTCGAATCTACTCACACCTTTGGAGGAGGAGATTGCACAAACGCTGGGTAAGGTCGCGCGACAAGCGCGCGTTTACATTAACCAGAGAAAGCGCCTTGAGGACCGCATAAGAGCGGTCAGCGCGGATCGCAGGAAACAGCTTCAGGACATTGTCACCCAGACTGAAGCAACCGCAAGCGACACTCGCAAAAGTGTTCTCGATATTACACAAAAGGCGATGGTGGCTTTAGAGTCAACTATCGAACAAATTGAGCATGAACTAAAAGAAACGGATCTTGATTCTTTAACGCCCCAGAAAGTTGAGACGCTTCGTAAGACTTGGGAAAATAAGCTAACAACAATAGAAGGTCGTCACCGAGACGCTCTAATGGCAGCTCGTGACATGCTGGCGTCGTTAGCCGAGAACCTGCGTGTCTCCGAAGGCGACGAACCGGCGCAAATGATGGAAGCTTTAGAAGAAAGGATGCTGGCGCTGGAAGAAGAGGCTGACGAGAATTTCGAAATGGTTCAGATGGGACTAGCCGTCGCAATTATCAACCATGAATTTGCGGCGGCAATCAAGAGTGTCCGGCGAAATGTTCGTGAGCTCGGGCAGATTTCTCAGAAGAGCTCTAGCCTTCGGCCGCTTTACAACTCAATCAGAACCAGTTTTGAGCACTTGGATGGCCATCTAAAACTCTTCACTCCTCTACAGAGACGACTTTACCGTACCGCTATAGAGATAAGTGGCAAGAGTATCCGGAATTATGTTACGGCTCTTTTTGAAGATCGTCTGACACGTCACAAAATACAATTGGAATGCACCCCAGCATTTCTCAAGGCGACAGTCGAAAGCTACCCCTCAACTCTCTATCCAGCAGTTGTTAACCTGATTGACAACGCGTTGTTTTGGTTAGCACAAACAAAGGGTGAGCGCAAAGTTCGCTTGGATGTTGCTGGGAGCGATTTGATTATTGCCAATACTGGTTCAAGAATCGAAGATCGCGATCGGGAACGAGTATTCGAGCGCGGCTTTACACGCAAGCCGGGAGGAAGAGGCCTTGGCGTCTTCATTTCAGCACGCGCGTTGGCATCTGAGAAAATGCGTTTGAGGTTGGAGTCTCCCCCATCGGGGTTCTCCGTTGCTTTTCACATCACTGCTCCAAAGCTCAACCTTCACCTATGACGACTTTACAACAATTCTCGCTTGAAGCCGCTAGAAGATACCTTCAAAGTGTGGTCTTTATAGATGACCAGATTTTTGATGAGCATACTGGTATGGCCGTGCAGGCCGTTGACGATCTGCCAAAGCCACGTAAGAAGATTTATGAACCCGAACAATCTGCGGGTGATGTCTTGACTCAGGTCGATGACACCGAGGTCGACGCGCAGGATAACGACGATTCGCATCGACCGAAGGACTTGGTCAACAGTTTTGCCAGAGAGGGGATTATTTGTGCACTTTATGAGCCGCCAGAGGAATTTGACGTCGATCCAGCGTCCGACATATTTAAGCTCTGCGAACGACCCGACATCATAGTTCTGGACTGGGATCTCTCAGGTGATGAAGGACGAAAGACCTTAGATTTGATTGCGGCCCTTGTTAACCAAAGCCACCAGGAGTTTCCACAGCACACACGGCTGTTGGCAATTTATACAATTGATCCATCCCTCGAAGGCGTTGCCAATCACATCAACGACAGACTGACGGAAGAGGGCCTTCAGCCGGAACCCGACCGTTCGCCCTTTCGACTCCAGTCAGGAGCTACCCGCATACTTGTTTTTGGTAAAGATAGGAAACGGATTGGAGAGGAAGAAAAGTTTACCGTTAAAGATGAAGATCTTGCATTGCGCCTTATTCACGAGTTTGCCGAAATGAACTCGGGCATCCTACCAGCTTATGCACTTCACGGAATGGCTGCCATAAGACGAAACTCTAAACGAATCCTCGACAGGTTTCACGGAGATTTAAACGGAGCTTTCTTACTTCACCGAGCTCTCTCGAAGGAGAGTGAAGAGGCGTTTGACCAACTACCCGAACTCTTGGCGGATGAATTGCAGGCCGTCCTCGAAGACGCGCATCTTACTCCCAGTGAAATTGCTGATATCGCGAATGACGCAATAGCCAATCTCAAGTTGACCCCGCCATCTACCGATTGGCGCTACACGCCCGGCGGAAGAAGATTTCCGGCGACCCGTTACGTTAGCGAAGCTGTTGTCAGGGAGCTGTTGTCGAACGGAAAGCTAGACCGAACCATTTTCCCGGCGCTTGAACAGGTTATTGATATTTCTAAACCAGGTTTCGGTGGCATCGGACCGGATCTGATGCAAGCGCTGGTGACTATGGTCGATTCAGAAAAGTCTCAAGCTAATCAGCGTCTGGCTTCACTGTTTGCTGTGCGGACCCAATACGATCAGAGCATGCGGCGCCTTTATCATGGGTCAATAATTCGGCAGCGAAACGCGGATGTCGGCCGCTGGACATACAGCTTTTGCGTCATGCCGGTTTGCGACAGTATTCGTCTCGACCGATCGAACCAATTCAAGAAAGAGCAGTTGGTTCGATTTCCATTTTGGAACTTAAATGAGAACGTAATGTTGTTGGATCAAGCAAATCGTAGAGGCATAGCCTTGCTCCCGCCGGGTACGTCTGAATACTTATTGATTTCTGCCGGCGGTAAATCGCGGGACATGCTTTGGCTTGCGGGATTTCAGATTGATGAGGCTAGAGGCCAAGTTATCTCAGAAAAATCGGAAGACGGTCGTTTTGTTTTTATATCCGATGCGAGTGTAGAGATCGAATGGGTCGCGGAACTCAAACCCTTACACGCCCAGCGTATAGCGCATGATATCGGGCAGAATTTATCAAGAGTTGGCCTGATCGAGGCCGAATGGTTGCGATTACTTTGTGAACACTGAGGACGAACTCTCAGCATAAAATGACAGACTTCATGACCGCGATTCAGCGCAGCCGCGCAATGTCCGCAGTTCGATCTACCGAAACGAAGATTGAGGAAACTCTACAGACGGAACTACACCGACGAGGATTTCGCTTCAGGAAAAACGTGAAAGACTTACCAGGACGACCTGATGTCGTATTGGCTAAATATCACTGCATAATATTTGTCCACGGTTGTTTCTGGCATCAACACAGAAACTGCAACCGCGCTAAGCTTCCTAAGACGAATGAGTCATTCTGGATGAAAAAGATCGCGGATAATGTCACCAGAGACAAGAAGCAAGTGAGAGCTTTACGTAGATCAGGATGGACAGTAATAACAATCTGGGAGTGTCGACTCAAAAATGCCCATACACGCGACGTCACAATAGAAAACCTCATCCGCAAACTCCAAGCCCTCAGCGGGAATTAGGGTAAACGATGCCTTTGACAACTTGCTTTTCGTTTAGTCCAACTCATCAAAATCGTCGCTATTAGTCCAAAATCCCTTCAGTGCCATTGCCAAGGTGCGCTCTCTCTTACTCGTAACATCCACGTAGTCTCTTGGGAGACCAATGGCGGTTACTGAACCCGCAGGATGAAAATCCGGCAGGAAAGCTTCAATGCCCTCTTCCGTACGATGGTAATGTGCCGCTCCCGGAATAGAGGCTTCAGGGAGTTTATGTATTGCGCGTGGATTGTGGAAAATCGAAACGCCCTCCACCCAGGTCTCTTTATAGTCAGGTGATCTTAGATCGTGGGTAAACGGTTTCACAGTAACCAAATCCTCAAAATACATACCGGTTCTAACTATCTGGATCTTGGGATCACCAAATCCAGCGAGAAACGCCATGCGATCAAACTTCGCAAACGTCCCACTTGGATTTGCTAAGACCGCGCTGACGTTCTCTGCTTCTGGCTGAAGAAAGAATCCGGCAGGGATTTCTTTGGGCCCAAGTTGGAATTTGTCAACCGTGCGAATAACATCTTGCGAAGTACCGTCCTCAGCCTGGAGTCTGACATGGCTTATTCCGTAGAGATACTCCGCCAATGATTGAATACTCCATGTCATAGAGTAGGGGAGGTGGAAGTCTTGTATGGCGAATACAAGAGGAAGGTCCTTAACATGCGGAAGTTCCCAGTACTTCTTCTTTAGCTTCGAAAACAACGCACTACCGAACTTGATTGGTAGGTAGTGCTTGAAGTACTCCTCCTCCGTCAGATCCTGAATGTTCTGCGAACCGGCAGTAGGGTTAACCGTTGTCGCCTCTACAAAAAATTTCCCGCTCAATCCGCTGCAAAGGAAGTCGGGTGCAGAATACTGACGGTCGAACCCATATCCTAATTCAACAAAAAGGGCATAGAGGTAAAGTTCCCAAAGCCGAGCGTCAAAAGCTGTCGATTGAAATTGCTCTACGAAATTGCCGTCTACGTCTTCGTACCAGTTCATCAGTTCTGACATCAGTTCTCGGCCCGGATGCCTTCGGCGCATAGATATCTTTGTAAATGACGGATGCTGCTTTTCAGGCTTGACTACTGGCGTAAAAAAATCCAATGGCTTGCCTTTTTCATCACCTTGGTAAAAGTCGTGTGGCTTGGCTTTGGCCCAAGCCGCGAGAGCCTTTCTCAATCCCGTACAAGCTCGTTTCCTTGAACTCAAAGAGTGTTCAATATCCACACCTCTAAAACGCTTCAATGCGTCACGTCCAAGAACTACAAACCCAAAGTCATCGTCGAATACGTCTCGAACAACTATACCCAGCACCTTTTCGTTACCATCTTCGTACCATTCGAGTTCCTCGGCGGTGACAATAAGCACTGAGTTGCGGACGTATCCGGCCAGTAAATCAAAACGCAGTTTTGAGATCGGTTTCATACCTCTTCGTTTGTCGTTCAGTGTAGAACGCCCTAGCTTTCCTAGCTACCTATCTCACCGTCGCAACGGGTTCGGTGGCTCATTCGTTGCGCGCATAGCGCCAGGGGATCCACCTTCATCGCGCGTCTCGCGTGAATATAGCACGCAAGCAATGCAGCTGAGAGTGCACCGATTTAGACGCTGGCTAACAGAATCCATGTGACGTTGCGTATGTCTGCCCAGCCAACAGCAGCGACGACATCACGATGATAGGGCCGAATGCAACTGCGACACCCACTACTTCGCCAACCACAGCGAGCTCAATCCCGCTTACTATCCGCAGTAGAACGTTCGCCGCTCGGCGCCGAGTGCCACCCGAAGTATGTGCTTCAGGGAGCTGACTCGTGTCCAGTCCTGCTAGGCTGCCGTGCACCCGCCTTTCATCAGGTACAATCCACCGGGAAATCGACGAGTAATCGCTCGTCGGAGATCGTTGCGATCACAGCCATTGGAATTCGGATTCCAGAACTCGAACTTGAAGAACCTTGAAGCACGAGCGTCGCGGCTTCTGTAGTGCGAGAATCCTAAAGCGCCACAGGGCGTCTGCTTGCAGTTTTGAATTGGCTGGTTGCCGAAAGACAAATGGGTGGGCCAGACATTAATGTTGGCGAAGTGAACAAGAAGGAACCATTCTCACTCTTGTCTTAAGCTGCTCACTTTGTTCCGCCTGCACTTGGCAACATCTTCCGGAATTCTTGTCTCGCAGGCAGCTGAGTATTTGGCTTTATAGTCACTCCCATGAACTCACGCTTCCAAGACTTCGAGATGCAAGCTAGAGCCCTTCCCGTCAAGGAGAAGGCTGCGCTCGCTCATCTACTCATCGAGGAATTGGATATGACCGTTGAAGCTGACGGCGAGCAGCTATGGGTTGATGAGGCGCAACGGCGATATGACGCCTACAATAATGGTGAACTTGAGACTCGACTTGGCGATGAGGTGATGGCCCGGGTTCGCAACCGTCTCAAGTGATTGTGCTCCCGGTTTCTTTTAACAGCCGAGGAGGAAATCACCGCACTCGTCCTACCGAGGCTCCCGTCTCCCATCGCGACTGCCATCGGGACCGATCTTCGGAGATTGAATCGGTATTTAACGCGTTGAGTTCGTCTTAATTTCCCGCCCCTTTTTACCGTTTGTGGCACAGTTTTAGAGTGAAATCTCAACCTATACTCTGCGATAACTTTTCTTAGAAAAGGAGTTCTGGCGCAAGCACCGCCCACCTCTCCCGCAGAGAACCGTGAGGTGCGGCAAAAAAAGGAGCTGATCAAGGGCGCAGATCGACGCGCGAAAGTTTGCCGTGTTTGCCCTCAAAGCGCACTTCGAACACGCAAAAAGCGTTGTGGCAGGATTGTGGCAGGAATAAATAGAAATGGACTGTAGCTGGATTGGAGCAAATGTCAGAAAATGCGAAAACCCCTTTATTTTGCACGTGGCTGCATCTCGATGCAAAATAAATTACTTAGGTTTAGCTACTCAAAGTGGTTCGGGACCGTGAGGTCGGAGGTTCGAATCCTCTCGCCCCGACCAAAAAGTTCAATCAACACAATAACTTCCGGCTGCCAACTTGGCAGCCTTCTTTTTTGCTTGTGTCCAATTTGTGGCCAGAGACCTCGAGAACCGCAGACCGCAGATCGTTATCGAATAAGAACACGTGCTAAAAAACGCCTAAATTTGCAGATGCGGTTGGGCCAGAGTGACGAAAGCTTTAATTTTTTACGGGCGGAACCGTGTGGTCGGATGCTGCAACGTTGACTCGGCGACAATTGTCGTAGGCAATCACATCTGCTGGCATTAATATATAGGCATAATATAGGCGATGTTCTAGACATAGCCTCCTGCAGCCTTTGGCGCAGGATGACACTTCGGTACGGGGGCAGCGGACGGTAGAAAGCCTTGGAGACCGGGGTAAAGAGCAGCGCCAGAAGGCCAAAGGAAATGCTAATGAAGGAACGTCTGAAGGAGATGCTTTGATGAGAACCGGCAATAATTAGACGGGCTTGCCGCCGGTTTCAATTGGCCCAATCCACCGAACCCTACCAAATTCGTTAGTGTAGTTCCGAAGAGCCTGATCTATTTCCGGGCGATTGAAAAAGATCCTGTCCATACCGAAAATCTCATCCGGCGTTTAAATCCCTACACTTAGAGCTAAGACTTAAGATACGCTGCAGCTGCTCCATAGATTCCATTTCTGGCTGCTTGCGACGCACCTATGTGTCTGCTCCGCACTCTATCAACTACTCCGCGCTCTGCTTAAGCCGCGGCTCTCACTGGTGACGGAAAATCTCGCTCTGCGCCAACAATTGGTGATCCTGCGACGCAACACGAGACGACCTGGGCTTCGTAACCGAGATCGCTTGTTTTGGGTGGTCTTGTCGCATCTGTGGCGCGACTGGCGCTCCATCCTGGTCATCGTCAAGCCAGAGACAGTTATTAAGTGGCATCGGCATGGCTTCAAGTGCTATTGGCGCTGGAAGTCCAAAGCTCGTCGTGTCGGACGCCCGAGGATTGATCTGGAGATTCGTGACTTGATCAGACGCATGTCACATGAGAATCCGACCTTGGGGCGTGCCGCGAACCCAGGCAGAACTTCATTTGCTTGGTTACAAACTGGCAGAATCAACAGTGGCAAAGTATCGGGTCAGAGTTCGTAATCCGCCTTCACAAACGTGGAAGAGCTTTCTGCGCAATCATGCACATGAGGTTGTAGCCATTGATTTTTTCGTCGTACCTACCGTGACTTTCAATATTTTGTACGGCTTCGTTGTGTTGCTCCACAACAGGAGACAGGTAGTCCACTTCAATGCGACGGCCCATCCGACTGCCCTATGGACCGCACAGCAGATCATTGAAGCCTTCCCGGAAGAGACAGTACCACGATTCTTGCTGAGAGACCGCGATTCAATCTATGGGGGAGATTTTCGCGGCCGTGTAGCGGGAATGGGAACGAAGAAGTGATCACGACTGCGCGGTCACCGTGGCAGAATCCATATGCTGAAAGGCTGATCGGCAGTATTCGGCGCGAATGTCTGGACCATCTGATCGTGTTCAATGAAAGGCAGCTACGACGGATCCTGCGAGAGTACTTTGCCTACTATAATGAAGTGCGGCCACATCAATCGTTGGAAATGAACGCGCCGGTGGCTCGAGAGGTCGAGTTGCCAGCAAAAGGCAAAATCATTTCTTCTCCCGCAAGTTGGCGGATTGCATCATCGCTATTTGCGTGCAGCATAGGAGTGATTGGGTAAATGTAGGGCCCGGAGTTGCTGGCCCAAAGGTAACTGATCGGCCTCGGAGGAGCAGTTACATGCTTTGACGATCTGGGTGCGTATCCACAGGCAAGCTAAACAAGAGCGCGGAAGAGTTAGAGCCGGAGGCAATGGCAGAGGCCAAGAAGGAGGATCGGAGAGTCCAATAGGCAAGTCAGAGAGCGAGGAGACGTGATGGGCGATAAAGAGATCCAAGATACTTACCAGGCCGACGATTGCAACAGCGCCCGAGTACAAAGAACAGCTGGTTAAAATCCACCTACTCCCCGGTGACCTAGCCATCCACATCCGGTTCCTCTGCCCAAAAGATCCACGCAGCGCGCCTTGTCTAAACCGGATAGACGGCTGCGCGGAACAGTGGTAAAGTTGTAGCCACCATGAGCACCACTACGCTAATAATCATTATCGTCGTGTTAGTCCTACTCTTCGGCGGCGGCGGCTACTTCTACCGCCGTGGGCGATAAGGACGACCGCGCAAGAGGCGACCTAATTACTCTAGTGGAGGCCATTGGTTTCTATGATTGCCTCTCCTTCGTCCTGTCAGTGTTCGCCAAGTCTTTAAAACTCAACAACTTTCCCAAGAACTTGATTTGGGCGGAAGTCTATCTGACACCCCGGTCATCAAGTACAAGCCGCGGACTTTAGATCCTCATCACAAATTGCCGCCAGTGTGCTGGCACAAACTGAGCGCGAACGTTGATTTCCTATTGTCCGTAAAAACATCCTGCCTAACGGAACCTGGAGATCCACCTGCAATTTTCAACCGGATGCTCATGTTGAGACCACTTAAAGGAACGATGTCCGCAGGGTGTCTGATCGTAACCCGGAACAGCACTTACTCCCTCAAGAAGATCAGTCCAGTACGAACGCTGCCGGTCTTCGTCACAGCCCAGTGGTTACAGATCAACCGCCACCACGTAACGGCTTCGCATGCTGAGTCCGACTGTCCAACCGTCCCCGTCATCCGCCCCGTTGCGGATCCGCTGGTTCCTGCGGAAATGCGAGAGGGTAGATTGTTCCTTCATCCCTTCCCGCCCAGATCGCGGTAACGCATCATGGCCCAGGTGAATAAGCCGTGGGCAATCAAACCAGCGGCGGTGGCGCCGAGCAGCCACGGGCCGAAAGGTTGTTCCATGAGAGTCGCAAGCGCCTTCGCCACGCCGCCCGCGTTCTCGGGATCGGAATTTACGGCCGCTTGCACGAGAAATAGGCCGACA
>JBGTHZ010000066.1:0-14311 GCA_041745915.1 Pyrinomonadaceae bacterium | reverse complement strand
TCCGCATCTCGACTCCCAGTGCTATAGTCGCTATCGGTGGATACCTATTGATACGTAGTTTGTGGTTGGAACCGTGGACCCGACGCTACCGCGTTACGGTACTGACTTCATGACACTCGGTTGCGTTTTCACACAGTCTCTACCGCGCGGTGGTACTCACCTCATGACCCGCGACAATGTGATTGGATAACGGCGGAATGAATGAGCAGAACTAGCAACGCACAGGTGGCGCAGCAAGCGCCCGACTTCACACTTCGGGATGTTGCGGATCAGGATTGGAAGCTGTCTGATCAAAGGGGCAAAGTGGTCGTGCTGCTCTTCTATCCGGGAGACGAAACGCCGATCTGCACGCGGCAGATGTGTTCTGTACGGGATCGCTGGGACGACTACTCAACAACCGGCGCCGAGGTTGTAGGCATTTCAACGGATTCAGTCGAATCGCATAAGAAGTTTGCCGCGCATCACGATCTGCCTCTCCGACTGCTCTCGGATGCAAGCGGCGATGTGGCACGGATGTATGGCGCTCAATCGCTGATTCCGGGTAAAGTCGCTCGTTCGGTATTTGTAATAGATGCCAATGGTGTTATTCGTTATCGTGACGTGCGCCCGCTTGGCCTCTTTCGTCCCAGAGACCGGGACATCATACGAGCGATCCGCGAAGCGCAAGGAAAGCAGTGAACAGTGGACAGTGGACAGTGAACAGTAGAGGCAGGAGCAGGAGGCAGTCAGAGTCGGCAGTGGTTGTAGGCAATTTGTTTGATTGTGTTCCCGACATCCGACGCCGGCACCCGACACCTGGCACCCGGCACCCGACACCTGGCACCCGACACCCGGCACCCGACACCTGGCACCCGACACCTGGCACCCGACACCTAACAGGAGATTTAGTGATGGCTGAATCAATAAAGTGTAAGCACTGTGGACAGAAGCGGCCCGGGCTTGGCTTCGCTCCGTTTCCTAACGAACTGGGACAAAGAATCGCAACCGAGATTTGTCAGGCGTGTTGGAGTGCATGGCTCCAGAAGCAGACTCAAATCATCAATCATTATGGTCTCGATCTTACAAACCCCGATGCCCAAAACTTTTTATTCGACAACATCAAAGGATTTCTATTCAACGAACAAGCCCCGCAGTCCGCAGAAATCGACACCTCCAAAGAAGGCAGCGTGAAGTGGTAGGAAAGAGAGAGGGAAAGGGAGTAATTAATTGATAAGCTCCGCTGAGAAGTCATCTTAGGTGAGTTCGTGTTATTTCGTGGATCGTTGTCGTTATCGCGCAGTCCACACACGATCCTCGAAATAACACGAATCGGAATAATCCGAGGGGACTCAGTTCTCCTCTTCCCCTTTTACACTCTTTCCTCTTTGCATTTCATAAATCGCCTTTTTCGGCCCACTGCTTGCCTGACACTCTATTTCCTCTTAGAGGCGTTCCCCGATTTTCGCTTTAGCCCTCTTTAGGCCCATCCCCAGGACACTTTCGCGCTCGAGGCTTTCCATGCCGAGTGGCGTGTTTTGAGTCGGACGTACGTTTTTCGGACTGACTCTGGAGTTACGAATCACAGGAGGACTGCGGAACTATGAGAAACAAAACTGTTGCAATAGTAATCGCATTAGCTTTGGTTGGGGCTGGATGCGGAGAAACGTCGAATTACAATACAAACGCGAACGCCAATCTAGCGGCTAACGCAAACGTGTCTAACACCAATGCTGGCGCCACTCCAAGTCCGCGAACAGGGATGACCCGGGCGGAGTATGATCGCGACAAGGATCGTTACAACCGGGAAGCCAAAGAAGCAGGCCGTACGATCGGTTCCGGTGTCAACGACGGCTGGCTTTGGGTAAAGACAAGATTTGATTTGGCGGCCGCTGACGATTTGAGAGATTCTACAATTAACGTCGATGTTGACAACGATGTGGTCACGTTAACAGGCACTGTTGGTACCGCCGCACAAAAAGCACAGGCCGAGACAATTGCCAAAGGGGTCGAGGGCGTGAAGAGCGTTAAGAATATGCTCACGGTCAGGGCCTCCTGAAATAGAATCAGGGGAAAAGGGGAAAAGGGGAATTGGTTGACAGCTTTTCCTTTTCGCCTTTTACCCCTTCCCCCTTTACCCCTTTCCGCATTCCCCATTTCCCCTTTGCCCCGTTGCCCGTTTTCCGCTAAGCTTTCACAACTCTTTCAAACACTGGGGCTCGCTGGCGCTTTTCTCCCAGCGAACACGCGTCGCAAATCACTTGACGAGGATTGGATTGCCTATGCCAGCCATCCGTTTGTGGATTCTTGCCGCCCTGATTGCTTCTGCTCTCGTTCTATTAACCCGGCCAAACTTCGTTCATGCTCAGCGCAACGCCGTTGATACGTACGCCATTACCAACGCGCGGGTTGTTACTGTAGCTGGACCAGTAATTGATAAAGGCACCGTGGTGATTCGCGATGGCTTGATTGCCGCAGTGGGTGCAAACGTTCCTGCGCCCGCCGACGCTCGAATTATCGATGGCACGGGCCTAACCGTTTATCCGGGCCTGATCGATTCCAGCACCGCCCTCGGTATGCCTCAGCCTTCACCGACTCCAACACCAACGCCCGGGGCTGCGGGCGCCGGATTCGGACAACTTCGGCCACAAACGAGCGCCACTACCGCTCTCAACTCAACTCAACCTCCCGGCTTGCAACCGGAAGTGCTGGCCGAGGATTTCATTAAGCCCGGCGGCGAACAGATCGAAGCTGCGCGCAACGCCGGAATCACAACTGCATTAACTGCTCCGCGTCAGGGAATCTGGATGGGCCAGTCTGCCCTGATCAACCTCGCCGGTGATACGACGCAGCAAATGATTGTGCGCTCCCCGGTGGCGCTGCACGTTGGTTTCACACCCATGCGCACCGGCACTTTTCCGAATTCGCTCACGGGTGTCTTTGCCTCGTTGCGTCAAATGCTGCTCGATGCTCAGCGTTACCGCCAGGCTCACCAAGCCTACGACCGTTCACCGCGAGGAATGCGACGTCCGAACCAGGATAGGTCTCTGGCGGCCCTGCTTCCGGTGCTCGATGGCGCCATGCCAGTAGTGATGTACGCAGATCGAGAGCGGGAGATCGCTCGAGCCCTTGATCTCGCGCAGGAGTTTAAATTGCGGCCGATCATTGCCGGGGGATTGGAGGCAGGGAAAATTGCGGAACGTCTCAGCGCAAACAAGATACCCGTGCTGCTCTCACTAAATTTCCCGCGGCGCACCACCGCAGCCTTACCGGAAGCTGATCCGGAGCCCATTAGGATCTTGCGTGAACGGGTTGAAGCGCCAAAGACGGCCGCGAAGTTGGTGGCCGCGCGTGTCCCGTTCGCCTTTCAGTCCGGTGCGCTGACAAACATGGCCGACTTCTCGGCCAACCTGATCCGGGCCATCGAGAGTGGCCTTTCCCGCGACGATGCGTTGCGCGCCTTGACGTTGTGGCCGGCACAGATACTGGGTGTCGCCGATCGACTCGGAACAATTGAAACCGGCAAGATAGCTAACCTTACGATCACGCGCGGAGATCTTTTTGATCGCAATGCCCGGATCTCTCATGTGTTTATTGACGGTCGCTCTATAGATTTGCGACCGGAGACAGCGGCTGGACAGACAGGAGCGGCCACGGGTACGTGGACGCTGAACGTCAACCTTGGCGCAGGCGACATTGCCGTGACCCTGGTGCTGCAACAGGAGGGTGAACGTGCGCGCGGCTCGATACAAGGGGGTCTCGGAAGCGCCGAGATCGCGAACGCGTCAACAACCGCCAGCGGTGACATTCGGTTTACTGTTCCCGCCCAAATCGAGGGGCAAGCGGCTGAGGCAACTTTCGCCGGCAGAATTACCGGCAACGAAATGCAAGGCACGGTAAACGTCGTCGGTCGCGCACCTGGTTCGTTTACCGGAACGAAAGCCGGAGCACCGGCGATACCTGTGGCGTCGCCAACACCGCCAGGCGGGTTCCGGAGTGCCGTTAAGGCAAACGGGCATCTCTCCGGTACCTGGATCTTAAGTATTAAGATCGGTTCGCAAACTTTTCCGGGCACACTCAGCCTGGATCAGAATGGTCGATCAATTACTGGCCTTTTGCAGAGCCCATTCGGCACCACCCCGCTGACTGAAGGGTCCGTGGACTTCGAGGGATTTCACTTTATCTCGCGTGCTCGCGTTCACGGGCGTGTTGTGGAGATGGCCGTAGAGGGCAATGCCGACGATAACGAGATCCTCGGCACAGTCAACTCTGAAATTGGCTTCGCTCTCTTCACGGGGTTCCGTAAAAGATGAAAAGGATGCAAATGATGAGACGATTGTTCATTGACCTCCTGACCTGTTCGCTGATAGTCGGGCTTCTATTGCCGGAGAGCTTCGCGCAGCCTCGTGCCAGCACGCCAGACATACTGATTCGCAATGCGACCGTGCTCACCATAACGCGCGGAACCCTGCCGAATGCTGACGTGCTGATCCGTAATGGCAAGATCTCCGCGGTGGGAAAAAACCTCAACGCGGGAAACGCCCGGGTGATCGACGCAACCGGAAAATACGTCATGCCCGGGATCGTTGATTGCCATTCACACTCAATGCTCGACGCCATCAATGAAGGAAGCATGTCAGTTACCTCGATGACCCGTATGAACGACGTGCTCAATCCAAACGACGTGGACCTTTACCGGGCACTGGCTGGTGGAGTAACTGTCCTGAACCTCCTGCACGGCTCGGCTAACGCAATTGGCGGGCAGAACACAGTGGTGAAGATTAAGTACGGCCGGCCGGTGGAGCAGTTCTTGTTTCCTGGCGCGATGCCGGGAATCAAGTTTGCTCTTGGTGAGAATCCCAAGCGCTCGAACTCTACTCCTCAGCCTGGACAACAGCGGCGTTATCCGGCCACGCGCATGGGCGTAGAGGAAGTGATCCGCGAAGCTTTCACGCGCGCTCGTGATTACACGAAGACTTGGGACGAGTATCGCGCGGGCGTTGCACGACGCGACCAGAACCTGGTTTCCCCGCGGCGGGATCTTCAGCTCGAGGCTTTGGTCGAGGTGATGGAAGGCAAGCGCTACGTTCACGCGCACTGCTACCGTGCAGACGAGATTCTGATGCTCATCGGTCTGGCAAATGAGTTTGGTTTTAAAATCAAAACATTCCAGCACACGTTGGAAGGCTACAAAGTCGCCAAGGAGATCGCTGAGCACGGCGCCGGTGCTTCTATTTTTGCCGACAACTGGGCGTACAAGATCGAAGCCTACGACGCGATTCCTTACAACGCCGCCATCATGACCCGCGCCGGAGTCAACGTTTCTATGAACTCTGATTCCGACGAACGCGCCCGTCGTTTGAACATCGAAGCAGCCAAGGCAATGCGCTACGGTGACCTGAGCGAGGAAGAGACGCTCAAACTCATCACCTGGAACCCTGCCTGGCAACTTGGAATTCACGATCGCGTCGGGTCGATCGAAGTTGGCAAGGATGCCGATCTGGCAATTTGGAACGGCCATCCGCTCAGCGTTTACTCGCGGGTCGAAACTACGTTTGTAGACGGTGAAATCTTTTTTGATCGTCAACAAGACCTGACACGACGCGCCGATGTTCTTAAGGAGCGAGCACAACTGGAGCAGGCAGAACCCAATCGTCCGCCAACAGGTGGCGCTTCGCCTCAAACGCCGCGCCGCCGCCGTCCCACCAATCATGACGATGACGTATGGGAGGAAGAACAGCCATGAGGAGACGTGTCGAGACGGGGAGAAGCGGGGACACGGGGATGTGGAGACACGGAGAAGGCGACGTTAATTTGCAGGTCGGGAAGGGTGGCTTGCCCCCGCTCGAGCGCCT
Organism: Pyrinomonadaceae bacterium; assembly: GCA_041745915.1. GTDB lineage: Bacteria > Acidobacteriota > Blastocatellia > Pyrinomonadales > Pyrinomonadaceae > PSRF01. Next base: position 8,480 of record JBGTHZ010000066.1, on the reverse strand, counting down.
GCAGCGGGACGGTTGGCGTAATCTCTCAACAGGCGTCGGGAGGCAAAGGGCGTTGAAAATCTGCGCGGTCTTATTAGTACTCGTCAGCTCATCCTTGGCCCAGCAAATAGGTGAACCAACTAGACAACACGGCGTCAGCTACCCTCGCGGCCTCTATGCGATTCGCAATGCACACATCGTCACTGTCAGCGGTCCGGATATCGACAATGGGACCATCGTTATTCGTGACGGCAAGATCGATGCCGTAGGCGCCGGCGTAAGTGTTCCCGCGGGAGCGCAAACCATTGATGCGCGCGGGCTGTGGGTTTATCCGGGAATGATTGATGCGGCAACTTCGATGGGCCTGGTCGAAGTGGGCCAGGGTGCTTCCGGCACGGTTGATACGGCCGAGGTGGGCGATTTGAATCCGAATGCGAAAGCTATCGTTAGCGTCAATCCACACAGCGCCCATATTGCGGTTACCCGCGTTGATGGCATTACCAGCGTCGTTTCAATGCCCCTCGGCGGCTTAATATCCGGTCAAGCGGCAATCGTGAACCTGGTTGGTACCAGTCCGAATGAAATGGCCGTTGTCCCTTATGCTGCTTTGGTCATTAATTATCCTCGTGCAGGTGGCGGCGGTGGAGGTGGCGGTTTCTTCGGTCCCCAACAGCCCGTTAATCTCACTGAAGCGCTGGCGCAGGCGAATCGCCAGCTCGAGCAAATTCGCAAAATGCTCCGTGACGCTGAAGCTTATGGTCGAGCACAGGAAGCCTACGCTAAGGACAAGGCACTGCCGCGGGCCGATCAGGACGTCCGACTAGAGTCTCTTGTTCCTTATGTGCGCGGCGAACGCCCGGTGATCTTTCGCGCGGACCGAGAGACCGACATCCGTGGCGCAATCAGATTCGCGGAAGAGATGAAGCTGAAACCGATCATTCTCGGCGGCGATGATGCGGGGAAAATCGCCACTTTCCTCAGGGAGAAAAACGTTCCGGTGATCTTGACCGGCATTCTTGACCTGCCCTCACGTGAAGATGATTTTTACGATGTGTTGTATGAGAACGCGGCCAAGCTCCAACAAGCAGGCGTGCGCTTTTGCATCTCCAGCGGAGACAATGGCGCAAATGTTCGCAACCTACCCTACTACGCGGGAATGGCTGCCGCTTTTGGACTTCCGAAAGCTGAGGCGCTGAAAGCCGTTACGCTCTACCCCGCGCAGATCATGAGTGTGGCCGACCGCCTCGGTTCTATTGAAGCCGGCAAAATGGCGAACCTGGTGGTGACGGACGGCGACTTGCTCGAGACGCGAACACACGTGCGACACCTGTTCATCGACGGTCGTCAGGTTCCCTTGAACAGTCGTCACACAGATCTGAACGACGCATTCAAGAACCGCAGGTAGATCGGCAGTAGTTCGATGGCCGCTTTCTTGGTAAGAATAGTTGATGTCAAATAGATTTCTTGCATTTCTAAGTCTCGTAGTTCTCTTTCCCACCCTCGCTCTGCATCCAGGGCAGGCTGTCGGCGCGCAGCAATTATCTACGCAAGTTCCGGACGAATCCGCTGTGGGTCAGTCCGAGTGTTCGCAACCAGCGTTGGAGCAAAACGCATTGATCCGCGACGCAGAAACAGATAAATACACCACTCGTCGCGTTGAATTCGTCGGGAATAAGTACACCGGTGACATGGTCTTAAGACGCAGGATCAATACTGGCCTGCAGGAAGGTGACTTGTTTACACGTCAGGGCTTGATTAGGAGCCTGCGAAATGTGAGCAAGCTGAAGGTAATTCATCCCGCTCGCTTGCGAGACGTAGTTATACAGCTTGATCGGCCCCGGAAAACGGTCGATATGATCATTTGCTTTCGAGAAAAACGACGGCCACGCCGCATCCCCCAGCAGGGCAGCTGAAAGACCAACACGATCCACGAAATCACACGAAACCGCACGAAATGAATGTCTTTGTTCGAGTTATTTCTTGTGATTCGTGGATTGTTCTACTGCTTCTCTCCTACGGAGTCTAAAACAATAGGAGGTTTCCTTGCTTTCCCGAAACACTATCAAACTACTAATTCTCCCGGCATTTATGTTCGGGCTACTGCTCAACGTTGACTCCGGCCACGCCCAGACAAAGCTCCTTCGTTTTCCCGACATCCACGGCGACCGCCTGGTTTTTACTTACGCCGGTGATCTATGGACCGCGCCAACCACTGGCGGGTCAGCTATCCGGCTGACGGCCCATCCAGGAGTTGAAGTGTTTGCAAAGTTTTCTCCAGACGGTAAATGGATTGCTTTCACCGGCCAGTATGATGGTGACGAGCAGGTCTACGTGATTCCTTCCGGGGGCGGCATACCGCGTCAACTAACGTTCTATCCTGCCAGGGGACCACTGGCTCCGCGCTGGGGATACGACAACCAGATCTACGGCTGGACCAGGGACGGACAAAGGATTCTCTTTCGATCGCTGCGCGACTCATGGGCCTTACCAATCGCTCGTCTCTACTCCGTTTCAGTCGAGGGTGGCGCCGCTGAAGCGCTGCCAATGCCGACCGCCGGATCGGGCGACTTCTCTCCCGAGACAGGACAGATTGTCTATTCACCTCAGTCGCGCGATTTCAGATCGGAGAAACGTTACGGCGGCGGTCAGGCGAATAGTCTCCACATTTTCGATATGAAGACCTACGCAACCAGGCAGATCAGCGAAGGACCGCGAGCGAGCCGGGACCCGATGTGGATCGGAGACACGATCTATTTCAACTCTGACCGCGACGGGCATTTCAACCTCTTCGGTTATAACGTACCCAGCGGTAAGACAACCCAGATAACCAATAGCAAGGTCTGGGATGTGCGTTGGCCCAGCTCGGACAACGAAGGAAAGATTGTCTACGAGATGAATGGCGAGTTGCAGGTGCTCGATACCGGCAAGCGAAGGAGCAACGCCATTTCAATCACCGTGCCCGACGACGGGCTGGCCCGCAGACCAAGCCGGGTGTCTGCGGCGAATCAAATCGCCTCAGTCGGCCTGAGTCCGAAAGGCGAGCGAGCGGTTTTCGCAGCCCGCGGCGACATCTTTAGCGCTCCTATCGAAAAAGGGCCCACGCGCAATCTCACCCACTCATCAGGGGCCCACGACAAGTGGCCCAGCTGGTCGCCCGATGGTTCGCGGATCGCTTTCATTTCTGACTTGAGTGGTGAAGAGGAGCTGTACCTGGTCCCCCAGGACGGACTGAAAGCGCCGGAACAGTTAACCCGCGGCGGCGCCGCCATGCGTTATCAACCGGAATGGTCCGCTGATGGGCAACGAATCGCTTTTGGCGACAAGGATGGGAAGATACACGTCCTGACCCTGTCGGATCGCAGGCTTATCGAGATCGTGGATACACCGCGCGGCCAAATACGCGACTACACCTGGTCACCACGCGGAAACTATCTGGCGTTTAGCATGGCAGCCACAAGCACCGGCTTTGCATCCGTTTACATTTGGAATGCGACAGACGCGAAGGTCAACCGGGTTACCGATGACATGTTCAATGCCTTCAACCCAGCCTGGGATCCTCAGGGAGACTATCTCTACTTTGTAAGCGATCGAGAATTTGCGCCGCAGATCTCGCAGATTGAATTCAACTATGCCACGAATCGAGATGCGTACATCTACGCGATGAGTCTGCGGCAGGATGTGAAGCATCCCTTCCCGCCGGAGAGTGATGAGGTGGCGGTGACCAAACCAGATGAGCCGCCGAAACCAAAGGGAACACCGCCGGCCCTGGAACCGAAAGAGCCGGCGAAAGATCTCAACAAGGAATTGAACAAGGAGCCGGCGACAGAAACCGGGGAGAAACCAACTCCCTCGCCTACACCGGAAGCCAAACCCGGTGCGGCCGCGAAGCCACCAGCCACTTTGGTAATCGATTTCGACGGCATTTCGGGACGGGCGGCGCGAGTACCGCTCGGGGCCGACAACTACGGTGGTCTTTCGGCGAAAACCGGACACCTGATGTATGGCGTGGGACCGGCGTTCTACTACGGCAGACCAGGTGATCGGCCAGCATCGTTGCGTATCTATTCCCTCAAGGATCGCAAAGAGACAACGCTCGCGGAAGACGTGCGCGGCTACACGATGTCCGACGACGGCGCCAAGGTGCTGGTGGCCCAGGGTCCGGCTTACAACCTGTACGATGCCACTCCTCAAGGCGACAGGACGAAGAAGGCGGTGTCGACCGGCGGGCTCATGGTGGATCGCGTACCTGCCGAGGAGTGGAACCAGATCTTCAATGAAGTTTGGCGCCGTTATCGCGACTGGTTCTACGTTTCAAACATGCACGGTTACGACTGGGCGTCCCTGCGCGAACAATACAAACCACTGTTGCAGTACGTGGCCCACCGCTCCGATCTCAACTACGTGATCAGCGAGATGATTTCCGAGTTAACGGTCCAACATGCCTATGTGGAAGGCGGCGATTTCCAGATCCCGCCGCGGCCTCGAGTAGGTTTGCCGGGCGCGCGGTTCGATCTCGACAAAGCAGCCGGTCGCTATCGCATCGCCAAGATCTTCGCGGGGCAAAACGAGGAGGATATCTACCGCTCACCGCTTACCGAAATTGGGGTGAACGCCAGCGTCGGCGAGTACGTTCTGGCGATCGACGGCGAAGAGCTCAAGGGCACTGACGACCCCTATCGTCTGTTGCGTAACAAAGCAGACAATCCCGTCCAGCTAACCGTGAATAAGAGACCTTCAATGGATGGCGCGCGCACGATCTCGTACCGTCCCATTACCGATGAAGGAAACTTGATTTACCTGGATTGGATAAATGCGAACCGGCGCAAGGTTTCGGAAGCCACCGGCGGACGCGTAGGCTACATTCACATTCCTGATATGGGCGCAAACGGAATCCGCGAATTCATCAAGTGGTACTACCCGCAGATACGCAAGGAAGCGCTAATCGTTGACGTGCGCGCGAATGGCGGCGGGAATGTCTCGCGCATGCTCATCGAACGCCTGCGACGCAAGCTGCTGGCTCTGAACTTTTCTCGCACCGTGGACGAGGCTAACACGTATCCGGACGGTGTGTTTACCGGCCCAATGGTGGCGCTGCTGGACGCCAACTCGGCGTCTGACGGAGACATCTTCCCGGCCATGTTCCGTGAAGCAGGGCTCGGCCCGCTGATCGGAAAACGATCGTGGGGCGGTGTTGTCGGCATCAGCAACCGAGGACAACTGATCGATGGCGGCGGCATTTCAGTTCCTGAATCGGGCTTTGCCAACACAAAAGGGGAATGGGTGATCGAGGGCTACGGCGTTGATCCCGATATTGAAGTGGACAATGATCCCAAATCGGTGCTGGACGGAAAGGATCCGCAGCTTGAGCGTGGCATTGCGGAAATAATGGCGCGACTCAGACAGCCAACGCGTCTCCCAGGCAAGCCCGCCGGTCCCGTAAAGACGAACAAGTAGTTTGAGACAAAATCGAGGTACGGTAATTTGCAGGTCAGGAAGGCGGACCCTGTCCCCGCTACTACGATGAAAACAAGAATCGTTTAGACTAATAATTCAATTAAGTCTCACCCGAAGACACCTTCTCACATGGCTTGCAAATGGTAGAGCCTTGTCTCCCAAGCGTTGCTCAGTGGCTTTTCAAAGTTGAGGCGGGGACAGGGTCCACCTTCCTGACCTGCAAATTACCTCAAGTAACTTTGGGTTCACCGAGTCGCTATCGAGTCCTCGGTTCAAATCAGCGCCTAACCGCATTCATCCGCGGCTCATGTTCAGTTTCATACTCGCGCTCTATCAATCCACCACTCGGACTCTAGTCTCAGCGCCGTTGGTCCGAATTTCCGGTACGTACATGGCATGTCCCAGGACGGGTAACGCGTGGAACGCGCCCGGACTCTCGGCACGCATTTCGTAGCTCACTTGCCACACACCTTCAGGAAGTTTGTCGATAAATAGTGCCACCTTTCGATCGCGCAACTCCTGGTACACCCAGCGTTGCCGGCCGGTAAAATCGCTCGCAGATCTGTAGTTCATCAGCGCGGCGTTCTTACCGTTAAGCGCGCCGGACTTCACTTCTCGCACGTAAAGATTCTCGCCACTGCGAATCTGCACCGCTTCCAGACCGCCAGGTTTCAGATCCTCAAAGAGCAAGTATTCATAGTTGTTCTTTCCCTCGATGGTTAGAACCACCTCCACTCGCTCACCACTTTTCACTGTGTCGCCGTCGTTGAGCGGAATGCGCTCTGAGACGAAACCCTTTAAAAGCGTCGGATGATTGACGAGCTTGAAATACTGGCGACGAACAAAAATCTCGTTACCGGCGGGGGTTAGTGGCTCTTCAAGACTAAAGAACTTCGCTTGAGCCGAAAAATAGAGCGGACCGGTTCCATTCTGCCGTCTGAGCGTAATTTCATTCCCGCCGTCGCGCATAAACTCACGGGAGATTTCGAATTTAGTCGGAGCGCTGAGGGCATCGCCCGCATTAATTTGCCTGGTAGCGATCAAATTTCCGTTGACCAACAGATCGTATCCGAGCGCACCTTGCAGTTCCCCGCTGGTCCTCAGGTAGTCGTTCATCGTGAGTACCACGATTGCCGTGTCGCGAGTGTTGCTCCATTGCGCACCGCGACGATTCTTAATCAGCCAGTTAGTTACGGGCTCAATGAGTTTGTTTTGGGGATCGATGGCCAAAATGGCGCGCAGAGCAAACGATGTGGCTTCGACCCCACCGTCGGACCAACGCCAGTAGATTCCGTCCTCGCCCCAATGTGCTGTACCCATTACGGAAGGATCCGAAGCCGCTTCTCCCTGTTGCACAACCGAGATATCCGGCTGCGAGTCGCGTTTCACTCCGTTTTCGAGATTCTCCACCAAGGTCCTCGCTTTATCTGCGTAGCCGAAGTTGTGTGCGGCCAACGCGACCAACGCTCGAGTATAAGCATTCAGCTTGTCGCGGTTGGTCCAGAGATTCTCAAAGGCTGTGGTTTGAAACCTGGAGACTTCAATCACACCCTGGCCAGAGGGCTTCGGCGCCGAATTGTGATAAATCGCCAGCGCATGCAACATCCAGGCTTGAGCGTCGTGATTTACTTCCTCTTCAACCAGCTCTTTGTCGAGGTACTCCGCGGCGCGCTGAACAACGTCTTGCTTCACATCAATTCCCGCCTGGCGCGCAAGGGTCATGCCCCACAGCACGTAAGCGGTCATGAAGTGATCGCTATCGCCTTCTTTCCACCAGCCCCAGCCCCCATCCCCGTGTTGGAAGTTGTAGAGTCGTTCCAGACTTTGCCTAGTGATGGCGTCGAGTTACGTCAGATCATGTTTTCCCATTGGATGGGTTGCAGCCGCTGTCGACTGTTAGATGCCACCAAAGATCTTCTGCATCGCTGTTTCGGGTTTGAGACCAAGGTCCCGCAGCGTCTTCGCAGTAATCGCCGCTGGCAGAAATCGACTCATGGTCTGCTCAGTGCATCCGTACGGGTAGTCGATGAGGTAAGGAAGCGCGTCCAGCATGGTTGTTGCCATACTAGGCGCCACCTGAACCACCAGCTCAGTCGTTTCAGCCCGCCGTTCCCGGGGAATGTCCAGCGTGATCGCCACACTCTCGCCGCGCATCTTGCCCGAGCGGGAGATAAACTTCTCAATCCCATGTTCGTAGACCGTGAACTTCTTCTCCATCGCATCGGCGTGCACGGCGCCGCGAGCTTCGACTTTCAACGTTGCTTCACCCGCTTTATCAACCGTAACCAGCCAGTCGACTCTCGATTCTCCGTTCGCTTTCACTTCCAGTGGGGCCTGCTCGCCTTTTACTGGCTTACCATCGACAAGCAGACCCGAGACAGTCAGGCCTTCAGCGCTCAACGCAGGAGCGACGTGCATAGCCTGGTCGGTGTTGTTGTTAATAACGGCGGAAACTGTCACCAGGTCGCCCACCACAAAAAAGCGCGGCGACTGCAGACGGACAATAAGCGGCTGCTTTGTTCTCGTCGATGTATTCCCGATACCGAATTGATTTCCCGCAGTGGCCGCGCGGGCGGTGGCCTGCCAGGTCGTCAGCGAGTCCGGGTATTTTACTTTCACGAATGCCGTACCGTCGCCGTCGGTCTTAACATCTGGTTGCCAGAGAATGGTTGACCGGAAATCGCTACGCACCTGAACAGCCGGATCCTGACTTGATCCTGGTGACGCAGTTAACTTACTCAACTCAGACTTCAGTGCAAAATTCGAATCCCTGCGACCGGGAGACGCTGCGTCGGTTACGGTTACCACCTCGTTAGCCATGCCATCAATTGATACTCTGCGTTCCGCCACACTTGGGGCAGCGGCGCCGGCCGCGCCGTAGTTAAGATCTTTTCCACCCACCCTGAGTACCTCATCGTCTTCGTTTCGCGTGACTTGCCGGTAATCGATCAATTGCGATTTAGCGACCTCCACCAACCGGGTATAAGACTTCTGGTTAAAGGTGCTCTGAGTTTGAACAATGTGCCCGCGTTTGTTGCCGAAATAAA
>JBGTHZ010000065.1:0-124245 GCA_041745915.1 Pyrinomonadaceae bacterium | reverse complement strand
GACGCCGCCGGCGTCATTAGTGCGCAGAATGAAAGCACTCAAGTTACAAACGAACTCATCCCCTACTTCAATGAATTCCGGCACCTCTTTTTTACCGAAGACCTTTCCAAGATGGTGCACGGCATTGTCACCAGCATGAATGCCGTCAGCTTGCGTAAAGAAGGAGGCATCTACTTCGTTCCCAACGCTGAGCGACAGCAGATTGAACTCGCCAAAGAACTGATCGCTTCCCTTCCAACCACGGCCGACGAGCAGCCTTACCTCTTCGCCCATCCAGTCACCAACACCGAAATTGCCAAAGCAGACGTGGCACTCGCCATCCACTACGGCTTCCTCGATGAACTCCGAACCATGGCATCCGATCTCGACCGGTTCGCCCAGGCCGAACCCGGAACAGTCAAACCCGAAACCATTGCGAACCGTCTCCTGCAATATAAGTATGTGAAAGAGAAAGTCGGCATGTACGCCACCCTCCTTTCGATGCAACAAGACAACATCGTCAAAGGTCTGGAAGCTCTAACCAGCAAGGCTCAAACTATTGTCCTAGGCAAATCCCCTTCCTCCACTCAAACATCCGTACCAACCTCCGGCCAATCTAACCAGGCCACCGCCGAGCCTGATTCCTTCAATCAATCCGACCCAGCAGAACCACAAATAGTGGAAGCCAGCGACGCATCTCCGGAAGTGGATCTCCCGCCAACCACGCACATCGCTTCAGAGGCCTCAAGTCATAGCTCGCCCCACCTCGCACAGGCTCTCAACTCTTTACCGCACTCACCAGCAGCTCTTCCGACAACACCAATGCTCTTTACCTGAGCCACCCGCGGCCATCCTTTGCCCTAAATCGACGGGAACAAGCGGTAAGTAAACTTTCGCCAGCCAGCATGAAAGAAAAGTATCCAGCGGCAACTACACCAGGTTTCCTTTACTAACCTTCAATCGCTCTTAGGCTTAACGGACCGAAAGAATACTTTCCACCGAGGTTTCACCGATATCATGCAAGCCCCGCTAAGCGGCGCGCACTCCAGCACTGCCAACCAGATTCAAATCTCACATCCATGGCCGTTCAATGCAGCGCCTGCAAACAATCCTGGCCGCGCGATCCCGCCCTGGAAGTGAAATGCCCTTCCTGCCCTGCAGAAATAGGCCAGCACTGTGTCCGCCCAAGCGGCCATAATCTCTTCGGGAACACATTCCACACCGAACGAGATAAACTCGCAATGAAAACGATCCCTGACTACGGCCTCTGCCCAAATGCTTCGACAACGAAAAACATCTCCGCAAAAGCGCCTGCCAACGGCAATCTTTTCTAGCCTGAATAACTGACGATCCTTCCCTGTTATCCAAGCTTGTTTTCCATCTGCCCAGCTCCGATTTTCGTAAAGTTTCCTTTCCCACCGAAAGTTTAGTTTCCACTTTTTAAGCCTACAGACCCGCCTATCAAGCCTCACAAAATCAGAGCCCAAACTATTTTTAAGCCCGTCTTTTACTTCCCTTAACTTATCCCACCGTCAACTTTCAGGCTTCTTTCCGCTTCACGGCACGACCCTTGTAATAGCCTCCATCCGTCGGACGGCAAAAACCAACGACAACGTTCAACGAAGACAGATCACAAACGACCTATTTCCACGGAGCCAAAAAGATGAACGCCAACACCCAGAACCTAAGCCATCACGAAAGCCCAATCATCCCGTTTCAACCTCAAACCAGCGACGAGGCGATCACCGCCAAAGTCATCCGCATGATGCTCAACTTTGAGGTCCTCCGCGTACAGTTAGAAGGCGGCCGCCCCAACCTTACCGAAAGCCAATGCGTGTCCATGCGACAACAAGCCACCGCCATTCGCACACTGGGATTCCGCACCGAACGAGAAGCCATCACTGCCGGCGTCCCACTCTCTTATGAAGATGACCTGTTACGCAGAGAAGGCACGCGCATCGCCTACCTCCTCGCCCGCAACGCTTTCGACCAGGCGATGCTCGTCGAGAAAGAGGTCATAACAATCTCCGTCACCAAGGCACTCTACGACATAGACGAAGACCGCATGACCATCGCAGCTGCAGCATAAGAATCCCTTAACTACTGACTATCTGATACGAAGAAGATTTTGGAAATAATCTGACCGAAGGAATCACCCGTCATGGCACATACCGGAGCAGCAAATACCAAAGAGCCCGAAGCTACCGCGCAACCAGACGCTCACCACTGCCTAATGGAAGAGCTCTCCCAAAGAGTCCAGGCGGCCACAACTATGGACGAAGGATTCAAGGAAATAGCCTCCGCTTTCACTACCCTGAATGTAACAATCGAGCGCATCACGCTCGTCCGAAACAACGAAACGTCAGAGGTGACCCTAAATCAAAACGCCTCAGGTGTGCGCCGAGACATTGCAGCGCAGGTCGCCGGCCTCACAATTACCGTTACCTGCATCAACCCGATGACCCCAAACGTTAACGCGAGCCTACAATCTCTCGTTACCATGGCAGCTATCGCAGCTCAACAATGGACCGCCGCCACCGCCGCTCTTCTTGTCCCGGTCGAAACATCCAGGATGATCGGCAGCAGTCCGCAAATGCGCGAGCTCAATTTAGAAATCGCCCGCGCCGCCCGCTCAACTCACAGTGTTCTAATCAAGGGCGAATCCGGCACCGGCAAGACTACCGCCGCTCTCATGATCCACGAGCAAAGCCCGCGCGCCGATAAACCGTTCGTTGATCTCAACTGCGCGGCTCTCCCGGAAGCTCTGCTGGAAAGCGAATTGTTCGGATACGAAAAAGGCGCCTTCACCGGCGCCGGCACCACAAAGAAAGGACTCTTCGAAACAGCCGACGGCGGAACCCTTTTCCTTGACGAACTCGCCGAAATGAAACCGGAACTTCAAGCCAAGTTACTGACCGCGATCGAACAAAAGAAAATCCGACGCCTGGGCAGCACCAAAGACATCCACTGCAATGTTCGCATCCTCACTGCCTCGTCACGTAACCTACAAACCATGATCAAGGAAGGCACCTTCCGCGAAGACCTTTACTACCGGATCGCGGTACTCGAAATACAGGTAGCACCGCTTCGAGAACGGCCCTCAGATATTCCCGCGCTAATCAACAGCCGTCTCTTACATGAGCAGGAACTAACTGGACGCTCCATCCCGTTTCAAATCGAAGACAGAGCTCTGAAAGCGCTCGCCTTCTACGACTGGCCCGGCAACATCCGCCAACTACAAAACGTTGTCTCGCGCCTCACCGCGCGCGTCGACGACGAGAAAGCCATCACCCAAACCGACGTCTACTCTCAGCTTCCGCACAATGATGTCGAAGAGGGATCCCTGGTACTGCCCGCAGCTGCTCGAGTCTTACTCGCGAATGAAAATCTTTATTCCTATGTCGCACGAGTTCAACTGCTAGTTATCGAGGCCGCAACGATCGCCGAAGGTAACCACACACACGCCGCCAAGCGCCTGGGTTACCGTCGCTCCTCTCTCGTAGGCCTCAAGCAAAAACTGAAACGTGGCAACCACTCCGGAAGCGCTCTCGAACCACTCCCTGAAATCCATCTCGCGCCGATCACTCACCAATCCAAAGGCCCCTCTGCTGCCGCTTGAAAGCCAGCAAGTGGGACTTACAACATCCTGAACCAGAAGATGACAAACACCCTCCAAGTTGACGCTACTGCAAATGAAGCCGAAACCATCACCGGCGAAATCTGGGAAACCGGACCATCCGCAGAGATCATGCTCCAAATGCTCTGGGAGTCAAAAACATTCCGCCAGGCCAACCAGATCACAAAATACGAACCCCACTTTCACCTTTTCGCGGCTTGGTCCGCTCGACGCGTAAGCCATCTACTCACAGATCAAAGAAGCCGCTACGCAATTCGCACCGCGGAACTTTTTGGCGCCGGAGTCACAACCAGAGCAGAAATGCACCAGGCCCACCTGTATGCCGAGGCGGTCGTAATCCAACTCGCCGAGACTTACAAAGAATCGACACTACCGACAACCGGAACCCCTAAATCAAAAAACGACGCCGACCATCCAACCGGTGTCGATACCCGCACCCTCTTCGGTGCGTCAGTACTACACGCCGCATCCACAGCTTCAATGGCTTGTTACGCGCAACAAATATTCGGCGGTCTTCAAGCCGCTGAAGCTTGCGCTAAATACGCCTGCAAAGCCCTCTACTGGGAGATGGTCACTAACGGCGCAGACTCGGTCTTAATAACAGAATTCCTTGAAGAAGAAGATCGACGCCAGGCTCAAGCTTTGAGAATCTTTCTCGGCAATCCATTCAATAGCGATCGATCACCGGCAATGACTCTACCCGCTCAACACAGGATTGCCGGCATCAATCAACAGTCGTCATAATTTACAAAAGGGCAAACAACCGAGCTGACATCAAAGTCGGACCTCTTTAGCCCTGAAAACCTTCCCATCCAAAACCACCCAATGTACGACTTAACAATCATCCCCGGAAAACATAGAGATCTGACTCACAATAAAGACGAATACGGTGAGTATGGATCTGTCTTCGCTTCCGACGAAGACCGGAACATCCCACCTCCCCTCGATTTCAATCCCAATCCCGCGCTTGAGCAGACCGCCAATCCCAGCTCTAATTCAACCTCTCACGTCATCCATCGCGTAACACCCAAACCCTAAGAACCGGCAACATTCGTCCTCCAAGCCGAATCCAACGCGCTCGCGGCTTTCGATAAAGCACGCAACTCCTCCTTGCAAAAAATTCAATCTGCCCTACGAAACCACTGTGGCCTCATGACCACCCGGCGTTTCGCCGCGGCAATGCATTGATCCATTCACAATCATGCCAGCTTGAAATTCGTCTTTTCCCTCTTCATCAAATCCGAAAGCTCCGGCAAATTCAGGCGGACGGCAAACTAAGCATTCAAAGACTGCAAATAGTCAGAAACCAGATTGGATTTCCAAACGCCAGACGGAATCATCAAATGCAACAAACCGACATAACCGCTGACCACGCCTCCACTCTAGGCGTCCTGGTAAACACAGACCGCATCCGGTCGTCAATCAAAAGGCTCTTTCATAACCGAATTGACGAAGTCGTGTCGGAAATTGTCCAAAATTGCCAGAGAGCTGGCGCCAAAAACGTCGACATCGTCACTACCGAGAACTCCTTTACCATTCAAGATAACGGACATGGCCTGCTCGGCGGGATAGACGGATTCCACACCCTCCTCAAGCTCGCAGAATCCAACTTCGACAACAATACAATCGAAGACCAGGACCCCATGGGCGTAGGCATCGTTAGCTTGCTAACCCACGATCAAATCAGTGAGGTCACCTTCAGCTCCGGAACTCTTGAGCTTACTCTCGACACAAAGAAATGGTGGAACGAGCCGGATTACTACTCAGTTTGGTATCAACGACTGACCGCACTCGACCATCCGATCGCAGGCCTTCGCATCTCTGCGAAATGCGCTCCGGAACTCGTTAGCGCCATCCAGCTAGCCCTGCAACCCAAAGACGTTCTCTACACTTACTCAGACGAAATATTCAAGAGCGCCAGCCCCGCTCAAGGATATGAAGGCATCCTCACCATCACTCTCAATTCTAAAAACGTTCGTACTTCATTACCTGTCTGGACCAAGCTTCAAGATAAACTCATCTCTACGACCTATCTCGGCTCCAAGCTCACAATCGGCTACAACGACTCCTGCCGGCGCTCGAGTATCCTCTGGTACGGACAATTAATATCGCTGCGCGGCTTAAACAATTCCTTCGACTTTCACCTGGAAGTAGTTTCCGGAAGACCCGTCAACCCGCTCTCCCCATCTCGCACCGGCATCATTCAAGACGCTGCCTACAACGATCTGCTTGCCTTCATCAAAGAGCAGATATTCGACTTCATTTTCGATGAAGAGAATCGGGCCAAAATCAAACCAGCGCACGTCGAGGCCTGCTTCCGATTGGACAACGCTCGCGCAACCACGAGCTGCCCCTACATAGTCGCCGAGGACATCCAAGCAAACGAGAGTCCGAACTCATTGGAAGATCTCAACTCATCCGGAGATCTGGACCATCCAAACACTCGGACCCTTTTCACATATGATGATGCGCCACTCCTATTGAACGAAGGAGTGTCTATTCAACACCCCACGAAAGTCGAAGAGGCCTCTTACGGACTGCCATCCTTTCTCCCGGAAATCGAGCCCGCCTTTACACTGCGATATGGAGACGAAACCAGGCTAAATATTGGTTATCTTTGGTGGAAACCCGAAGGCGATCCCCAACACAACTGGTTCTATAAACCCGGCGCTTACGGTATCTCCTACGAGGACCACCAACCACCAAAAGAGTGGATACCTGTAACCAAAACCCCTGTCTTCGCATTCACTGACTCCAGCAGCTACGATGCCTACGACGTCGACTTTACAGTCGGCACTGACGACATAATGAGCTTCCTCGATAACCAGGTCTGGGCCGGTTTCAGCGCAAATGATGAAAACGACTACGATCCCCAGGAAGAGTCATACCGTAATTCCGTCAGCGATATCATTCGCTCAATCATCGGCAACTGCGTTCCCCACGACTACACCCTGTACGACCTCAGCCGCTTTTTCAAGGATCAAATTGCTCCGATCATCGCCGTAACCTACCACTACAAACACGAGGGCAAGTTCGTTAACCCAAAAAGGATCTACCACCCCAACCAACCAAACCTGGGCACCCTTACACCGTCAGAAATCACTGTCAAAACAGCCACCGGAGAAAAAGTGCGTCTCAAGCTCTACTGACGATGCTCCACTCCGAACATCCGTGCTTACCCAGATGAATGCTTGCCCTTACTGCGGAGCGGAAGAGGAAATCGAAATTCAGGAAGTATGGCCCAAACTCCGCGACTTCAACTTAACTCTCTGCACCTTATCAACCCCTAATCAACACCGTGGATCAACAACGCACCGAATTCGGCTTCCCCAGGACAACATGCTCCTGCTCTGCTTGCTCCAACAACTGCCGAAACCTGCCCGGCATGCTTATTCCTGACGACGTGGCCCGCATCGCCCGTCACCTCGGCTACACCGATGTCATGGAATTCTCCCGCGAAAATCTCTTGGCTAGTCCGGGAGGGCTTTGCCTCATAAGTCGGGTTTCGGACTGCTTTATGAGGCAAACTTGATTTCTGCCCCAAAAATCATTTTGACTTAAGCACGGTTATCAGAGCCACGATTAAACCCAGCAGACGGACTAACGCAGTAAGACATGGCGTTAGTCACCATCACCTGTGTCACGCGAAAAGGATTTAGTCTCATCCTCCAAGCCCAATGCCCTGACTCATCGTATGAAGTGGACAAACGTCTGGCGTTTGATGTTCCCGCCCAAGGTTATCTTGTGAGGCCGATCGGGGGCGGCTTGTGGGTTGATGAAGTTACGCGACTGATCGGACAGCCGTGTATTAACCAGTGCCTGTGCAACAACGATGTCCGCAGTAATAGGTTATCAATTGGACGTAATCCAGGAATGTTTGTGTTAGAGGCTGAAAGCGGTCACGACGGCATCGTATCTGCTTTCTTCCCCGACATCGTTAGACTAAACCTCGAACAATGCGGTCGTGATGTAGCGCTCGGCCGAATCTGCTAAAAGCACAACAATCAATTTCCCCTTATTCTCTTCGCGACCAGCCAACTCGAGGGCTGTATGAAGCGCTGGTTATTTTGGCCTGCAGTGACGCTCTGCTTACGCGCCATAGAACCCCCTTTTACCGCACTTGCGCGCGCAGCCCTTCGGACATGCCATCTCTGATAAAGCGGAACGACTAGTCCAAGCCACAAGAGGCCGATCAGATAGCCACCGATGACATCGCTGGGCCAGTGCTCGCCGACATATACGCGTGAAGGGCCAATCCCGATAAGCAGCAATCCGAGTACGATCAAGATCACCGTACGCGTGACACCACGCCGCATGTGCAGAAACGCGAGCGCGAAGAGAAAGCCATAAAAGCACATGAAATTAACGACGTGCCCCGAAGGAAAGCTCAAAGTAGGCCGGTGAATCATAATGTGAATACCGGTGGCAGACGGTCGCGGGCGATGCACTAATAATTTGAGGACGAAGACCAGAACCTTGCCGGCTAGTGCGCTGGCGATGACTGCCATCGCATCCCTCTTTGCTCCCCAGAGTGCGAGAGTGCCAGCCACCACCGCAAGGATCGCGTAAGGGTGCCAGGTGTCGCCAAGCCGAGTGAGCGTCCGCATCAACGGTGCAAGTCCCGGCACGGTCACCGCTTGCCATGAGATCGCCAACCGCAAATCCCATGCGAAATATGGATTCGCGTGTGCTAAGAAAGCAAGAACAAGTAAAGCGCCCAAAACCATTCCATAGCCGACAATGAATAGTCGAGCGCGCCCCGACATTCGTCTCATAACCATCAGGCAGCTTCCTTCCGTCCGGTGAACGAGGGGACGAATTGGAGTGTGATGAGCGCAATGACTGCTAACGCAGCTCCGAAGGCAAACGGGGCTGCCGGTGACACGCGTGTCCAGAGCACCCCCGCAATCAAGCTGGCGGGCAGCGCCATTACGCCGATTGAGGCGTTGTACAAACCGTACGCCTTGCCCCGATCCTTTTCCGGAACTAGTTCGGCGACGAGGGCTTTAGCCGCGCCTTCAGTCAGTGCGTAAAACAGGCCGTAGACTGAGAAAAGCACCCAGATCATCCACGGCACTTGTGCAATGGAGAACCCTATATAGGTAATGGCGTAAATGGCCCAGCCGTAGCTGATGACCCTGCGGCGGCCAATTCGATCCGAGAGCTTTCCTGCAGGAATAGCCGAGAGAGCAGAAACAAGATTGAAAATCGCGTAGACGATTGGGATCTGGAGGTCGGCAACCCCGACGTTCTGCGCCCGCAAGATTAGAAATGCGTCCGAAGAGTTGCCGAGAGTGAAAAGCAGCATCACCGCGAGCAGCCCGGCGAATGGTCCCTTCAATACAGTCAGGGACAGCCGCTGTTTGGTCACTGCTACCCGCCGCTCGCGAACCAGCAGTCCAATGATCAAGAGCGGCACGGCGGCTATGATTCCTGCCACCAAGAATACCTCGCGATACTTATTCGGATGGTTGAGCCAGAGCCGCAGGAGCAAGAATGTAATTAAGGGACCAGCGACTGAACCGAGGGTATCCAGCGTACGCTGCACGCCGAAGGCGAAGCCCAACTTGCGCGTGCCGGCTGAGGCGGCGACGAGAGCGTCACGAGGAGCATCCTTGATTCCCTTGCCAACGCCATCGGTTAAGCGCAGGCCGAAGGCGGTGGCGCCACTCGCAGCAAATCCCAACGCAAAACGGCCAACAGCCGAGAGTCCATAGCCAACGAAGACGATCGCCTTGCGCCGTCCAAGCGCGTCAGACAGGTAGCCGGCCCCGATCTTCATCAAACTCACTACGGTTGCCAGAGATCCTTCGATCAGGCCGATGAACTCTTTGTTGAGACCTAAAACGGAAGCGTAAAATAGTGGCAGGATCGGCTGAATCATGTCCTGGGCCAAACCACCGAAGAAGGCAACCCATCCAAGCGCAACGACGTTGCGACTCTCAGCGGACTCGACCACTTCCGGAGTTTCACGCGTTGAAGGGAATTTAGCCATAAAATGAAAGCGCTGGCTCTTACGAGAGTCGTGCTACTTGACGCTTCCTCAAGGGCGCGGCACGCCTTGAAGGTTTTTCGCGAGCCAAGACAGACTTGGCCCTTTTTTTCTGCATCTCTTCTTTAATCAAGTTGGCCTACAAAGTAAGAGCCGCCCCCTTTCCAGGGCGGCTCTTGATGGTTCATCGTGCAAGCTTCTTAATGAGATGTCGTTGGAGAGGCAGCGGGACGGCCGTCACCTTTAGTCTGAATCCGCTGCCAATAGTCCTCGACAAACTGCTTCATTGGCCCATGTCCCCAACGAGTGTAAAAATCGTAGGCTTTCATCTCTGCATAGACCTGGTCATAGTTCCAGTGGTCATGATTGAAGCGGTAGACCGCACCCATCACACCAGTACGGTGGCGACCGCCTGCGCAATGTACAAACACCTT
This sequence comes from Pyrinomonadaceae bacterium, assembly GCA_041745915.1. Classification (GTDB taxonomy): domain Bacteria; phylum Acidobacteriota; class Blastocatellia; order Pyrinomonadales; family Pyrinomonadaceae; genus PSRF01. The sequence continues at coordinate 114,203 of JBGTHZ010000065.1, read as the reverse complement.
CCCGGACTCTGTATCATTCATCAGTTTTAGGAACTGATCAACTTGTACACTCTTGGGATATTCCTTTGAGCTCATGGGAATATTTATGTAGTGCATACCCAGGGCCTCAACCGCAAGTTTCTCGCTTGGCTCGGCATCGTCGCGCAGATCGATCACTGTCTTGATACCAAGGACCGCAAGATCGTTGTAATCTTGCCCCTTCGGCTGGCCTCCTCTGTATAAGCGCTCGTCCATCTGCCCGAAATTCTTAATTTTGGTCTTCGCTCTCGCACTCTGAGAGGCGCCGTTTTGGGACCACGTCATTGTAGCCATCACAAGGATGACCGAAATCGCAGTCAGAACATTGCGGCAAGATCTTTGATATGACGACATCACGGAAATTCTCCTCATTAGCTAGATAACTCGGGGTTTAGCATAGATTCTATCAACTCTTTTTTGAGAATCCAAAAAACTCAATAGTTGCACCCAGCCTCTGAACGATCAAAACTTCAATCTAAAAGATAGTTGGAGTCTTCGAGGCGGCTGCGCGGCAATGGCTTGACCGAAGAAAGGCGAACTAAGATTGCCGATAAGGCTACTGTAGTTCACTTTATTGAGAACATTAAACGCATCTAGGGCGAATGTTCCTTTCACGCCATCATCCTTCATCTTTCCCCTTCTAAGGGAGAAATCGCGTGACCAACGCAGGTCCAGATCTACAAACCCGGGACCCTGTAAGCTGTTTCTGGGAACACCAGCAGGTCGAGCGTTGGCGGTGCCCGTTTGAAACTCATCGAAGCCGGTGGTCAGCGAATAAGGGAGTCCCGAGTAAAGCGACAATGAGACACCGAGGTTGAAGAGCTTTCCAGGGTTTAATGTTCCGAGCAGTTCAAAACGATGGCGACGGTCAAAATCAGAGCGCGCCCATTCACCTGAGAGATCATAAGCGTTGGGAGGGAAGTAGGTAATCCCGCTGGTGTTGTCGTGAGCCGAAGCCAGCCGGTACTGCGCCATTCCGTTGAAGAACCGGGTGACGTTCCCGCGCAGGGTCACTTCCAAAGAATCGTTTGTCCTGCGGCCGGCCGACTCGATCTGGCGGAGCACTCCGATTGAAGGATTAGGACGCACTGCATAACTCGGCGGCAGTGGCGCGTTGATATCCCGAGACCGAAATTGGTCCAGTCCGCGATAACCCAAGTACGTGACAGCGAGGGTAGTAGATTTCCGCAGTTGACGTTCCATTCCGAAGCTGTATTGGATGGTGTAAGGAAGGTTAACGTCCGGTTGCAACCGAGTAACGCTCACAGGCTGTGTTGCTAATGACGCCCCCGTACTGAATGGATCAGGATAACCTGGATTCAGTATTACGTACTGCCGAAGCCTTGATCCATTAAAGAGGAGAATGTCTTGAATGGGTCGAGGGCCGGAACGATCATAGAAGATGCCAGCGCCGCCCCTGAAAACAGTCTTCTGGCTATGACCCGGAGCATAAGCAAACGAAAGCCGGGGCGCAAAATTATTCTTGTCGTGAAAATAGTTTTGCCAGTCATAGCGCAGGCCAATCGAGAGCATCAGGTTCTTGCGCAGATGGTACTCATCCTGGACAAATAGCCCAAGCTGCTTCTCGAGGAATACCACGTGTCCGTTTCCTTGTTGCTGCACGAAAGAATACGGGCGCCGCAGGGCATAATCACTCAAACTTGAGAAATAAAAAGTGCCCGCCGAATTTGTGTTGTTGTCCAGGCCACGGCGACTCAAATCAGGAATGTTAATACCGCCCTTGATCAGGTGCTTGCCGGTCGAGTAGGACAGCATCTCCATCAACTGGGCATGATATTCCGTCCTTAACAAGTCAGCCTGCGCGCCACCTCCGGTAAAAGCGTCAAGTACGACAATCTTCCGATCATCAGTCACGCTTGCGTTGGTCTGCCTTTCGTAGCCGAGTAAGAGTCGAAAGTTATTAACCAGCTTCGGCGAGAGCACTGTCTGCTGGCTATAGTTGATTTCCTGTTCCATGTTGCGGGAGTTGCTGCCGGCTTCGGGCAGAATCGTGCCGCCAACGTTTTGGTTGTTCACACTCTCGCCCAGGTACGAATAACGTACAGAAAAGGTATTGGTTTCACTGAGCGCATGACTGATCTGAGCCGCAACCAGCAGGGTTCGTGCGGGTGCGGGAGCATTCTCGCGAATGATCGCGGTCGGGCCCTGTGCGAAGACAACTGACTGAAGATCCTCCTCCTTGCGGTTTATCGAAACCAGAAACGAAGTCTTCTTGCTGCGGCGGACAGGTCCAGTAAGAAAGCCTTCATAGATGCGCCGCTGCTCAGGCGGCCGTATGAGAGCGAAGGGATCGCGCGCGTTGAGGTGCGAGTCCCGAAAAATGAAGTTGAAAGTCCCGTGGTATTCCTGGGAACCTGGCTTCGTAATCACTTCGATACGACCTCGCCCCTGGCGTTGGAACTCGGCTGAATATGGATCCTGATTGATCTTTATCTCTTTAATAGCGGATGGAGAAACGCCGAGATTATTCACCTCCATTCCGTTGACGATCAGTGTGACGCCGCTGGTGCCGACGCTGCCTGGATCCAGGAACCGTGACATTGCGCCGATATAATCCTGATCGAATACGGGCAAGTTGCTCAGCGACTGCTCGCTCAGTGCGACGGCATCCTTGTTGTCGCCAGCTTCGGTACCGATCGTCGTGGGCTCGTTAGTAACAGTTGTCTCCTGGCGCAGACTGGCGATCTCCAAAACAATCTGCAGCGGAGGAATTGGCTGCGAGTCAAGATTCACATCAATAGTGGCCGTGTCAAAACTGTCGTACGTGACTTGAACTTGATACTTACCGGGCGAAACTCGCTTGAATTGAAAACTGCCGGACTGATCGGTGGAGGTGGATTGCTGCGAAATATTTCCAACACGGAGTTCGACTTTGGCGCCGGCTATAACAGCTCCTGTCTGGTCGTGAACGACTCCAACAATGGGCGCACGCGCAGACGGAGATTGAGCAGAGCCGGTCGCAGCTATAACTATTAGCGCTACCGCCAGCCAAAAAGAACGACGCATGAGAAGACTCCTCCTGCCAAATTTTATCGTGCAAGTCTTCAATGGTTGGCAACGGCCGTGGTTCCGGTCAGAATTCCGCATCGCGTCGGCCTAGCTAAGATGTCGTTTATAGTTGAGGAGAAACAGGAGAAAGATCAGCATAATCGGCGTGCCCAATGCGACCGGCAAAACCTTGCCCGGATTCAGATTCCGTTTCGGGTTCACCTGAAAGTGGGTGATGCTGCTCACCTCCGGCACTTCCCGCCCCCCTGTGGTGCCGACAATGATCAACGAATACTCGCCGGCTTTGACAAAATGGATCTTCCAATTGAGTGGCAGTGTTTGTCCGGCATCTATGGTGCCTATGTATAGCCCCTTTTCGGCGCTCCAGTCTTCGAGATCAACCGGGAGCTTGTTTCCCGTATCGACGAGCGATAAATACGTGGTCACATCGCCGATTGGCTGTTGACTGATGTTCTTTATATCGCCGACGACCGAGACATAGTCCCCTGCTGTTCCGCTCAACGTCTTGGAGGACAAGATTTCTAAGACCAAGGGAGCGCTATTGCCGCTTGCCTGTGGGCCCGTTTGACCTGCCGCGCCCGCAGCCGCTAGAAAACCAACGGCCAGGATGAGCGCACCCGAGATTATTAACGATCTAACCATTGTTTTAGCTGTTCTCAATCACTCCATGTGCCTGAAACCTACGTGCTGCGAACGCCATAAAAATTAAGCCGAAAACGCAGAAGAGGATTAACGGCAAGATGTAATGCCAGTTGTTGACGAGTGACAATTGGTAATCGACCAGCACGTTGTCCAGAGACCCGAAGATGTTATCGATCGGATTGATTCGGCTGAAGACTTGCGCCACCGTATTGTTCTTCAGGGTCGATGAAAATAGGGCTGGAATGGAAAAGGCCAGGAGGATCACGAGCGAAGTAGTTAGCGTATTCTTGCTTGAACGATAAAGAAACGAGATGGCAAAGATCACCATCACCAGCGCTGCAACTCCGAGGGTTCCCAGGAGCGCTACGTAACCCAGGAACGCTGGGGCTAAGTTAGTGCCAGCGGAGGTCACCAGCATGTACGGTACTGCGACAATGTAGAGCGCGCCCCAGAGGGTTAGGGAAGCAAGTAGTTTGCCCAGGATGAAATCTCTTAATCTGATTGGCGCAACAAAAAGAGTCTCTGCCGTCTCCTTCTCGAACTCAGTCGTGATTATCGAAGAGGCGTCAATCGTTACAATCAGAAAAGCAACTCCTATGATGATCTTGCTCAGCAGCCACAACAACTCAGTCTGATCGAGCAAACTCAATTCCTGATTAGTCAGTAGCAGATAGCTCGTGAAACTAAAAATGAGAGAAGCGATCAAAAGCCACAGTGTGCTCTTCCAAGTGTAGAGTTCCGCTTTAAGCTCTTTTAGCCAAATGTACTTAATCATCGCACTCCCTTAACTAGTCAGGCTCAGGAAGATTTCAGTCAAATTGTCACTCTCCGAGCCGAATTCCAGAATCGGTATTCTTTGCTTGCGCAGCAGGTCGAGGAATAGGTTTGCGCTTTCTGTGTTGCCCTGAAAAACAAATTCGGTAGCGTCCAAGTTATATTTCTGTTCTGTGACATGCCCGGAAAAAGATGAGGCGTCCAACGCCTTCAAGCTTCCTTGAATCTTTAGACGATAGCTTTCCTTCAACCTGGTCTTCTGTCGCAATTCGTTCATTGAACCTTCAACCACGAGTTTGCCATTGTTGATGATCGCTATCCGGGAACAAAGATTCGATACTTCGTGCAACAAGTGAGAAGATAAAAAGATCGTTACCCCTTCCCGATTCAATTGCCGCAGCAAGTTCTGGATATCTTCCTGCCCCTGAGGGTCGAGACCGAGAGTTGGTTCATCAAGAAAAAGAATTTGCGGTTTATTGATGAGCGCTCTTGCTAATCCGAGCCTTTGCCGCATGCCTCTTGAATAGGTGCCTACCTTCGAGTCCTTCCGCGCGGTCAGGTCAACTTGTGACAGCAGAGACTCAACGATTTCTGTTTGCGCTCTTCCCTTAATGCCATAGATGTTCGCGAAGAATTGGAGGTATTCCAAGGCTGTCATCCACTCGTACAAACCGCGGCTTTCCGGCACGACCCCGATAAGTCGAGCAATCTTTTCCCTTTCATCTGCCGCGAGGCCGTCAATGATTATTTTGCCGCGATCCGGCTTGATGATGCCGGTAAGCATGCGAATCGTAGTCGTCTTGCCCGCTCCGTTAGGACCGAGAAACCCAAAGAAATCCCCACGATTAGCGGTGAGCGTGAGGTCGTCCACAGCTTTGATCTGTTGATAAGACTTACTGAGGTTAGTGGCCTTGATGATTTCCGGCATTCTCTAATCCTTCTCGAGGCCGTCCTGCTTCGAAGTCTTCCAAAAGAGGTTGATCAATAAACTGGCAATGCCGACGATGATCAGGAACCAACTCACAAAGAAATTGATTGTCTCCTGGTTATCTGGGACGTCGTAGAAGAACTTGAGATAGGCTCCGATACCGATCACGATCAAGGAGATGAACAGAAAAATCTGCTTCACGCTATTTGTTCTCCCATCGAAAACTATCAAGGACCGAGGAGAAGAGAGGTTTAAGATTATCAAAGTCGCTCTGCTTCGCACTGAGGGTGATCACCCCAGATTCATCCTGGCCGGTAATGTATGTGCGAAGAGTTTGGTAATCGTCCTGCCCCTGCTTGCTGCGGTAAGCCAGTTGATAAGCCTCGCTGCCGTTAACGGTGGTCTTTTGGTAGCCCACTCTGCTGTAATCTGTCACGGCTTTCTTTAAGCGCGGCTCTTCCTGGCTCAGCGTATAGAGTTCAAGCGTCGTATTGTCCGGCACATCCATCAGTTCCACTGTGCCGCTGCCGCCGTTGAAGTTGAGAAAATAACCGCCGGGTTTATCGCCGGGTTTCACCTGCCAATCCTGAGGGAGTTTAACCGTGTAGTAATTCTCTTTCTTGTCTTTGTTATGAAACGCATTAAAGGCCAGATTTTTATTATTGACCGTGACATTCTCGGTGCTGGCCGGTTTGGTAGAAGCCGGATTCATCTGCGCGGCTGTCCTTTTGTACGAAAGGGGGCCAAAGGAATAGAGGTATAGGATGACGAGTGCGATGATCGTCAAAGCTAAGATGGCAATTACTTTTTTGTTCATAGCTAAAACAACTTTTTCTTTAAGTTTCTACTCGCAATGAATTCCGGTCACCGTCAATCCAAACTGCTTTCGGTCAAAAGCGCATGTTTTGCGTATTTCACTGCCAGATTACAAGGGTAAAGATAACTCTAAGATTAATTGTCGCGATTTATTTGATGATTTTGATTGGGCGCGCCTGGAGCCGAGCGTGAATGAGCCCAATCCCTTCTCATCCGAATCAGTGTCTTACTTCAGCATTATCTTTGCGCAACATTGCATACACAGTCGGCGTGACAACGAGTGAGAACAGCAGTGCGACCGCCAAGCCGCCGATCACCGCGATGGCGAGCGGTTGGAGCAATTCGGCGCCGGAACCGATTGCCAGGGCCAGCGGCAGCATTCCCAGAATCGTCGCGAGGCTCGTCATCAGCACGGGGCGGAAACGGCGACGACCCGAACGCATCAACGCCCCTTGCAGGTCGTCCCCTGCCGCGAGATGGTCTTCCACCGCATCGAGCATCAGAATGCCGTTCTTGGCGACGATACCGACCACCATGATCATGCCCATAAAGGAGACGACGTTAAGCGTTGAGCGTGTCACCAGGAGCGCCGCGAGCACGCCGCCCAGGGCGAGCACCGCGCCCGCGACGATCGCAACCGGGTGTGCAAAGGAGCGGAACTCAATAAGCAGCACGAAGAAGACGAGCGTGGTAGCGAGCAGGAGCGCCTGCAAAAGTTCGCGGAAACTGGCCTGTTGTTCGCCGTATAGTCCGCCGTACTCGATTGTCATCCCCGGCGGGAGCCTGACGTCTTTTGCCAGTTGCGCCTTTATCTGATTAATCGCCGTACCGAGGTCGCTCCCCGACAGGCGCGCGGTGACGGCGACCGACTGGCGCAGGCCGTCGCGCTGGATCTCCGTCTGCCCCTTCTCATAATCTATGTCCGCCACCTGGTCGAGACGAAACTGCGCGCCCGTTGTAGCCGAGCGCACGAGCAAGCCGCGCAGCGTGTCGAGCGATTGGCGCGACGACGGAGGGAGCAGTACGCGCACGGTGATGAGCCTGCCCTGCTTAAGGATGGCCGAGGCGTCATCACCCGTCATCGCAGTTGTGACCGCGTTAGCGACTTCTGTGGTGTTGACGCCGAGTCGCGAGGCGCGCTCTGGATCAACACGGAAAGTGACGGCGGGGCCGCTTACCACCACTCCGTTAAAGGTGTCCACCACCCCCGGAACTTTTTTGATTGATTCTTCGACGAGGCTCGCCGTGTGATGCAGCACCGCCGTATCTTCACTGAATAATCTAATTTCGACGGGGGCAGGCGAACTCGTCAAATCGCCGATCAAGTCTGAGAGGATGCCGACGAACTCGACGCGCAACGCGGGCTCACTCGACTCCACCTTTGTTCTCAGCTCCGCCGTCACGTCGTCAGTCGTGCGCTTACGTCCCTGCTTCAGCTTGACGAGAAAATCGCCCGTGTTCGGCTCCGTGATCGCGAGTCCCATTTGCAGCCCCGTGCGGCGGGAGTAGCTTTCGACCTCCGGCGTCTCTTTGAGCATCTGCTCGACGTGCATCAACATTCGATCCGTTTCGGCTAGTGAAGTGCCCGGCGGCGCGGTGTAGTCGAACACGAACGCGCCTTCGTCAAACGCAGGCAGAAACTCCGAGCCGAGATTTCGGTAGATGAAGTATGAGCCGACAATCACCAGCGCGGCGATGACGAGCACGGCCGAGTGGTGACTCAAGGCTAACTTGAGCACTGCCTCGTAGCGACGAATGATCGCGTTGAGGAAGCGCCCGTTTTCCTCTTCCTCTTCGAGTTCGTCCGCGCGGAGCTCGCCCTCGCGGCGCGTGCTGCCGAGACTGCCTGCCAGCGCATCCTCTTGCGCTCCTTCCTCGCCCTTCTTGCCGCCGCGTCGCTTAGCCTTCATGAAGCGTTCGGCGAGCACAGGAGTGAAGGTGAGCGCCAGTACTAGCGAGCTTATGAGCGCTACCGCTAGCGTCAAAGCGAGCGAGCGGAAGAAGACTCCCGTCACGCCGGTGAGAAGTGCCAGGGGGAGAAACACGACAGCCGGTGTAACAGTCGAGCCGATGATCGGAATGGTGATTTCGGAGATCGCGCTTTGCACGGCCTGACGCCTGTTTTGCCCCCGAGCCAAGTGTGTATAGATGTTCTCGACAACCACAATCGCAGTATCAATAACGAGTCCGATGGCTGCCGCGACGCCTCCCAGTGTCATCAGATCAAACGAGAGACCCACCAGCCACATCACGAGCACAGTCGCCAGTACGGTAACCGGAATGATGAGAATGGCGACGAAGGTCGCTCCCCAGTTGCGCAGGAAGACGTAGAGAATCACGACCGACAGCAGTAGCCCGATCAGGATCGCGTCGCGCACCGAGTTAATCGAATCGCGCACCAGAAGCGACTGGTCGTAGAAGGGCGCGACCTTTACGTCCTTGGGAAGTTGCGTGCCGGCAGAGGCGAGTTCCGCCTTGATTTCGTCGGTAACGGTAACGGTGTTGGCGTTGGGCTGGCGCCGGACATTCAGGAGAACCGCGCGCTTGCCGTCTGCGGTGACGATGGTGTAATTCGGCTCAACGCCCGCCTCGACAGTCGCCACATCAGAAACATGAATGGGCGCGTTACTCACCGTCGCCACGATGATTGAGTTCAGCTGTTCCGGCGCAGTCGCCTGACCGCTGACGAGCGCGAGTTCTAGTTGATGATTCTCTTCAATCAGACCAGGGCTTGCAACGACGTTCGAGTTGCGCACAGCGTCAGTTACCTGTTGCAGGCTAACTCCGTGCGAGCTCAGGCGTTCAGGATCTATTTTGACGTGATACTCGCGCACCTCGCCGCCTGCGACGGCCACGTCCGCCACACCCGGCAGCCGTGCCAGTCTCGGCTTGAGCGTATAGGTCGCAAGGTCGCGCAAAGATGCTGGGTCGCGCGTGTCGGACGTGAGGCTGTAGCCGGTGACGGGAAAGACGGCGAAAGTCAGGCGGTCAACGTGGCGAATCTCGGCAGTCGGCGGGAGCTGCGAGGTGAGCTGCGAGAGGCGCGCTTGTACGAGTTGCAGCGTTTGCAGCACGTCCGTATTCCAATCGAAGAAGAGATTAATCTCGGCACTGCCGCGCGCCGTGGTTGATTTGATCCGCACAACGCCGGGTATACCGTTCATCGCCTCTTCGATGGGGCGCGTGACGGAGACGAGCATCTGCGGCGCAGGCACTATGCCGTTATCCACGACGATGATGATGCGTGGGAAATCGGTCTGCGGGAAGATCGCGGTCGGAAGAGTGAAAGCGGCGTAGAGGCCCGCTGCGGAAACGAGCAGGACAAACACGACCACCGCGCGCGACTGTTGCGAGATGAGACGTGCAAGATTCACTTTGTTGCTCCCGTCGCCGGAGTCGGTGCGCCCCCTATGTTACTACCAGCACCCGGTGCATTGCTCGTGCCTTCTGCTTTGTTCGCGCCGTCCTCGCCGGTAGCGTTGTTGATTTCAACCTTCGCGCCGTCGGGCAACGCGTAGTTGCCTTCGATGACAACGGTCTCACCGCTCAGCAAGCCTTCGCTGATCTCAATCTTGTCTGGCGTGCGAATGCCAACTGTTACCTTCGTTTCGTGCGCAACGTTTGCGGCATCGACGACCATTACCGTTCCCTCGTTTGCATTACTTGCATCGAGGGTTACAGCTGAAGCGGGAACTACGATCGCATCGTTTTTAGTTAGCGTGGCGGCAGTAACCTGCGCCGCTCCATTGGCGCGCAAGCGTCCGGCTCCGTTGGCGAGTGTGACCCAAACTTCCACCGTTCGATTCAGTGGATCGCTGGCGCGGCTGATCAGGGTTACCTTCCCTTTCATTTCGTCGCCCGTCGTGTCCGTGGGCAACACGGTAGCAGTGTCACCTACTTTGAGCTGCGCGGCGACAGTATCGGCAAACGGAGCTTTAACGATCACTTCACTAATGTCAGCGATATTCACAAGCTTGCCACCGGCTGCGGCAAACTCTCCCTCATATTGGAATTGATCGGTAACGATGCCGGTAATTGGTGCGCGGATAGTTGCATAACTGAGTTGAGCATCGAGCGTCGCGACGCGTTGCTGCGCCGCTTGCACGCGCGCGGCAGCAAGAGCGCGATCATTTGGATTCAGCGACTTTGCGCGCAGCACCAGCGTCTGCTCGGCAAGCAGTAACTCGTTTTCCGCGGTCTTTAGATCCATTTGCGAGCTTTCGAGATCCTTTTTCGAGATCCCACCCTTTTGGTAGAGCACCATGCGGCGCTCGTAAGTGGCACGGGTAGTCGCAACCTTCGCTTGTGCGTCGCGTAAGGCTTTCTGATCCTGAGCGTTCGTTTGCGGAATCGTGCCGGTCGTAACACTTCGCTCGTTTGCACGCTCCTGGTTAAGAGCTGCGACTGCTTCGTTACGTTGGGCCACGAGGTCGCGCGATTCGAGTATGGCAATCACTTCGCCGGCCTTTACCAACTTGTTTTTCAAGAGGGCCATCGTCTTGATCTGCGCGCTGATCTTTGGACCCACCGTCGCTTGCTCGCGGGGAAAAATAGTTCCGACTGCGGAAACGGGAGCCGCAATAGTTTCCTTCTCGACTTTAGCCACTTTGACGCTAACAACCACCGCTGTAGTTTCATCCGCTGTCGAGGAGCTGCGCCACTTCCAGATCAGGAAAACCAAAAGAACGAACGCTACGATTGCAACCGAAGCGACAATTTTTAAATTGCGACGACGCTCACGGGCCAGCCGCTCGCGTCGCACTCCGAGCCACTTCTCCTGCTCTTCTTCGGTTTGCAATGGGCCTACCTCGTCGTCACCTGCAGTTTCGTTTTTGTATGAGTCGCTCATTTTATTCGTTAGCGTTTTGAAGTTCAGAGTCCAACCTTAGGTTGCTGCTTTTGACAGTCGGCAAGCTAAAGCTTGGACTCTGAACTGCTAGCCTCTGCTCTTAGCTTCCGTTTCACTGTCCCGTCGCTTGTCGCAGCCGCGCGAGCGCCGTTTGATAATCAAAGATTGCTTGGTAAAGGGCAAACCTCTGCGCCGCCAGCGTCGTCAATGCATCGGTCGCTTCGATTATTTGCGCTTCGCCGGCGCGGTAGCGCGCGATCGAAGCGCTAAGATTACTTTGCGCTTGCGTGACGCCGGTTCCCGCCAGCCGGATACGTGTCGCAGCTGAACTCACTTGGGCCTGCGCCGCGTAAAACTGCTGCGTAAACCCGCGCAGCGCTATAGTGCGCTCGTTCTCCGCAATCTGCGCGCGCAGGCGGGCCTGTCGCTCCCGGCTTCGGCTTGCTCCCCAATCGAATATCGGTATTGACAAACTAAACGCCGCGGACACGCCAGTGTGCTCCTTGACGCGAGGCGGCTGCAGTGAATCTGTATCTACGCCGCCGAGTAGGGAGTAAGAGAGCTGCGGCAAACGATCAGCGCGCGCGATCTTGATTTCCTGTTTTGCCGCGCTGAGTTCCGCTTCAAACTGGGCAAACTCCGGCCGGCGTGAAATGTCGTTCACTTTGAACTGCTGAAACTCGGCATCGACCGGCGCTGCCAAAGCGAGATCAGTAGTGCTGATGGGAGACGCAAAATCATAGCCGACAAGTACGCGCAAGGAGCCTGCGGCCACTTCTTCATTTGCGCGCGCGCGCTCCAACTCGTCGCTTCGCCCGATCGTTTGCAGTTGGGCGCGCGTGAGATCGACTGAAGCCACCTCGCCGCCGTTAAAGAGTAATGAAGTGATTCGCTCAAACTCTTCCGCCGCCAACAGGTTTTGTTCCGCGGCACTGCGCTGCGCGGTTGCTAACGCCAGACCGTAGTAAGCGTCAATCACCGCTTGGGCCAATGCTCGACGCGCAACCTCGGTCCCCGCATGCGCAGCTGCAAGCAGCGCGCGATTCTTTGCGAGCATGGCGCGCAAGCGGCCGGCAATATCAATGTCTCCAGCAACGTTCAGGTACGCCTGGTATTCGCCGATCGCGTTGTTGGCCAGAAAGCTTTGCATTCGCGGCGTACCTGGAGGCTGGCCGAGGGCCGGCGTAGTGTACAGATAACTCAAAGGCGCGCTCACTCGCGGCAAAAACGCTGCCTGCGCCTGCCTCACATCCTCGGTAGCTATTTGTTCGTTCAGGCCCGCCTGCTGAAAACTCGACGACAACGCACTGGAAAGACGCAACGCCTCATCTAGCGTAAGCAGACCTGAACCTTGCGGGCTTTGGCTTAAGGAAACAGATGGCGATGGAGAAACCAGAGGAGACTGTGTACCAGGCACCGGCAGGGGGCTTGCCATCTGACTCGGCCCAGCAAAGGGCGTTGATTGCGGCAATGGCGTTGCTTGCGGAGATGCGGCGGGCTGCGACGTCTGCGTTGGCGACGAAGATGGCGCTGGTTTTTGGGTTGCAGATGACGCGGTGGGTTGTTGTGCGCGCGCGGAATTTCCGAAAACTAGAACAATCGCCAGCCCCAGTACGACCTTCAAATGGGGGCTGAGGGATTGGCGTTGGCACACACGAGTTACACAGCTCAAACGTTTCATCACGAGTTGCCGTCTCAGTTCAGAAGGTTATTAACAGGGGGTTGCGAAGTTTAGCATTGAGGGGCCAGGTTCTAACACGGCAATTAACCCGTTAGCGAAAAAGACGGGGCGTTTCTTGCCGGCAAACTCCCCGTCCGATCTTGTTAGTTGGCTCACGCGATCGCCGCGCTTAACCAATTAACTCTATTGCTTCTTCTCTTGGCTTTCTTTCCTTTTCTCAGCCGCCTCCTGCTTCTTGTTTTCGTGCTCCACGCGAACGACTTTTCCAGTTATCGCGCTGACCTGAACTTCGTCGAGTGTGCCCTTCGAGTTGCGAATGTCGAACGAATAGACCAGCTTGCTATGCTCGCGCTCGAGTTCGCTGCCCTCGACCGTGCCTGGCGCGCGCTTCAAAGCGGTCTCACGCGCTTGATCCATCGTGATCTTAGCTTCACGCGCGAGCGCCGCCTGATCCTGTTCAGACTCTCCTTCCTCGTCCCTTTCGGCGCGCTCGCCAGTCTCTTTTCTTTCCGAGCGCTCCTTGCTCTTGGATTCCTGTCGCTCGCTTTTTCGCTGCGGCGCACCGTTCGCAACTGCTGCTCCAGCGATGAGCGATGCAGCAATTAAAATGATTCCAAATTTACCGTTAGCCTTCATGACCTTCTCCTTGATGAGCGGCACCATTGGGCGCGCCCGGCTGGGGAAGCGAGCCACTATTACGCACTCGCCTTCCGATTGTTTATCTCTTCAACTGCCCCGCGCCGGTTGCCTCAGTCGATGAGGAGCATCCGGCGTGGAGCGGCACAACCAAGATTCCGGTCCGACCTCGTAACCGGAACGCCGCCCTCAGAAAAAACATTACCCTCTGAGTTAATGGGCAACTTACAGGGCAAAAGATAAACGCAAGGTTAATACGGAAGAATTTATCTGAGCGTCTATTTCAGTCCGATGTTTCAGTGCAGCAGTAGTTGCTCTAGCTTGCGTCATTGGAGACTTTAAGAGAGGAACGGAGTAGTTCCACTTACCTGCGGCCACATCCAGGCGTGCGACTTTGATCCTTATGCCATCTTCAGTAGGGTATAGTGGTTTATCAATCTTCTTATCTTCGGTTTCGCAGGAAGTTCTTCCACTAGGAGTGCAAAGATGAATGTACGGACCAAACTAATGATAGCGGCGCTTGTCATCGGGTTAGCGGCGCTGTCAACCGTCCAAGCGCAAGGGAAAAAAATCAAACGTGAGGAATTGCCTCCCGCTGTCGAGAAAACCGTTGCGGCGGAGAGCAAAGGCGCGACGATCGGTGCGTTTTCCACGGAGGTGGAAGACGGCAAGAGACTCTATGGAGTCGAACTCATGGTTAATGGACATGGGAGAACCATCGGGATTGATGAGCAAGGCAATATCGTCGAGGAGGAGAAAGACGTCGCTTTGGATTCGCTGCCCGCTGAGGTGAAACTAGGACTGAAGAAGGCGGCAGGGAGAGGCAGGATCAGCAAAGTCGTATCCCTCACCAAGCAGGGCCGACTCGTCGCATACGAAGCAGTAATCAAAACGGGAGCCAAGCGCCACGAAATTCAGGTCGGACCGAACGGGAAGAAGCTAGCCCACCCGGAATAGCTTCAGTCGATGGACCACCCCTACCTCTCATTGGGTAACTAGAAGTTCAATCAAATTAACTTGCAAGGCAAAGTAGGAGAGCTTTCTTAGCTTTGATTGATTTACTTTCAGCTAAGGTTAGTCAGACGCCGGGCAGGGTGGCAACGAAGGTGCTGCCTGTCTCATCCGAGCGGAGGAGTTCGAGCTGACCCTGATGGACTTCGGCAATCCAGCGCGCGATAGATAGCCCAAGTCCCGCGCCACTTCCAGCATCACCGCCGTCTACATCTTCTGTACGCGAGCGCGCTTTATCGGCCCGATAGAAACGCTCGAAGATGTGTGACTGCGCTTCAGGCGGAACGCCTGAGCCCGTGTCTGCAACCGTCAACACATATTGGGGTCCGCGCCGCAAGCAAGTGACGCGGACATTGCCGCCCGCCGGACTGTACTTGATGGCGTTGTCGAGCAGGTTGATGATCATTCGGCGGATCAAGGCTTCGTCACCGCGAAAGGGGAGTTCGCCCGCGGATTCGTAGCAAAGTCCTACCTGACGCTTGGCGGCGAGAGTCCGAACGGCGCGCGCGGAGTCGCCGACAAGCTCCTCCAAATAGAAATCCGATAATTTGATCTGATATTGCCCGGCGTCGGCACGTGCCAGCGTGAAGAGGTCTTCGACGATCCTTGTGAGTCGCCGTCCCTCGTCGTGCACGATAGTGAGAGACTCACGATAGTCTTGCGGCGTGCGCTCTTCTTGAGAAAGGACAACTTCCGCTTCGCCGCGCATGATGGCGACGGGGGTGCGCAGTTCGTGCGAAGCATCAGCCATAAAGCGACGCTGCTGCTCGAACGACTGGTCAAGCCGCGACAGCAGATCGTTGAAAACGTGCGCGAGCCTCCCCAGCTCATCTCGTTCGTTGGCGATTGGCAGTCGTTCGTGCAAGTTCGCCGCCCCGATGCGCGCCGCCTTGTCGCCCATCCTCACGACTGGCGCCAAGCTCTTACGCGCAAGGTAATAGCCGCTGAGGCTGGCGAGTAGCAAAGAGAGCGGGATCGAGACATAAAATGTTCGCCGTAGTCGCTCCAGCACTCCCTCTTCGTCGTGGAGGGAGAGTAACGCCGTGATTGTATAAGTCCGTCCCCTGACCCTCACGAGTTTGGCGAAGGCGCGAAAACCGTCATCTTCGTTTTCTCCTCTGCCCGGTAAAGTTGCGTAGGCGCTGCCCGCGCGCGCCGCATCTTCCAGAAGTGACGGGGGGATTTGTGGAGGGACAGCCGGCGAGGCATTCGCCAAGTTCTTCTGCTGTGGGATTGACGATGAATCTGATGAGGCGATGACGCGGCGCGATTCGTCGTAAACGATAAAAGTGCGATCCATGAAGCGGAAATCACGCACCATCTCGCTGGCTGACCCATCGCCCGATTCTGCGTCCTCGCCATTTTGTTCGGCCGCGAACATGCCGGCGAAGGCGTTGACAGATTCTGCCAGCGAGCTATCGGTTTGCTGCGTCGCAAGACTGGCGAGAGAGAAGTAAGTGACGGCCGCAAAGATGACAAGGATGAGCGCGAGCACGCAAGTGTACAAGAGGGTAATTCGCGCGCGCAGTGAATCAACCATTCTTCCCCCCAGGGAGCGAGCCTTCGCCTTCGTGCGATTCATCCGTGGTATCTAGCCCACTCGCGTTTCTGGCGTCGGACCCCTCGCGCGGCTCCTGAAGCACGTAACCTGCGCCGCGTCTAGTGTGAATGAGTGGCACGTCAAACGGCTCGTCCACCTTGCGTCGCAGACGGTTGATATACACTTCAATCAGATTGGAGAAAGGGTCGAACGTCTCATCCCAGACATGCTCGGAAATATCCTCGCGCCCGACGACCTTCCCGGCGTTGCGCGCCAGGTATTCGAGCAGCGCATACTCTTTCGTCGTTAGGCTGACTGGCTGACCGCCGCGCCGCGCCTGCTGCCCGCCCGTATCAAGCTCTAGATCCGCGACTTTAATTGTCGCCGGGCGCAGTTCCCCACTGCGTCGCAGTACGGCGCGCAAGCGAGCCAGCAGTTCGCGGACCTCAAAGGGCTTAGTTAAGTAATCGTCCGCACCGATGTCGAGTCCAGTAATCCGATCTTCAACCGCGTCGCGCGCTGTCAACATCAGAACAGGGATGCGCGTCCCGCCCCCGCGCAACTCGCGGCAGACTTCGAATCCGTTGCGTCCCGGAATCATCACGTCGAGAATTACCGCGTCGTAAGTATTGATGGCAATCTGGTAAAGCGCGTCGTCCCCGTTGGCGACGACATCCACCGCATACGCCTGCTCACGGAGGCCCCGCGCGATGAACCGCGCCATCCGCGAATCATCTTCAACAAGTAGCAAGCGCATTCAGTCGTCCTTAAGAGTTGGCAAACTCGCTCTTACGATGCTCGTTCGTGTCACAAGCCTTGCCATTTTGTACACGGTCATAGATAAACGAGAGATTAATCCCACGCTTGGGCACTCTACCTTTGGAGGATCGAATACGCTGGAGGTGCGGCGGTCTCTAGATCTGACACTCACTGAAAACCTAGACACGCTTTCATCGCGCCCTCATTCCTCGGGTTGCCTTTTCTGTTGCTGACCTTTCTGCTTCGATACCGAATGCGTGTACTTAATAACTTCGGCATCCGAAAGCACTACGAGACCCTCATCGACCATCTCGTCAAGCGCCGGCAATAGTTTCCGGATATTGTCTTCGGTATCGACTATCGTGACCATGATCGGAAGGTCGGTAGGGGCGCCCAGCCAGCCTGAATGGTGCAACCTTGAGGGCGCACCGTAGCCCATTAGCCCTCTGAAGACGGTCGCGCCTGCGATATTCAGCATGTGTGCCTTTTTCACAATAGCTTCGTACAGCAGATCGTTTTCCCAGTAATCAGCTTCATCAATGAAGATCCGAAGCATCTTGGCTGAGCCTTCCAGTTTTTCGTGCTTCATGTTGTTATTCTCCTCCGTTGGTCGTGAGGGTTTCAGCCGAATTCTTCAGACTATCAGAGACGGCCATCGTGAGATGTGCTCTGCGCGATTAGTTGTGGACAACATCCTTCCGCAAGCTCAAGCGCACGCCGAGCCAAATGCGTGCTGGAGTCGAGATCGATCACCTTCTGGTAGGCCGCTCTCGCAGGTAAATCATCTCCCCGTTTTGCATGAATCTGCGCCAAATGAAAGTAGGCGGACTGACTCTGTGGGTTGAGCTTGAGAGATTTATCCAACGCGCTTTTTGCCTCATTGACGTCTCCACGATCGAGCAATGCTACTCCGAGATTGAGCCAATAGGTCGGCACCCATGGGGCCCGTCTTGTGGCCCGCGTGAATTGCTCAATAGCGAGATCGAGAGCTCTGCTTTCAAAGAATGTGACGCCGAGTTGATTGTATTGGCGCGCCGTAACGCTCCGCTTACTTGCCATCGGGCGTCCCTTTCACTGAACTTGCGCGCGCAGCCATCCGAACCCGCCATCTGTGCTCAAGCGGAACTACTAGCCCGAGCCAACAAAGTCCCACGAGATAGCCGCCGACTACGTCACTCGGCCAGTGCTCGCCGACGTAGATGCGCGACAGTCCGATGCCGGTAATGAGGATGCCGAGCACTACTAAAATTAATATGCGTAGCGCGCCGCGCCGCATATAAAGAAACGTGAGCGCGAGAAGGAACCCGTAAAATGCCATGAAGTGCACCACATACCCCGAAGGAAAACTAAGCGTCAGGGGGTGACGCATGATATGAACGCCGGCCTCAGCGGGTCGAAGTCGATGCACGGCGATCTTTATATAAAGGCTGAAGAACTGTCCGCCAACCACGCTGGCGACGACAACTAAGGCGGTAATCTTTTGATTCAGCAACGCTAGTGCGCTCGATACGAGCGCCACAACGACGTATGGATGCCAATCATCGGCGAGCCAGGTGAGGGCATGCATTACCGCCGCGAGGCCCGGAAACGAAACGGATTGCCAGGCCAATTCCCATCGCAAGGCCCACTCGAAATATGGGTCGGCGTTCGCGAACCAGGCGAGCACGAGTAGCGTCACCGAGAGCTCCACGTAGATGGCGACAAGCAGTCGCATGCGGCTACTCATCTTCGCTCTTACTCTGACAATCATCAGCCTGTCTCCGTCGTGGGCGCGAACTGGAGAACGAATTGAAGCAATTCTGTTTGTTATGGGCTGCGTTCTAGTTTCAGCTTTTATTGACAACAGTGACGGGACAGCGAGCCTCTCGCAGAATTTCAAGCACTTCCGCCTCGGTCGCCTGCTGCGTTGTTTCCCTCGATCCCGCTCCACTGACCACAATCAGATCGCACTGATGATCTTCGGCTGCCTTAAGGAGTTGGTTTGCAAAGCTTCCGACGGAGATCCGATAGCGACAGGAAACACCCTCACCTTTGGCCTGATCGCAGAAGCGGCGCAACTCTTCGGAGCCGTCATCCGGTCCGCTATCCAGGAGTTTCTCGTAGTCGGCTAGGGGTGTGACCTTGACGATCAACAGTTCGCCATTGAAAGTTGCGGCAAGCCTAAGGGCGAAAGTTAAGGCCTGGCCCCATCGTTCTCCTCCCTCAAATGCCAATATGATTTTCTTCATCAAACGACCTATTCAACGCTCACCTATTTTACTACCGTTACCGGGCAGTGAGCGTAACGCATAACGCGCTCTGAGACTGAGCCCAGAATCCAGCGCGTCACACGCGTGACACCGCGCCGGCCCATAACGATCATGTCTGCGTGATTATCTTCGGCGTAGCGAAGAATCTGTTCCGCTGGATGGCCCACGGCCACCTGTGATTCCAACTCAACTCCCCGATCGCTCGCCTGCTTGCTAAGTTGCTCGAACTCATCCGCAAATTGAGTCTTGCCCCGGTCCAGCAGCGCATCGACTTCGACCGAGATGGCGGGTTCGGGTAAATGAATCACACCGATCACTTGCAACTTCGCGTTAAACTTTCCGGCGATTTCAAGTCCCAGGTCGAAGGCCTTACGAGATTGATCTGAACCGTCAAAAGCTACGAGAATCGTTCTTAACATTTAGTTTCCCCCCTTTCATGCAGACTCGCCTACGCCAACTACCTCTTCGCGATCTGGTTCCACGATCGTCTTGGGCAAAAGGTGGCGTGGCAGGAAGAAGGCATTCGCGATCACAGTCGGAATAACCGCGCTGGCGATGACCGTGGCCACGATGTACGAGTACTGCGCCTGATCGATAATGCCGTGCGAGAGTCCAAAGAGAGCCGAGATTGTGCCGAAGGTCAAGCCGGTGGACATGAGAAGCGTTGTGTAAACCGCCTCTTCCTTCCCATATCGAAACGCCTTAGTAACCGGGTATATCCCCACAAACTTGGATATTGACTTTGCCAAGAAGAGAGCTACAAACGCGAGCGGCGCTGCAACCAGGGCCGGGATCGAGACGAAGGAACCAGCGCGGATAAAATAAAAAGGCGTCAGCAACCCAAAAGTTAGTGTTCTCAAGCGTCGGATCAAAATGTGGTCTTTGCCGACTGTGCCGGCCAAGACCATGCCGATGAGATACGCCGGCAGAACCGCCTCGCTTCCTGCCCAGGTCGCAAAACCACCCATGCCGAAAAGCAGAAGTAAGAGATACTTGGCCTCGAGTTCTGAAACGCGGTTGCTGTAACGCTGAAAGAAGCGCGGCGTCAGCCAGGGCAGCCCTGCAAAGATCGCGATGGAGACTCCGACGAAAATGATCGTCCGCAAACTGAAGGGTGCGAATATCAAACCCAGGGCGATGACAGTCCCGAGATCATTAATGAAGCATGCTGCCAGAATTGCTTTGCCAAACGTGGTTGTATTCAGACCTAGCTCAAGCATCACTGCATAGACGACCGCCACTGAGGTTGTCGAGAGTGCGACTCCAACCAGCCACGCCGGACGGGCAGGCCAATGAAGGACGTAGTAGGCTACTGCGGTACAGCCAAGAAACGGTGCGAAGAAACCGACGAGGCCAATGACTGTTACCTCTTTCCAACGTAGTCGAAACACCTGCGGGTCAAGCTCTGCGCCAGCCAGAAACGTGAGAACAATCGCTCCGGCTCCGGCAAGGAATGTGATCCAGGATTGCTGCGCTCCCAGGAATGTAGCGCCGACGAAAGCGCCAATAATGAGTTGGGCCACCGTTCCTACTACAATTTCAGACAAGGCGGTTGAAATATGCAGCTTTATGGCGATGAGGACAGCGAGGAGGGCGAGACCGATCCAGACAGCGGCTAACAGCCAAACTTGAGCCATGGAATCCTCGAAAGACCAGAAGCGATTTGGAAAATGAAAAACTCCCGCATCGCGTTACTCTCGACACAGGAGTCATCAGTCCAAACTGACTGGACGGTTTCGGCGAACTCCATCGCCTTTGGAAATTCAACAGTATTATTGTCCTTTGCGCGGGTGGTCGTCAAGATCAAGCCAACAGCAATCTCCATCTTCTCGGACCAGGCTATGACGTACTCGCATCACTGGTGTAACATGAGTTCCAGATTTCTCAGGCGATGGAGTTCGCCTTTAACCATCGAGGCCGCAAAGGGCCAAGATTGATGACTCCTTTTCAAGCGCGCGATTCTTGCCGCATGGAAAGGGGTTTTTTGCGTTACGCAATCGCTTTCGGGTGTGATGAGGTTACGAGGAGAAGAAGGTGGAAACATTGACGAAATATCTTGCTGTGGCAGCAGGCGGGGCTGTGGGAGCAATGTTGCGTTATTACATGACACTTTCCGGGCTTGGCCGCATTGCTCAACCCTTTCCCACGGCCACCTTCGTTATCAACATAACGGGCTCGTTCATTATTGGGTTCTTTCTCACTCTGGTAACGGAGCGCATCCCCATTAATCCCCATGTCAGACTCGCAGTCGCCGTGGGATTCGTCGGTGCGTACACCACGTTCTCAACCTTTGAATATGAAACGGCTAGGCTGCTTGAGGGAAAAGACTTTCTGTATGCGTTTCTTTATGTCGTCTTGAGTTTTGCGGTGGGGTTTGGCGCTGTATGGGCGGGCATCATCCTGGCCCGCCAGGTTGAAGGCGTGCCGGTCACGAGCCGCCTTGCTGACGAGTACCGGCGCGGCTTAGTTACTGAACCTTCGCTAGAGCGCGGCACAGACGTCTCAAAAACCAGTATTGAATCCGGGTCCGTCGGTGATGGAAGAGAGCAAGGGACCAAATGACGACTGAATTGAAGCCGGCAATGAAGCTCACGATCTCCGTTGGCGAAGATGAGCGATATGCGCATCATCCGTTCTATCAAGAATTGTTGCGTGTTCTACACAGCGAAGGCATTGCCGGGGCGACCTTAACCAAAGGAGTAATGAGTTACGGGGTCCAACGTCGTCTTCATTCGACTAAGAATGAGATCCAAATGGAGAATTTGCCGATTATCATCGAGGCAGTAGATGAGCGAGCGAAAATCGAGCGCGCCGCAGTTCTGGTCGCGGAAATGCTCGGCGAACACGGACTGGTCGAAATACAGCCCACTATGGTCGCCTGTCGCGAGCAAGGAGAACAGGAGAGGAGAGAAAGCTAATGCTGCAAAAAGGCCCAGCAAAAAAACTGGTGGTCTATGTCAACACGATGCAACACTACAAAAGCAAGCCGGTCTATGAGGCCATCGTGGAGTTTGCTCGTCGTCACGGGTGCTCAGGAGCTACGGTCACCAAAGCAGTGTCTGGCTATGGCAGTAGCGGCAAAGTTCACGAAGCCCACCTCTTCAGCATCACCGAGGACGTGCCGATGCGAGTTGAAGTGGTTGACTCCGAGCAAAAGATCAATGCATTGCTGCCGTTTATTTATGACATGGTGGATAAGGGTTTGATCGAAGTACAGGACACGGAAGTGATCAAGCACACTACGCATCAGGCTGAACCAGAGGAGGGGCACGCGGTGAAACACGAAAAACTCGAAGGCAACGCAAAACTGCTGCGAATTTACGTCGGCGAAGACGATCGCTGGGAAGGTGAACCATTGCATGAGGCAATTGTAAAGAAGTTGCGGATGATGGATATTGCCGGCGCCACCGTGTATCGGGGATTGATTGGCTATGGCGCCCAGAATCGCGTTCATCGCTCTGGGTTTCTCGGGTTATCGAAGGACCTGCCCATCATGCTTTCAGTAATCGATACTGAGGAAAAGATTCGCGGCGTTTTGCCCGTGCTGGACGAGATGGTCGACGAAGGACTGATCGCACTTTCTGATGTTGAAATCATCAAATATACACATTCAGACCGTACGGATTGAGCTTCGTCGTTAAGCTCGGAGCCGAATCCGAAATGGTAATAGACACTGAACAGTATGAGCCATTGCAAATTGCCGGCACTCTCAACATTGCGTCTGAGATTGCACAGCGCTATCAACTCTCTTCACTCCAACCGCTGATCCAGAGTTGTCGCGAGCTTGCTGAGCATGACGAGCTGAGCATCGCGGTCATAGGACGATTCAAAGCCGGCAAGAGCAGTTTTCTTAATAACTTCTTAGGTCGAGATCTCCTCCCAGTCGGAGTTGTTCCCGTAACGACCGTGGTCACTGAGATAGGCTATGGGCCAACGGAAAAAGCGATGGTTCATTTCATAAACGGTGAGATGGAAATAGTAGGCCTCGATGAGGTTCGTTCGTTTATCGCTGAAAGCGAAAACCCAGGCAATCTTAAAGGGGTTTCTACTGTTGCGATTGAACTGTCGGAACTGGCGCAACTCCGCGCATTACGTTTCGTAGATATGCCGGGCCTGGAGAGTACCTTTGCTCATAACACGGAAACTGCGCTTAACTGGTTGCCGAAAGCGGGCCTTGCATTGGTAGCCGTAGCCGTAGACCCGCCGTTGTCTCAGCACGATATCGCGTTGCTTAGGAGCCTTTACGAGTACACACCGAACGTTTCCATCCTCCTGACTAAAGTCGACTTGCTCAGCGAGGCCGAACTACAAGAGGTGCTGGTGTTTGTGGATGAGCGGCTGAACGAAGCTTTCGGAACAACTACGGAAATATTCCCCTACTCGACAAAGCCCGGATATGAACACTTAAGAGCAGCCATCAAGAGCGCCGTCATTGAGCCCTTGTTGAGTGGTTTTCGAGAGCAGCGTGACGCAGTTCTGGATCGTAAACTTGAAACGCTGGTGCGGGAAGGCAATGACTATCTGACGCTTGCTTTGAAATCAGCGGAGACCGTCGACTCTGAGCGCGAGGCGTTGAGGCACGAGGTGCTTGGAGAGAAGGAAGTCATAGACGATCTTAAATCTGAGTTGCGGCTAGTGGTGCAGCATATGGCGGCACGTACGCGGGCAGACATCGCCAAACGCCTGGATAGACATCGATCCGAACTGGAGCGCAGGTTACTTTCTGAGCTGGGTTTAAGCTTTCCTAAATGGACCAGCAGTTTTGCGTTTGCTCTGAACTCATATCAGACCTGGCTCGATCAGGTGCTATCCGAAGAACTGGCAGCGATTTCCGCTTCCGATCGAAAGGATCTGTTGGCGCCACTCGACAAACTAAAGATCCAAGTGTTTCGCAGCTTGCAGACTTTTCGCGATCGCCTTTCGGATAAAGCTATGCGAGGCTTTGGTGTTCCGTTGCGCACGAGCGAGCAGGAGATACAACTGCACGAGCCGCACACTCCAGACATTCACATCGGACACGTCTTTGATCGTAGTTGGGAACTGCTCTCACCAGTCTTGCCAATGTCGCTCGTAGGACCATTAGTACGGAGTCACTTCAACCGGAAGCTGCCCTATATGATTGAGAAGAATCTGTCGCGACTGGCCACGCAGTGGGACGAGAGCATTCGCGGCGCAATGACGGAACTTGTAACTGAAGCTCATCGGCGAATAGACGAATTAGTAGCAACTATCGGGCTGTTGATTTTCACTTCCAGCCAAGACGCGCCGCGAATACGGGAGGACCTGGAGCGGCTTCAGTCATCTCGGCAACTGATGCCGATCTCAGTCAATGCAAAATGATAGAAGCTCAGGCAGATGATCTACTGAACGAAAACCAACAGCGAGCATTGTCCACGCGGCTGGCGATGCTTGACCGTTTCTTCTACGACGTTGAGCAACTATTAACTGGCGACGCCCCGCGAGGCGAAATGTTTGAAGTGATTAACGATCTCAGTAAAGAGCAAAAAGAGAGTGTGCTGAGTCTGCTGAATGAGGGGCGTCGTGAGATTCGCATCTCGCGCGATCGGTTCAATCTCGAAGTTAAGCGCGAGTACCTGCATCGAGTGATGGCTGGGCATCTCAGCATCTTCTGGACAATTCTCGAAGATTCCCGCGCTGCTAAGCTGGAAGGTTTCGGCGGCGTCTCACCGGGTTTGGCTGCAGAACTCGATCCAAGGATCGAAAGCCTGCTCCGCATAGTCAATTCACTGAGATCAGTTACCATCGGATAGCCAACCCACTCTTTAGCCTTGCGAGAGAAACTCTCTTCGGGCGCGCCGGAAGGGAAAGAAAATATTTCAGTGGCATTCGTCGTCACAGCAGGTTTCGCCGCGTAGTCCCTCGACACCTTCCTTGACGATTATTGGCACCATGATGAGAGCCGCGACAGGATCTGCCCACCACCAGCCTACCAGAGCATTTAATAAGAGACCGCCAAGCAGAATAGCCGAAAGATAAGTGCAAAGTTCCGTCTGCTTTGAGTCAGCCATCAGCGCGTTGCTCTTGATCCCACGGGCTACTTTTTTCTTAGCGCGAACGAGTAATGGCATGACGATTAGAGATGCGATAGCCAGAACGATACCGGGGATGCTCTCCCGTGGTTCTTCGCGCCGTATCAGTGATTTGATCGAATCGTAGCTGACGTACGCAGCCAACAGGAGGAAAAGGACACCGACAGTGCGCAGCGTAATCTTCTCGATATGTTCCCGCCGTGATTCATCTGCGTCCAAATGTAGCCGCCAGAGCAAAGCCGCACCTGAAGTGACTTCAATCAGGCTATCAAATCCAAAGCCGACCAGCGCAATGCTACCAGCCATTAGACCCGCGACGAGAGCAATGAGTCCTTCGAGACTGTTATAGGCAATAGTGAAGTATTCGAGCCGACGGCCCTTCTTTACTAACATCGCGCGATTCGGACCGCTGAGTTGAACTAGCTGACTCATACTTTTCTGGGCCAATACATAATAATAACAACACCGATCAGCGCAAGAACCGCTCCGACCACATCAAATCTGTCAGGCCTGATCCTGTCGATCTTCCAGCCCCACAGTATTGAAAGGACGATGAAGATTCCACCTTAAGCCGCATACACTCTGCCAAAGTGAGCAGGTTGCAATGTGGGAATGATTCCATAAAGGACAAGTACAAGAGCACCAATAACAGCCAAGCCGACGCTCTTGCCCTCGCGCAGCCAGAGCCATACGAGATAACCACCTCCGATTTCGCACAACCCGGCGATGACAAAGTAAAAAAGAGATTTGGTGACTTCCATTATTCTTACCTCAATCGTCCCGCGCCACGGTGGGCTCAGTGGTCATGGCTTTTTCCAGCGGCACCGCGCGCCACCTTCATTATGCAAAACATGTCATTGGGCTCGCAGCCTTCAACCTCCACTTGGATTGTGCTGTGGCTAATTTCGAACTTATGTTCCAATTCTTCCGCCACCGCGCGAAGGACGTTCTCGCCGCTGCGCACGCTCTGTTCTTCGACACTAACATGACAGCTACAACACACCATGCCCGACCCGACGGCCCATACGTGGAGATCGTGCACAGCCAAAACACCAGGCACAGCACCAATTGTTCGTTCGACCGTCTCCATATCCATCCCTTCGGGAACACCTTCCAACAACACGTTGACGGACTCTTTCAAAATCCCCCATGAGCTCCAGAGAATCAAGATGCCGATTAGAACGGAAACCACCGGGTCCGCGATTGAGGCTCCGGTAAATGCTACGACCACCCCAGCGCCGACTACTCCAGCTGCGGATATCGCATCGCCGAGCATGTGCATGTAAGCGCTGCGAACGTTGAGATCCTTCTTGGCGGCACTTCTCAACCAAAGACTGATTATGGTGTTGAGGAGGACCGCGATCAGAGCGACGATGATCATCGGCGTGCTCTGCACCGGCTCAGGATGGCGAAATCGTGAAACAGCCTCCCAAAAGATTAGCAAAGCGATTACAACGAGGGAGACGGCGTTAACCAGCGCGACCAGGATTCCAACTCTGTGATTACCGAAGCTGCGTTTTGCCGAAGACGGGCGCTGTGCAATCCAGATGGCATACCAGGACAAGACCAACGCGAGAGCGTCGGCGAAGTTATGACCGGCGTCCGACAGCAGCGCGAGAGAGTTTGAGAAGTAGCCGGCGAGGGCCTCACCGATGACAAATGCGACTGTTATGACGACCGACAGAAGTAAACGTCGCCCCGTCATTGATGCGGTGTGATCGTGTCCCTGGCCCATATAGTCCTCCCGTCGGTCCTATCGCGTTAGCGCTCGAACATATGTTACGAGTGCTGCCACCTCGTTCTCAGAAAGCTTCTTTCCGAAGGCAGGCATTTTCTCTTTGCCATGAAGAATAGATTCGTACATGTGCTCGTCAGTAATTGCCGCCTGCCATTTTGGGTCCGTGAGGTCGCGCGCATGATTGAATTTGGCCTTGAAGGTTCTTGCTCTCCCATCCTTTCCGTGGCAGCTGGCGCAGTTCGTTTTGAAAAGGACGTTGGTATTGGCGACTTTCTGGGGAAAGGTTGCCCTTGCTAGCTTCGTCGAAGATGCTGTATGCAGCGAGGCAACCAGAAGAGTCAGCACGACGACTGCTAAGGCTGTTCTTTTCAATCTCTCGCTCCTAGGGTTTATGCGTTCGCTGAAGACGCGCTTTGCCTGCTTAGTTGAGCCACTGATAGCGAGCATCAATGCGAGTGCGCAGGCTCATCCAGATGCGCATGTTCAGCGATTTCATGATGCTTCTCACCCGACGCATTTGTCGGGTCAACATGAATGGTGACGCCGGAAAGAAACTGGAGGTTATGCAAGAGGTCGTGACGCACTCGGTTGGAGATATTGTGACCTTCCTCAACTGAGAGGCTCTGATTCACCGCAAGGTTTAGCTCGGCGTGCATCCGGTGCCCCAACCAGCGCACCCTTACCTCGCTCACGTCTTCCACGCCTTTCGTCTGCTTAGCCTGATCTTTGATCTTGTCCGGCACATCAGGGTCAACGCCGTCGAGGATGCGCGTGAAAACTGCGGCGGCAGACTCCCAGACTATCCTTAAAATGAGGATCGTCATTACAATGCCGATGATCGGGTCAGCCAGCGGATAGCCCAGGTACAAGCCAATCGCACTCACAAGCACCGTGAGACTGGCAATGCCATCTGTGCGCGCGTGATAGCCATCCGCGATCAGGGCGGCGCTGCCCATTTCCTTGCCTACCTTAATGCGGAATACGGCGACACTTTCGTTGCCAATAAAGCCGACGATAGCGCCAATAGCCACAGCCCAGAGATAGCCGACTGGTTGAGGATGAAACAATCGGTTGATGGATTGATAACCGGCAAAGGCGGCGCTTGCCAGGATAGTGAGCACAACAGCTAGGCCAGCCAAATCTTCCACCCGTCCGTAACCATAGGTGAATCGTTTGCTCGGTTTGCGCTTCCCCAACATGAAAGCGATGCCAAGCGGGACGGCGGTGGCGCCGTCACCTAAGTTGTGAATCGCGTCGGCCAAGAGCGCGATACTTCCCGAAAAATAGAAAATTACAATCTGGATGAGCGTGGTAATGAACAGCCCGACGAAAGACCACTTAACCGCCCACAGTCCTCTATCACTAGCAGTAATAGACGGGTCAATCGTGCCATGCACGTGGCCATGAGACGCGCCTCCGTGATCGTGGCCGTGATCGTCATGCGCATTAGCGTCCTTCTCGGGTGAGTGTTCACCTTCATGGGCGTGACCATCTCCATGCTGGCCTTCGTGGGAATCTTTGTGCTTGGACATGATCCTCTACCTTTCGGTTGGTTAACCTGTTAGCCTATCTGACGAGCCCGCGCTCGGCCTGCTCGATCAGAGCTTTCACTTCCGCCGACGGCAAAGGTCGGTTTGGGTCGCGGGGATCGAGCGTCGCAAAGACTTCGTTAAGTAGTTTGTCGAACGCAATCCTCGAATCACCAGTGAGACCATCATCGGAGCGGCCTCTCAACAGCAACTCGCGGGCTGCGCGCAGAAAATCACGTGCGTCCTGATATTCAATAAAGTTGTCTTTTCCCGGAACTCCTGGCTCTTCTACAACGATGCGCCCGCCCTCGCTCGCAGTGGCGTACTCGCTAGCGGCCGTGTCCATTACAAAACGCACGGCACGAGCGCGGAAACTTGGTGTGTCGTAAGCGTTGCCCGCAATAGCGCGTCGTGCCTTCTCTGTGGCGGCGAGAGCTGCTTGATACTTCTGATCGACCTCTTGCTTCGAAGCCGATTTATCTCCCGACAATTTCACGTATGCACTCAGCGCATCGTTGAGTTGATCGAAAACGCCATGCGCGCGAAGCAGTTTTTGCAAGGCCAAGGCGTCAGGCTCGTTACCCTCCAACAATTCATGCTGCGGGTGTCCGGCATGTTTGCCGGCGCGCTTCAAATCTAGCGCCGGGTCGGGACCTTGTCCGCTCACGCCGCGATCGTGGAGTTCTTTCGAAGCGCGCACGTGGCCTTCGAGGACGGTAAGTGCGCCCACCGCGTTGACTTCATCCGTGAGCGGTTCCAGCGCACTGCTTTGACGAACTGTTACGGTAGCAATCGCGCTCTGCCCGCGCTCGTCTGAGAGGCGATATTGGCCCTCATTTCCGGTGATTGGGACGGATACTCTTCCTCCTGCGGATACGACCACCTCGCCGACAAACATCCCGTTACCTTCAAAGACCAGCGGCGCGTTGCCCCCGTTCTCGATCGATAGTGACGCTCCGCGCGCCACCGTCAGCGAAGCCGGATCCACCTGCTTATTGGCGAAGCGAACCGTCAGGTTCGCGGTTGCAGAGGTTGCCCGTGCCACCGCCCGTGACTGCGCAACTTCCGCGACGAGTTCGGTGCCGAAGCCGATGAAGAGTCCAACGGCCAAGGCCGTCATCGCCCCTACTGTGCCAAGTGTTTGGAAGCGGATCCGAAGTAATTCTCGCGTCACATAAATCAGCGAGCCTGTGGCGAGTGCGAGGAACAGTAATTCGACTGAAGGATTTACCCATATCCCGCCGACGAATGCGCCGATCGCAGTTGGTCCACCACCAATCAAGCCAAGCCAGAGGAGACGGCCCCAACTTACCTCACGTCCGGCTAGTGGCCCGGCGATGCCAAAACCTTCAGTGGCATTGTGCAAGGCAAAGCCGATTACGAGGACTGTACCCAGACTGACTGCGCCACCCGCGAACAATTGTCCGATAGCCAGTCCTTCAGCAAAGTTGTGAAGACCGATGCCGATGGCGATCATCGTCGCTATCTCAAGGGCTTCGGCTCCCGCTATTAATTTTCGTGCGCGGTGTGATTCAAGCCAGGCCAACCCAACAAGTCCAGCCAAAACGCCAACGACGAAGATGAGACCCTGAATTAGTGCGGCGTTAACGGAGGCTCCCTTCGCCGTCGCTTCCACCGACTCCATCGCGTGATATCCCACTTCGATGATAAGAAAAAGCAGCACTCCGGCAGAAGCGAGTGTTAGCAACCCACGCAGCCGTTCCGATGCGCCGCGCCAACGGGCCACAGGCAAGCCGAGAAAGATCGTCACACCGGCGATTGCGCCTAGCAGAATATTTGTGGGTGCCAAAATATCTGTACCTTCCTATTTCATGTAAGTACGGATCACGTCGATCAACTCCTGAGCAGCCTTGGCTTGCTCAGAATTTGGCCGGTGGTCAGGGTCAACGACATGGAAGCGGATATGGCCCTGAATAACCTCTATCATCAAGCCCCCCATCGCACCGCGGCAGGCGGCGATGGTTTGGAGGACGACGGTGGAGTCCTGTTCCTCATTGAGCATCTTCTCGATAGCTTCAACTTGGCCGCGAATGCGGCGGACGCGGTTAAGCAGTTTCTTTTTGTCCCGAATTGTGTGAGCCATTGCACTCCTAATCTGCTGCTCTGAGGTTAAGGTCAACCATAATATACCCCTGTATAGTATTACTCAACGGTCTATCTGAGAACGACCGCCACCCGACGCACGTCAATAGAGGCCGTTGCTCCCAAGGCCTGGCAAGGTGCAGACCAAAAAGACTAGGGCACTCGCATAACCGAACTCGCCCTGATCGCGGTCCGGTTGAAGTATCATCGCATCAAATCACCTTCATTCGCTTGTCCATTCGCTTGTCAGAAAAGTCCAAGCTCAACCTCGTTCATTGGCCCAGTCAGATGACGCTTGCATCATGAGAGCTTGTCCTTAAACCACCAACCAGCTTCTAAATCTTCCCTCTACCACCGGTGAAACCGCACTACAAAACACTCTCGCAAGGCTTTAGTCCAACCAACAGATTGGAAGCGGAAAACTTTTCAATAAAATGCTCAGTCTCATTCTTCCAGATGCGTTTGTGTAATTGTGCCTGCTCAATACAAAACGATGTCGGAAAAGTCGAGCGGTGGGCTCTCTTTTAAGGAGCGCAGCATCTGGTCTAGTGCACTGGTCCACACCGCCATACAAATGCCCAGAGCTGAACAACCGGCGAAGCCAAGCGGAAAACCAAACGCCGATTACTCGCATAGGCGTCAGGCAAATCCAATGTCAACAAGTCGCACTAAGGAAGGCAAGAACGCGATGGAACCGCGTGAAATCAAGGGCCTTGAAATAGCAGCCAAATTAAAGTTAGTCCGCAGGGGCAATACCTGGTACGTTCCATCACAATCCAACAAGCAGGAAAAGTACACCGTTGCTCTGACGGATGAAAAGCCGCAATGCACTTGCCGAGACTATGAATTCCGAAACAACAAGTGCAAGCATATCTTCGCAGTCGAATACACGATTGAACGCGAACAGACCGCAGACGGTCAGACCGTTGTCACAGAGACCGTCAAAGTCATCCGTAAGACCTATCCTCAAAACTGGCCCGCTTACAATGCAGCTCAGACGCACGAGAAATCAGAGCTACAGGCGCTGCTCTATGAACTCTGCCGGAGCGTACCCGAGCCTCAGCAACATCGTGGTAGGCCGCGCCTTTCGCTGGCTGACATTATTTTCTCCTCCACGTTCAAGGTTTATTCCACCGTTTCGGGACGCCGATTTATGACTGATCTCCGAGAAGCAAAGGCTCGGGGTTATCTGTCGAAACTGCCGCACTACAATTCCGTGTTTCGTTATCTGGAAGCGGAAGCGCTGACCCCGTATCTCTATCAACTAATCACGGCCAGCAGCCTGCCACTCAAGTCGATTGAATCGGAATTCGCCGTTGACTCATCCGGTTTCAGCACTGGACAGTTCATGCGCTGGTTGGATGTGAAGTACGGCAAGGAAGAAGACCGACGAATGTGGATCAAGGTTCACTTGATGTGCGGCGTTAAGACGAATGTGGTCACCTCTGTTGAAATCAGCGACCCCTATGCGAATGACTATCACTACTTCAAGTCATTGGTAAACAAAACTGCCGAGAGTGGATTCAAAATGTCAGAGGTTTCGGCAGACAAGGCATACTTAGGCGGGGAGAATCTTCTTACGACTTTGCGACATGGCGCGATCCCCTATATTCCGTTCAAGTCTAACTCTCAAATCCAAACTAACTACGGCCCGAAGTCCGAGCTCTGGACGCGAATGTTCCATTTTTACAATCTGCATCGCGAAGAATTCTTGGGGCACTACCATAAACGATCAAATGTGGAAACGACATTTAGCATGATCAAGTCGAAGTTTGGCCAGAGGCTTCGGAGTAAGAGTATGACGGGGCAGATTAACGAAGCACTCTGCAAGGTGCTGTGTCATAACCTATGCGTGGTGATTCAGTCAGTCCGTGAATTGGGAATCGACGCTGCTTTTAGAGCGGACGTATCGGCGGAAATGTTGCTACCAGATCCTCCAATCTCCTTACGTTAGCTTGACACTGGCATTGGAGTACAACACTGCGATAGATGCACCGAACTGGTCGGTCAAAGATACGAGGACTTTGCGAAAAAGGACTCTCGGAGGTCATGGCGGTCATTTCAAGCGAGTATTCCTTTTCAATTCTCGGCCGGACAGGAAGATGTTTGGCGTGTGCACTAACCGAGGTACGGGATTACATCTCGTTCATTCAATCAATCATGTCCGCCAGGTTCATGAAACCTTCTTCTCACCGCTCCAGAAAACAGGCTCGATTCCCAACTCGTACATTGACTGAATAACTACACAGATATTGTGACAGAGCACCTTACAGAGAACTTCGTTGACTTGCGCTGTCTCCGTCTTGCTTAGCAACCGAGCCCCAAACTTCTCTTTGATCATCGAGAACGTCGTTTCGACATTACTGCGTTTGTGGTAATGCTCGTTGAACCACACCTCATTGTAAGCGTAAAAATGGTACATCCGCGTCCAAAGTGGATCGCCACTACTATGTTCTGCCTTAGCATTTACTTTCCAAGCAATAAATGGTGTCCCTTTCTTCGCCACTACCACACGCAGATTTTCCAGGCTGGAATATGCCTTGTCAGCCGATACTTCTCTGATAATGAAATTCTGATCCGTAGCTTCAACCAGCGGTTTGAAATACGGACTATCCCCCGCATTGGGCTTACTGACCTCGACGGCCGTAACAATATGAGTGAGCACCCCACACATCAGATGGACCTTTACCCACTTTCGTCGATCTATCACATCTGCCTTGCCATAGCGGAGATCAACGTATCGCCCAAAATTGCTCGTCGAAAACCCCGACGAATCAACCGCAAAGTCTCTTTCCACGGCTTTCAAGGGGAGGCTGCTCTCGGTGATCAACTGCTCCAGATTATGCGTGAGTTCCGTCATACCAAAATAGTTCAAAATTGTGTTGTAGCCTGGGATCCTCGAGATAAAGCCACGGTCGTACGCCACTTCTAGATCAGACATTGACCGTCGCGCGGGAAATTTGGTGTACACCTTAAGACCCATGCAAAAAAGCATGTCCGCAACCGGGAGACGAGGACGGCCCAAAGACTGAGGAGGTTCGATTACACCCTGACACAATTCATGTAGCAAACGCAGAAACTTTGCTTTCTCGGCAACCTGCGCCGCATTGTACTCAGGCCACTTTTGACCGTACGTCTTCCTGGGCTTCTTAGCCTTCTTAGCCATCGCTCACTCTTGCTTTTTACCGAGCGACCGACTAACAATGCGGCTGTTCTTGGCTCCGCACGCGAGTCAATCGCGTTCGTGGTCGAACAGGCCTCGCCGTTGTTTGCGCAACTGGCGAGGCCCTTTCTTGCCCAAAGGGAAGAGAGCCCTGTTTTCTTACCCTTACTTCTGAGCTGCGAAACTGGACTGGCTAACAAGCGAAAGAGCCGGCGGTACGCCTGATGGGACTGGGTGTGCAGTTTCCTGGGCACTTAACTCGTTAGCGCCGGTTTGCCATTCAACCAACTCCCATGTGCCTCGCTGGCCTTTTTCCTTTTTCCACACAAACCACTCTTTGTGCCGATGCAGCGCTGTCCGCATAGCGTCAGTAGAATGCTTGGAACCGGTTTTCACATTCCCTCTAAGGAGCGCCTTTACCAGCGTGGGATGCGATACACCGCGACCGATTTCAAGAAGGTACTTGCGCGCCGCCGTGGCTGGCGCCATCCCCTTGAAAGCGTTACGAGTAACGAGACGGACACTTGCATCTTCATCCAACTCACCGCTGGCGCGCCCTTCGGCCGGAACCTCCTGTCCCAATCGCTTCTTCAACTCAATACTCAAATCAACAAAACCAGCTCGCTGATTTGCGATTTTTGCGATCTCAGCCCGCATCCTAACTATCTCCGATTCCAGCCTCGCCATCTCGTTGTCTGCGCTCGCAATGTCTCTCTCGGTACGGAGAAGCGCAAGCTCAAATGTACTCAAGTCGGTATCCATAATTTTTCTTCTCCTGCACAGTGAAATGTGCTATAAGACACGCGAAAAGGGTGTCACACCAAGCGATTGGCGTGTTCGCTTTTCCGTGAAGGCGGCTTAGGAATCGGTCCTTGAAAAATTGACTCCTAAGTCGTC
The DNA here is from genome assembly GCA_041745915.1 of Pyrinomonadaceae bacterium. GTDB lineage: Bacteria > Acidobacteriota > Blastocatellia > Pyrinomonadales > Pyrinomonadaceae > PSRF01. Next base: position 79,790 of record JBGTHZ010000065.1, on the reverse strand, counting down.
TTTCTATGTTTAGGGAACCGAATAATAATCCTCGATCAACCTACAGTCAACAAATTTATCTCACCACAAAAGACAAATCATTACACCGCCGACCACAGCACAGATCAAACAAGAACCAAACATCAACACTTCGTCATAGTCTTGAGCTAATCACCGAAAACCAAACAACAAACCAATCTTGATATGAAGGTTCCAAAACAAACCAAAACTGGCGGCTAGTAGATTCGGATCGGTTGATTGAAATGAGGTTCTGAAAAGACTTTTGGGGCAGGAAACCTACTTTTGGGGCAACAACGACTTTTTAGGCAAAGCCGTCCGGGAGCAATTGTCCTGAGAGACAACCAACAAGTGCGAATCCCCACTCTTGTACCGCAACGCGGCGCCGATGGCGCCTGTAAGTTCTTACAAAATGATCTCTGCACTATTCATTCGGTATCACCCTATGGTTGTGCATTTTTCTCAGAACACGAGCCCCGCACCGTGGGTGATAAAAAATCAATTCTCGGTCTCATTCACATCACTCGCGATCACCAAACCAACGGCCGCTACTCACGTATCTGGTCCATGCTTAACTCCACGAACCTAAAAGCCATACCACCCGAAGCCATTCGCCAACGTATGCGCGAAACATCTAACTCCCTATCTAACTCCCAGCCACTACCTCGTGCTTCCAAACCAGCAGCAGAGCCAAAACACAGCGGTCCCTAATAATTGGCTTCAAAGGTCTACGATTTTCAAACCGCCCCACCCGTTCACATCAAAACGATCCTTCAAACAATCAAAAGATCAAGATGTCAGCCCAAACTGCTCTCAAACTCCCCACCACCGACACTGCTCCTATTCCAATAGCAACCACTGCCCTAAAGCTCACTTTTGAAGAACGCCGCATCCTAAAACTTCTCGGCAGACATACCTACGATGAAGTTCACAAAAGAACCGGCTGGTCCCGAGGCAAAATCTACAACTTGGCTATTCGCGCCTCCGCACGAAAGACCGAAAACCGTATACGGGAACGACACCAGGAACGTAAACGTCGGCAATTAGAATTCCTCACTGAAGTTATGAACACGACCGCAAAATGCGACGTGCTTGATTTTCTCGATGGAATCCCAAATGACAGTGTCTATACTCACATAACTTCGATGCCCTATAACTTAGGAAAGCCTTATGGCGATTGCCCAAGCGCCGATCGCATGCGCTTCACTTATTTTCACGGCTGGCTTATGCAAATCATTAGCGAGCTCTCACGTACGCTAAAACCAAACGGAGTCCTCTTCCTTAATATCGGCTCAACCCCAGACTGGGAAGACAAACTCATGCCCTTGGACGTACTCCTCTTTGAAGATCTGCGTAGATCCGGATTGACTTTTCAAAGCCGTGTGATCTGGACCACACCACACGGCCTTACGCCAAAACGCAAACTCGCCGAGCGACATGAAACTGGACTAGTGTTCTCTAAAGGCGACTCTCCAACATTCAATCCCAGCGCCGCCCGAATGCCACAAAAACAGCCGGGAAAAAGAGCCTTCAAAGGCCCGAACAAAGGCCAGCTTAGTTGCCACCCACTGGGGGCCCATCCTACTAACGTCTGGCATATCCCAAACGTCGGACACAATCACCCAGAACGCAAAGCCGGCGGACCGCATTCACACCCCGCACAGTTCCCACTCACTCTCGCCAAACGAGCGATACTGCTCTACTCATTACCTGGAGATCTGGTGTGTGACGTCTTCTCCGGAAGTGGCACAACGCATGTAGGTGCAATTGAAACAGGAAGAGCTTTCATCGGAGCCGATTTGTTCTACGAAGATCTTCGAGCCAACCGCTTGGCCCACGCCTCGCCAGATACTTTGTCTATACTACCCGGCGTTACCGACGAATCGATTGCAGTTTGGCAAGCAGAAGCGCGTAAGATAGAAACGCCAGCAACTCCAATTACCCAAGCGACCGAAAAACAACAGATCCAAGAACTCTTCCCCTGGGACAAGCCTTAACCAATGAAAGCCCTCTCGCTGACAAGACCATAGGCCACGCTCGCCGCTCTGGGCGAGAAAAGGTTGGAAAACCAGATCGCGCCGGTTTCGTCACTATCGATCTATAGCTAATTCACTCTTCCGACGGCTTTCCTAACACCCGCGGCTCCGCCGCTACCAACAGCGACCATCCGCCCGGAACCAATAATTCCACCAACGGAAAATGAATTGAACACTCCACCTGAGCCCGATTCCTCTCAGATAGAACTCTTCGGCTGATCTTTCCGAATTTAACTCTCAAGCTAAGGACATCATCCAGAAGGAGAACGAGCAAACGAGACTTAAACCAACGACCTCTCAAGAAATCATCATGTCCCTGAACATTGCTCTTCATACTACCCAGATACCCCACGTCACCTCGCCACACCAGGAGATCATCACCATCATCGATCTCACTCCCGATCGAGCCACCGAACTCCTCGAGCTGATGAATGACATCATGCTCCGCGCCTGCGCTTCCTCAACAACTTTCAAAATCTCCAGCTTCGAACCATCGGCACTTTATGTTCCCGCTTATGCGCTCCGCGAACTGCCTTCACCGGACGACTTCGTCATCCTCCCTTCTAATTTCTCCGTAACGGCCGTAACCCCAATCAAGCTGGTTCACGCCAACGTGATGCCGCTTTTTGTTAACTGGACCGCTTCAGACGAAAACGAACGCTTCCTCGTAAACACCGCCGAACTCGACGCCGAAATTCTCAAGCTCGTCGCACGCGGAGAAACACTTGTCCCCGGCTCAACCAGCTATTCCGTCAAAAACGCAAGACGACCATCACCAGTATCTCTAATCACACAGGAAGGCAACTGGCTCCACTAATAATTTGGGCGGTACTTCAACGTACCGCCGTAATGCCATGAACGTCCTGCCTATCAACGCCAGCGCGCCAATAGTCCTCCTTAACCAAGGGCCTCAATAGTCACTCAGCCACGGCATAACAGTTGCCAACATTTTGCTGGCGGTAATGGCTGAAAAAGCATAACCAAATCAATTAACTTTGAGCCCAAAATAACTCGCACCCAAACCGGAACAATCCTTTTCTAATGACTAGCAGTAATCAAACGACAGACTTGGCCACTGAAGCTACTGTTCATATTACCGATGCCGACAACAACGCTGCTCTGGTGTCTTCACTCGCGGACACCGATTCCAATGGAGTCGCCCAAGCGGAGCCTGGTACGCAAAGCAAATACCCCGCCTGGCTGCTCGAACTCACGCACCAGCTCCGCAACTTTCGGCAATGGCGTCTCATAATCAAGCCCGACCAGACACTCGATCTCGACTACCTGGCAATACTCGCCCAGCAGGTGCAACGAAGGGCTCGCCCGTACGCAGCCCCACCGCAACTCAATCTTTTTGCGCTTGACCCTATCGTCGACAATCCGCAAGCCGCCGATCAACAAACCACTTCAGAGGCAACATCCATGACAGCCATGCTCGCCCTCAGTCACGCCGCTCCGGACGACGACACCTCAACCACAACCCTCGCGCCCTTCACTATCATCAACGGCAACAACCGGCCGACCCGGCCAAACAGGATCATTCTCCCAGATGAAATCCTGACCATCGAACCAGACGAGCAGCTCCATGATTACCTCAGCCGCGTCGCCGGCTCCGCCATGGAAGCCGCTATCTACGCTTGCGGCTCGCAAGAGGCCGCATTCATTCGCCTCGGTAGTAAGGCCCCGCACGAACCCTCCGCCGCCCCGCTACCTCTCTCTGCTGGCAGACCAGCCCTCGTGCTTGCGCCCGCCCGCGATCAAGCACAAACAAGCCAGCAATCTGGCCGCCCCACTTCACGCTCTTAAAATAGTTCTATGTCAGGAAAGCTCCGGACGAGCTACTAACGCATCCGGCTCTTGCCTTAGGTGACCACACCAACCCACCGCCAAGCGCATGGCGTTGTCTTATTTAGCTTTCCGCCAACGCCTTAGTAGCAGCCTGCGCCGGGTCGCTATAAAAATCTATCTGTAGTTTGTCAATAACTTCGGCAGGGAGTTCGGCAAAGTCTCTCCGACTTTCGGTCGGGAACATAACCCGCTTGGCCCCGGCATCCATCGCTATCCGAAGCTTGTCGCCCAACCCCTCAACGCGGCTCAGGACTCCGTGGATACTCATCTGCCCGAGGATAACGAGACTGGGTGACACCGATCGGCCCAGGATTGCAGAGATCAGTCCGATGTAGAATGCTACACCCAAGTCGTTAGCGTCCTTCCCCTGCATGAGACTCATAACCTGAATGTTCAGATCGTAAGAGCTTAAGTCTCTGTCGATCCCAATCTTCTTGGCGCTGGCCTTCAAGTAGTCGTACGCCATCCTTGCGCTTTCTTTGATCCCTTTGCTGGTCGTCCCAACTACGTTGAATCTGTGACCGCCAGGCACTGCAGAAACCTGAATTCGGTACAGCGAGTACCGCCCTTCAGCCGGGTCAAAACCTACAGTAAAGAGGTCTCCGGGGCTCAATGGGACTTCTGGTATGAGTTGAGTCGTACCCAGCTCTTTGCACTGCACAAAACTCTCCTGGCCGCTCTCCTTATCGATGTAGGAAAGGTTCACCTTGGAGTATTCGATGCCACCCATTCGCTTAAGCTGTTCTTTCACTCTCCGGCGCAACTCGACCGCGAATGCTAAGTACTCTTGCAGTTCCTCCTTGGAGCAATTCCCATCAGGGTGGATGAGCTTGATGAAGCCCGAGGTCGTTCTGGCTATCGCCTTGCGATCACGCTCTTCAACGTGGCTCCCCAGGCTGAAGAACCTGTCATAGGCGTCAGTGTAGTTGCGCCTCCTCAGTTGCGAGTGAAAGATCTCCGCTGTGTAGTCGGCGATGAATCCCATATGCGCCGTGAAGTAGTCCGGCTGCATCTTTGGCATCTCCCACCCAGGCAAGTACGCATGCAGCCGATCGTGAAACGCCATGTCATTACGAATGGTCTCTGGCAGCGCATTAAAGAGGTGAGATATTCGGGCCGTAGTCTCTACGTCGCCGTCAAGATTCCCGTTGAAGACGATACCCGCGTCGGCCGACAGTGTCCCCTTATCATCTCCCCGCGAGAAAGAGCCCTGTTCCATATATCCCTTGTACATCTGCTTATCGCTCTCAGCCTTGAAATTCGAACCGGCAACCTCGTCAAATGCGACCATATCAAACTTGAGAACGAGTCCGGGCTTGTCCTTTCTATTCTTCCAGCCGAACAAATCGGGTACCCCACCCTGACCTCCTGATAGAAGGATGACGTACGGAGAGATTTCACGATAAACGTAAGACTTACCAGTACCACGCGGTCCAAGCTCGATGAGGTTATAGTTCTTTTCGACCATCGGTACTAACCTTAGAAGAAAGAGGAGCTTTCGACGGGGCGTAAAGTCTGGATGCGTCGGCTCGTAACCCATAGACCTGAGCAAGATATCGATCCACTCATCGCGCGAGAATTGCTGTCTGCCTTCCAGGTATTCTTCGAAATCCGCGCTAGCGACTTGAATGGGCGCTAAGCGATGTAGAATGAATGGTCGGATTGCCCCATCAGTGCCGATAGAATCATCGTAGGTCAACTCGATGTTCGCCCAGACTCCGCCAGTTAGGAGTCTTTCGTGTTTGTGCACAATGTTGGGGTCGATGTGAACCCTCGCTAAGCCACAGGTGGCCAGTTTGGCCCAGAATTTTCCGCCTTGTACCTTTTCGTCAAACGTAACGGTAACGAGGTCTATCAGCTTGAGTGACCCGGCCCGCTGTAATCTAGCTTTAATGAGCTCTGACTCGTCCGCCCGCACTATACGCTCGGTGATTGCGCTTTTGACTGATTCAAGGCCGACAAACATCTCTGCCTCATCTGTCGTCGAGCAATATTTGCCTAAGAGGTATTCGAGGACATAGACCGGAACGTTGAAGCCGACTTTAAGCTTCTTGACGAGGTCTTTACGGACGATACGGCCTGGGAAGGCGCTCGATAATCTCTGGTCCAGATCGTCTAAAGTTTTCTGCTCAGTCATAACTACGATTCCATCAATCACATACCGATTGTTTCTTGAAGCGTCCTTTGGGCTCTCGGTTCTCGAGTTAAAACCATTCGTCCAACTCAACCTTCAATGTTACTTCGCTTTGATCGAGTATCTCTTCGTCATCGGCGTCAACAACCAGTATCTGCAGAGTAGCACCTACTGCCGCTTCTGCTCCTTCAACTTTAGTTAGACCTAGCGTCACGATGCCCCCACCCGGCTCGATTGTGACCGAGGACCTTGATTTGAAAAGCAGCTTCCCGTTGTTCGGGTCAACCACTTTTACCAGCACCTGTCGCCCAAGCAGATTCTTGTCCACACTTCCGAACATATCTGTCTGAGCTGCGGCGGACGAAGCTACTTCCACATGTTGGGTCAAAGAAACGATCTGTGAGATTGGTTTTAATACAACGCCGATCTTCTTCGCTTTCCGAGGCCAACGGCAAGTTACAACTGGAATGACCAACTCTTGGAGCGTTGCACCACCATGGAAAAAGCCGAGACCTCCATAGGTCTTAAAGGCGTTGATACTGCGGGGCACATAGCATTCCAAATCACTGGCCGGAATCTGAAGCTTTACCGCAGAAGGGTGCTGGAGATTGTGGCCAACGATGGCGCGTCTTGAAGACCAGAGGACTTCGCCTCGGGGCTTCTGTTCTACTTCATCACGATCTGGTTCCCAGTGGAAGAATCCGTGATCGGTGACTACCATCACCGTGGAGTATCCTCCTGAACGGAGGCGGCGAACTACCTGGGCATAGCGCGCTAGGTGATATTCGCTACCCGTGAGCTGTAATTGACCCTCATGCCCCTCTGTGTCGAACTCGTCGCCGAAGACGAATACTAACCGCCCCAGCGTCTTGGCGTTTATTTCGCTAGGCGCATCGGAGTCAACTACACTAGCGACTGACAACACGCTTCTATCCTTGAGTTTGTATGTTTGCTTTAGCCACTCACGTCGTACTGCGGCTTGGGTGAGGTCTCCCTTGAATTCATCGACCGTCACGCGCCAAAAAGATTTCTCCTTCTCCGGTAGATCAACGTGAATCTTTCCGCTGATGCCCGGTAAACAAAGCGGCATCCCCAGCGCTGTAATTGAAGGGATGGGTGCTCGCGCCGCAGATACTTCGGCACGGCACACGGGTTCTCCTTGGTTCAAGAACTCAGCAAGGCGACAACCGAGATCATAACGACAAGCATCCAGTACCAGAACGGCGATCGGCTCCTTAGCCGCATTATTCAAAATAACTTCTGCAATGGTATCGCCGGCGTACGGTAGCTCTAGAGCACCGAGGTCTGAATGAGACAGCAGCTCCGAAAAAGCGGAGTTTACCCGATCGAGATGCCTCAAGTATGCTTTCCGCAATTTCGCGCGAGTACCGACGAGCCCGCCCGGTAAAACGACGTCCTCTTGGAAAAGAGCTTCTCCCGCATGATCGAGCTGCCACCCCCCACCCGTAAACCAGTTCACTGCGTCACGGGTGTCTTGCCATCCCTTCTCCACGTCGTTGTGCTGCTGAACCAAGCTCGCAACGAGGGCTACTTTAACCAAGTGCCCCCAAAGCACCTTTGACTTGGCTTGTCGCCCCCAGAATGCCGCCGCGTGGGCTTGGTAGATGCTCACATTGGCTTCAAGGTGTTTGGCGATATCTGCGAAAGCGTCCAGCCCGCCCACGCGTTGGACCTCAGCTTGAAACACTGCGGCTTCAGCGCTTGGCGACGTCAACGGAGATGGAATTTGCGCGAGGTTTTTTGCCCAGTATTGTAAGGTGGTTAGAGCATCCGCTTCACCGGCCAGCTCTTCAAAGTGCTCCCAGAGATCAATCTGCTTCTGCCAGCGTCTAAGGAGCTTCAAGGCACGATCCCTCAACGCCCCTGGTGGGATAATTCGGTCAACCTCACCCGGAGGCTCGTCCCGGCAAGTGGCTGCCGCTTCCGTGCAAATCAAGGAAGCAACCGCTTGCAGCCTCCAAGAGCGTGAATCCTCCGGTGCGGGCGTTGGGAGGCCAAAGTCTTCTACGACCCTCCTGGAGAAAACCGAGAAGCGCTTGTCGGCCACCAGTTGTTCGAAGGAAAGGTTCGGAGTGGCAATGAGTTCCAGTACCCGGTCGTCATCAACCAGAGCTCCTTTCGCGTTACCGGGTGTTAATTCCTTCCAGGCAGATCGAGGGCGGTCCAGCCATTCCTTCGCATGCGCGGCGAGGAGCGGTTCGAGATCATTCAACTGGTCAGAAGGGATGTCCACCCCATAAGCGGAAAGGGCTTCGGGCAAACGCCACTCTCTCACGTCCGCTGCTTCAAGTTCGAACACTTTGAAGTAGGTAACGTCCTCGTGTGCAACCGGAAGCCAAATCACACGGCGCGAGCGGGGTGTCTGATAAAAACGCTCGCGCAGAAGAAGCTCGTGAGTGTCCTCTGACCAGATTTCGAAAGTATCCTCAGCCGCTGCCGCCTCGAGCAGTTCCTTCCATACGCGACCGGGATCGCACCAAATAACGAACGGATCCTTAATCCGTTGGCTACTCAGCGCTTTTGTGATCTCCTGGCGGAGCCAATTGCGGAGACTGTCAGACTCTGAAGTCATGTTTGCGTATCTGTCGCGGTTCTTCGCATCTGATCCAAATGCGTAGCTCTCGTTTCCTTCTCCTTTTCATCTTTCCACCATCCGGGTCTCGGAAGTTTTCCTTCACGGCACCAGCGTCGTTCATCAGCGCGCCACTCCGCTCTGTCTGCGATTGCTTTTTCTAAGTCTGTGGTAGCTAGTACGTCCGCTGCGAGGAGGCCGGCCCTTTGCAGCGGTGCAATGTTGACTCGCACACCATCGTTGAGATCTGGAGCGTAGATACTCTCTTGCGTGATGAATTCACTGACGGTCGTTGGCTGGGGTCGCTTGCCATCGAGGCTGGCAATCTCATCATAGAGCTGCTGCGATTCGAGCCACTCACCCCACGTCTCGCACTCCTGACACAACCAATTTTCAATTCTCCGGCGAACACCTCCGGCTCGACCGGACCGTTCCCTTATTTCCTTCTTGAGTTCGGTGATCTCTGCCTTCAACTGCTTGCGAAGTTTTGTGATTTCTTTTCTACGTAAGTCGGTTAACTTTGATTCTTCCGCTTCGAGTTCCTGGGCTAGCTCCGTGACCTCGCCCTCAAGTTGCTTGATCTGTCGGCGAATTGGAGACAACACGGCATCGTCAAACTGTTCCCACCAGAGGTCACAGGCAATAGAGAGGGCGCCCCCAACCATTTTTTGGGATTGCCTCGAAATGATTGGCGCGAGGTCCGTCGAAGATGGATCAACTGAGAGATCTCTTTGATCTGGCGCTTTCGGCCCCACAACCGCGCAGGTGTATTCAAGATGTCTGACTGAATCGTGAATCCATCTTGGAAACTCCTCGTGCAAGAATGTTCCGCGTGCAGCGTCTTGCCATGATCCTAGCGGTCCGCCCTGTACTGTCTGGCTGAGCTTCTTTAGCCAGCGGGAGGTTAGTGAGAGCATGGCATCATCAATCGCATACTGTCGCAGCTTGGGTTGGAGTTCTTCAGAGCCGAAGCCGGACAGTGCAACTTGTTCTAACTGGCTATCAAAAGACTCGAGTTCCTCGACCCAGCTTTCCAGTTGAACCTTGCGAGAGCTTTGGTCGCTAGTCGGCTTCTCAATACTCTCAAGGGTGCGCAGCTCGGTGTCGTATCGGCGCTTAAGCTCACCGACGTAACGCGTCCTTAATTTTGGGATTGAATCAGCATTGAGTCGGTCATACAATATTAGGCAAGAGAATGTCGGGCCGAGATTCAATTTGCGGTAAGAGCTACGCCCCTTCACGCCACTTTTGCTTGAAATGTCGCTTTCAACTTGCCATGCAATCGGACGCTTTCTGAATTGTCCTATGTGCCGTCTGAAGAAGGTCCCCGATAGCCACTGCCTTAGCTTTAGTCTAACAAGACCCTCAAACTCACGTTCAATTTCCAATACGTTGTCCCGAGAGAATTCCATTGAAATCTGTTCTTGCAATCGGGTGAGTACACTTCTTTCCCCTACAGTTTCGCTCAATAAGAATATGCCGTCGTCGTCGGGCAAACGCGTTGCAGTCTCCTCAACGTCGATGTCCTTGGGCCACCGATGACCAATAAGACGCAGAACTAAGATACTAAAGAAATCCTCAGTAAACTTCTTAAGCTCATCGGGATTACGCCACTCATCATTTTCCCTACCTTCTTTAAGCAACCAATAAACTGTTAGTGGATGGAGTTCCAGCCTTACGGAGAGCTCTTCAAGAAAGGTCTGAGAGGGAATCTTAATGCGATCATCGACAGATAGGCCTGTTTCGTCACCCTCACCTTCGTCTATATCAGGTTCGACGTCCTCAGTGTCATCGCTTGTTACTACAGATTTGTTCGCGTATAAGTCCCGCAAACGCCTCCTAAGTTCAGTAATTTCTACCCCGGATGGGTCTCTTCTTTTATTCGGCTCTAAATACTCTGAGATCTGTTGTGTCAATCCATCAATGTTATTACAACTATTTGGCACAGCATCGTACCCCGAGATGAGCGGGAACATGCCGACATTCGAACCACATCTCTTGTACACTGCTTGAAGGGCTGATTGTTCAATATCGAGCTTTTCGTAAAGTGCGTTTTCGGCCATTGATTCCGCAGCATGCATCGTTGCACACATTCCGTCAAAGAGGTCTGCAAAGTCTAAATATCGTTCGATAATCGACGTACTCGATCTCGATATAAGGAAAGTGCTAGACATATCCTTCGAGTTAACCGCGCTAGCTTCAATGATAGTGCGACATTGGACTATCCTCGTGGCGATCTCCTCTAAGAACTCTGATTCACTTGCAGTATCACTTTCCGGATACGGTAACTGCTCAATATCACCACTGGTAATCGATACAGTAGGGGCTAGCATTTGCAAAAGATATGCGACAAGTCGGGAGTTTAGATAAATAAGACTCCATCCTCTCCTTTCTGGCGTCACGTCCAAGAACCTACTTGTATCTAAGAAAATGTGCCCCTTTGGCAAAAATTTAACGTAGGGTCGTTTGCTGCTAATTTTTGAAAACGTTAGTCCTTCAGTTAGATAGTATCGGGTGTTCTGTGGGCGGGACCTCAACTTTCCATTTATGTCTCTGAACTCCCTTAATAGTAATCCGTCGTTACCCCACCTAACAGCAAGCATCGGAGACGTATAATAGGAGCGTGAATCCCCTCCTGTCATACATGGAAGCCATTCTGATGATGGGTCTGTGTACTTAACCTTAACTTCCCACCAAAAACGTGTCCATCTAGGGTTGTCTCCAGTAGCGAGTCCAGCCTTGGCCGAAACTATAGTATCCAGGCGCCTCTTTGAAGCGAGATACTTCAACACCGACCGCGGAGCCCAATAACATAAAGGTTTGCCCGGAATAGTATCGAAGTCGATAAGACTTCTAATGTAAAAGTCATTGCATCGAATAGCCCCTAACAGAGCAACATTTTTGTCTTGAGCGTCTGACGCACGAATGTAGTAGCCATCACTTCGTTCAAAATCATCCCCGGCATTTCCTTTCTCTAGAACTTGTAGTGAGAATCCTTGAGCATTCGGGTTACTCAAGTCCTTCATTGTTCCAGGTCCCAGATGGGCGACGGTTCTTATTCGCAATCTGCTGAAGAGGTGCTCTCTCAGACTTGAGTATCCAGACAAAAACATCCAATTGTGTAAACCAACGCATGCAAAAAACCCACCACCACTTAATAACCTCTCTCCCAATAAAAAGAATGACGCGAGCAAGTCATGTTGGCCGCCAACGTAGTGTTCATTTAGGTAGGTACGAAGCCTCGCACCCATTTGCATCTGACCCATAAAAGGCGGATTGGTTGCTACTACATCATAGCGGCGCGAAAGCAAGTCAAATACATCCAAGCCTTTGCTCACCGTTTGCCCAAAGAATGCCCTGGTCAAATCTACGGCCTCCGCTTCCTCTTCGAAGTGTTGGCGTACGCGTGCAAGACTCTCTTCCTTCCACGTCGCCCAATCGTCGGCGTCTAACGAGTCCATTTCCAGGTGCGGCTGCTTCTCCTTGTCGAACAACACCGGATGCGCGGCGAGTAATTCCACCCCTCGTATGTCCTGTTCTGACCTGAGCCTCTGCAATTCCTGCTCTACAGGTTCCTCAATCTGTAACAGCGCGCCGAGTTCCGACGAGTTCTCCAACCCTTCAAAAACAGTGCGCAAGGCGGATTCGAGCATCCTATCCTCTGGATGGCGTTTGATGAATTTGCCCAGATGATCCTTGCCACGTGGCAGACGGATGTTCGTCGGGATAATGTGCCGGCGAAACTTCGCGAGGACCTCCGGGTTGCGCTCGTTGTCGAAGTTTGGCGCCCGCTCTTTAGCTCGCAGCCAGAGTGCGGTTAGGCTAATCTGAGTAGCCCGCTCATCTATGTCTATGCCGTAGAGGTTACGATTGAGAATCGATGCGACGATGTCTTCGGGAGTCGGGAGGCCACCTTCTTCCTCGTACATCGCAAAGAGCAGGTCGAAAGCTTCGAGCAGGAAATGGCCTGAGCCGACCGCTGGGTCGAGAAATGTGATTTCGGCGACGGGTTTCCGCGAGATGAGGGCTCGGTTGGGGCCCCGGACATAGTACTCCCAATTTTCCGCGAGTTTGGATTCCGGATGCATTCCCATCCAGAGAGCTCCGAGGCTGTTTTGGACGAGAAACCTAACCATATACGGCTCCGTGTACAGTGCCGTTTTAGGAATGATGTCTGCTCCTTCACACTTAAAGCCCTTTACTGACTTTAGTAAAGCATCTACTCGTTTTTTCTCTTCTTCCTGCCAGTATTGATAAGCCCAGCCAAATGCGTCCGGCGCCTCAAAGACATCATCCCTCGCCGAAACTTGGCTCCGCACCGATTCGCGCCCCGAAAGAAGCGCGATGCATCGCTTTAGCACAGCGATGGACGGACGCAACGCCGTGGCCGGAGCATCAGGATCAAAAACCGATGGAAGCTCTCTCGCCCGTTCGGCAAATTCATCGAAGAGGAGAGTAAAAAGGCCTTCATCCTCACCTGAACAGGCTTCGGGATTCTTTTTGGCGAAACGGTTATGCATCAGCGAGCGACCGCTGTAGGCTTCCTTTTGTAGGATGACCTCGTCGATGATCCCTCGCGCCTCCATGCAGCGCAGCGCGAACAACCGATTCGCCCACGTATATGCCGACTCACGTATGAACTCGGCAACTGCACCACTCAGAGAAACTCCTGCCTCTTCACGGAGTTGTATATAGGTGTCAATCACCTTGCGCGCATTCTTATCCTCTGCGGATAAATGCGGCAGCTCATCTAGAGGTTTCGGGGGACGCTCACGCCATACGCCAATCTCATTCAAACGACGCTCCAGATCTCCAAGCGTTCTTTCGCCATGAGCGTCGTACTGCCCTTCCAAAACATGTCTCAGCTCCAAGCTCAGGGCACGGAGGATTGTTTTAAGATTGTCTTCCACAAATAGCTCAAAAACGAATGAGCGTCGCAACGACTACGAAAGCCGTCGCTCATTATATAAAGCACCCAATCCCTTTTCGATAACACGTTATGGGATGTCGTGTTCAGATAACCAGGAAAGACTAAACCAACTTCGCAGAAGCCTGACGAATCGTCAGCCTATCTCAACTTCGTTGCCATCGTTCAACTCGCGTTTTACTGTCTCGTCCAGACGATCGCGAATCAGGTTCCACTGATGTTCGTTTCGGATGCGCATGAAGGAAGCTATCTCGGCGACGCGGATCTGCTTCACTGGTTTGCTAGGTCTAACTGGAGGAACATGAGGTTGAGAACCACCCGCACCGTCAGGCCGCACAAGTTTTTCGCGCTCTCGATGAATCGCATTGTCGAGTTCTCGCGCGAGCCGGCCGGCACGATCAGGAAGGGCGACCACTTTTGCTATTGCCGTTTCGTCGTCCAAAGCTCTCATGAACGCATTCAACGGAGCCGCGAGAGGTTCCTCAAGCTCCGTATTCAGATGACTGCTGTTCAGTTCTTCGGGTAGTCTATCAAGCGCCCCTTGAGCTATGCCGCGCGCGTCTTCACGCCGGCCCGATAGCATTTGTTCAAGCTCAATACCAGCACCAGCTTTTGCATTCTGTAAGTCTTTCCAAGCACCTTCAGCGGTGACACTGGCATCATCAACAGCCGTCCTCCAGTTTTCGAGGAACGAAGCGCAATCTCCGTCAGATGCCAGCCGGTACTCAACCGCCCCTAAGCTCTGGGCAAAGTCTTGCATCTCGGTGAAAGCTTTGCCCCACTTCTCGACGAAGACGCTTACTAAACGAATGCTTGAGACATAGCCCTCCAAGTCATCCTTAGCCGCGAATATTTGATTGACCCGGTGGATTGGGTTGGTCAGGGCGAGAATTTTTTCGAAAACTTCCTTACCTTCAATAAACTCCTTAGGGAGGGGCAACCTAGCCGGCACCGCCCAGAGGCTTGTCATCGAGGCATGATCGAGAAGGTCTTTGCTGAAGGTTTCCATCTCGGTTGAGAGCGCAGCTGGAGTCTCATCAATTTTGCGCTTATTTACTAGCTTAATCAGAAGAGATCTGACCTCGGTGAGCACGTCAGCATCGACTTCACTTTCTTCGAGCACCAGCTCGACTTTGTCGAAGCTGCGACCAACGCGCAATGCGTCTTGTAGTTCCCCGTCGGCCGGATTGGTGAAAGGCTTCTTGTTGATCAACACCTTGAGCGCACCGGACCGCACAAGCGCACATATGCCAACACGAACGGCTCCCGCATCCCACCCGTAAGGAGGTTTTTCATATTCGCCGATCAAATCGCGCCCCATCGTGCGCTCTTTCTTGCTCTGACGCGTGGACAAAAACAGCCGAACCTCGTCAAGAAGCGGCGAGCCTGGATTGAGATGCCCGGCGTTATCAAATAGCCTCAGTTCACGCACGTCAGACGAGAGATTGTTCGCTCCCTTGAGCACGTCCAAGATGGCGCGCTGTTCGTTAATGATCGTGACTGGTACTTTCTCAAACTTGGAATAAATTGTCGGCCAGAACGTGGCAAGTTCCGCTCGGAGGAGTTCGCCCGGCGTTAATCCGGCTTTGGGTGAGACCGCTCGGGCGGAGCCGCGAAACACCACTTGCGCGCGCTTCAAGCTGTCACGGATGCCATCGATGACTCGTCGCCTCAGTTTTTCGAGGTCGTTGGATTCTCGTTCGGAAGCGAGTTTCAGCGCTTCACCAGATTTGTGCGGGTCACCCTTCCATTTATCTACTACAACCCTCATCGCCAGAAAGTATTTCAACTGCTCGTCAAAGCCCGGGAGTCGGTCGCAGAGAACAAAAATGCTCAGCTGCTCGCCGGGCTGCAAACTCTTATCTTCGAGGTCCGAGACCTTTGTCCCTGCCAGTGCAGCCATTGGAGACGCAATTCGAATATCGGTGAATCCTTCTTTAGTTGCTTGAGTATCATCGAAGAATATTCTCGCCGGAAATTCCTTGCCCTTAAAGGACACAGTTTCGAAACCGAGTATGTCCTTCGTGGCAAACTTCGCCAGTCCCGCTTCCAGGTCCTGCCTCTTCATCTCCGAGCTGTGTGCGGACACTTCTTCCTCAAATGTCCGGCGCACGCCGGTAAGAAACTCGTACTCCTCGCCTATCTTAGCGACCAGTTTCGCTGAGATGAGCTTCGCGAGTTCGGGCTCGACTTTACCTCTGATCACCGTCATGTCTTCGAAAGTGTTCTCAACCATTAGCCGCGAGAGGTTGTCTATTGTCCGCGGGATGTAAGTGATCTCGCGAGTCAGATACAACACTTCTGCCACGCGACGCGTCATCAGGGTGGCGTTCGGCACGACGTCTGGAATGCGGCTGAGTTCCCTGCGCACGTCGGGGCTGACTTCACCCTCGCCAGCCAGATTGTTGTAAACCTCGTCGAAGGAAACCATTTCGCCGACCGCTGCTTCGAGGTAAGGCCTTCGACCGGCGCGGAGAATATCCTGCGTTATAGCGAGCAGAGTTCTCGTTGAGCCTGACAGTTGCTCACCGCGTCCTCCGGCGCTGCGCAAACTCTTCACGATCTCTGGGATGAGGTGTATTTGATACGGAGAGAAGGGGTAGAAAGTAACGAAGCGGTCTTCGCTACATTCGGGAAGCTTCTGGCTAGTATTTTTCAGCTCACAGATGTCTCTGAGCACGCCGGGGTTCTCGTTATAGACTTTCTTTACTTCCTGCTTACCGGCGAGCTTCTTCTTGAAAAGCCGGTCCTCAAGGACCAGTTCAATATTCTCCGTCGTCAGATTCCATTTGAAGCGAAACCGCGCTTCAATTGTCTTCATGTCGGCCTTAAGGTTGCGAGCATTTTTGTAGATCGAACCCATGTCCTCATGGGTAGTGATGAACACCCAAAGCTTTCCCTGGCCCTTTATCGCCGCCTCTTCGACGAGGGCTTGAAGTTGGGAAAGTCTCCCTCCGTCGTCTTCGATCCACTGCCCCGACTCGTCCATCACCAAAACTATGCGGCACGGTTTTCCGATCTCTTTCTCGCGCGCCTCCAAGTCATCAAGGATGGTTCTCACCAAAAACTGGACGTTGTAAATCTCCCCGCTCTCAGCACTCTTAAGACTTTGGCTGACTTCTTCAGACGATGAAAAGACCTCGGGCGCAACCTCACAAGCGGCCTGGTACAAGTGCTTGGCGTAGAAATTCGGGTTCTTATGAATATCCTCCCAAGGCTTGTTAGCCAGGCGTGAGACGGTTGCATGCAACTCTCCGAGCTTACCCCGCTTATCCAACTCCGACTCGATCACGCGGGCGTAAACAAAGTTAGCGCCATATCCCTTAGACTGATAAAACTGTGAGAGCAGTAGTTTTGGAAGTGGTGTTGTCTTGCTGTCCGCAAGAGAGTTTAAGTTAAAGGCGAGAACCTGCGAATCGCACTGAGAGAGCCGAGAAAGAGAGCGAACGATCGAATCACGGTGCGTGGCCCCGGCAGGGATGCGGCTCTCAAACCTCCTTGCAACCGCCATCCCATCCAGGTTGCGGTTCTCAAGCAGCATAGCGACTATCTTGGCTAGGTGAGATTTTCCTGAACCGAAGTATCCCGAAATCCAGACTCCGACTTCAGTGGTGGGCACGCGTATCGTGTCCGTGTAATGTTCCAGAAAGTCATCCAGATAGCGCTCGATCGTAGGGGTTACGACGTAGCTTCCGACTTCCGAGGCGAGTTTGGCTTCATTTTGCCGCTCACCGATCTTGATGACCGGCTCGATCTTCTCTTCAATCTTTGTTTCGAAGATATCCTTTATCCGCAAGAGAGGCACCTCTGAGTGTGAATTAAAGTAGATCGCCCCTGTACATGAGTTCTTCCCGCTGGTTGAGAAAAGAATAGACTCGGGGCTCCGTTAACGTCCCAGGGATTAGGACGATGATCGGGCCATCCAACTTACTCTGTTCGCTGTCCCACAGTTCCTGCATGACGGCACGCGGGCCAGTTGCCGGATACAGCGCCGCAAGATGTTCCAAAACGACCACGACTTTTTTATCGCCAGCAGACGTTGCCTCGTCTCTTATCTTGGCGGTTATGGCATCGACCCACATCTGCCCCAGTTCGGACTCGGGGTTTGAGCCCGCCATTGGGTCCACGATCGAAGCCACTATGTTTTCCCCGCCGATGCTTTCGACGACCTTCATACTAGCGCTCAGTGCATCAATGCGTCTAACGACGAATTCGGCACCCAAGGTGTCGAGAAGGACTCCCCACTCTTTAAGTACGGCCGATTCCTGCTCAGGTGGGTAGACAATGGCGAGAAAAGGCGCCCCGGTCTTCCTACCGATATGATCATACCTCGTGCGAATTCGCTCAATCCCCTCTCTCAATTTCCATCCCCAGTCGACCTCACCGCTCATAAGAAACCTCTGGCATTCGAATCATCTGCAGAATCACTGTCCGGCCTCCTCGCTCGAATCTAATCCAATTCATCTGGGCCAACTCTCCCAGGGCGTTCGAAACTTCGGCTTCGGACCAGAGAAACAACCTCCAATCCGGCGCCTCAAGAATGGCCCTTCCTTCCAGTCCCTCGGCGGTAAGGATGGCGAGAAGATGAAAAACCGTTTCCGGCGCGACCGTTACCCGGCGGATCTGTTTTCTCTGAGTACCCTTCAGCAGTCCAAAATCCCTCAGACTTGAAAGCGTGTTTCCTGCTAGTTTTTTACGCGTGCTTTCATGCCACCTCTTGAGCTTCGGAAATTTCTCGGCCTGCTGGTCAAGGAAGGAAAGATAATCTGCTCTATCTACGCTGGTGGATTGCCGCTGCCATCTGTCCCATATAGGCCCGGTGACAAAGTCGAAAATCAAGCGATCTCTTATTGCAAAGTAGAGGTAAGCCAGTGATAGGTAGTCTGGCGACTGTAAGCCTTCCTTCGTCGAAGTCGCCAACGACAATCCTATCCAGTCCGCACACACGGCAAGATATCGGTGTTTCAGCGCGTTCCAGATTGTCCGTCTCGTGTGGAACGCGGTTTTTTGCAGGACTTCCCCGTTCATGATCGCGTGACGCACCTTCGCTAGTGGCAAACCGGCTCTCGCTGCCGAAAACACGCTAAAGCTTTCTTTTAGGAGCGCACCTTTCGAAGTGTTACGGGTTGAGACTGCGGACCGGTCCCTGATTTGCCGTAACATACCCATGCCCTGTGAAGAGTTGAATAAAGGATCAATCTCCCCACTGTCGCGCGCGACGGCCCTGAAGCCGTCAATCTCGTTGAAGTTGGCTGCTAACACTAACGAAATGATATTCTACTTTCGTTTCCTGGGCCACCTTGGTTGATGAAGGTCAGTGCGCAGTGTGAAAAGTTTGCCATTGAGCATCGTCGCATTGAATGCGCAGCTACAGTGAATAAGCTCCGGGACTTCGATGACGATGAGAAGGGCGTTATCATTAATGTTCGCGCGACCAAGGAGACCATCAAGGAATGGCCGGATCAACGTTTCAGACAAACCCTTTTGACTTGGACAAACTTCTTGAAGATTGCCGCGACGGCATTCTTCAGTTACCGGATTTTCAACGCAGTTGGGTTTGGGATGAAGATCGCATCAAGAGTTTGATTGCTTCAATCTCACGAGCATTTCCCGTTGGCGCATTGATGACGCTCGATATTGGGGGGCCGGTAAATTTTAAGCCTAGACCTGTTGAGGGCGCGCCGACTGAGGCGACACACACCTCCCCTCACTCCCTGTTGCTTGATGGGCAGCAACGGATGACATCGCTGTATCAGGTGACCTTGCGAGGGAAGGTCGTCGAGACGGTCACTCCGAAAAAGAAAAAGGTAAAGCGCTGGTTTTACATCGACATCCGAAAATCGCTCGATGTGTCCGTAGATCGGGAAGAGGCGATCTTAGGGTTGCCCGAGGATCGGATCATTCGAACCGATTTCGGGCGTGAAACGGTTTTGGATCTTTCATCTGCCGAGCGGGAGTACTCTCTTCTCATGTACCCGGTCTCGCAAGTCTTTGATTGGGACAAGTGGCAAGATGGCTTCGACAACTATTGGCGCGGAGACCAGAATGAGAGCATTCGCACAGAATTTCGCGCTTTCAAACGGCAGGTTCTGGAAAATTTCAAAATGTATCGCGTGCCGGTTATTGCCCTGGATCGATCAACCTCCAAGGAAGCCGTGTGCGTTGTCTTCGAGAAGGTAAACACCGGGGGCAAGGCGCTGGATGCGTTTGAGCTGGTTACGGCCATGTATGCCGCCGCAGGCCATGAATTGCGAAAAGATTGGTATGGCGACGACGGAACCAAAGGACGACATCGACGGTTCGCAGAAACTTTCCCGCTTGCCGGTCAGAATGCCGGGATAATAGCTGGAGTTGCCAATACTGATTTCCTTCAGGCGATTTCGCTTTTTCACACGCGTGACCGGCGGCGTGCCGCAGAGGATGCCGGGAAGCAGGGCAAGGAATTGCCAGCCGTCACAGGCAACCGGCAGGCGCTGTTGAACCTACCTCTTGAAGAATACAAGCGATATGAAGCGCAAGTGGAGCGCGGTTTCGTCCAAGCGGCGAAGTTCCTGCACATGCTACACATCTATCGTATTTTTGATCTTCCCTATCAATCTCAAATCGTACCGTTGGCCGCCATTCTCGCCGACATCGGTGATGCGTGGGAACACGAGGCGAACCGGGCGATGCTCGTACGTTGGTATTGGAATGGCGTCTTTGGTGAGCTTTATGGTTCCGCAGCGGAAAGGCGCATAGCACGCGATTTTATGGAAGTGCCGGTCTGGCTGAAAGGGGGTCCCGAACCATCGACGGTGAGCGAAACCATGTTCCGCGCCGACAGACTAAAAACCATGCGTATGCGTTTGTCCGCGGCTTACAAGGGCGTCAACGCTCTCTTAATGAAGGAGGGAGCACAGGATTTTCGGGCGGGCCAGAAATTCGACCAGACGGTGTTCTTCGGCGAGAATGTCGACATCCATCACATCTTCCCGCAAGAGTGGTGCAAGAAGCAGAAGCCTCCCATTAAACCGAATGTCTTTGATTCCATTATCAACAAGACACCGCTGTCCTACCGGACGAACCGGATCATCGGTGGCGTTGCACCATCCGAGTACATCGCCAAGCTGGAAAATGGCAATGAGACAACGCCGTCGATTCATCGCGAGAGGCTCGACGGCTATATCACGTCTCATCTCATTAACCCTTTGCTTCTGCGCGCCGATGATTTTGACGCTTTCATGGTGGATCGACAAAAACGGCTTCTGACGCTCATCGAGCGCGCGACCGGAAAGGCCGCCTATGTCGGCAGTGTCGAGGAAGAAGGCGTGGATGTCGAGGCCGATGAGGACACTATTGAAGCCGAAATGACAATTGCAGCGGCATGATAACCTCCTTCTGGTCGTGCTGCGTCATGTCCCTGCTAAAAGCTCCATCTATGAAGGTGACATTCTCTTACCGCAGAACTGTGCGTACTAAGTTGCGGAAAAACTCTCACTCGGTGGACTGCACACGCGGTAAACTCTGATGCGCCACATCAACCTAAAGCAATCAGCGGTGAACCAATTTACAATAGCGTCTCTGTGAAGAATCACGGATGCGTCAAACCTAAAATCATGGCGGCTCGTAATTCGAGTAGATAATCCCATCGCATCGCTCTAACCAAAACGCGGCGCCGGAAACGAGGCAGGTGTTCGCGTTTCCGATGCGGCACTCAACAGCATAAAACGGATGTTCCAATGCTGTGACTTGAAGGAATTCTCTGCCGCCATTCGAAGCAATTCGTTGCCGCTAGTCTTCCAAAAGGCTAAGAGTTTGACGCCTTAACTCTCCGCTATTCTCGGCGGGGCGGACGCTAACATTGCCGGAAATACAAATTGGAAGTTAAGTCTTGCCGGAAGTTCAAGGTCTGCCAATCAGCGTTCAAACATCCTCAGATTGACCTTGGGGTTATGAATGCAGGTTCACCCTTTGATCCAATTGACTCCAATTTGTATCAATTGATCTTAATACGGTTGCGGTAGCAGGGGTAAAGCAACGAGACCTTCACTCCAAACTTAGTTGCCCGCCGGGTTCCCAATCAGGTGGAACAAGCTTCACGCCTTCTCGCCATCGTTCGACGATACAATTCTGAAACCATCCTTCATTGATATTCGCGTGGTCGGTAATGATCACTTGAAAATGCGGCGCCAGCTCCTCAACAACTTTGAGTGAAAGCGCGTACATCCGCTTAACCGCCTCTCGGTCTTCTCCACGTTGACGTCACGAACATCCCAAATCAGAGTCCTCTGGAAAATACACTTGGCGGCCACTAAATAATCAGGAGGGGACTTGGGTTGTCGCGCGAAACCACTAACAACAGACTCCGCTTGGCTCGGCTGATTGCGACGTACAAAAGGCACCTAGCATCAGGCTTGTTCGGAAAGGTCCGAGCATCGCACGGCATGACGATAACGCCATCACATTCGAGACCCTTAGCCTTGTGGATTGTGCTGAGAGCTTTCTGGGGCGGTTGTGGTCGAGAATAGCTCCGTCGATGCGCGATCTCGGCTAAGCCGTCAGCCGCACTTTCAAAATCGCCAAGGCAAATCGCGTCCCAGAACTCTCGGCGACAGTCAATTTCAACTCCGCTGAACGCACTCTCACTGTCTCTAAGTTCTGAAAGCCGCTGAAGCATTTTCGCGACACCGCGATGGTTCGCCTCAGCGGCGAGAAAACCAGCAAGCTCCTGAATTTTCGCCGATTTGCCTCGGCGGCGCGCAGCGCAGCCTTCACGCACCTCTTGCTGGAATGCGTCTCCGAATGCTGAAGGACTGAAACCTTTCCCGATGCCACCCATGAAAGTAACAACAGCCCGGGCGAGCTCGTCCCTATCGCCGGCGGCCGTGCTGAGAGTATCCACCAGTCGTTCTAATGCAGACCTTGTGTGACCTTCCCATAGCGGAATTCGACGGTTGAAGAAAGCTCTAAAGCATTTGGCAGTTTCGCCATAGTGGGTCAACACCAACAAAGACGAATTCCTTTGTTCGAAAGCATCTATGTCTTTCCGGCCTTCACGGTTGAGTTTGTAATCAAAAGTTCTTTGGGCCTGGTTTTCTGCAATGACAACTTTGATGCTCGCTGGCAATCCGCTTCGAAGGTCAATTGGTCGGCCGGCCTTTAGCAGTTCGCGCGCGCGCAAAGTCCACTTCCCTAAATCGGGACAACCCGATGCCCATCGATGTGGAGTGTCTAATTCTTCGAATGCTTGAGCTTCCCGGGTGAACTCTGACCAGTCGTACGCCGGACTGGAGCCCGCCCACGATTTCTCGCGGAAGATCTTCTGCATTGGGTCTGCAAAGACACGAACCCGCGCGCCTTGGCCCAGCAACGCCATCACTACCGAGTGTTGATCTGCACTCGAGTCTTGGTGCTCATCGCAGATTATGAATGGATACCGCCTAGACACTGCGGCCGCAATCATCGGGTGTCGTCGCAGCAAAGTTGCAACTTTGACGGCCATCTCGCCGTAGCCGTCCTCGCGCTGGCGAACCCAAGCGGCTGTGTCGGCAGGAAGTTGAAGCCCAGCATGGTATGGAGCAGCAATGGCAGCGATGATGCTATCGAGCGTGCGGATTTCAATGTGCCGCCCACCGCCCTTGGTACGCTCAGCAAACATCGAGCAGGCTGCGTGTGTATGGGTCAGGATTAGAAGTCGACCCGAATCGCTGGATATCGCGAGCTCACGCGCATAGTCAGCGCCCTGATGAGTTTTGCCGCACCCGGCAGGTGCTTCTACAACGACTAAAGACGCGTCAGATCGAAGAGCCTCCCGAACACTATGGTCACTCATGTTCTAAAGATCCTGGATTTCGTCTAACTCAACTGCGCGTCGAACGGCATTACAAAACGACATGAACTGAGGCTTCAAGGTGGACCATACCCCAAGAGTAAACATCTTCTCGGCGAGTTCGCGGCCTCCTCTAACAGTCTTGAACCACATTTGGCCGTGAGCTTGGTATTGCTTCCGCTCCGCCTGTTTGTCCGGCGGTACTGTTCCAGTAGCAGCCGCAACAATCAGTGCTTTCAAGTTGGCGCCAGCGTTTCCCCTGATGGTCTGAAAGTCCTTCTCCGGAATCCCCAGCCTATCTGCAAGCGTTCTCAGACGTGCACCGGTTTTTTCATCAATCGGATCCATGATTAGAGCTTCCAGCTTGTCTTCTGAGACACCGTTGATAATATTTTCTTCGAGACAACCTGACGTCCAGCGGAAAAGCAACGTCTCGAGCTTATCCTCGACTGATTTCCAGCGCGTCGGATATTTACCTTCATTGTCAGCGAACCCGCCGAAACTCAAACCGCCTTTGGAAAGAGTCTCAAGAAGAATCAATGTGGTTTCATGTCCTCCACCCTCGCTAACATGAATACCATGCTGTTGCAGGGGTGAGCCCAACGCTTTCTCAAGCAATGACGTCACGAACCCCACCTCGGTCACGCCCTCCCCCACAATCGTCAGTCGCGCGAGAAACGTTTCAGGATCGTTCTTACGATGTACAGCGATTTTGTCAGCTTCGAGTGACCCAATCCTTCCCCGCCGGTCCACGTACCAAAGAGCTGCCTTGGATGCAGCTGAGATGGCCGGAAGGCTATGTGTAGTAATGAAGACTTGTGACCGGCCCTCTTGCAGTTGGTTCATTAGCGCTCGTTGTCGATAAGGCTCGAGCCCGCGCTCGATTTCATCGACAAGTGTGATAGGGGCTTCTCCCTGGTTCTGTTCAGCAATTGCCAAGGTTGCGATGCGCCTTGTGCCAGCTCCCCAGCTTGCTAACGGAAGCTGTACATCGCCCGTATCTTGAGCCGTGCGATTAGCAGTTAGTCCGATCAGGGCAGTAATGGAGAGTCCCTGACCACCAGTGATGGCAAGGTCCAATTTGTCCGGCAGCCTTTTTTCTCGAAAGACGATATCAAGTGTTTTCAGAACATCTTTCGCTTTGTCAGCCAACTCACTCTCAACGTCTGTCTTAGCGAGTTTACTTGATACGCGCGAGCGATAATTCTTGTCAGCAAGCAAGCGATCCAAAGCCGAACCTTGAACGAGGCGAAGATCCCGATCGTTGCGATCGTCACCGCTCAGCCGCACAAGGCCAATTGCCCGACGCAGAGCTGCGGAGAAAATATCGACGTTGTCGTCAGGCTGGACGATTTCATAGGCCAACTCGAGATCCTCGGTGCCCCGCACTCGCAATCGATAGACCGGTTCCCCTGTTGTCTCGTCACCTTCGATACCAGGCACTACGGCTTCGCTGCCATTCCATTTCCAAGGCCACGAGGGTTTGAGCTGGTAGTTAATGGCGCTCCCGGGTGGGAGAGAAACAACGGCCTCAATCACGAAACCAGCATCGACATCACGCGCATAGTAATCGGTGTCCGGAACGGTCGTAGGATTGGTTGGACTTAAGAGAAGCGCGATGGCATCCAAGACGCTCGTCTTTCCCACATCACCTCCCCCTAGAATGACATTAACGCCTTTGCCTGGCTTCCAAGATAGAGCCGATATACCTCGGAATCGTTCGATGGTTAACTGATAAATAACGGGAATATTCAGGCCAGAGGCGATTGAGGTTGAGGGGTTTGCGAGGTCGTTAGGCATCTTCATATCTCAGAAGGACTCAGCAGCAACGGCTACGACTCATTTCGAACAGTTTACCGCACGGTGGGGACTCCGCCTATCACCGGCGAGTAGGCCGCTGCGGGATACCTCAAACTGCGAAACCAACTCACAAAAGCCTTTCCCTCATGTGTAACGTCGGGAAGGTACTACCCTCAAAATCGCCCGCTCCCTCTATCTCGAAATTAACTATCTGGAGGTGTGCAGTAATGAGTTCAGGCCGCGAACGGTCAAGACTATTGCCGAAAGGTATTTTCTAGGAATCCGAAAGAGTAATCGCCAGCATTCGAAGCATACCATGTCAACAACAGCTTGAATCCTGAACCATCCCACCTGAGTGCCCTCCTCAACCCCGAACGAATTCACTCAGGCATCAAGTAAGGGGCAGCGGGTAACAGTTTACGGAGGAATTCAGGGTAGTTTGTACTCTTCCGAGAATTGGAACCAATTAATTGCCGGAGGCTATTGGAAGCATGAAGTTGCCAAAGCGGCAAAGTATTGCTTCAAGTTACAAATGCTGTGACTTGAACCGATTATTTGCCGCGACTGGACGCAATTACTTGCCGCAAGTCTGCAAAAACTGAGGAATTTCGGACCTTAATTTTCGCGCGAGTTTTGAATTTCGGAAGCTTCCATTACCGGAAGTGCAAAATGGAAGCTAAGTCTTGCCTGAAGTTCAAACGGATCAGCGGCAGCGACAATTGCCAAGTCGACATTTTTGGGGCAGGTGATGCGCGCTTCCATTGAAGCTATCAATCCAGCGAACGATCGGGCGCAGTGAAGTCGCACCTTGGGGTTTCTCATGCCTCGTCTCAACCAATCCCGAACCTTCATTACTGTCAGCGTATGCTTAATAGAGCTGTGGACCTCAACCTCCGGTTCGGTTAAGCCAGCAGGTTCAAGAACGGGACAGGGCTCCGTGATTTTTGTCTACGCCGCCAGAAAGTCGCACTCGGCCATCGACTCTCCACTCCGTAATACGTTGCTCTGGAATGCAGAAACTCTTTGAAGCGTTCGCGAACCCATTGGTCGTAGTCCCTTAGAAGGCTAAGACCTCGTTCAGTGCAGTCATAAACTGCTTTCGCCGCATGGATCCCGGACTCTAAGGCAGAGACAATTCCCAGTGACGAGAGAGGATCAACCGCCGCCGCTGCGTCGCCGACGCTTAACCACCGCTCACCGCCTGTAGCGTCGAGAATATAACTACTTGCCGATGTGATAAGGAGATGAGGAGATTGAGCACGAACTCCTAGGCGGCACTTCGTATATGACGTGTTCAGGAGTTCCCCCTTCCAGAATTCAGATAACTTAGTACGGCCTCGCGGCAACATGTCCGAGTCGGTCATTAGAGCGATGATAGTTCTTGTATCAGGTAGCGGTGCCGAATACCACCAACCCGATTCAGTCGCCTCGATCAGCGTGCGAGGATCTTGCTTCGCCGCTTGCTGCTCGGTTGAATAGAATCCGACCACTCCAACTAACCGATCGAACTTAATTTTCCTCGAACCCATCTGCCGCGCAATGGATGTCCTTCGGCCAGTAGCATCTATCAGGTATGACGCCTCAAGCCCTAAAGGCGCGTGAGCGCATTGCGCTTCAGCCCGCCAGCCGCTCGGTGTCGGTCGTAGACTTGAAACCCTGGCCGCCATGTAAAAGCGCACGCCTAGTTCGGCTGCGGCCCGTGCGAGCATGGCATCGAACCGGCGACGGTCAATATGCCAGCCGCACCCGTAAGGATTGAATATGAAATCGTTATCGTAGGGCGTGTTAGTCCCCCAAAGAGACACATTACCTGGTGACAAGGTGTACTGCTCATCGACAAACCGGTCCCATACACCGAGTTCTTTTAGTAATGGGTTTACGCTTGGGGGTAAAGTCTCTCCGACGCGTTCCCGGTCATAGCGAGTCCGTTCAATGATCGCGACTTTGAATCCTCTGCGCGCCAGCATGATGGCCGCGGAAACTCCGGCGGGTCCTCCGCCGATAACTAGCACATCCAACTGTTCAATCATCAATCACGTATTGGACAGAACATGTCGAGGTCCTAGAATCTGGTCGCTGTCGAAAGTTTCGTTACTAATCTACTCGATGGACCAAAACGTTGGCAGAAGGGTGGGCTCTAAAACGCCTTATAGTGCAATACGACCGCTCCGCCTGTAAATAAAAGCAAACTGGCTACTAGAAACGCTAAAGCAGGAGGAGCTTTTAGCATTTCCTTTAGAAGCTCCAAAAAAACTTTAGTCAAATCGTTGGAAGGAGACAATCCCTGTCCGACCAGCGTCATAAAGTCAAAAATATATTGCCTCGTGGCAATCGCACACGCGACAAGAAAATGCCAGCACTCCCGCCCCAATTAACACAATGCCAACAACGCCGTTTAGATCAGTCATGCCTCCTCCATTCAAAGCGCATACGTTCCCTCCTTGGCCGTACGTTTACGCTTGGCTCTTTCCGTACGCTTAGTAAGCCGTTCCCGTTCTTTAGCTTCTTTTTCTCTAAGTTGCTTTCAGCGATTAGTCAGGGCCATCCTTCTCAAAGAAAGCTTCGCCCTCTTCAATCACAAAGCCTCTGGTGGACCAACGCTCCACCATATGCTCGAACGTTGTCAGCCCGCGCGCCCACTCAGCCATCGCAGGATCGCCGGCCTTCTTGAAGATATCGTCCGGGCGCTGCGCTGGCCACCAGGCGTGAAACGTGGTTCCAGTAGGGTCACCGGCGAACGGCTCTTTCGCGCAGGCCAGAAAGTCAGCCTGCCAAGGAAGTGCCATCTGCTGCGAGAAGAAACCTGCCCGCACACTCAAGGCGCCGAGCGTTGCGCCATGTCTGATTCGGAAAGGCTCCCAGAAAATCTCCTTTTTCCTAATCAGCCAACTTGCCTCAATGCCGGGGAAGAATCCACCCCCGACACAGTTGTCAAGCGCCGCGCGGTCAAGCCCTTCCGGGGTGATGTTCTCTGCAACTGGCTTCGGAGGAAATCCTACCCAATCGGACACGAACTTGCCTGCCATCCACTGCCTCATGAGCGCGAATTGAGTCCGAGTCAGTGTCAAGTAACTCGACGGGACGGGTGCGTCAGGGTTGTAATCGTCGCCGAACACCTTCGGCATCCCTTGGGTATTTAAATTCACGCTGTCAGGGTTTCGTAGTCGGTTGAAAATGCTCTTTCTAAGCAGAGGATTACCCGGCAACTCGGCGAGTCGCTCCGCCCGGGCGTCTGAGATCCTGTCATGGTGAGGAGAGGGTACAGGCTGCAAATGTAATGGCTCATGAACCCACTTTGTTAAAAAAGCGCGCTGAAAGATCGGAAATATCTCCCGCGTGAAAGATGGCGTGAAGTTCGTCAGCGTGCTTGACGCGGTCCACTCAGAGTTCATTTCTCGCAAGCGTTGGAGTCCCTTGCCTGGCTCGTACTCGTCGTAGAGCGCATTGTTCTGGGGTATCGTCAGTTCGCGTACTGCGACATCCCAGAGTGCGTCGTATAGCGTCACGACATTCCCGATAGCCGGACCAAAGTCCGGAGGGCCGATTACTACCCACGCCCCTCCGGCTTCAATCTGTTCGGTCGCACCGGCGTCCGTTCGAACGGTAACAACGGCTGTAACGGGACCGTCAGAAACATCGTCGAACCACGTGTCATTGTTCGCGTAATGGCGGAGAGGCACGGGGTGAGTTGTTCCGGGCGGGGGCGGAAGCGTTGCCGAGGAGTTTGACTGGCCTCGTCCACCCAAAACCAATAGTCTTCCTTGCGCATCCGTCCGCAATTCCCCCAACGTTTCGATAGGAATGTCAAGCTTCGAATTCGTGAACTCTACCTTTGGCGCGCTGCGGCCGCTGATACTCTTTACTCCCTCATCGATTTCAAGTCTTTGTTCTCTCTCTGCGCCGGCGATAGATGGGTTGCGCCGTCCGGTGTGAGAAGCGTAGTTGTCTGCCGCCCCTCTTTGACCTTCGAATGTAAAGAACGACGCCTTGCGGTTGGCCAGATGAACCCTCCACTCGATCGATACGACTTCTGGACTATCTACGGTCAGTTCTCGTGTGGGAACCATCTTCCCGTTGCTCTCCTCGTATATCCAGATGCGGAACCGTGCCGCCTGCGCTTTAATCCTTCCGTCGAGCTTGAACGGGAAAAACCTCGCACCACCCAAATCCCAATTCGCTGGCAGCCCAGGGGTTTCCGGGCCGATAAAAAATCCCTCATCCGTGCTGCGGTCGGCATTTCCGAGTCGGGCGACGCCAATCGCTGGATGGATTTTGAATACGAGGTTTGGCATTACATTTCCTTTCGTGATTCACCCTAGGGGCAACGTGTCGAACCATCTGGTCGCTAGGTCAATCTCCTTATCGGTCCACTTGTCGGGCGTCCGGTTCGGGTCGTTGTAAACCCATTCCATTAGCGGTAAGGCGCCGCGAATTCTTTGACGTAGGTTGCCGTCCGCGCGAAGTGTATCCATGAAAAGATCAGGATCGAAGAACAGGTTTAAAACTGTACCGGAGACGAAGTCTTCATGTACCCTTATTCGCGTCAATCCCTTCTTCACGATCAACTCGCGCATCTTCCATTCGAGGCGCTTGCTCTCATCATCAAACATCACATCTGGAAATGCGCGATTACGCGGAGCAAAGCTGGGGCCGAGGTAAACCGGACGCCCGTCCACCACCTTAGGTATATACTGCTCACCGGTTTTACGAATCCTTCCGCGCGCGTACTTCACGGCGGCGATCGGGTTGATGGGATCGACATAACCGGTGGTGATGTTATTCACGTAGGCTTGGCTGTTGAAATCGCGGTACGGAAAGTCCTCTCCCCGCGCGTCCATCGCCGGGTACGAGAAGATCGCGAATACCATTCCGGATAGCAGGAAGGGCTTGTCGCCGCCGTCTTGAACTGAAACGACCCCTTTGAATGAAGACGACGCCGCGCCCATGTGAACCTGCTCGCACGCGACTTCGACCATATCGCCGTTCGTCACTCCCAAGCGGGCGGCGTCATCAGGATGAAACTCTATGATGGTTCCCGACATGTCGTCGGGGTAGCGTTGGCGCACGGTTTCGTTGCGGATGTGAGTGAACATCGAGTTCCACAGTTCGTTCACGCGACCGTTGCAGATGACGAACTCATCCTTTGCAGGCCGAGGAAGATTGCGGCGGAAGTCAGGTTCGATCTCCTGCCAGTCAGCTCGAACGAATGCATAGGGTTTTCCGGGTTTGATGAACTTGACAGGAGTGCGGTGTCCTGGGCGTTCGGCGATGCCGTCAGGCGCGGCGGCATTAACACTCACGGGAAGGATGTAGCCTTCGGTCTTGCGTTTACGGAGCAGTTCGTGACCGCGCGGAAAAGCTCCAGAATCAGTTGCCAGCGCGCCAAGAAGCGACGAGCGGTTGCTGTGAAGAGCCATGTCCTTGAACAGCGCGGCAGTATTCTTCCAATCAAGGTCACTGTGTTTCAATTCGTTTAGTTCATTCAATACTGTGCCTTCGGGAAGCAACTCCATCGCGACGTGCTTGAAGATTTCCCAATCCGCACGGCACCTCGTGACGACCTTACTCGTCGCATCGCGCTCAAGCTTTCCGTCAGCGAGCCGATGGGCAGGAGGGTCTTGGAACTTACTGTAAAGCCGTAAACGGCGTTCGCCTGTGTAGCGCGTGAAGTCCTGTTCACCCCAACCGGCGGCGGGCAGGACGAGATCAGCATAGCGGGTGGTCGGATTCGGATAGATGTCCTGTTGAATGATGACGAGCTTGCCGTCGTCAATTCTGCGCAAGAGGGCTTGCTCCGCTTCGTCAACATTCGCCGGAAGTTCGTCGCCTTGACGCCGCTTGATCTCAGCCCACTTCGCATCGGCGTTGGCGATCTGCCCAGCGGGGTTGCAGCCGACGATCCAAAACAGGTTGATGTCGGGTACATCCGTTCTGATTTCCATGCCCGGATGAATGGGAGCGACTTCTGTCCCGACGAGGTGCGCGTCGAGGTAGTGGTTAAGAGAGAATTCGGTTCCATACGTTGGTACGAAAAAGTCCGTAGAGTTATGGAATGGGTATCCCCGACTCGCCTCCGCATCTCCGGGCAGTCGGTAACGTACTTCTGCCCAGCCTTTCTGATGACCACCCGCGCGTCCCGTAACGCCTAAAACGTTCTGCGTCGTGGGATCGTCACCCGGACGCAGCACACTGCCAAGAAGCAAACCCAAGTTAGCCATCGCCGCCGTGTTCTGATAGTTGTACCCCCAGATAAGACCCTTCTCGAAAATCAAGCTGACCTTCCGCACTTCAGGCTTCTGCATCTGCTCGTCGGGACCGGCGAGGATTCGCGCACATAGTTTGAGTTTTTCGACCGGGATGCCGGACTCTTTTGCGGCGCGTTCGAGAGAATAGAGCGGCTCACCATCCGCATGTATTTCGTCGAGCAACTTGAAATACCTTTTCAGCGAAAGTTGATGCCGCGCCCTGCGAGGTTTGTCCGGTCCGCTCTTTGGATTAGGAATCGCCGCGTCGCTTTTAATCTGCCTTAAGTCATCGTCAGAAATAATTAGGTCGCGCGGGACGCGCTCTTTCCAGTCCTCCGGGTGCGCCTGCTGTTGGTCGCGTATGTAGCGCGCGATTGCGTTCAGCACAAGCGAATCCGCTCCGAGGAACTTAGGTTGCAAGTGCAACCCTCCCGTCTTCTCGGCGTAGTCAGCCGTGATCGTGCGGCGCGGGTCGAGTACGATAATGCGCTTCCCCGTCATGTACTGCATGAAGAAGACAGAGTGCGCCTCATAGGGGTTGTTGCCGGCGAGGAACAGGACGTCACTGTCCCAGATGTCCTCGTATGAGTAGCCGTGAGGATCAATTCCGCTGTCCTCGAAACCCGCTGTGTTGCTCGCCACGCTCGGCCGGTCGTGGAAGGCGACGTTCGGCGTGCCAATGATTTGGAACAGAAGCCGCGTGGCCGCGAAAGTGTTCTCCAAATATTGGTACTCGTACAGTTTTACGCCGAGCCGCTGCGGCGTGTCGAATTTTACGGTGCCGTTATCCACGCCCCACCCCGTTGCCTTCTTCACCAGCGCGGACAGCAGCGCGAGTGCCCTCTCGGCAGTGATCTCCTCGTAGCCGTTTTGGGTGCGCAAGTAAGGAGTGGTGATTCGCTCCCGAGTAGAGTCCCGCTCCTCCATAGGATCGTCCGACGAATGTACGAGGTCGCGGCCCTGTGTTCCTCCGCGGGGCGAATGATTACCCCGGTTCATTGAACACTTCGGGTCTGGGACGACCGCCGCAAGTTTGGTTTCGCCGTCAACGCGTACTTCGCCCGTCATCGCGGGGGAGACCCAGTTCCCCTGTTCGAGTTGGGGTTGGGCCTGCACACCCGTCGCTGGTGTCCAGACGTGAGCCTCGTAGCCGCAGCCGACGACACAATACTGGCAGGCGGTCGTAACACCTTCCGAGGCTGGCGGCGGACTCTCCAAGATTTCCGGAAATCGCTTCTTGTCAGGCATGTTCACTCTCCGGTGGATTCTGTGAGGTGCCTCCGAATGGGACACCATACGGCGCGCTCCGGTCTCGCTGCCAGCGCACGATCTCGACTTGTGTTACGGGGTGATCTACGGGACGCAGCTCCACTGACGGCAGTTCGTCGGTCGCGGGGCCAATGACCGTCAGACCATAGTTGGCGAGATCAAACATAGACAAGTGACATCTACAGGATATGAGCCCATCCTTTGTAGGCATATCACCGGCGGAATCCGGTGGCACATCCCTCACTAAATGGCACGACATGTGGGTACATTTCCGGCTAAAGCCCACGATGCACTGACCATCCCCAAGATCAACAGCGCCCTGCGGTAGTTGGATCGGACTACTTATTCGGCACAAAAAAACATCAGCGTAGATGTCGCTACCTCGCACCATCAAGTATTTGCCGATCTCATTAAGTGATGAGACGTTAACGGTAACCATCTGGGACTTCTCCTAAAAAATATACTCGCTCGGCTTTGATCGCCGTCAGTTAAACCGAAAGATCGTGTCGAACTGGAGGCGAATCGTCGGACGGTTAAGAGAACCGGGCGGCGTCTGTCCGAAAACGCCGAGCAGGCCGTTCGGACGTTGATTGATCAGGGCCGTAATGTTAAAGCTGACTTTCGGATCGGCAAAATAGGCGAAGTTGAGACGATGGACCCGAACGTCTGAAAACTGCACCATATCATCGAAATTGAAGGGCGTCAGCACGGCGTCCTTTTCGATTCTTATAAAAGTGTAGCCGAAGGATATGTCTCCCCTCACGGGCGTATCCAGCTTCTCATCATTCTTTCGCACCCGTAATCTCTTGATCTGAAATTCCACCCAGTAGCCGCTATCTTCTTGGTTTCGCAAGAAGGCGTTGCTTCCATTCGGGGCGGCAATGACGACATCATGCACGTGAGTGTTCTTCACGTAGTCGAAAATCAATGTGAGTGGGTATCTCTCCTTGCGCGTGATATCGAGACGAACGATTGTGTCCACGAGGTTAAAGCCGGAGGCGAGACGGCCGTCGCGGTTCGTCGCGTTGTTCGTTGCGATGGAGAGTCCGAGGTTGCCGTTACCTGCAACCAGCAGTTCGCGCGGGATCGTGGCGACACCTGTAACGGTCTGCGCTGGAGTCGTGCCTGACGACGGAATGGTGATCGTGACGGGAAGCTGCAACTGACTCCCGAGGAATTGAATTGGTGTGATGAACTGTGTGCCACTGAAATACAGGTCCGCCACGGACACGGTGAGATCGACCTTCTGAGCAATTCTGAGTTTGGTTTGCGCTTGTGCGCCGAAAAGCGCAAGGTCTCGTCCCGCCCTCCGCGACTCATTAATATTGACCGTACCGTTAGTGTTGAGGACAAACGCCGAGTTTCGCTCCAGAAAAGGAAGTTGCCACGCGACTAAAGAGATGTTCTTGAATGTTGGATTGCGGAAACTGCGCGTGTAGGTCTCGCTAATACCTTCGGTTTGGAGATCGTTATCAATTGTGAGTTCCGTATGTGTCCAAGGAGGATCAAATTTACCGGCTTGGAAGCGCAAGCCTGGGATGGAACGCGGCCTCCAGCCGACGTACGCTCGGTCGAGTTCGAAGGGCTTTCTATTATAGAAATCCGTCAACACCTGATTACTAGAGACGACGTTCGCCAAACTCCCAGAGGACATACGCAATCCCCAGTCAAACTCCTTGCCCTTTTGCGGTTGTCCTGTTTGATCGAAGCTCCCCAGCAAAACGTCGTTGCCGAATTGGCCGCTGAGAGCCAAGCGGGCTCGGAGACGCCCTCGCTGTCGTGTTGAGAGCGGGTTGCCAACAATGGCGGAATTGTTACTGTTTGGAAGGGCATTTAACTGCCCGTAGAACGAATCGTACTGGACGCGCAACTCTCCGCTGACGCTTATCGAGCCGAGCTGACGGGAGAATGAGTCACTCGTCTTTTTCGTATCAGCTTCGACCTTGCTGAGGCGCGCTTCTACCGTGTTGACTTGAGACGTGTCTGCGGCGGTCGGGGATGCTAGTTCCGAGGAGGATCTCTCAGGTTGACCATTACGCCACGCGCGCAACTCGTTAACAATTTGTTGCTGCTCGGCGAGAGCCTTGTTGAGCCGGTCGATCTCTTCGCGTTGTTCGCGCAATTGGCGTCGAATCTCCTCGAGTTCAGACTCTTTTGTCGTTAGGTCTTTAGTGCCGTTACTGGTTGTCGCGACGGGCAATTGTCCGTTTTTAGACTGGGCAGCAACGGACACCGTGGAAAGGCAAATCAGAATTGCAGTCAAAGTCAAATTGAGTCGCTTGATCAAGTTCATGCGGTGGCACCTTTCAATCCAGAAGTAGCGGACGCCGGCGTTGCACTCAACGCGAACTTCGAGTTGCCGAAAGATGTATCACGCTACTTCATGATTTCGCTCTCTGACAGACATAGAGGATTAGAGAACGTGAGCAGACTATTACCTAGTCCGCATGTGAGTCAAACTTTTTCACCTCCTTAGAGGCCCTGCATTAATAGACAGCGGTTAACGGCTCATGAAAGAGGAATTCAAACGCAGTACCTTTTGCGAAAGGAACAAATGAATTGCCGGAAATCATTGGAACCAATAAGTTGCCGGAGCGGCAAATTATTGGTTCAAGTTAGCAATGCGCTGCACTCCCAAGGCCCTCCGCTCACCAAACAATTTCTGCGCTATCTCAGAATTGAAAAGGGCCTTTCTGAGAACACGATAGAGAATTACGCCAAAGATCTTGCTCGACTCACTCACTACGCATACCAAGCCGGACAACAAATACAAGATCTTCGCCCACGCGATCTCAGAACGTTTATCGCTCAGCTATCACGCGCACATCTATCGCCCGCAACCGTTCGTCGAATAGCCAGCGCTGTCCGCGCCTTCTATCTTTTCCTCGCCATTGACGGATACATCGAGAACATTCCCACCGAGGACCTCGACACTCCTCCAGCAGTTTCGTATCTGCCAACATTCCTGACTGAGCTGGAAACACAACAACTGCTCTCGGCTCCAGACCCCTCAACCAAAGAAGGGATTCGCGATCGCGCCATCATCGAGTTGATGTACGCCGCCGGCCTGCGCGCCTCTGAACTCGTTTCACTCCGCCAAAAGAACATTGATCTTCGCACCGGTATCGTGACGTGCTTCGGAAAAGGGAGGAAGGAACGAACCATCCCGATCGGCAAAAGCGCAGCGCGGGCGGTCGAAGACTACATCGCCACAAAAGACCTGCCCCGCGCCATTAACCTTCATCTATTTCTCAATCGCAGCGAGCCACTTACCCGCCAGTTCCTCTGGGCCATCATCAAGCACTATGGCTCGATAGCCGGCATCAAAGAAATTTCGCCCCACACTCTGCGCCACACGTTTGCTACTCACCTACTGCAAAACGGTGCGGAGATAAAAGACGTGCAAGCCCTTCTGGGCCACAGCAACATTTCTACAACGCAAATCTATACCCACTTGAGCACCCCGCACTTGCGCAGGTCATATGACCTCCATCATCCGCGCGCGCGCGTTGTTGTTAGCACTGCCGCTGCTTAACCTATCAACTGGCAATCAAAAGCAGCTTTAACCCACGAGAGTTCCTTCAACCCCGGCGGCTTCGAAGCCTTTCAAGGACAAACCAAATGAGTGAATTCCAACATGAACCTTTTCTTACTCTGGACCAACCAGCCACCCTCGCCCTATTGGCCCAGGGCATCGAAGCCCTACCCGATAGCCTCGCAAAGTATCGCGTCAAATCAACCTGGCTCTGCACCCTACTCAACGAACGAGCTAAAGTCGACGGCTACCAATACAACTCCAAATTTCAGGCATGGTTCGAACGCCAATTCCAGCTCGGTCCATTCAATGAAAATGACTCGGTGTTATCAATCCTTATCTACAATGCCCAGCGCTATCGCCGACACGACGCAATGATCGAAGACGGCTGGACACCATGTACTCCAGAGAGTCTGCAACAAGCCTTTGAACAAGGCCGCAAACTCGAATGTTTAGGAGAAAACATTATTGGCGGCTCCACCATCGGCACTCTCAACATCCGAGAAGTTAACGGGCAACTCTACGCCTTCCCACCACGCAAGCGAAATCCGGTCGACGTCACCGGCCGGCCCGTCAGGATTCCGAGAAAGACCATCGCAACTCCGGAAGCACCCCTCTTAATCGCCCAGCGAGAATCAAGAATAAATCTGGACGCCGGATAACAAGGACAACGCAAATGACCATAACCACTAATCAACTCCGGCAAGCAGTCGTGGACGAAGCGACCGTAAGAGCAAAGCGAGAGAGTAAGTTTCTATTTGTCTATGAATACAAAGACACTCTATTTAAGAATTTGATCTGGAGCACCCTGGCCGAAGGCGAAGCGCCGCCTCCGCAAGACTCAAGGCTTCTCTGCACGGTCGATAGCAAGGGTAACGTCGACTGGAAAGTCGATGACCTGGTACAAACCCCGATCACGTCCGCGTTGCCCCGCCTCTCAGACATCAAACTTCCAATCGAAGAAGTACAATTCAACAATGTGACGATCACAGTACGGGCTACCAACGCCGCCGCGGCTTACGCCACCCTGTGTAAAGCGCTCGAACCTTTTGAATACACGACCGACACCTTCCAAACTAACGGAGCGGACGGCGAGTTATCCAAGGAGCAAACGACAACAGCGCTCTTCCCACAGACAACCGGATCGAACCGAAACCACCACAACCAATCCACCCCTAACTAAGGAAAACCCATCGCGGCTTTTTACGAATCAATCTTTTCGCTTCCGCAACCTCGTTGCATGGATGCAACGCGGCTGCTAATATGCCGATCCCTTGATCGGCTTCAGTTCACAAAAACTAAATCCCTTAGACAGATTGCGTAAAGCGCACCGGCTTTGCCGACGTGCTACGGCCAACATTGAACGCAGCCGCGATGAGGACCGCGCTACGCGTGACAAGGCAGAATTTCTCGCTCAAGCCATCCTGAATCTGAGAGACATTCAAGAAGAAATTGAACGCGCAGGAACTGAACTGAAGCAACAAACAGAAGAGGCGTCACCACCTCATGAATAGTGACGCCCTGTTTTGGGAGGAGCCTGCAAGCTCTCTAGGAGTGGCTCCTCGATTAGTTTGGTTATATCCGGCTCGAACTTAGATCACAACGCGGCAGCGTGAGAGCGCGTTTCAGGTTCATACAAGAGTCTTTGTATTGGTGCTATTGTGCAAGGTCTTTCCAGTTTGCATCACTTCCTGCTGTGCACCTTCTTCCGTTTGGCCAATATTCCATGTGAAAGACCGCTGAATTTCCCAGTTATTATCTCCAACACTTTCCTGCACTAAAGGGCTCAACATGTTTACACCGTTTCCCAAGTAGGCTTGTCGCTTCCATCCATTTCTGCAAGTGATTTCAACGTCGGAATCTCTGACAGATCCAGAGCATTGGTGTGCTCACGTGTCTGCGATATCGCTTGATCAAGCACGAAGGACGACAAAGCCACGGTGATGTTCACACCCGGATAACCTGCATAGAGCAAGCCCACTACTTTTGGCTCAGTCGTCAAAAATATTGGCGAGCCGCTTGCACCGCCCTGCTCCATAATATCCAATGTGAATCCGTGCGGGTTAGGACAAGGAAAAGGATAGAGGCTGCTGATAATTCCTGATCTAAGTAACGGCGTAAGTTGAACTAGTTCGTTGTTGAGCAAAAGCGCATCGGTCCCAAGAGGAAAACCAGCGGTGGCAATCGGCATTCCGATTCGTAGCGTGTTGCGCTCGGATGCAAATGTCAGTGCGGGTACATCTTTCACGTTGAGCTGGACCAAGGCCAAGTCAGGAATCTCCTCACCGTAAAAACGTCCCTTCGCATCGAAGGTTTTAAGTGTGTTGTAGGCTTTTATATCCACCGGGGAAACACGCATGGCGTGAGAACCCTTTTCTGCCCTTACGTCAGAGAAAACAAAAGCGACGGCTAAGGATTCCCCTGTTTTTGGATGCTTCGGAAGTTGCTGTAGCGCCTCAACGACGTGCCCATTAGTGAGCACGATGCCTCTCTGGTCAATGAAAAACCCGGTGCCCAAAATTGTTGGGAAGGTGGGAGGCTTTCCATCAATCACGAGACCATGCTTGCTCCCTAGCGCCACGATACTGGGCTGAACTATTTCAAACGTCTCAGGCAAGCCCATAAACATCAATCTCTCTATTTATTATTTTCGGTGCTCCGCAAAGGCGATAAACTCATTCGCTTCGACACGAACATTTCAAAGTTCCGGGCAATAATAATCAAGAAGAGTTCGGGTTAACTGCTCACCGCGCTTTGAAATCTTCCGGATGTTTTCTTCGCTCATGGCCGCAAAGTCCGTTGGATAACCAAAGACTTCACTGCGGCGAACCAAATCCGGAGGTTTAACTGGCAACGCCTGATCCTGCTGCCCAAGATAGGGTAGTATGAAGCCCTTCAGCATTCCACTTGACTTATGCATATGCAGCCGTTGAATGCCAGCGTCCTGTACTTTCCTGAATATACTTTGGAACGCAGCGTCAGTCCGCCCCATAAAACCAAACGGCACCTTCTCCCCCGAGAACTGACCCTGCCCTGCGTAACAACATATTATGTAGTCTGCAGGGTAACAGTGCAGGCTAAATGCGGAATCTCGGCCGGGTTCCAAACATGAAATCCCAAGGTTGTCGTAAACACCTCCATCCGTCAGGACTACACGGCTCGTCTGAGTGCTCGTGCCATCGACGAAGGAGTACTCGCGATCGATAGCCGGCAGCAATAGCGGGTAGGCAGCCGAGCATGTAACCGCCTGAGCAACCGATATTTTGTTGTTGCTGACAGTACCCGCCCGCCAACCCCCTGATAGTTTGTTGCCGAATCTAAAGGCGCTCCCAGTCCTCAGTTCACAAGCATTGAAGATGATATCAAGGCCTGCGCGCGCGACTTCAGGCAGCTCGAGCGCTCCAAAGACGTCTTTGAGAGCGCCTTCTAATGCATCAGTCCGACTTGCCCAACGCCGAAAACGAGGTTCTCTATGGCTCAGCCGCGCCAATGTTGCTGCTGGTCTGGCCACGAGATTGGTGGCCAGGATCCGAGCGAGTAGTACAGGCGACAGTAAATGTCGAAGAGCATCACGCTGTAACCCTCGTCGCAAAAGTTGAACAACTGTCTGGTCGAAAGCTTCAAAACTTTGCTTCGAATACGCATACAATCCAGCGATCACAGAGCCGCCTGACACCGCCGAAACTACTTCAACCTTTTCGAGCACACCGCGATCATGAAGAGCGCGCATGCAGCCCAGATGAAATGCAATCGCTCGCGAGCCGCCCCCGGATAAAGCCAAAGCAATCATAGTATTTTCTCGGGAAGTCGCCTTCGGCCTTCCAGCAGACCATGTACATACACGTCGCCTTTGATCCGACGAAACAAAAACGCCCCGACCGCATCAAACCCAGCTTCTTTTCCGAATATCAGTAACAAGTTCTTTCGAGGTGGTAGCTCTCCGGCAGTCAAAATATCGTGCATCCCTGCAAAATCCGTCTCGCTGGGCAACGGCCTGGACGTAGGATGCGTATGCCACATCCCGATGTAGCCAACGGACCGGCGCGAAAGTCTTACCCGTGTTTCATGTTGCTCTTTCGTTCCAACCACCCCGCAGACAAAGTGTTCGGCTGAGTGTTTGCTATCCGGCGGTGGGCCAGAGGCGCCACTCACCCAAATTATCCGCGTAGCCTCATCCCATTCGCCCCATAACAACCCTCCCGTTTCCACGTCAGCTTTTCGGGTGCGACGATTCTTGCTGGCCCAGGCTTTGACTTCCTTCAGCGCGGATTGGCTAATCCTTACCTGATGGTCCATTAACAACAGCACAAAGTCCGAGCTATGTTCTACGAAGCGCGGCGAGCAAGAAGCACCTCTCGCGACTACGGGCTGAGAGAAGAAAGTTGAAATAGCAGCTTCAGGTGTAATGTCCTTAATCTGCGTGGCGATGAGGTTCAATCCGACCGCCGCCAAAGCAGCCGAATCAGCAGATGATCCGACGAACGTCGGTTCCGAACACCCTGGCTCTGGTTGAAACGGCCTTTCCGTAATTTCAGCCGGGAAAAATCCGTCGGCAAATCCGTTCATCGATGGGTCCCGGAGGATTTCGATCTTGGCTTTGCGGAAAGCGTCCCACGTACCTCCCGAGAATTGTGCACCGACCACCGCAGTAATCAAACGAGTAGCGCTCCGATCCAACATCAAAGATGCAACCGGTACACGGTCCTGCTCCGAAGTAGGCCAGCGGATCTCGAGACGCCGTCTTACGATATCGGATGCGGTTGCATCGATAACCAGATCGGCACCGTCACTCCAACTCTCATCCGGGATCGACAAAAGCGTCTCTACGTTGGAGTGGATCGCTTCAATCTCAATATCAGGTCTTATCCTTAGGAGTTGGGTCTTGAGCGCTTCCACTTTCTGATTGCAAACATCCTCTTCAAAGTAAGGTTGCCGAACCAAAATTCCGGGCGTAACGATGGCTTTGTCTCTCAGAATTAGTCGCCGCGCACCAGCACGACAGAGATGAATGGCAACCGGAGCTCCGAGGGCGCCACAGCCCCAAACACTAACCGTCTTATCTCGAAAATAGGATAGCGGAGACTCGATATCCCGTCGCACTGTTACTTCGGAACGGGCCTCGATGACCGGACACCACGAGATCGACATTTTCCCCAAAACGTCCAGTAGCGACCGCTCAAACTTCTCTCGCAGTTCTGCGATGTCCTCAGTATCTCCGATTTGGCTGATCGTGAGTCTGATAGACTCCGCGGCCTCTGCCTCAATTGCCCAAACGCTAAGGTGCTGTTTTCGCGCTCCGCCGACGATTCCGCGCATCGGGGCACCCAAAATCATATAGAGTGGTTGCCCTTCGGGCGTCAGAGAGCTCGCAGCCTTTAGAATCTTAAACAAAAACTCTTTCGCTACACCCTGTCGGTCGCACTCACTAAATAGCTCGACGACTTTCGTTGGGTACTCCCACGGAAGTGGGGAATTGAAAAGCAGGCCGATCGCTACCCGTCCGGTACTCGGTAACGAGTCCAAATCAAACCATTCCACAATTTCTATATGCTTGGGCCGGTCAATGATCTCGGCCAAGCCAAGCCATAAGCTACCCTCGAAAGCCGGAGCATTCGCTTTGGGAATAACATATTTTCCTATCTTAAGATCCGTGTAGACCGCGGGTGGATGAAGCGGTTCCCCTTCCGGATCAAGTTGATTTAAGGCACCCTTGCGAAGCCAGTACTCAAGGCGATCAAGCAGGCCAAACATGCCGTCACTGGGATTCCATTCCGTGGCTGCTTGAAAAAGGCAGAGATGCCGCGTCCATTGCACATGCGGTTGGCCGGCAAAACGCGTATGTCCAACCCAGACTGAGGGAGCATAAAGGGGAAAATCGGGTTGAACCCCGATCTGAAATGTCTCTCGCTCTCGCAACCGCAGACCGCCCTCAACCCGCGGTATGGCTCCGATACGAATGCTGACCGTCAGCCACACCCACAAACTCTTCTCAGTGGGCCCGCTCACGTTTTCGATCTCAACACACCCGGGATTAGCGGCGGCAACTTCGCGAAGCTGCCACAACGCAGAAGACTGTCCGTCAGTCATGCCTGTAGCCAAATCCAACTTGTTGCTGTGGTGGCGTCTCACCGCCCCGGCCCGCAGCTACAGCCGAGCTCAAAGCTGACTTCTTTGCGTCGCTACTCCCGGCCCCGACTAGATTCAGTCCCGCGTCCGTGAGCTCAAAGCAGACTGGTTTAGGCTCCTCAGCCGTGGAGTGTTCGTGCGTGCAGA
Source organism: Pyrinomonadaceae bacterium (assembly GCA_041745915.1). Taxonomy (GTDB): domain Bacteria; phylum Acidobacteriota; class Blastocatellia; order Pyrinomonadales; family Pyrinomonadaceae; genus PSRF01. Next base: position 37,325 of record JBGTHZ010000065.1, on the reverse strand, counting down.
TGAATTGGCCGGCGTCCACGATTTTCTCGTACTGCTTTCGTGCCTTGCTGTGGGGCGGATTATCACCGTCTCCGTCCGTGAAGTCACAATTGGCGCTGGCAATGATGAAAGCACCGTCACGCCGGTATTTTTCGAAATAATCCATAATCTCTTGTTTAAAGACCTCGTTTTCACCATCATCCTTCCAATACATCGTGCGCTTCGAACAGTGATGTGGCGATAAGAGCACGTCCCAGCTCAGGTACTGCTCCCGATCATGTTCGACCGTCACGTCGAAAATCATCTTCGTCGTCGGATACTCCCGATCACCAAAGAAGAGCGCGGTTGCATCTTTGTCTCCACTTTTCAGCGTCACCTGCATTGATAAACTGGTATTGTTCCGAGAGTCTGCCGGATCAATCTTGAACGGTGCGTGGACAAAAACTTCGAAGACGTCGGAAACATCGCAGTCATCGAGAATTGTAATTGGAGTTCCCGGCATCGAGGTTCTCTCTTTGGGAAAGTTCTTGTACTTGTCCTCATCGAGAATATCGTCGTGTCCAATCACCCGCACCCGATCCCCACCCTTCACGGTGGACGGATTATCTATCACCGCCTGACGTCGACGATGCACCTCTTTCCTAAATGCTTCAGCCGCTTCGCAAAGCTCGATCTCGTCTTCGTAATCTCGGAAAATTCTTGGCGTGTGCCAGATCTCTCCAATCGTCACCTGTTTGAGTAGCTCCTCAAACCCGTGAACGTGATCATCGTCAGGGTGAGTAAGCGCAAACACTGCCAGGTAAGGCTTGCCGTCCTTCTTTGGCAGCAGCCGCACTAGCTCGTCAATAACGCCAATTGCCGCATCCTTTTCATCGTCGGCTTTTGCCATGTGCCGAAGGTCGATTTGTAGAACCACGTCGTCGTTCACAGCAATCGTGGTACTGTCGCCACTCCCTACCGGCCAAAAAACAAAACCCTGCTTCGGTAAAGTGAATTCATTGCTCATGCTCGTTTCATCTCCTCACTACTGTCCATTACTCATTCATGCGGATTCTCTGCCTACATGTAAAACCGGTAAAGCGGGTTGGGCTCCTGCTCTTCCTTCATTTCAGTCATGATTGTGCCGACACGTCGCGCAAACGAAACCGAAATCGGATTACGTCCGATCCCGTCCGCACTATTCCAGTTCATTTTCGTTAACGACAATATCTCGTGAGCTCTTTGGATCAAGTCCGTAGCTCCGCAGGCTCCAATCTCCAGAGGCGCGGGAATGTGCGGGCCCGGATATTCGCTCCACCAGGGCACATAACCAGTCGTAAATAGATAGTGGTCCCGCTCTTCAATTGTGCATAAGGTACCGCGCAGTGGTTCCCGCATACCCCGTCTTAATAAACGAAAACCGGTCGGAGACATCCAGACCAACTCACAACCGGCCACGTCGGAATGCAGTCCGTTTCGGAAGCCTCGTTCCTCCTCAGGTTGATACCGCGTAGTCTTGTGGACAACGACCCGTGACGGCGGAAACCCCATTCTCAATTTGTAGGCGCCAGTAACTTTTCTGATCAGACTCGCAGCCTGCTCTTCCAGAAGATAAGGTTGTTTATGTCGACTCTGATCGCGAGGAACAGTTTCCCCCTTGAGCACAAATGGTTCCGAGTCGTTGGTAAATGCCTGGGCCACACTCGCATAAACAAGATCTCCTGACCGACGCTTGAGGTGGTGAAAGGAAATGCCGACAAAGCATGTATCTTTAGTCAAACCAGCTGGCCGCCAGGGAATATTGCCAGCTTTGTAGTACAAGGCCAGACTGAGATTCCAGGCGCGCGTAGAGTCGCTCTGCTTGGCTTCCTCTGATACATACGTATGTCGGCGCATGACCTGGAGTGGCACTGCGTTATGCAGGTTCATGCACTCTGCCTTCAAAGCCCGGTGAAAGTTACGAAAGAGTAATTCTTCCGCTTGCGGCAGCAGCTCGGCTGATGCACGACGCTCTTCCGCGGTCGGCTCGAATAGCAGCCCCTGGGCCGATTCCTCCTCGTCTCTCACCCGCTCCAAGACCCTCCGCTCAACGTAGGTCAATAACGGATTGCTCACCCTGAGCGCCGCCACCTCCTCGGGAAAGCACACCAGCACGCAGTCCGGCCGCTGGTCCTCAAATAACGTTCTGATCGCATCGGTATAAAACTTCAACAATCCTTCAAAGCGCTCATGCGCGTTCCGAATCGAAATCAGATCGTATTGATTCTTATTCAACCGGCGCACAAACTTTTCGGGAAGCTCAAACCTGCATCGCAACGCTTTCAGCGCTCCGGGAAATTCCCGATTTCGCAATACATTGCTTTCGTGACCCATCATCGGCGCATGCATCTTTTCAAACCAGCGCTGTACCGCAGCCACTTCACTCGGCAGTGCCACCAGCCCCACTCGAATTACTTTGGGCTCCACCTCTAACTCCGAAGCAAACGGTCCTACCAAGGGCAACACTCGCTTGGGATCGTTGTGAAGTTCACCCTGTCCGAATTCCAACTCCGGCTCGCCTAAGTCTTCAATGCTTATTCTCATCGTCAATCTCACGTCTTGCGATCGCAACTTCGGCCGCGCAATACTCAAAATCCAGAATCAGATCGTCAACTCCGACGCCGCCAATGTTGCAGGAAGGCTGACCGTTTGAAAGGTATCTCGCCCAAAAACTCAGATCGTCATCCACGTTCTTGTTACGATCAAACCGATACCTTCTGGTGGCCCGTTGCGCCATCAGAAAAGAAGGTATAGGCGTGAACCCATCGGCGCGCGTAAACATGTAAAATGGCTTTATCTGCAGCGCCCAGAACTCCGCAAACTCAACCACAGCGTAGTAAATACCTTCATTCTCATGCTCCACAAACCTGGCCCGCTCCCGTCGCTTGACCACATCGCGTCTGACATTTTTGCGAGCCCGTGAATCATAGAAAATTCGGTTCTTTTCGCCCTCGATTAAGGCGAAATAAGCACGCTTCCTTTTGTGCTCTATGAGTAACCCTTTTTCAGTCCAACGACGCAAAAAGAATGACCAGTGCTTATTAAGCAGCCATACAAATAGATTGCGGTTATCGCCCTCACCCAGAAAATCTGCCAGCGGTACCCTACTCAATTTGTCCACGTATCCGCGGCGGTGACAAAAATCTTCGAAATTGGCCAAATCTGCGAAACTGAACATCTTGTCATCGTGTTCTATGAAAATGGGAAACTCGGTTGGTGTTTCGTCTTCGCCAAATAACGGCGTTGCTATTAGTGGCTTCTCTCGTAGCGGCAAAACCGAAACTGCCTGTGGCAGCATGCTAAAAGGCAGCAAGTTGGTGATGTAGGTTTCCGTAGTAGAGCGAGCGCGGGCCACCCGCGAGCTCGCCGGAGAAGATTGCAACGGTTGAAAGAGCGTCGCGCAAATCCCGTCATTCTCCTTGATAACAGCAAACTCGGCCTGTCCGCCGTTTTCCAGCATTAGATCCTGCACGTCAGCCAAACCGGAGCCGGCTTTGTCCATGGGACCAAGACCAAAAAATATGTCGGCCAACAATTCGTTGCGCAACCCCGTCACCGACCGCACCGGCTTGAACTTGCCATCCTCCTTGATATCAACTCGCTTGCGGACTTTTTCCAGCAAACCACCAGGATTGATGAACTTCAGCAACTGTCCCGGCATCTGCTCGATGCGGCCGTATTCTTCTGTCTGATAGTCACGATGGACCACCAAATTGACGGCCAATTCAGTCAAAGCACGCTCAGGATAGGCCGGCCGTTCCTCAGATGATTTTCTACCTTTTACTCGCAGAAAAGGATTGACTTCGCTCGAACCCAAATGTTCGACAAGTTTGCGGTACTGTGTAATAAGATTACCCTCAAACACCACTCGCTTTTTGTGTTCGCGCGTGAAAGCAATCCGTGCATAAGGAAACTTTTCAGACGTCTCTCTTCCGAAAAGGAGATAGCAACCCACGGTCGGAACTGGTTTCCCATTGGTCTGCACTATGAGTCCCTGCTCACGCAAAAAGGAGATGTAATTCGTTTGATCGATTAACGGGATCTTGATCCGCTTACAATAGGTCGCCAGAGTCGATAGAATTAGATCTCGATCAAGATCATCGACGCTTACTTCTTCCATCGTTTGACGCTCAAAGGGGACCGGAGCGCTCATGTTCAAAGCAGCATTCGGGGCCGAGACCGACTGGCCGGTCACGTAAAAAGCCTCGTCGTGTAACTCCTGGTTGAGATCACCCATCAATTCGTCAAATCCATCTATCTCGATAACGCGAAGATTTGGGTGAATCAGTTTCTCGAGCCTCTCAACATTCTCGTGTAGCTTGTCGCCGCGCCTTAAGCACCAGTAAATGCCCTGCGGGTACTTACCGCTTTCCCGAATCCCACCTTCCAACAAGTGTTCCATTATCGAAGGCTCAAAGCCACGGTAGCCGACCACAATTAGGGGCGAACTCGCCAACAACGGCCTCAGCCTTTTGACCAGCGATTCATCCAATCTTTTCGTCTCATCAATCAGATTTCTATCCCGGTAGTACTCCACGGACCCGTGCAGATAAACAACCTGCCGACGATTATTGATGTTGAATCTAACCAGGTCATCGGCGGTGCGGTTGATTTCAATAACGTCGTGAAGCTGAGGCTGAAGCCGACGCAGGCCCTCAACAATCAGGTGATCGAAGTTGCCAGTTAATACGGTCCAACAGAGACCTCGCTGTATGATTTCAGCCAGCTGCTGGTAGCCCTCGTTGATCCCGTTCGGAGGACTAATCATGTCCTCAAAGAAACGGCGCCGGAATTCCTTGGGCAACAGAAGGTTCTCCACTGCCAAAGGAAAGTTCTCGGCCAGACGTAATTCATCACTCAAAAACCAGGGTTGATTACGCAGATAGGAAGTCCAGTCACTTAAAGGCACCTGACAAATTCGCCAGTCCATACCTTTGACGTTTTTTGCATAGGCCGCTTTCGCGATCCGCTTCACTGCTTCGGCGGCGGTCGGAATCCCGGATCGAAACGATGCGCCTGCTCCGAGCAGGAAAATAGGCCTGGATTCTTGACCGGCTCTAAAGAGGTAAACAAGCTCGTTGATTGGCATATCCTGGTACCACCACTATCTGGAATGCTTAAGCCACGCAATTATTCTTCTTGTGCCAGTTCTAGGTAACTGAGCAGGTCCGAGCCCTTTTTCAAGACCTTCGAGACTATTCCCTGCACCTGAAAATCCCGGTTCAGAATAATGGGCTTATGTTTAGGGTTAGTAGATTCGGGCTTCAGTAAGAAATAACCCTCACCTTGAACAAGCCGTTTGATGGTGGCCTCGCCATCGATCAATGCCACCACCACTTCTCCGGAACGGGCAGTCGATTGTTGCCGCACCAGTAGCAGGTCCCCACTTTCGATACGTTGTTCACTGACTATGGCTTTGTTCATCGAATCACCGCGAACGCGAAGTAAAAAAAAGTTTGCCCGCGCGGGCTTAAGATATTCCTTCGGAAGTCTTACCCATCCTTCAATGTTCTGCTCCGCAACCATTAACGCCCCTGCTGGCGCCTCCCCCACTAACCGTACTGCAGACGTCTGCGCATGTTGGTTACCTGCCTTGACCAGTCTCAGCCCGCGGGCTCCGGACCACCGCTCAAGTTCTCCCTCGTCCTCGAGCCAACGTAAATAGCGTAATACGGTTCGGGTTGAGCCTACTTTAAGTACCTTTCGAAGCTCTTCAACAGTCGGCGGCATACCTTCGTGCAGGATTGACCGACGAATCGCCGACAGAACTTGCTCTTTGCTCAGAGCTCTTTCTCTCATGATGTTGTGTCGCCCATAAAGTCACCTCTGTTTCCCTTGTATTTTAGAACGATTTCGCTCGCCGTCAAGGGCGGATGCGTTTTTTCTTCACTAACTCGGCCCCAAGGGGTAGTATTATCAGCTGAAGCGAATCCCAATCTGGAGTAGACCGATGGAATGGCAATACCGATCGATTGAGCTTAGAGGTAAAGGCGCATTTGGCGATGTTTATGAGGCCGAGGACCTCGTGCTGGGGCGAACCGTAGCGAAAAAGGTTCTTCGTATCCGCAATGAGGAGAATTTGAAACGATTTAAGCGGGACGACGCGATGCTTCGTAAATACGCATGGAGCCCTTATTTTGTGGACCTGTATGACAGCGATATTTATGGCCCACATCCGTACCTGATTCTTGAGTACGCAACTCTGGGTTCGCTCCAATCATATGTAGGCAAGCTCACAGACTGGCGACGTGGCGCTCGCTGGCTTTGCGATATCAGTCACGCGTTAGCAGAAATGCATGCCAATGGCGACATGCACCGGGATATAAAGCCAGGAAACCTGCTCCTTTTTGAACACGATCGAGAGATTGTTAAATTCACCGATTTTGGATATGGAGTTAAAGCTGATACCAGCGGACCGCTGACCAACTCCGTCTTCGGAACCATTGGCTATGCCGACCCTAAGGCTATACAAAGTGGAGTCTATTTTCCGGAAGCTGATCTCTACGCGGCTGGCCGAACGATGACAGCACTGTTTACGGGTAGTCCTCAACCATCTCTGTTCCGAATTCTGCCTGGACCAGTTGAATTCAGAAACCTGATCAGTCGCATGATGAGTCCCAACATCCAGGAGCGGCCGAGCCCGCGCGAGATTTATCAAACAATTGACAGATTACTCGGTGTCGCCGACCAGCCGATTCTGCCGCTGCAAACCATCAACTGGGGCACGGTAGCGAAGGTAGGACTAACCGCTCTGGCAGCGTTGGTTTTGTGGAACTCGAACGACTGGGACGAGAATGCTGGACGGTACAGAAACGCTAAAGGACAATTTACTTCCAACTGGCTTTAGGGAGGAACAATGACCACAAGAAAAATCCGGAAAGACTCAACTGTAAAGTCAGCCGAGAAGAGATTGGGCATCAAGAATGCAATACGGAATCCCGATGGCTCCAATGCTCGAAGCGACAAGCTGATTGGCACTCTTAGAAAGCAGCAGGCCGGACAAAACAAGGGCAAAAAGGGGTAGGCCAACGGATTGTTTCTTTATCCTCACGTTCAGCTACCGCAACATTGACATCGATGGCTTGCTCAGGTCTCCAAAACCTCTCTGACTGAGTGATGGCGATCGGAAGCGCGATATTTGACCATCTTTTTGATTATTGGTGTCAACACCGCCGATACGGATTCGATGTTCTCCTCGATCGACGTTTGCCCGGTACATGCCTCGAGAAACGGCATCATTGAGCGGATTGAGGACTTTGACGGGTCGTAGTGATGCCGTCACGCAAGCAGCGATAAACTCGACCGTCGGCGCGCCCTGACCGATCAAATTAACGCTCTCCTATTTGGCTAGCAAAAATGCAGGCGCTAAGTCCATGATTCCAGTCGCCACAGTGCACTTCTGCCCACTTCCCCGGTCGCTTTGTCGCCCTGCATCCCTCTTCGATCTCTATGCGCAATGTCTTTGTTGACTTGCTCCTTGATCGCAGCACCTTCAGTTTCGAGTAGATCCATATCAGCCTGGACAATTCTCGAGTCTAAATGCCCGCCGTTTCCAAAAACCTCATCAAATCTTTCTCCTGCCTCTCCCCACTTCCGGGCATCATGAAAATTGTGACCCGGCGAAAAGGTAATTGTTTTCTGGAACTCCTCACGTGTGAACGACGCACTATTGTCTTGAATTTCACGGAGACAGTTGATCAGTGAAATCGAGCGTTTGTCTTTGTCCAGCTGCCTTCGGAATCCCACCGAGCCCGCCTCAATATAAGAGTTCTTGAACCAAGCTAAATAGTCCCCACCCTTCTCCAGCATTCGATCGTTCTTATTTGTTATCTCGGTCATCCGCCAGACCAAATCGTGATGTTGCCATAGATGAGAAACCTCATTACCGATAGCGATTAGATCCTTTTTTAGCTTCTCTCTGAGTGCTGTCGTCATGGCTAATCCTCCCCAAATACCACCGTCAAAAAACTAAACGGTTTCCGGCAATGTGTCTACAGATCGAGGCTCTGTAGTGAGCAACTGTGAAGTTGTCTATTACCAGACTTGCAAGAAAGGACCAGCATTTCTCCATACTAGGCAGCAATCTGTCCTATAAACGCAGCAGGCGTTCTCGCAATGCCAGGCACTGAATACGGGTCCGGCGCGGAACCGTGCCAACATACCGACTGCGCCGGCACGCGCCGCATTGCTGAAACCGTCTGCCGCGTCTGCCAGAAGCAGATCGGTTACGACCGCCGCTTTTACCAGCATTGTTGACGTTAAGTGCTTCGGGTGGATGTGTGGTCCTCTTCTATCGAGTTTTCAAGACAGACAGCGTGAATAAAACCTCCGTCGTTGCCGCTTAACACAAACTCTCATGAAGCATTCAGATCACAATCAGACTTCACTATTTTTCCCGACCACCACTATTGTTGAAACGGCCCCCAACCCATCTACTGAACACCCCGATCAAACTCCAAACGACAGCGATGTTTCGTCACTTAACATAGAAATCACCCGCGAAGAACTCGCCAACGAAATAATCGAGGGCATGGTCCAGGACCACCGCTGGGAAAAAGAACGGGCCCTTGGCGCGACGGATGAAGAACTCGCCGCCGCTTTCGGCGTCTGCTGGGTCCACTCTCACACACTCGATGTTCATTTCGATATCGATCCCGTCCCTACGGCCCGTTGCACAAATCACACCGGACAAGAACTGCTCACGCTCGATGCAGCCGAGATAGCAAGTCTCGTGAGAACATTCGCGGAGATCCCACAAGCACCCGACCCGTATGAAAGAGAGCGACTTTTAACCCAGCAACTCCAAAGAGAACGCCTCGCCGCACGCAACGAAATATTCTCTGCCGTGCAGGGAATCCTCGGAGACAAAGCCCGTAAAAAAGAGCAGGGATTCACCCAGCAATTTATCAACTTACTTTTCACCGAAAATTGTTTAGAAGAAAAGAATGAAGGCCAGACACTGGAAAAGATTACCGCCATGCTAATTCAACGCCAGTGGACCACCGCTAAAGCGATGAAAGCCGCATTACAGATGGTTGAACGCGCCCATTTAACCTGGCGCTCAGTTGAAGGCTACTGGCTCAACCGTAAGTACTATTAAGCGCCCAAATGCGCCGCCTTCAGACTCAGCCGAGCACGACGCATTTCCCACCATCAAATATGGTCACAAAACAGCGGCAATCAATGAACTGCAAATAAAGAGCCCTGCCAAACAGCAGCAACGCCCATCACCCAAACTACAGGATCACCCATACCATGAAACGAGCCAAAGATAACAAAGCTTCAGCTAGCACGGCGGACGAAAACAAAGAGAAAACCTATATAGTCCGCGTCGCTCGCGATCTCTCCGAATACGCCGATGTCGCAGTCAGCACTACCGACTCCTCCGGCGCAGAAGAAATCGTCTCCGATCTCCTTGAAGGAGACAAGCTCGACCATCTTAACTACGAAAGTGGCGATGACCGCGAAGGTCCTTATACCTGTGACTCCTGGGAGAAAGAAGAAGACGAACAGGTAGACTGCACCATTGAAAACGGAACTCCAGTCTTTGCCTCAGAACTTTCCAGACAATCCAAGAGCAGTTCTACCAAAACTTCCGGCCCCGCGCGCACCTGCCCGGATTGCGGCGCCGAACTCCACGCCTCCGTCAAAATCAACCTCTACGCAGTCGAAGTAAACAGCGATGGCCGCATCATTGACTACGACGGCGGCCCGCAACCAGCCAGTGAGGAAGACATTCTCGAACTCTGCGAACCTGCCAACACTACTATTTACTGCGCAAACAATCATCGTTACAGTCCGCAGAGCTAACTGCACAGCACGACAGCAACCGGCATCTCCTCCTTGGAGATGCTGCTGGCATTACTCTGACTTCCGCATCCTTCTAACCGGGCCACCGGGATAAATAAGCGGAACGCAACCCATTGCACTCCCGCAAAAACGTTCTACTCAAGGCAAAGACCAGTCAATAGCTCAATCGCACAGTGAAGCACAAAGCCGCCTGTCAACTTCTAACCGCCATCGACGACGGGAATGAAGCCGCCGCCAGACTTCTCGATCCAAACTATGCGGTCCAGCAAAAATTCGACGGCAAGCGCATCATGCTGCACATCGAGCGTTCTTCCGTTACGGCACACAACCGAGAAGGCCTCACTTGCAGCGTCTCGCCAAACATCATCGCCGAAGCAAGACAATTCGAGCCCATCGCTCCCATCATGTTCGATGGCGAGTGGATCCGGGAAACAAAAACTCTCCACGCATTCGACATCCTGGAAATCAACGGCACAGACATTCGCCCGTGGAAATTCATCGACCGAAACAGCCAACTACTGGCAACACTCCAAGCTGCCCAGACCAGCTCGATTCAGATAGCAAGGACTGAATGTGAGCAAGCTGGCAAGATCGAGCTATTGCAAGAGATTCATGCGCGTAACCTCGAAGGCATCGTGCTGAAGAAAATTAACTCTCCCTATCGCACCGATCGACAGCCTGACCAATTCAAACACAAGTTCACGGTAGTCAGCTCGTTTGTAATCACTAAAAAGAACGAAAAAGATTCCGTTGCATTGGGCCTCTTCAACGACATGGGCCAGCTAATCGACTGCGGCAACGTCAAAATTCGCAGCAAACACTATCGCGTTAACGACGGAATGGTGATAGACGTTCGCTATCTACACGCCTTTCGCGATTCGAATCACGTTTATCAGCCTCGGATGGTTGCCATCCGCGACGACCTGCAACCAGAAAATTGCCTCGCCTCCCAATTGAAATACAAAGGGCAGTGAGCAACAAATTAATTAACAATAATAGGAGCACACCATGCGCAGCATCTGGAAGGGCAGCATAACCTTTTCCCTCGTCTCGGTCCCGATTAAGGTCTTCAACGCCATTGAAACCAGCGAGAAGATCTCCTTCAACCAACTCCACGCCGGCGACTGTCTCGGACCCATCGGCCAGAAGAAACAATGCAAGAAATGCGACGTCACTGTAACCAATGACCAGATCGTCAAAGGCTACCAACACGAAAAAGAAAAATACGTATTAGTAGCTCCGGAAGAGATTGCCAGCATCACGCCAGAATCAAATGAAGCAATCGAAATCATCGGTTTCATCAAACCGGCAGAAATCCCCACCACCTACTTCGACGCTTCTTACTTCGCGGCCCCCGACGGCCCGGCAGCCGAACGGTCCTATGCCCTGCTACGCGAAGTTATGAAGCGAAGCGGAAGGATTGGAATAGCCAAGGTAATTCTACGGGAGCGCGAAGACGTGATAGCCATCTCCCCCAACGGCAATGGCCTGATGATCCAAAAGCTGCACTACCGCCACGAGGTACGCAGTGTGGCCGATGTTCCGGGAATTTCCAATCAAGCCACGCCGCAAGACAACGAACTGCAATTGGCCACAACGCTTGTCGAACAGATGGTCACCACGTTTGACCAAATCGACACCACGGACCACTTTCACGCTGCCCTGAAAGAAATGCTCGATGCCAAAGTCGCCGGAGAAACGATCGCCACCACCGGCGAAGTACGAAAGCCAGCTCCCGTAATCGACATTATGACCGCACTGCAAGCAAGCCTGAAGGTACAAGCAAACCGTGTAGAGCAAGAACCAACTGCTTCCCCGCTAACACTCGTCGCACCTGAAAACGGCACACCTAAGACACGTCGAAAGCGTCAAGCCGCCGCGTGAGGATACGTTCACGATCCAAGCCAACCTTACGGCCCGCTTCAAGCAATGTGCCTCCCATAAAAATGAAGCGGGCCGTACAGGTGCGCATTCACGCAAAGCCAAACGATGTAAACCAAAAACTCACTTACTTATCTAGTGCTCACCGCATAGCCAACGCCGCATAACGAGAACTTTCGACGATGAACGACAGCCGCCACGATAAAAGCAACCAGCGCAGCATCTCGCAACTTCTTTCCGGAACCACTGATCTCACAGAAAATCTTTGCGCAACCTTAACTTCCGGAACCTCGTTCTCAACCCCTAACTCGCTGTTCAACAATTAAACCCAAACCCCAAACCCTTCAATCCAGAATGCAGGCAAACCGATGAACAGCGCAATAGAGCACACCGCACCACCGTACGCCGTTCGTCCGCATCAGGACGACCCCAACATAGACGCCTTTGACATCATCGCAACCACAGGCCACATCATCGGATTAGGACCCGTGGCCCTCGCAGTCGTAGGCGAATACGAAGACGGCCAATTACTACCGCATGTAGCCACAGAGATACGAACAAAACTCAAAGCCGACGCCGACTTTATCGTCCACGCCTGTAATGCTTATGAAGCAGCGATCAAGACCTTGGAGCAGATTGCCAACTATGGGGATCTTAATAACGGTAACCTCCAACACCATCCGCTTCGACATTTAATGAGTCAACTCTCCGGCCAGGACTGCGCAGAGCTCGCACGAATCACACTCCACTCAATAAATCCGCCGCCAACGAATGAGGAACAACAAGAACCAGAAATCGAAAGCGACGAGCCAGCAAGTTATCGCGTAGAAATAGATCGTTGCCCGCTCTATCTCAGTATCGAGGCCAAAAGCCGCACCAGCGCAATTCAAAAAGCAATAGATCTCGTTAGGCTCGTCACCCAAAATGAAACCGAAGGACTACGCCTCCCATTAAGCGAACCTGGCGACCACGACGCAGACGCGATCATCTACCCATCATTTGACGCTAAAGACTATGGAATAGCTGACATCGAACCACTGGAATGAACCACACGCTCAACTAACCTCACGATGCGCCAATTCTCATAATCCCTTCGACCCAGAAAAGAGAAACTTCGATGCAAACAAGCACACGAGTACTTCCCGAGCCCAGCTCCTCGCCATGGCAACGCAATGAAATTCAGTTCCCACGCTTACTCACCGAAATAATGGCCGCCGGGGTTATAGATGAAAATGCGTGGACCGCAATTTGTCAGTCAATGGACTTACAAACTGAAGAGCTACGAGAACTCTTTGATCGTGCTCAAACCGAATGGGACCAAATCAAATCAAACTCCCTCACCGCCCACCTTGGTATTACTCCACCAACCGAACTGAATTGCCCAACGTGCGGTTATAAAGGCAACGATCCAACCGAACACGGTGAAGGCTTTCGATATCTCGCTAATCACACCACTTGGCGCGAGATAGAAGGCCTCAAAGACGGCGTACTTTCGATAAATGGCCTCTACCAAATGTACGACGAAGACGAAGAAACCAATGAACGTCTCGAATGTCGCTCATGCCTTAACGAATTCCCGATTCCCCCGGGAGTTGAAACGGACTTTCAATAAATGTACACAGCCACGTACTCACCCGAAGACAATAAGCTCCGTCTCTATACCAACACCGACGAGCGTCTACCCGAAAGTCTTTACTCTCAAGTCAGAAGCCACGGCTTTATCTGGGCTCCGCGCCAAGAACTATTCGTCACACCGGCATGGACCCCTGAACGCGAGGACCTTCTCATAGAGTTATGCGGCCAAATTGACGACGAGGACAAATCCCTCGTTGAGCGCGCAGAAGAACGCGCCGAGCGATTCGAGCAATATAGTGAGCGATCTAAAAGCGAGGCCCAACACGCACACAATGCTGTCAGCGCAATCACCGATAGCATTCCGCTAGGCCAGCCAATAATTGTGGGCCATCACAGCGAGAAGCGCGCTCGTAGGGACGCTGACAAGATCACCAACGGCATGACCAGAGCCGTGCAACTATGGGATACCGCAGCCTACTGGAAATCCCGAGCCGCCGGTGCCATACGCCATGCTAAATACAAAGAGCGTCCAGCCGTCCGTTACCGAAGAATCAAAACACTCGAAACAGATAGACGCAGAGAAGAACGCAATCAAACACAAGCCGAAAAGTTCTTGAAGCTTTGGCAACGCGACGACGTTCCGCTTACGCAGGAACGTGCGATGGGCATTGCAAACCACGATCACATTTCTTTTCGTTTCACCAAAGATAAATATCCTAAGTCGGACTACGAGGGCTCCCAAAGTATCTGGGGCGCTCTGGACAATGGCGTGATCACTCCCGAACAAGCACGGGAATTGTCCGTACCCGTCCACCAACACCAAATCGCATATGCCCTACGCTGGATAGCACACATAACCAACCGTATTGAATACGAGAGAGCAATGCTCGATGAACAAGGAGGCCTCAAAGCAGCAAAGTTTGATATTCAACCCGGCGGCATGGTCCTGCTTCCCGGCGGCGAATGGGTCACTGTAATTCGAGTAAACAAATCCGGCAGCCAGGTTACCAGCGTCACCACAAACGCCCGCTTCGTCCGAGTTCGCAAGATCGAAGAGATCCAGGACTACCGACCACCCACGGAAGAACGCGCCAACGCCGTCAAGGCTGCCACCAAACAAGCCCCTCTCTGCAACTACGCAGGAGAAGGCTTCAGGCACTTAACGCACCAGGAAGTAAAACGGCGCTGCTCCCACATTCGCGAAATCAAAGCAAACGACCGCTATGCCCCGCACCGCATCTACCACACTATCAAAGGCGGCCCAGGACTTGATTGCCACAACATGATCCCGGTTTATATCACCGACAAAAAACGAAAGGATCCGCCGCCAGCTACGCTTACCAAAGAACCAGCTCCCGCGCTCCCAACCGAACGCGTCATATCAAAGCCAACTTCTCAAGTTACTAAAACCCCAGAGCCAGATCCCCAGGCCGCATCTTTTGAAAGAGTACGAACAGCTCTCGAAACCGGAATAAAAGTTGTCAACGCCCCACAGTTGTTCCCGACATCTCCAGAGCTGGCCCAACGAATGGTTGAGCTCGCTCGCATCGAATCACATCATTCACTTTTAGAACCCAGCGCAGGAACCGGAAATATTCTCAAACAAATCCCCTCTGCCTTGCCCCGAGTCATAGCCATTGAAATCAACGCCTCACTAGTCACGAATCTCAAAAGATCGTTTCCAAAGGTCGACGTCAGACAATCAGATTTCCTCTTATGTAACGGCAACCTTGGAACGTTTGACAGGATATTGATGAACCCGCCTTTCCTTAACGGTGAGGATATCAAGCACATCTTGCATGCCAAAGGAATGCTTAATGCAAACGGACTCCTTGTCTCGCTATGCGCCAACGGCCCTCGCCAACGAGAGACCCTGAAACCGGTGGTGAGCTATTGGGAAGATCTGCCACCAGGCTCGTTTAGCGATCAAGGTACAAATGTAAACGTCGCTCTCTTAATCATCGAGAGTACTAAATCTGAACAGAGCTCCCAAAAACTTCAAGGCTCGCTCTCATCACAGGCCAGCCAAATATCACTGCTCTTCTAGAACAAACCGAGTCCCGCAAACAAAACATGCAAATCGCAATTACACAGGTCTGCTTTGATTTCTTATCGGCGTTTGACTCCCCAACAACGCCAACAGACCAACTAACCAGCGAAGACTCATCAGAACTCTTTGAACCCCAATCCAACCGAATCAAGAAAGAAAAAACCAGAATCACTATTGACGCCATCCGTCTCGGCAACCAAGGAGATATCAGCAAGTCCTATTCAGGCGATCTTATCGACAGCGCTAAAGTAAGACGGCCATTCCCTTATAACGGCAAACTCTATGTCTGCACCTCAAGCGTCCACGGCCCATCCATACGCGAAGCAGAAGCCTATTACCTCATGCCCCAAACACTATTCGACGGTCAGCCCACAACCTACTCTGACAAAGTCCACCCCGACCACGGAGAATCCGCACGCTCCGACCCCAACGGCTTCTATCACGGAATCTCAGTCACCCATCAAGGCCGACGCTACATCCTCGCCGGACCACCTCTAACTTTCGTGCCGACACAACCACCACCAAAGCATTAAGAAAGCGGCCATCAGCCATACGGAAACGAATCATGACTACCTTCCCGCGTCTTTCAACAACATCCATCGGCCGAAATAAACTCGCCCCCAGAGTCTGGCTCGAAGGACTCTACCTGCTCCACGCCGGCTTTGCCCCAACAAGCCGCATTCAGGTCGAATTCTCCACCAGAAAAGTCAGCATAAAACTCGCCCCGGAAGGCTCACGCGTCGTATCCAGTAAGAAACAGGGACAAATACCCGTCCTCGACCTCAACAGCTCCGCCCTCGTTGATACCTTCGGACCAATCAAAATCCTCCAGGTTTACATCACCGAAGGCGAGATTGTTCTCACACCCACGCACTCTGAAGAACTGCGCGCCACTCGATGCCGGAATGGACGTGAGGGAAGTTGCTACTCCGGAGGTGGCTTACTAACGGAAGCCGCAAAACTCGCAGGATACAAACCGGCATTCGCGATAGAAATCGAACAGGACTACGCCCAAGTATATGAAGAGAATCATCCAGAGGCTGTCCTATACAATCTAAGCGTTGAAAATGTACCGCTCGACACAATTCCCCCTGTTGAAATAATTACCATGGGCATTCCTTGTGAGCCTTATTCGAATGCAAGGCGACTGGAAAAAATAACGGGAGCTAAACGCGATCGCACTCTACCTCCTGAAGCACATCCACTCTCCGACCTGACCATCTGGGCCGCACTCCTCATACGAAAATTAAACCCCGCCACAGTCGTTATTGAGGAAGCACCGGGCTACCTCAACAGCGGCGCCGGATACATGATGTGCCACTTCCTCGAGCGCGCAGGCTACACTGTCGAAGCCGCTGTACTCGATCCAAGAGACTTTGGGGAGTTGAGTGGCCGTAAGAGAAGTGTGATAGTTGCCCACTCCGGAAATGGCTTCGCCTGGCCCACGCCGATCGCCTGCACACGCACCCTGGCCGACGTAATGGACGATCCTGAAACTGTCGAAAGGGAATTCTTCACAGCCGAAGATAAACCCTGGCTCGTGAATCACTGGACCAAGCAAACCGAGAAAGGGAACGGCTTCGCCCCGCCACAATTGACAGAAGACAGTACGTCTATTCCAACGTTTAAGAAGCGCTACTTCTCACAACAAGGCGATGGCGCTGTCGTCAAACATAAATCAAAACCAAACACGTGGCGCTGGTGCACGATACAAGAAGTTCGCCGAATACATGGGATACCAGAGACTTACAAATTTCATGAGGCCAAGACCAAAACGGGGGAAATTTTGGGTCAGGGAGTTATTGTCTCATTCTTTGAAAAGATAATTAGTGGGACACGAAATCTTGGCACAGTCCAAACTAAGACAGATCGCGCGGAACTGAAGAATCACGAATATAGCGACAACAACTCTCCAAGCATTCAACCAACCTTGACCTTTGCTTAAATAGCAAACCTCTGGCCGCGCGGCTACTTGTCAAACGAGGGAGCTAACCCAATTGCCCAACAAAGATTTGCTTACACGCGCGTTCATTCTCGCGATGATGCGCACAACCGCCGGGGGCTTTCTCCTTCTTCCTCCAACAATCACCTATGACTTCGTGTGTCAAACTAGTGCATGAAGTGCCTCACCTCACGCTGGAAGATAAACGAGTGGCTGCTCGCTCTCTTCACCTCTACAGGGGGCACCTGATCGCGCCAGAGATGCCGCTGCGCGAGCTGCACCATGAGAGTGAGAGACGACGGTAGACCATGCTCCAAACCGTTGGCGAGATCGAGGGGCACACCATCGTTGTTGTGTTTTCCGAGCAACAGCCAAATCACAGCCCACGTGGCACTCACCTGACCAACACACTCCCTCACACCAGTACCTTGATGCGAGGGAACCACAGCTGAGAGTTCAGCGAGAAATTGATCGGCAAAGGCACTGTCCACTATGTCATCCCGTTTGCGCCCAGCCCAAAAGACAACGTCCCCATCCGCCTGCCAGTCGCAGGCTGTGTCGAAGGCATAGAACGCCTTGATCGGATCCTGGCTGATTCCTATCGGCTCGGGAAACGCTGAGCGACTCGTCGCCATGTCAAAGATCGCAAGATGGGTGTACGTGTACATCCGGCCGACGATTGTTTGATTGCGCGCCCAAGAGTATCGCTCGCGTGACGGATAGGCGATTATCGCGACCTCATCCGGGAGATCCGGTGCTTCAGGAATACGAGGTAGCACCGACGGCAAGTACGCGGCAAGTCCCAATTCTCGAAGCAAGAGCGGCGTACCGGGCATAAACGTTTCACCCAGATCTTTCAGGAATGCCTCTTCCACAACGTCCGTCTTTTTGTAGCCGCGAAAAACCCGGAATGAAGATGCATGAATTGGTAGATTCGGGATCATAAATTTAACCCTTCAGGTCCTCGGCAAGCTTTGATGCGTGGCGCCTCGCGAGGGCAACCAAAGTAAGATGAGGATTTGCGCAGCCAATTGAAGGCCACGTCGATGCATCGACAACAACCACTCTAGGATCGCCAAAGAAGCGTCCAAATGGATCGACCACACCGTTGCCCGCGTCAACGGACATCGGTAAGCCACCTGCCTCATGATAGCTCGCGCCCAGAGGTTGTTGTTCGATAGGCGCATCGGCGGCCCGCAGGGCGTGGCGGACCCGTTGCAACCCCTTAACCATTTGCGCCCGAAGCTCCAAGTCGCCCTCGGTGATCTCCATGTGAACCGTGTAGCCACCCGGACTGACTGGATTCATTACTTCAAGATGGCTTGTTTCTTTACTTTGAGTCGGCGCAAACGCGCGAACCATCGCTGCATAGGCCTCCGTTCGAACAGGCTGCCACTTGAGATTCGCATGAGCGTGGAAGAAGAGGCGAGCGGGCAAGTGAACTTCCATTTGGAACGGCTGCTTCTCACTTGGGCGCACGAGCAGTGCCCCGGCCTCAGGCCGAGATGGATCGTAGATCTCGGGCGCGAGAGGAAAGTAGCCACGAACAAACCAATGGTCGATCAACTGATGTCCCATAAGCCCCGAAGAGTCCGGAAGACTCGAGCTGAGAGCCAAACGCACCGACTCGAATCCTCCCGCGGCTAACACCACTGATCGAGTGACGATGGTGTATTCAATGCCGGACAATCGGTCCTTCACAACGAGCTCTAAGAGCTTTGAACCCTGGGGACGTTGCACCTCAAGGGCAAACGTGTTTGAGCAAAAGGACAAACGGCGCTCAATGTCAGGTGCGAGCAACCCGCTCCGAAGCAACTGGGTCATGGGATTTCCGATCGTTCCTGACAACCAGCCATCCACTGATGTCCTGGCGTCAACAGCGAAAGGTTCAGGTGTCGCGTCGATTCCCTCAAGCCGCAACATGCGGCACACAGTTGAAGCCAGCCTCGTTTGACCCCAATCCGTTGAGACAAACATCTCGCGTTCTGCCCAGACGTAGTAAGGCTCGATGTCCGCGTAGGTTAGCGGCCAACCTTCGAAGTCTTTTCCGAGATATCTGGGCGCCGCACCATTCCAGAACATGCCGCGACCGCCGAGGCACGCGATGAGCGCACCGAAAGCGTTTCCGTCGGAGTGTTTTGGGCTGTAGCTGAGGGCGCGCTGGAGTGTACGAACCGCACTGCCGTTGTGCCGCAGATCGGTGCTCAGCGCATGCGTCAAAATAGCGAGTGGACCAGCCTCGATGACGGCAACGCGGAAACCCGCCTCTGCGATCGTGCGTGACGATGTGATACCCGTTGGGCCACCACCAACCACGACCGCATCCAAGGGTAGCGCAGCGGACGCAGTTGCCACGGCCTCGCAAGGCGTCAGCAGAAGTTTTTCAATCTCAGTCATACGTGTTTCCGAGGTTCACTCCCATTAATCCTCGTCCTGCCACGAGCGGCTTTGTGCTCACGTCTTAAGGAAGCAAGTCAGTTGTCAGCTTCCCTGTGGCAACGAGACTGAAGCCTTGATTCTCGAACGGTGTGTTATAGGCGATCACGTGGATCAAATAGGGACCAGGCTCAGGCTCCACAATGACGACCTGCTGGACGTTGTTGCGCCGGTCCCTGGGGGACCATGACGGTCGTTGCATCAGATGGTTACCTAATATTTTCGTGCCATCCGGCTTGACGAGTGTCAGGTCTAGATTCTGCTGCAATCCATGACCCGGTTTATCCGTCCAAGCCAGCGTTACTAAGAGCGGGAGTCCACTTTCAACGCCGACCTTTCGGGACCTCTTGCTCTTTGCCGCTATGCCGCTGTTCAGTGCTGCAGCCGCCTTCCGATCCACATCAGTGAAAACAAGCCTGAAATCCTGATTATTCGGACTCGGTAGAGTTAGCCCCAAGTTGAGGCGTCCAAACCCTTGGTGAAAGTTAGGCTGGCCAACCTCCATCTGCGCGGTAGAAATTGGGAGCCAGGTGGTGCCATTTATGAGCGTCGCCTTGAGCAACGCCGCCGAGGCATCGTGGTTGCGCTCCCTGCTGAAATATTCGCGAATGATAGCTGCGGCCCCGGAAACAACCGGCGCCGCCTGGCTCGTCCCCGACATGTATTGATACTGCTCAGAATGCTCGTACACCTTATTTTCTATGCTCCCGGACTTCCGAGCCGAGACCACCACAGTTCCTGGAGCAACCAGATCTGGTTTGATTCGCTCGTCGTCGCTCGGACCGCGGCTGCTGAAAGCTGCCAAGTATCCAGGGTCGCCGCAGACCGGCTCGTCACCGACTAACGGATACGCAAACTTCGGATTGTAGTAATTCCACGTCCTCATAGCGTAGGGACCGTCGTTTCGACTAGAGCAAGAAGCACCAACTGCCAGCGCATTCTTAGCAGTGGCTGGGGATCGGACGGACATCAGGAGGATTCTGCCAAGTTCATCAAACGCCGGCTGCCCGTTCTCAGTTTGTATACCGTCGTTTCCGGCAGAGAAAACAACCAGAAAGTCAGGATGATCGTAGACAAATTGATCGACTTCATAGCTGTCAATAGAGTATCGTCCGTCGACCTTATGACCCCAACTATTATTATGAATCCGCACACCCCTATCGTATGCCTCCTGGAAAAGTTCGCCCAACTCTAACGGTAAGCCGCTTAGTTTTCCGCTGCCATTCATTAGTCGCTGCACAACCAAACGTGCTCCAGGCGCGACTCCGCGCAACTTACCCTGCGAAGCAGTTCCATCGCCAGCAATAATCCCACAAACGTGCGTGCCGTGACCTTTTGACTCGGGGTCACCGTCTGCCTCGGTTCGAGAAATCACCGAGTCTAATACTGGACTTTGGAGATCAGGGTGTGAATCGTCCACTCCACTATCAGCGACTCCAACCAGGACCCCACTGCCATCCCAGGCCAACAGGGGCGTCGCATCCTCGGTTTGAATACCAATAGCGGCTTTCACCCAATTCACAGTCAATTCAGGTTCGACATACGGGTCCAGGCGAGAAACGATTTGCGTCATCTCTGACAGCTCTCGCAAGACGGTCGAATCTTCTTCGCATGAGAACCTGATTTTGAATCGGCCAATTTCAATGTTTTTGATCCGCTCATCCGCGCTCAGCGCTTTCCCCAATTCTTCTATCTGCTCAGGCAAATGAGTTTTCACGTCATATTGTGGCAACGCAGAGGAACTGTCGTCAGTCTCTGCTGATGCCAGTTCCGCGTCAGCACCCTCCCCACCCGCCATCTCCAGGGAAAACTCTTCGACAGAAACAGTCGCGGCAAAATCGAATTCATCAGCGGCTGAGCCTAAAGCATCTCCTGCGCCACCTTCGGCGGAGCTATAGTAGAGTTCGTTCGGGGCGGAGCCTTCTGCCGAAGCTGTCATTTCGCTTTCATCGCCAGCGTAAGCCATCTCGACGTGGCTTTCGTGGTGAGCTTCCGTCTCGGAGGAGGCAGACCTGGCCGCACGTTCCTCTTGCCTTACTTGCTGACGGTGCTCCTTAGCCCGCCTGGTGTCTTTCCTCAATCGCTTGTATCTCTCACCAGGATCATAACGCACCACCCGTTTGACGAAATCCAAGGCTTCAATGGTCTCGCTGGATTGGTCCTTCAATCTCGCCTTAAAAGCGAAGTCAGGCTTTGCGCTAAGTAACTCGACGCCCCGTTCCTCCAATTGCTGTTTCCACTCGGAGCGAAGAGGACCTTTAAATTGAATGACACAAACATCTGGAACGTCTACTGCAATCCCTTTCAGCGACGACACCTCAGATTCTTCGGCTTGCGCCAATTCAGCATTCAGTTGATGATCCGCTGGCTCGAGCCAATTCAAGCTAACATCATCTGGAACTTGCTCGACGATGAGGTTCTTCTCCCGCAGAGTCTTTACAGATTCATCATCTCCATAGCCACGAACGTATGAACCGCTAACTGAAACGCCTCCGGACGGTTTCAAGACCTCTTCAGCAAACTTTTGCTCTTCTTCGTCTAGCGTCTGAACGATCAAGTATTTCATTTCACCCATGATGGCCGCTCCTTCGTTCTTGTAATTATTGATAGAAGTCGCCCAGGTCTTTCAGAGCATCCGGAAGATGTTTGATTGCCTGCAAGCGTGCGAAGTAATCGGGATCATCGATAACTGTAGGGACGTCGAGTTCAATTGACTCCGGTAACTCGGCTGCGGCCAGGAGTTCAGCCTCAGCAAGATCGAATTCCAGTGGATCCTCATTGTCGAGAGCGAGCAGAAATTGTTCATCTCCCGACGTCAACTCGAAAGGCGAAGCTGTTAGCTCGGCGTCTAACTCTCGCAGCCGCGACATTGATTTCCGCAGAGTCGCCACGGCATCCCTGAAACTTAGATTAGCAAGTGGATCGTCCTCGCGAAACAAGTGCAACCGCTTGGGCTGTCCTCCAACGGTTAAGGGCTCTAACTGGTTACCCGGTAGGCCAAGGCTTTCCATCACGCTCTTATCGCCGTAGCGGGCGTAACCCGCGACAACTACCAGCCGCACCTCGCGTTCCGTGGCGCGTACGAGTCTTTCCCAAGGGTCTCCGTTCTCACCCTTTATGACAACCAGGTCTGCGTATTTGCCTGGTGCGATCGATCCCACCGCACCTTGCCAGCCAACTGCTCTGGCCGCGTTGACCGTCACGGCGACACAGAGATCTTCGTACGTCAAAGTCGCACCATCCGCCTGGGTCGTCAGCCAAGCGACTTTTAACTCTTCGAGGATGTTCTTACTGCCACTTGGTGACCAGTCGCACCCGAGCGCGAAAGGGACCTTGAGTGTCGACAAGATTTTTGCGTCGATGGTTTTGCCGTAAAGCAGAACGTTGCTCAATGGCGACCATACGACTTTACCGCCTGCGCTTTTGACTTTGAGCAAATCCGCTTGCCCAAGGCCCAGGGCATGGATTGCAACCAAAGTTTCTTTGAGGAGATCGTTTTGTTCTAGCAATAAATATTCATCATGAGCTTTTTGGTTAATGCCTTCTGAGAGGTGGTAGAAATATGCAGGAAATGTCTGCAGAGCTTTGCGGAAAGCGGCGATGCCGACCTCATCTCTAATACTCAGGATCGTTCCACTAGCCGCAGGTAGGCGCTTATCATCGGTCCGCTCGAAATTACGGACCGCCCCCGCATAAGATTTCATCGGGAGCAGGCTGTACTTTGAACGCAGCCCTTGCACAGACGTTGTACCACCAAGCAAGGACTTTACTTCGACATACCTGATGATTGCTTTGCACGTTTGCGGATCGCGAGTCAGCGTGTCCAGAGGTAATCTTACGTTTTCAAGGTAGCTCGTGTTACTCATCCACTGGCTGCGATGCTCGAATTTTCGGGGGACTTGCCACAAGGTCGCAATGTTGTAGGCGAGATGATTATGCAGATCAAGCAGCCCAGGATAGATGCTTCCTTCGGTCCGCACATCGGGGGAATCGGCGAAGGTTGCCGGAATCTGATCGCCTGCCTTGCCCACTGCGACGATCTCTCCACTTGCCAGCGCCAACCAGCCGTTTTCGATGACTTCATGAGTTGCATTCATCGTGACAACCCGTCCCCGCAGGATGAAACGAGGACTGTCAAGTGGGTCTATGTTCAGCAACTCTGCCGGTTCTTCGGGTTGCATTGCGATCTCAAGGAGCGCCGCGCCCGAAGGCGTAGGTCCGACCTTGTTAGCATCTCGATCGACGAAGGACCGCAACAACCGCTCTTGTTCTGCATTCTCCTGTAGCACTGCCTCGCCCTGATCCTCTGCTGAGAGGAGAATAGAGTCTTGTGGAGCCAAAGGGTGAAGCTCTGTTTTGTAGTCGCATGGGCCAATGCGATAGAGCGAGTTGTCACAAAAAACGCAGCCGCCACGCGGCCGAGCAAGATGCTCTCGATCTGCTCCAGGAACGTAAACGAGGCGACCGGCGTCAACCTCCTCCGAGAGAATGTCGATCAAACGCGGCTTATACTTCTCAAAGGCCACGGGATTTGCTGATGCGTGCGGAAGGAAAACGACACGAGCACTTAAGACTTCTCCGTCAGCCGCGGGTCCGTAGCCTAGTCGGATTTCTTCTTTAAGCAAGTCATCTAGATTATCGTCCGGCTGCGGGTCGCCTTTGATAAACCTGCCCTTCATCGCCGCCATAAATTCGCGGCCGGTTGTTTCGCTAAACACCAGCAGTACTGCCGGCAAGCTCTGGAATAGTTGCCGGAGAAAATACCGGCGTTCGTGAAAACATTCGTTAACAATGCCCCGCATTCTTTTTGTGCCCATAACCGGCATTGTTGGGTCGTTCGGATCAGGCTTGTTCACTAACCACCTGGCTGAGGGACAGGCAACCATGTTTGCGTAACTGATGTCTTCACCAACGCGCAGTTTCTTTTGTTCGTCGGTGGACCACCCCTTCCTTTGGGCCAATCCGTCAAGCACACTCTGGTATGCTAGATACATTTTCAACTCGGCAAACTCAACCGGCACTTCGGTGCCTAACGGCGTTAGAGGCGTGGGATCATCGGGCGAATCCTGTCGGTCACCGAGTAGGTCCTCGTATGCGTCACGAGGCATCTGCAACTTCGCTATGCTTCGGTAACGGAAGTAGTGGGCGTACTGAAGAAAATCGTCGAACAAGGGATTGAGAGCGTTGCGTGAAGCCGGCCAATAACCCGGTAGGTTTGGATTGATCCCCACCGACATGATCGGTGCCTTGCGACAGCCGCTCAGGATCTCGGGCACCAGCGCAGTCTTTCCGACGTAGATAAAGGGATTTTCGGGCTTGATTGTAGGTTCATTGGGTGGGTCCAACGCGGCATAATCATAGCTATGATAACTTCCCCACTCCGCGAAGTAGGAACATGGATGAGGGGTAGCGCCTGGTTCGTGTGTACGCCTTACCGCCTGGCAGGGCATCACCTCAAGCGCGAGTTGGACCTCTGTGGGTAGCCGACGGATTTTTGGTTCGCTCATCAGTTTGCCTCAGCCTGCAATCATGGCCCACGTGGCGATAGCGCTGTTCACACTCGTCCAGTATCCATATGTTTCGTAGTACCAGACCGCCCAGTGCGCCTGCATGTTTCTGTTGCGAGGTTGGTCAGGAAGACCACCATTGATCTGAGGGTCAGAGGCATTGCGGATGACGAGCCATCGCGGTGCAGCTTCGCCTTCGTCCTGCATTCTTTCGACTACCATCCCCAATACTGCGTCGCCCATTTCGACGCCGCATCCCTCCTGTTCCAACCCGTTCGCTGATGTGCCAAACTCGAAGAAGTCCGTCGTTAGCATAGGAAGAAATTCATCGAAGGCGGCACCGTCAATCTTGAAGTCGGGAGTATTTCTCGGCGCCGGGATCAGTGGGACCTGTCCATTAAGGAGATATCTAATTGTCGGTGGGCCGAAGTCAGGTTCAACCAGTTCCTTTTCATGCTGTCTCATTAGCTCCCGCCCAGCTGTAAGGTGCGTCGTAGGAATCACGAAGTCAGATTCGTATGATCGCTTGTTGAAATTCTCATTGCGAAATTCCCGTTGTAGACGAAACTTTGCCCCACGAGTGATCATTACATCGCCCAATTCATGATCCGGAAACGTAGCGCCGGCAGTACCAACAGTGATCACTAGCTGAGGGCTGACCTCACCTATGATCTGACGAAAAAGATCCGCGACAGGAAGTGTCGCTGTTCCCTCGCCGGTTTTTATTCCGTCTTGATTAAGATGTAACTCTGACTTAAAGCAGAGGACGCGCTTGCCGCCGATTCGCGTCGGAAAATAACTCCCCAAACGTCGCGCGGCTTGGGCGGGGGCGCCGGGACGAATCTGGTCGATGTAGCGTTCCTGGAAGAAACGGTCATAGCGATACCAATTACGACGTGAAAATCCCGGCGTCAGTGTGTCGGCGAGTGCTTCAACTTCTGCGACGGTCCACGTGACTACCAGGACTTCGGCTTTTGGCAGCGGGTCGGAGGTAGTGGGCTCAATATCCAACTGAGTCGGCGTAGGGGCGAGACCTGCGGGAAATTGCAGACCAAGATCGGCAAGCAAGCTCGCTTCCGGTACCGGTATCCTGTCACCGTCATCGGATTCATCTTTGCCATATTCGATCACGTGCCGGGCCAGCTCGATTGGGTCCGATTCAATCTTCGCAATGTTCGGCATAATACTCCTTTATGACGTTGAAAAATGTCGTTCCTTTCTTGCCTGCGCCGCACAAGTCAGGAGCTAAAAACAGGTTCACGATTCTGTTTGCACAATGAGGGACATCCATCTGAAAGTCTCGATCCGAGCCCAGTAATTGTCTACCCCCAGCACTAACTGCGTATCGAAAACTAAGATCGATGGATACGAACACGACCTCATTACGTTTAACGCAGATCGGTTCCTGTGAGTTGAGACCATCGGCTCACTGCGGTATTCGCCAGTCGATCTCCGGCAAACCCACCTCCCGCAACGCGTCATTGGCCTTTGAGAATGGCTTACTGCCCAAGAAGCCTTTGGATTTAGGAGAAGGGTGCGGAGCCTTGAGAACGCGGTGGCGCGTTGTGTCAACCAGACTAGCCTTCTTCTGTGCAAAACTCCCCCAGAGCATGAATACAACTCGACTATGCTTTTTGTTTACTTCACGAATAATTGTATCCGTAAGTGTCTCCCAACCTTGATCCTTGTGAGAGTTGGGTTGACCCTCACGCACGGTTAGAACGGCATTAAGCATCAAGACCCCCTGACGCGCCCAGGATTCGAGATTACCGTGATTCGGAGTTAGCACGCCGACATCATCAAATAGTTCTTTATAGATGTTGCGTAGAGACGGTGGAAGAGGCTTAAATTTTTTATCTTCAATGGAGAAGCACAGTCCGTGTGCCTGGCCTTTTAGTATGTACGGATCCTGTCCAAGGAGTAGCACTTTTACTTGTTTGTATGGCGTGAGATCTAACGCCGTGAAAATCTTGTCAGACGGGGGATAGATGGTGTGGGCTTGCTGTTCTCCTTCAACAAATTGCCCCAACTGCGTGTAATACGGTTTGCTCACTTCACCGGTTAATTGTGGACTCCATGACTTCGGGATTGGGGGGATCATCTATTTATCCTCGCGACACTCTCTCCATGTCGTTAATCTCATCTCAAATGACACTACTGAAACCTAGTTATCGTTAGGTTGCGGAAAACAAATTCGTTCGCAAGGATCGGGTAGTACAAACTCGGATCGTCTTCCCGCTCCTGTCGCCAGCGCTTACCTACGCACCGCAGATACACATGACGGTTGAGGGACTCATTACGTACAGCACCTACACAGACCCAATCTGGTGCGTCGGTGCTATTGCGGTAATAAGCAGCAAAGTGCGCACCGCGACGTTCTAAGCGCAGCCGTCCCGAGAGAGCTTTCCCATTTCCTCGCGGACTACCATATTGGTTACTATCGTACTCGCTGCCTAAGTTCCAATTAATCCGATAGCCGTCATCCTCATCGTGTTCGACACCCACGTAAGGTGGCGCTCCATGCGGGTCGTAGAAAGAGTCTTTTGCCCGAAAGGAACTGGGTACCTTCGCTTGATGTGCGCCTGGATCTACGTTAAGCACGGCCATTTCAAGAGTCGTAGCTTGTCCTACCTGCTGCACGGTGTAATCCACCTCAGCTCGGAAATCACCGCTGATCCCCGGCACCAATCCGACACCACCGCCTGAGTAAAAGGGCCAATCCTTGAGTGCAAACCACATTTGCTCCTTAAGTCCCCGCACTTCGCGTTCAAGGGCGCTCGTGGGTGGTGGTTCCGGCTGACCATCGTATGGCGCGATCTTGATGTGGATCCCTTCATCTTGAAAGACGTGACAGTACTTGTTTGCTTTAGCGTAGCCGAATGACCAGAATTGCCTGTTAACTTCATTACCGGCAAATGACTCTTCGATCCACTTCCAATCAGGGCGTACAAAACGGCCCACGTCGAGCATAGAATCTGTTGATACAGACCAGACGAAATCCTCGTTCCGTAGCGCATCGAATTCGCTCTGCGTGAACACACCCGGTTTCCGATGTGGATACAAAATCGCACCGAGCGGAAGGTTGCCGTCAGCATGCAACTGCTTCAATTTTTCGCCAAACACCGTCAACCCGCTGTTTCCGTTCAAGACGCTTGAAAGCTCGGTCACAAGTCCAGGTGCTCCAACTTCAAGCAGCAACGCGATTTGCTGTTCAGGCGTTAGTTCCCAATCGAAGGCCGCAAGACGGAGCGTCGGAAGAAGCTGCCCAGCCAGCCGTAGGTTGAGAGGATCTTTAGAATATAGAACTGTTCGATCTGTCACACCCTCCTCAATAAGTGCACGAACTGCCTTCTCGACGAATTCTTCACGTCGTCCCGTGTTGAGCGAGGAGTCGTGCTTAAGTTCAACTAGCAGCAGCGCACCACAAGGAGCAAGCAAGCTCAATAGATCCGGAAGTGTCTCAAGCTGCGCGCGGTACGGGTACTTGCTTCCATCTCTAAGGGCAAACGTTGCGCCAAAGTTGTGCTGGCGCAGTTCGCCGAGAGTCATCTCTAGAATCGTACCCGGCTGACCCGTTAGGCGGTCGATAGTGCCGTCGTGAGAAACGACAAGATAGCCGTCCTTCGTTAACTGCACGTCCAACTCCAATACATCGGCTCCGGCTGCATACGCTGACAGCAGCGCTATTCTCGTGTTTTCGGGAACGTGTAAGCGATTGCCTCGGTGGGCGACGATTCTCATTCAGCACCAACCTCTGTGCAGGTCGTTCGATTAAATTGAGAAGATCTCCTCTTGGAGGACCTTCGCGCCTAGACTCGATTGAAATGAGTTTCGACTCACCTCATTCTTGCGTCCCCAAGGGAGGCAAAAGAGATTCGAGTTTCTTGCGCAACGAAATACTCGTCGGGATTAGGGCCGGAACGCGTTATGAATTGGAAAGATTTTGCGTGAGCTAGTTTGCGGTAGTAAGGACGGCATAGGCTTACTTGAGTTTTCCTTGTGAGAACAACAATGAGAACACTTAAACAGAGAACAAATCGGCAAGGTATCCGCCATATCGCCTACAACGAGGTAGCTTTTCTACAACGCAATCATCAAGGATTATCAATAGGATGACGAAAGCTGTGAAGCCTGCTTCGAGGAAGCAGAAAGCACTGCTAGAAAACACGAGCGTTTTATAACAATACCCCGGTATATGTCAACGCTAAGAGGTAGATTCGCGGGGACTGGACACCTGAACGTTGCACAATGTTTCGTTCTCAAAGGCGAACGACCCATGCAAGTGCCTCGCTCACTCGCACGGGTCTTCTAAATTCTCGCGGCGCCAGGCGGCGCTCAAGCAAGAATTAGTGTTCGCATTGTTGGCCGTTGACGGCCGCGCCTTCAATGTCCTCACCCACCGAAGGCGTTTCATTGTCGCGCACTTTAGACCGTGTTGGATCTGCTTGTCAAAGTCTTCTTGTCGCGCTTCTTAAGTACGTGCTCGCGATGATATCGAAGGTAAGCTAGGTGCGCTGCACCGAGTCTTCGTAGACGTAGTCCTGACGTAATTCCTAACGCTTTACGGTCGTCGCCGTTTAGCGCGACAGAGACAATGATCTTTCCATCATCGGCAAAACTAATTAGGCCTTTGTCGAAAGCGGCATCTAGATTTGGGTTTAACAGTAGTCCGTTGTTGGAATCGAGTCGTTCAAGGTTCGTCGAATGCTTCCAAGGCTTGATGTGAGAGGCCCGGAGGAGCGTTAGCTCGCAGCAGTTACTTACCGCGCAGTTACCCCAAAATGAAATAACAGCCTCGCGAAATTTGCCTTGGCCTCGTCGGGCTTTCACTAGGGCATCTCTTTCCGTAGCGGTTAGTTCGTTAGTACCCGTCTCCTTCGAAAGATCCTCCAACTCCTTGCTGTACTCCAACCTCTCAAGCGCCTGTCTCGCTTGTGGGTCGTCAATCCAATCAGGGGGCACGGGCATCCTGCGCCAGCCGTCACTTAAACACCAAATCACGCCCTGAGCGTCTAAAGGGTCTCGCAAGTCGATTTGATATCTCTTTGAATCTTGGATCATCCAATCCATAAAAGCTCGCGCAAGCAAATACCTTTCGACCGTCCCTTTCACTGAATACAATGAATGCTTCAGTCTGAAGCCCCATAAGAAATGAGGCCGCCGTGTCCTCACCCCGCGGCGGCCCGTCGGCACCGGTTCACTCCCCTGTGTCTGAGCAGGAGGCCGTGCCAGACATCAATCCTCTGCTACCAATTCGTCAGGCCCTAATCCAAGCAAGCGGGTGATGGTCTGAGGTACTGCTGCCAAGTCTTTCTTGGTTCACCCATTCGTCTGCGCCCGAGTTCCGTGCGAGTCCTTCAAGAGAGCTGCTAGGAATTCCTGATCGCTCCCGACGTACAAAAGCCGAAACTTTGATTCTTGATAACCAAAGCATGACCTGTGAGTGGCGGTCCGCATGAATGAAACCGACCTCGAAAAACGGATGATCAAAGCGGGCGCGTTCTGGTATGCTCTGGGCGCTCTACTCTTTGATAATTTGCAACGGCCAAATGCGTAGCTCACCATCCCGTCAATTTGAGTGATGAGCATCGCCGTTAAGTATGGAAGGTTCCAACTCACGGCGACTCGAAAGCGCGAAGGCAGTCTATCTGCAACTACAGATAGCGTCAACCATAGTACGCGGCGCCCCTTTCCATCGGGAGGAAACTCCTGATGGCAAGAGGTGCTCGCGTCAGGCCGGAGCGTATGGCTGAGAAGCTTCTCCAAATTCGTCTGGCTTTGGGCCTGTCGCAGTCAGAGTTGCTCAGACGGTTGGGATTCGAAGATGCGATGGACTACCGCCGCATCTCGGAGTTCGAGCGAGGAACAACAGAGCCTCATCTATCTGTTCTTCTGCAATATGCCCGTGCGGCGGGCGTCCACATGGAAGATATTGTCGATGATGAATTGGACTTGCCCGACAGACTACCGGGCAAGGTGAGCTATCAAGGAATCAGGCGCTCGTCTAGGTCCCGCCAGAAGCGGTAACCCTCAATATTGCATAGCAATGTCGCTAAGGAAGGTTGTGATACGAATCGCAACCCAAACGGCTTCCACAAATTGACCTGTAATCGATTTTCGCAATGAGGCCCGGCCACTAACATCGGACTTTTTAGTGTACAGCGAGTGTTGGATAGGAAAGTTAAGACGGGCGAGTTAAAGATCGTGACACTCGAAGAATATTCCTTCAACTAATTGGAACTAAGATCTGCGTTCGCGACCTCAATTCCTTCGATGTGGGGTAATCTCCCATTTGCGATGTAGCTCATCACCCTGTTTGTGAGACGCTCAATCTCATCCTCCGGCATTTCGACGAATTCACAAACATAATTCATGGCGGGAAACCAGCGTTCCAGTAACAGAGGTTGCAGTCTTTCGGGAAAGATTTGCGTTTTCGCTTCTTCAGTTAGAAATGGCGGCAGGAAACACAGCATTAACGCTTGCAAACCCAGATCGTTCTTAGACAAAAAGTAAAACCAATACGGGAACGCCTCATCCAGTTTGAAGGCGAAGTTACGCACTTCGGGGATCTCAAACAATTCGCGTGTGTCGTCGTCGTAACCATGAAATTCGATGTCTATTTTCTCGAAATGATTTCTTGCCGTCTCCGGCGATGTAAGGAAGACTTTCAGCTTACTTAGAGGCCTCCTTATGTCTTGCGACTCGACCTCCTCCCGAGCAATGACGACTACGATTGGATCAAGCATGGCGAATCACCCGGCTTCTTCCGCGTCGGCTATTCACAAAGTTCTGCCAAACACTAATGTACCGGCTCACCGCGTCATCATCAGACAGTAGGTCCGCAATGTCGCCACCACCTTTGCCAGAGCTACTGAAGAAGGGTTTTTTCAGAGCGGTGTTCAACTCATCGACAACGGCTTCGGTCGTCTCAGGCGTAACATGTCCTTTCCAACGGTTGAAGGGCGTCCCGATTCTGCCGTTGGCGTGTACTTTGAATAATTCGACCTCGTAACGAATCGTGAAGCATGCTCCATTTGTTTTGGGCCATTCCACCTGAAGCTTTGCACCTCCAGCGAATTCGATAAGTCGCCGGATAGCTCCTTGGTGATGCGCCGAGAGACCAAGAATTCTGAGCTGAAAGTATTCTTCTTGTGTCGCTCCTGGCGGACGCCTCTGGAGAATGTAGGAACCCGCAGGCTGTCGGTCTACGATTGCGTCTAGTGCGACAATCTCGCGACCATCCAACACCGCACGACCGAGATCATTGTTCCAGCACACGATCCAATCGCATTTCTCGAGTCGCTTCTTGTAAACGCGAGGATAGAAGCTGCTGTATAACTTAAACTCGATCCAGATCGGCTTCCCAGTCTGCGTGTCGATCGCTTTGCAATCAGGGAACCCGGTCTGGACGTACTCGATTGCCAATGGTCTAGGCAAGTGATCGAGCAGTTGTCCAAAAAGCAATACGACCTCCTGCTCATCGCTCGGCTCCCAGAGCAGGCCACGAAAGTTTTTATTGATGAGCATTCACCGCTCCTCAGTCAATCCTGAGTTTGGGAACAGGTATCCGGGTTCATCCATCTCCGCTTCATATTCGCCGATACTTTGAATAAACGGATTCGAGCAAGGGCTCTTTCAGAATCGAGCTTCGCGAATTTCGCAGCTTGTCGACACCATATTCTTTGACAGCCGCGGAGAAAGCAGTCCGAAAACGAGAATCGATGCGGAACGGTCGTTCCGGGTAACGGTTTGGAGGCCACACCTGAACGGCCTCACACGGATAACTGGAATGGCGCTTTTCCGAACCGGACAAATTCACGACATAATCAACGAACATCCAGGTTGCAGCAGTTGCTCCTCTCCGGTTGAGCCTAAACGACAGCGTCCAATCGCCATCACGAAATTCTCGGCGCCGACATTCCTGCGCCCAATGTGGCTCCGATTTGCCGTATTCGCGCTTAGAAATCACTCTGGCGCTTCCCGAGGCACCGGTTAAGTATTCCTCCCACCAAGCCATTCGCCATTCGGGACGATGGGCTGATTCATACCATTCCCCGAAAGACTGTTCTTTAGATCTCCCCTGATGGAACTCTTCTCTGTTCTTGATGACATACAATTTATGAAGTCCATCTAGTTTTCGTAATTCAACGGTTGTCGCCGCACGAGGCTTGATGCTGTCGATCAGCCTGTCAATATCAATCGCGCCCTTAGGTAGCAAAACGCCGATTTCCTTTAGATTGCCTACCCCGAGTGCGTTAGTGGAAAGATTAGCGGAAGTGATAATAGCTCCTCGGCTTGCGGACCAATACAACTTCATGTGGAGAGAATCAACGAAAGAAATGTCGGCACCGCGCCTGATAAGCCGCCTTAATACATTTGGATTTGTTCCGCCGGCTTTCGGCCAGCAAATCAGCTGCAGGCCCTTTGGCTTTGGTAAATAGGCTTCTGCACCCTCCCCCACAAACGCCACGATCGCTACGCGTCGCGTGGTGGATAACGAGAAGAGCTTGATAATTTGAGCCCGAATGTCTGAGGACCGCAGCAGAGTTTTCATATTCGGTTATGCGTGAATCCAGCCCTTCGATCTAGGACTGTCCTAACCTACGACCACCGCAACGAACGAACGTAGTCCTCGATCATAGGATGAAGTCGGATGATGCCATCGACATCCTCGAAGACTCGTCCATACGCGTTCCCTTTGCTCGTTAACAGGCTGGCAATCGCACCGTATGCGTTCTTTGTAGTCGTAGCGCGACCAATCTCAGCGATAAGTTCATCGCGCGCGACACCATCGCCGGATCTGTTAACGATCCCTATTATGCGATGAACATTCAGCTGAGGTTTCCGCGACCATTCCTGAACTCGGCGAATTATTAGGGCTGATTCTTCAGGCGACATCAGGTCTGATTTGTCGGTTTCATTCGGCTCGCCCCCTATTTCGCCTGAACGCCGTGATACACCTGAGGGCAGCGGTTCCGGTTCTCGCCAGTTGGTTGGATAAAAGGCCGGCTTAGCTGGGACATCTGCTCCTTCTGGGTACCATCCATACAGTTCATAGGCGCGATATTGCAGTGATGCCTGAATTTCCGCGTCGTGATCAGAGAGCCCAGCCAATGAGCGCGGCAATAGGACCATGTTCGCGACGGCCGTATGAAAGCGCTGGTCATAGCAGGTTCGCGGCCAGATGTGGCATACCTCGAAACCCTCAAGCTGAAGCCTGTGGAGCCCAAGAGCCCGCTTAAGGGCGACGTTTGCGTAGGTGTTGTCGTCGAGCCGGATCCCATCAATCACTTGGCCGCGTTTCTCGCCCTGAGCAGTTCGCGCGCGGCGACAATTCGGCACCATTGCCGCGCCGCCTGTCTCTCGGACAATCCGCCTATGGACTTCGGCGTTGGCCCACAGCCCGGTTTCGGCTACAAGTATGCTGAGGTGTATCTGGTGGCGATTAGCCGCTTCAAGAAGCATTTCAGAAGCAACATACTTACTTCTTGACACTGTCATTCTTCCTTCGAGCCAACATCGGGTCGACAATTGTGTATGCCGGCCAACCGACAACCCCACCCTGGAGCCGCTAATCAACCGCTTGCTTTTCCGCATCCCGCGCAGTTGCGCCCTCTCCTGCCGAGATCGTCCTTTCCATAGTTGCGCCACACCAATTCATACAAAACAACTGGAGAACGATTGAGTTGGTATCGATGCTTAGCAGGTGGGCACTTTGTAGCTGTATTGGCCTGTTATTCGAAATCCAGTCGACACCGTTCTCACCACGCACGCCGCCGATGTCCTCCGCTCCCCAATGATGACCATACTTTGCGCAATATGCCACAGCCTCTGCTCGTTGCCTCGCTTGATCTTTTTCGTACTCAACGCGCCCTAAAGCGTCGTGCTTAGCTTTGCATTGGTCGCAGAGATGAGGGATCCGGCGCTTGGAATTGCGCCCTTTGTCTCGCCAATCAGAATGCGAACGATACGTGCGTTCGACTTGTACGCCGCAGCCACCCTCGCAGGGCGTTCGTTCAACGAGAGGCCCGGCAATCGAATGAATCGCGTGTTCGTTCACGCCGAATGCTTCGGCGATGATGCCGGCCTTCACCCGGGCGCCCCAGTACAACCCTCGCACGGCTTTTTGACGCAGCGCTTGGCTGTTTGATGCGAAGACGACATTTGCTACATCCGACACTAAGGCCGCGATCCGAATCCTTACTTGCGACTCGTGCTCCTTTAATGCCAGGCGCGCTGCGTCTAGTTCTGCTTCTTCCTTTGCCGCTGCTTCCGCTACTGTTTTGAGGCAGTCAGAAAGTTGCGTTTCGTCGCTCATTTCCGGGAATCTCCCTGGACAACATCGCCATCGGGGCCGTCTTCGATTGTGGTCCAGTTTCTTTAGTAGTTCCCCTCATTATGGGCCAGTTTTTGTACCGTAGAGATTTTTGCCAATTCCTCTTTTGAAAGAAGAGCAATTGGGCAGTCCTTATTCCCAAACAACACGCGTTCGCTTGGCGCAGATTGAGAGATCAACTTTTCAAGCTGATCAAATCCCCACCTTGGTTTTTTCCCCGGCGTGAGCAGTTGACGTTCAAATTCTTTCTTAGATTCGTACGCGATAATATCAGCCACTTGCAGTGGAAGGACCTTGCGCATATCGCTAAATATCGGTGGTGGTATCTTGCCTTGAAACCGATCCGACAACACCTCATGTATTTTGAACGCCTCGCCTTTGAAGCCTTTCTTATCGTCAAAAAAGGTCCCGAGATTACTAACCAGATCAAACTCTACATATTGAGCCAGAAACCTTACACATTGCAGGTAGCATAGAAAGTACGCGTCTCTAAGAATATGGTGCTCTTGCCCCGTCAGCTCTTGTTTATAACTTTCTAGCGGCACAAAGCCACCAAGAGGAATCAATTGTGCTTCTAAAATGATTTCCCACAACGCGCCGTAAATCTTCCGTCTCCGATCTTCGTCTTTCTCCCAACTTTTGAATGGGCCAACTGAAAAAGCGTATTCTTTCATGTGAAAATAAGGTAGCCCTTCCAATATGAGCGCCTCGCTCCATTTGATTTCGACTTTCTTCCATACCTCTGCTCTTGTCAGACAGCCTGCGATTCCTAAAAACCTCGTCTTGGGATCGTCCCCGTGCCCGGTCTCATCCAAATATGCGTCCAGCATTAACATTTTTTCTTCTTAATAAAGCAAGGCGCCG
Source organism: Pyrinomonadaceae bacterium (assembly GCA_041745915.1). Taxonomy (GTDB): domain Bacteria; phylum Acidobacteriota; class Blastocatellia; order Pyrinomonadales; family Pyrinomonadaceae; genus PSRF01. Next base: position 927 of record JBGTHZ010000065.1, on the reverse strand, counting down.
CCGGCTAAACCAGCGGGCTTAAAAACCCCGGGCGAAAAATCCCAAGGACCCACCAAATCAACTTTGGATTCGTTACCGCCAAAATGATGGCGGCACAAGATCGTGTAAACGACGTGACACTAACACCGAAAGATTCCTCTTTGCCAAGATCAAAACACGTTAGGCCGCACTAAGCGGCCCAAACCGGGAAACACAATCTCCCGTCGAAACAAATTGACCCGGTACTCCTAAAGTAGTTCCCCGCACTACCGCGCCTACGGCTGGCGGCTTTTCCCGACACGGCAGAGAAACGAAGTAACCTCAACTTCGCGCAACCCGCACCTCTCTAACTTCGCAACCCCAAACAAAAGACCGGCCTCCTACAAAGGCCGTGTTGTATCCAAATGCCCTCACCAACTCACCAACCATGCTCCAAACAATATGCGGAATGCGAGCAAGCACGTAACTCGAAGAATCGGCGATTTCAGCGAGCACTACGATTCGACGTTGGGGCGCCTTCTCTCAGCCGTTCCCCAGCTGCTAATTCGATGAAACAAAAACATCAGTGGCGAGCGTCCCTCACACATTCACCGACATCTCCAACTCCAAAAACCAAAGCTGGGTTTTAGTTGTGACTGCAATGGGTGCTTTTACCTATTCCAATATTTCCGTCCTTTGCATCTGGAGGCAAACCGTGCAAACACAATTTCTTCAACGTTACGCCCCTAACTCGCTTCACCTTTTGTTTCACCCCGTCGACACTGGAAACCCGAACTATGACTTCAACGCTCATCTCGAAAAGTTCGCCAATCGCCGAGTTGACGTCGACAGCGTGGCACCGAGCAGTCGTCAGGGACTAAGACTGCAGACTCTTTACAGCGGAAACATTACCCGCATTGATCTCGAATCGACGCAACTCATCGGCGGCCGCGTACTCGGCCGTGTCGA